>NZ_JABBNI010000010.1 GCF_012926525.1 Clostridium muellerianum
TCTGTACTCAAATTATTGACGTTAAACTTATTAGTTTAACTAATACTGGCTTATTTAAAATAAGATTTAAATCTTACTTTCACTCTGTTTAATTTTCAAGGATCTTGTCGCATCTCAGCGACTTTTACATCTTATCATGTTTGCTTAGTTTTGTCAAGAACTTTTTTTAAGTTCTTTTTTTTAACAATCACACGACTTTTATATTATATCATGTAATTTCAAACTTGTCAAACATTGAATTGATTAATTTAAATTGTCGTATTTGCTAACGACAAGTGATATTTTATCAAATTTAACACCTTTTTATTAACAAAATCTACTGATTGTATTGAAATATCCTAACTTTACTATGCATTTCTTTATTTTTAAAGCTTTTTCTCATATTGACACACGTGGTTTGGTTTATTTAAAACTGTGAGATAAACCATTGTTAACTAAAACTTTTATTATATAAAAAATAAGTGAGAAGTACTTACTCCTCACTTATTTTTAAAATTTATTCACCTTTTATTTCTTCATCATCTTTTTCTAAATCAATTTTTTCTACATTTTCATCATAATTAATTTTAGCAATAGCAACTACCTTTTGTTCATCACCTGTTCTCATTAAAGTAACACCCATTGCATTTCTACTAGTTGTAGATATATCTGATACATTAAGTCTTATAGCTACATTACTGCTATTTACAAGCATCATTTCATCTTCATCTTTTACTAATCTTGCTCCAACTATTAACCCTGTTTTTTCTGATACCTTATAGGTTATCATACCTTTTCCGCCTCTTCTATGAGGTGTATATTCTGATACAGGTGTTCTTTTTCCAAATCCATTTTCACTTATAACTAAAACATCCTGTCCTTCACATACAATATCCATAGCAACTGCTATATCTTCTTCCCTTAGAGTTATAGCTTTAACACCAGTAGCAGTTCTTCCCATAGGTCTTACATCTTTTTCATTAAACCTAATAGCATAACCATTTTTAGTAAACACAAGTATTTCACTCTCACCTGTAGTCATCCTAACACCTATAAGTTCATCATCTTCTCGTAAGTTTATTGCATTTAAACCATTTTTTCTTATAGATGAATATTGACTAACTTGAGTTTTCTTAATTAGGCCTCGTTTTGTACCCATTATAAAATAGTTGCTTTCATTAAATTCTTTAAAAGTTATAACTGCCTGTATTTTTTCATTTGGTTCTATAGGTAGTAAGTTTATTAAGTTCATTCCTTTAGCTGTTCTACCAGCATCAGGTAACTCATAGCCTTTTAATTTATAAACCCTACCTCTATTAGTAAAGAATAATATATTGTTATGATTGGATGTAATAAACATATGCTCTACAAAATCATCTTCTTTTGTAGTCATTGCCTGTATTCCTTTTCCACCTCTTTTTTGAGCAGAATACGTATCTGCTGCTATTCTTTTTATATATCCAGCATGAGTTAATGTTATAACTACTTCCTGCTCCTGTATTAAATCTTCAATATTTATATCGTTGATATTTTTCTCTATTTCAGTTCTTCTATCATCGCCATATTTATTCTTTATTTCAATAAGTTCTTCTTTTATTATACTTAGAAGTAATTCTTCTCTTTCTAATATATCCTTCAAATGAGCTATAGCTTTTTCCAATTCGTTATATTCATTTTCAATTTTTTCTCTTTCTAAACCTGTAAGTCTCTGAAGCCTCATATCCAATATAGCTTGAGCTTGCTTTTCAGAAAGATTAAAGTTTGTCATAAGTCCATTTTTAGCTTCTTCTCCATTTTTAGAAGACCTTATAATATTTATAATCTGATCTATATGATCAAGCGCTATTCTTAAACCCTCTAAAATATGAGCACGAGCTAAAGCCTTATCTAAATCAAATTTAGTTCTTCTTCTTATTATTTCTTTTTGGAAATCTAAATAATGTACAAGAACTTGTTTTAAATTTAATACTTCTGGTTTGTTATTTACAAGTGCAATCATTATAATACCAAATGTATCTTGCATTTTAGTATGTTTATAAAGTTGATTTAAAATTACATTAGGGTTAGCATCTCTTTTTAACTCTACTACAATTCTCATACCTTCCCTATCTGATTCATCCCTAATGTCTGAAATACCCTCTATTTTCTTTTCTTTAACTAAATCAGCTATACTTTCTATAAGCTTAGATTTATTTACTTGATAAGGTATTTCACTTACAACTATTCTATGTCTGCCTTTCTCTTCTTCAATATCAGTTTTAGCCCTTACAATAACTTTTCCTCTTCCTGTTTCATAAGCAGATCTTATTCCTGATGTTCCAAGTATTATACCCGCTGTTGGAAAATCAGGTCCTTTTATTTCTGTCATTAATTCCGTTATTGTAATTTCAGGATTGTCTATAAGCATTTCTATACCATTTATAACTTCTGTTAAATTATGAGGAGGAATATTAGTTGCCATACCCACAGCTATACCTGCAGATCCATTAACAAGTAAATTAGGAAATCTTGATGGTACTACTGATGGTTCTTGCTCTTCTCCATCAAAATTAGGAACGAAATCTACTGTGTTTTTATTTATGTCTCTTAACATTTCAAGAGTTATTTTATTCATCTTAGCTTCTGTGTATCTCATAGCTGCTGCACTATCCCCATCTACAGAACCAAAATTTCCGTGTCCATTTACTAATGTATATCTTATAGAAAAATCCTGTGCTAATCTAACTAAAGCATCATAAACAGCTGTATCACCATGTGGATGGTATTTACCTAAAACATCTCCTACTATTCTAGCACATTTTCTATATCCCTTATCAGGAGTCAGTCCTAGCTCATGCATGGAATAGAGAATTCTTCTATGTACAGGTTTCAATCCATCACGTACATCAGGTAATGCACGCCCTACGATAACACTCATAGCATAATCTATATAACACTTTTTCATTTCATGGCTTATGTCTACTGGTAAAATCTTTCCTTCATTAAACATCAATTACACCTCTTTATTATATGTCTAGGTTTATAACCTTTTCCGCATTTTCTTGTATGAACTCTCTGCGCGGCTCTACCTTATCACCCATAAGTATAGTGAAAATCTCATCAGCTACCATAGCATCCTCTACTGTTACTTGAAGTAAGATCCTTTCTTCTGGATTCATTGTAGTATCCCAAAGTTGTGTGGCATCCATTTCTCCAAGACCTTTATACCTTTGGATATTTGTATTATTATCTTTTCCGCCCATATCCCCAAGTAATTTTTCCAATTCTTTATCAGTATAGGCATAATATTCTTTTTTGCCTTTAGCAAGCTTATAAAGCGGTGGTTGAGCTATATATACATGTCCTTGCTCTACTAGTTCTTTCATGTATCTATAAAAAAATGTAAGTAATAATGTTCTTATATGCGCACCATCTACATCGGCATCTGTCATTATAATTATTCTATCATATCTTATTTTTTCAACATCAAAATCTTTACCTATTCCTGCACCAAAAGCTGTTATCATAGCTCTTATTTCTTCATATCCTAAAATTTTATCTAACCTTTGCTTTTCAACGTTCATTATTTTTCCTTTTAAAGGTAATATAGCTTGAGTTTTTCTGTCTCTTCCTTGTTTTGCTGAACCACCTGCAGAATCACCCTCAACTAAATATATTTCGCATTCCTTAGGGTCCTTAGAAGAACAATCTGCAAGTTTACCTGGTAAAGATGTATTTTCAAGTATTGATTTACGTCTTGTTAACTCTCTAGCCTTCCTAGCTGCTTCTCTAGCACGTGATGCCATTAATGACTTGTCAAGTATAGCCTTTGCTATCTGTGGATTTTCCTGAAGAAATGAACTTA
The DNA here is from genome assembly GCF_012926525.1 of Clostridium muellerianum. Lineage (GTDB taxonomy): Bacteria > Bacillota > Clostridia > Clostridiales > Clostridiaceae > Clostridium_AM > Clostridium_AM muellerianum. Next base: position 3,824 of record NZ_JABBNI010000010.1, read on the forward strand.
CTCCATCACCTACTACACTATCAACTACTCCTCTAATTTCACTGTTACCAAGCTTTGTTTTAGTCTGACCTTCAAATTGGGGATCGATAAGCTTTACTGATATAACTGCTGTAAGTCCTTCCCTTATGTCTTCTCCAGATAAATTTTTGTCATTTTCTTTTAAAATACCAAATTTCTTCGCATAATCATTGAAAACTCTTGTTAATGCAGACTTAAATCCTGCTAAATGTGTTCCACCTTCTACTGTATCTATATTATTTGCAAAAGAAAATATATTTTCTGTATATCCATCATTATATTGAATAGAAATTTCAACAGAACAATCTTCTCTATTTCCTTCAACATATATCGGCTCTTTATTAACTATTTGTTTGTTTCTATTTAAATAATTTACAAAGGATTTTATTCCTCCTTCGTAGTGAAATACTTCAGATTTATCTGTTCTTTCATCACTTAAAATTATTTTTATATTTTTATTTAAAAATGATAATTCTCTCAATCTTTGAGCTAATGTATCATAATCATAGTCTACTTCTTCAAAGATTTCATTATCTGGCTTGAAGTGAATTTTAGTTCCATGTTCTTCACTGTCACCTATTGTTTCAAGACCTGTTTTAGTTTTTCCTCTTTCAAATACCTGTCTCCATATATGTCCTTCTCTTTTAACTTCAACTTCGCATAATTCTGAAAGGGCATTTACAACAGAAGCTCCTACACCATGGAGTCCCCCTGAGACTTTGTATCCACCGCCTCCAAATTTTCCACCTGCATGAAGTACTGTCATTATAACTTCAACAGTAGGTTTCTTCATTTTAGGATGCATGCCAACAGGCATTCCCCTACCATCATCAATAACAGTAATTGAGTTATCATTGTGTATAGTAACCTCTATATTTTTGCAAAATCCTGCTAAAGCTTCATCTATACTGTTATCTACTATTTCGTAAACTAAGTGATGAAGACCCCTCGCACTTGTGCTTCCTATATACATTCCTGGTCTTTTTCTTACTGCTTCTAATCCTTCTAATACCTGTATCTGACTTTCATCATAAATTTGTTTTTTTTGTTCTGACATACCTATCCTCCTATCTTAAGGCTCATAATATAAAGTTTCTGATCTTTTTGTTAACGTAGATGAAGAAATAGGTGATAAATAAACTTTACTTTTTTTATCAACTTCAGCTATAATAAAGGATTTTGGTTTATCATTTGTAATCCTTTGAACAAAGCCATCTTCTTCAGCCATTCTTAAAAATTGAATAGTATCAGAACTATACATTGAGTTTTCCACATCAAATATGCCAATTATATCTTTTATTGGAACTACTATATTTTCACCTAAGTGTAAAAACATAAGACACTCTCCTTTCAAACTCTATTTACAAAACCTTTTTCAACCATAAACAATTGAGAATCTTCTTTTAAATTATTTTTTATATCTTCAATACCAGTGCAGGTTATAAATGTCTGTATATTATTAATAGAATTTAGTATATATTTTTGCCTATTACAATCAAGTTCAGACAAAACATCATCTAATAAAAGAATAGGATATTCTCCTATAGTTTCTTTTATTATTTCTAAAGAAGCAAATTTAATAGTTAAAACTGAAGTCCTTTGCTGTCCCTGTGAACCATAACTTCTAGCATCTATACCATTTATCTTTATATCAAAATCATCTCTATGAGGTCCAAAAGCAGTAATTCTTTTTTCAAAGTCTTTTAATCTATTACTTTTTAATAAATTTAAAATTTCCTGCTGGGAATCATCTATGTTTTTTACACCTGTTATATAATTGAATTCTATATTTTCAGAACCTGAAGTCATTCTTTTATGTATTATTATACCCTTTTCTGTAAGCTTTTTTACATACTTACTTCTAGTTTCAACTATATATGCTCCATACTTTGCTAATTGTTCATCATATACTTGAAGCATATCTAAATCTTGTTTATTCCATTTTTTTAAAATTACATTTCTTTCATTTAAAACTTTATTATACTGAACAAGATTGAAATAATACTTTTTGCTTAGTTTACACAGTTCCATATCTAGGAATTTTCGTCTGTATGATGGAGACTCTTTAACTATTTTTAAATCTTCAGGTGAAAACATAACTACGTTAAAAACTCCCATAAGATCAGATATTTTATTTACTTTAATAGAATTTATATTTATCCCTTTTTTACCTTCTTTAAAAATCTTTATTTCTATTTTTTTATCTATTCTATGTTTTGCAACATATAATTTTATATATGCTTCCTTACCATTCCAATTTATAAGTTCTTTATCCTTATTTGTTCTGGTAGATTTTCCGATACTGCAGTAATATATGCTCTCTAAAATATTAGTTTTTCCTTGAGCGTTATTTCCTATAAAAACATTTATGTTTCTATTTAATTCTATATTTAGTTCATTATAGTTCCTAAAATTAATAAGTTGTAAATATTTTATATACATACAAACACACCCAACATAATTATACCATACTATAGTCAATGCACAATTAACATTAAAATATTGTTAAGTAATAATTATAAATTACTTTATGTGCCAATGTAAATTAAATTATTTTATAAATTTCATTGTTATATTCTATAATATCTCCCTTTATAAGTTTTTTTCCTCTTCTGGTTTCAACTTGGTTATTTACTTTAACCAAACCATCTTGTATGAACATCTTTGCTTCAGAACCTAAAGTTACAGCTCCACACCATTTTAAAAAAGAATCTAATTTTATGATATCAGTATTTATTTCTATTTCCTTCATAATCAATTTCCTCACTTTAATTAATTGTTTAATAATCTTACAGGTAATACAAGATATGTGCAATTATTTTCATCCTTATTTTTTATAATGCACGGACTTACGCTGCTTGATAGTTCCATAACTACTTCATCTTCTTCCATTATTTTTAAAACGTCAATAAGGTATTTTGAATTAAATGCAATTTCAAGATGATCTCCTTGCAAAATTATATTAACCTCTTCTCTCACCATTCCTAATTGAGAATTTGAAGTTATTACCATTGTATCATCTTCTACATTTAATTTAATAAGGTTTGTGTTTCCATCCTTACCCATTAATGATGCTCTTTCTATGGAATTAAGCAATTCCCCTCTTTTAGCAATAATTTTTAAATTATATTCTTCTGGAATTATGGAAGAATATTTTATAAATTCACCTTCTAAGAGTCTTGATATAATTTTAGTTTCTGCAATACTAAATAAAATGTGATTAGGTGTAAATGTTATATTAACATTTTCATCATTTTCTTCTAATATTTTAGATACTTCACTTAAAGTTTTCCCGGGAATTACTGCACTTATAACATTATCTGTATCTAAATTTTCAGATTTTAACGCAAGTCTGTATCCATCAAGAGCCACTAAATTTAACTTTTTATTGTTTATTTCAAATAATATACCTGTAAGTATAGGTCTAGTTTCATCTTGAGCCGTAGCAAATATAGTTCCTCTTATCATACTTTTTAATATATTTTGAGGTATACTAAATATCATATTTTCATTTATATTTGGAAGTTCAGGAAAATCTTCTGGCTTCATATGAATAAGAGTAAATCTAGATTTATTACATATTATTTCTATAGAGTTATTTTCTATAGTAGATATATGTATTGTATCATTATCAAGTTTTCTTATTATTTCTCCAAATATCTTTGCATCTATAACTATAGTTCCTTCTTCAATTACATCTGCTTTTATTTTTGTTTGAATACTTAAATCTATATCGGATCCTGTTAGGATTAGTTCATTTTTATTTGTTTTTATTAATATTCCGTTTAAAATAGGTAAATTAGATTTTCCAGTAACAGCTTTTTGTACTGTGGATATACCTTCTTGTAATATTGATTTTTCACATGTAAATTTCATAATAAAGAGCCTCCTTATTCACAATAAATTTTTAATATATTATAGATTAGATAATTAAATTATTTAGTAGTAATAGTAGTAGGGGCTGTGAATATGTTGATAACGTCTATAAACGTTCATAAACCTGAAAAATTAAGAAAAAATAATTGTGGATAAGTAAGCCAACAATTATTGACTTTATCCACATAATTAAATAAATAAATAATATTGTTTTGTTATCCACAAGATATTACTTAATAAATATAAACAGTTGTTTATACTTACTTTTGATTTATTCTTTTTGTAAGGTCATTAACTGAATTTTGAAGACTTTCGTCAACTTTTAAGTTTCCGGATATTTTTTCATAAGCATGTATTACAGTGGTATGATCCCTTCCACCAAATTCCTCGCCAATTTTAGGAAGAGACATGTCTGTGAGCTTTCGACATAAATACATAGCAATTTGTCTAGGAAAAGCAACATTCCTAGTTCTTCTAGAAGATTTAAAATCATCGACCTTAAGGTTAAAATAATTAGCAACTACATCTTGTATTAAATCTATAGTTACTTGTTTTGATTGTTTGCTAGATATTATGTCCTTTAAAGCTTCTGCAGCTAAATCTACGCTAATTTCTTTGTTAGTTAGAGAAGAAAAAGCTACTATTCTAATAAGTGCTCCTTCTAATTCCCTTATATTTGATTTTATTTTTGTAGCTATATATACCATAACTTCATTTGGTATATTTAAGTTTTCTACATCAGCTTTCTTTTTTAGTATAGCCATTCTAGTCTCGAAATCAGGAGCTTGTATATCTGCAATAAGTCCCCATTCAAATCTAGAACGAAGTCTATCTTCAAGTGTAGGAATTTCTTTTGGTGGTCTATCACTTGAAAGAATTATTTGTTTACTTGCATCATGTAGTGCATTAAATGTATGGAAAAATTCTTCTTGAGTTCTTTCTTTACCTGCTATGAATTGAATATCATCTATTAGGAGAACATCAATATTTCTATATTTATTTCTAAAATCAACATTTTTATCATCTTTAATTGAATTTATAAGTTCGTTTGTAAATTTTTCTGATGATACGTAAACTACTTTAGAGTTTGGATTATTTTCTAATATATAATGACCTATAGCATGCATTAAGTGAGTTTTTCCAAGACCAACCCCTCCATAAATAAAAAGAGGATTATAAGCTTTAGCTGGAGCTTCTGCTACAGCTAAAGATGCAGCATGAGCAAATCTATTACTATTACCTATTACAAATGAATCAAAAGTATATTTTGGATTTAGCATGGTTGACATTTCGTCATTAACATTTATATGTGTTTTAATATCTTTTGATTTTTGTTTTGGTTCCTCTGAAGATAGGGCCTCTTCAGAAACTATAGAAAATTCAACATTATACTTTTTTGAAGTAATGAGCTTTAATGCATTTACTATTAAATCTTTGTATCTAGTATTTAGTATTCCGCGAGTAAAATCATTAGGAACACTTAAATGCAAAATATTATTTTCTATAGATATCGGGGTAATACTTTTTATCCAAGTATTAAAACTTACTTCAGTAAGCTCACCTTTTATTATATTTAATGTTTTTTCCCATATTTCTTTTAAATGGGCATTCATTTTGTATCCTCCAGTCTTAAATAAAAAATAGAATTAACAATTTATAAACACTATTATAAACACCATTATATTTTCTTGACAAATGTTTATAAAAATATTCACATGTTAATAAAATTGTTTATGTTTTTATAAATTAAAAAGTTATTAACATAAATTAAAAAATAAATATGAATGTTATAAACAGTGAATAATATTAAGAAATTAGTCAAAAATATGAAAAGCAAAGATACTTTTCATATTAATAGAAACAAGTTATGCACAATTTTATACACAGCTGTGCATAAGTATTGAAAAAATTAAGTTATACACAGTTCTCTATTAATAATATCAAAACATAGCAACCTATTCAAGAAGTTATCCACAAAAAGAAATAAAAAAGTGTCACAGGGTGTTTTTAATTCTTTTACTTAACAGAATTTATGTTGACATTGTAACTTCATGAATATATAATTTAATAGTGAAACTTTAAACGTGGTAATAAGTTGACAATTAGCTTTAAAGTGAATAATCCTCATAGGCTTAGAGTGAGTTTTAGAGGGTCATATAACTTACTTAAAAGGGGGTGTAGTTAGGATGTTCATGACTTATCAACCAAAAAAGAAACAAAGAAAAAGAGAGCATGGCTTCAGAAAAAGAATGAGTACTTCAGCAGGAAGAAACGTTCTTAAAAGAAGAAGACTAAAAGGTAGAAAAAGATTAACAGCATAAGGGCCGCTTTTGTGGCCTTTTTCTGCAATTGCAGAAAAAAAGGAGCAAGGTAAATGAAGGACCATAAGGTAAGAAAGAATACAGAATTTAGGTTTATATATAGGAGAGGAAAATCTTTTTCTAATCATTTGCTAGTATTGTACATATACAAAAATAGAAAAGATATAAATAGATTAGGGATATCAGTGAGTAAAAAGGTAGGTAAGAGCGTTACTAGAAATAGGGTTAAAAGGCTAATTAAAGAAGGCTATAGATTAAATAATAGTGAATTAATAACAGGATATGATTTAGTTTTTATAGCTAGAAGCAATGCTAGTGAAAAGAATTATGATCAAATAAGTGATGCTATTAAAAATCTTTTAAAAAGGGCAGGGTTGTATAATTAATGAAAGGATTTTTAATTTTTTTTATTAAGTTATATAAAAAGTATATATCTCCTTTAAAAGGACCTTGTTGTAGATTTTATCCAACATGTTCACAGTATGCTTTAGACGCTTTAGAAAAGCATGGTGTATTAAAAGGTGGATTTATGGCTATAAAGAGAATATTAAGGTGTAATCCTTTTAATAAAGGTGGATATGATCCAGTTAAATAAATCGTCGGGAGGTTTATATTTTGCAACATTTAAATAATGCATTTGTTCAATTTTTTGAATTAGTACATCAAGGAGTTTCAGGAGTAATTCCTAATCAGAATATTTCTTATGGTGTAGCGATTATTTTAGTTACACTTATAATTAGAATTATATTGTTGCCGTTAAATATAAAACAAACTAAATCTTCTTTAGTTATGAGTGAATTGCAACCGGAAACAAAAAGAATACAGGAAAAATATAAAAATGATCCACAAAAAGCTCAACAAGAGATGATGAAGCTTTATAAGGAAAAAGGAGCTAGCCCACTTAGTGGATGTTTACCAATGCTTATTCAATGGCCAATATTTATAGCACTTTATTATGTATTTAATAACTTGCACGGTATAAGTGGAGTTCATTTCTTATGGATAAGTGATTTAGCAAAACCTGATAGTAAATTTATTCTACCTGTTTTGTCCGGTTTAACTACATATTTTTCTGGAGCTTTAATGATGATGTCAGGAGATAGTGCTCAAGCAAAACAGACAACTACAATGAATGTAGGTATGTCTATATTTATGGTGTTTATTAGCTGGCGTTTAAAATCAGCTTTAGTATTATATTGGGTAGTAAACAATTTGATTCAAGTAGCACAGACATTAGTTATGAAGAAAGTTGATAAAAACAAAGGCAATATTAAAGCCTAGGGGGTGACCTGTATATGAAGGTTATGGAAATGACGGGAAGAACTGTTGAAGAAGCTTTGAAAATTGCTTTAAGTGAATTAAAGGTTACAGAAGATAAGGTAGAAGTAGAGGTTTTGGATTCTGGGAAAAAAGGTTTTTTTAATATAGGTTCCAGACCTGCGAAAATAAAAGTAACAGTTAAAAGAGATTATATGTATGAGGCTAAAGCTTTTCTAAGAGATGTGTTAGATTCTATGAAAGTCAAAGCTGAAATAAGAACAAAAGAAGAGGGTAATGTAATAAAAGTATCTTTGACAGGTCCTAATATGGGTATACTTATAGGATATAGAGGCGAAACTTTAGATTCTCTGCAATATCTTATAAGCCTTGTAGTCAACAAGGGACATGATACTGAATACAAAAGAGTAATTTTAGATACTGAGAATTATAGATTAAAGCGAGAAGAAACTTTAAAAAGACTTGCAAGAAGAATAGCAGATAAAGTTAGGAAGACTGGAAAGGCTGTAAAGTTGGAGCCGATGAATCCTTATGAAAGAAGAATAATTCATTCTGCGCTTCAAGATGACGTTTTAGTGGATACCTATAGCGAAGGTGAAGAACCTTTTAGAAGAGTTGTAGTGGATTTAAAGAAAGCCTAATGGCTTTCTTTTTGCTTTACTAGTAAATTTAAATAAGGAGTGAAATGATGAAAGAATTTGATACTATAGCAGCAATAAGTACGGTTTTAGGTGAAGGTGGAATATCTATCATAAGAGTTTCAGGAGATAAAGCGTTAAAAATGGTAAGTAGTTTATTTAAAGGACCTAATGATAGAAAATTAGATGATATAAAACCATATACTATTAGATATGGTTTTATTATAGAGAAAGATACTGGTGATACTTTAGATGAAGTTTTAGTAAGCTATATGAAAGCTCCTAGAAGTTTTACGGCTGAAGATACAATTGAAATAAATTGTCATGGTGGAGTAGTCGCTACTAAAAAAGTATTAGAAGAAGTAATTAAGAGTGGGGCTAGGTTAGCAGAGCCTGGAGAATTTACGAAACGAGCATTTTTAAATGGAAGAATTGATTTAAGTCAAGCTGAAGCTGTTATTGATATAATTAGAGCTAAAACTGAACTTGCAATGAAATCAGCAGTGGCTCAGTCTAAAGGAAAAGTTTCCGAGAAAATAAATTTAGTAAGAAATAATCTTTTAGAAATTGTTGCTCATATAGAAGCCACAGTGGATTATCCAGAAGATGATTTGGAAGAAGTAACTGCAGATAAAGTTTCAACACAGTTAAAAAGTGTGGTTGAAGATATGGATAACATATTAAAAACTTCGGAAGAAGGTAAAATAATTAGAGAAGGTCTTAATACTGTTATTGTAGGTAAACCTAATGTGGGAAAATCTTCACTTTTAAATTCTCTTTTAAGAGAAAAAAGAGCTATAGTTACTGAAATACCAGGAACTACAAGGGACGTAATAGAAGAATATATAAATATAGATGGTGTAGCTGTAAAAATAGTAGATACTGCAGGAATTAGAGAAACTGAAGATTTTGTGGAGAAAATCGGTGTTGAAAAATCTAAAGAAAAGATAAATGAAGCTGATTTAGTTATATTAATGTTAGATTTGAGTAGAAAATTAGATAATGAGGATATCGAAATTATAGATTATATAAAAGATAAAAAATATATAATTTTGTTAAATAAAAGTGATTTAGGTGGTAAAATAAATAAAGGAGATATAAAAAATCTTAATTCAAATTATATAATAGAAACCTCAGCTAAAACAGGAGAAGGTATAGATAAACTTAAAGAATGTATAAAGGAATTGTTTTTTAATGGAGAAGTTATATCAAAAGATATACTTATAACTAATACAAGACATAAAGAAGCTTTAATAAAAGCTAAGGAAAGCTGTATTCAAGCTTTAGATGCATTAAAAAATACATCAGCTATAGATTTAGCATCTATAGATATAAGAAATGCCTGGATGAGTTTAGGTGAGATAACTGGAGATACGTTAGAAGAAGATATAATAAATAAAATATTTTCGGAATTTTGTTTAGGAAAGTAGGAAAAGTATATGGAATATTTTGCTGGAGAATATGATGTAGTTGTAATTGGAGCAGGTCATGCAGGTTGTGAGGCAGGACTTGCAGCAGCAAGGATGGGTTGCAAAACTTTAATGTGTACTATGAATTTAGATAGTGTTGGTTTTATGCCATGTAATCCAAGTGTAGGTGGTACTGCAAAAGGTCATTTGGTAAGAGAGATAGATGCATTAGGTGGAGAAATGGGTGTAAATATAGACCATACATTTATTCAATCAAGAATGCTTAATACATCTAAAGGTCCTGCAGTACATTCATTAAGGGCGCAGGCTGATAAGAAACGATACTCCGAAAGAATGAAGCATACTATAGAGAAAGAAGAAAATCTTTATTTAAGACAAATTGAAGTTATAGATATAAAAGTAGAAAATAAAAAAGTTTGTGGTGTATTAACTAAAAATGGAGCTTATTTTAAAACAAAAGCAGTTATTCTTACTACAGGAACTTATTTAAGAGGTAAAATTATAATAGGTGAAGTTAATTATAGTGGAGGTCCAAGCGGACTTTTCCCTGCTAATGAGTTATCACAAAAACTCTTAGAGCTAGGTATAGAACTTAGGAGATTTAAAACTGGTACACCTGCAAGAGTGAACAGTAGAAGTGTTGATTTTTCTAAAATGATAGAACAAAAAGGTGATAAGAAGATAGTTCCATTTTCATTTATGAGTGATGATATTAATAGAGAACAAATACCTTGTTATTTAACTTATACTACATATGATACACTTAAGGTTATAAGAGACAATATAAATAGATCTCCATTGTATAATGGAACTATAAAATCAGTAGGACCTAGATATTGTCCGTCAATAGAAGATAAGGTTATGAGATTTCCAGATAAAGAAAAGCATCAAATATTTATAGAACCAGAAGGGGAGAATACAGAAGAACTTTATGTAGGAGGAGCTTCTAGTTCACTTCCAGAAGAAGTTCAGCTTGCTATGTATAGAACAATAGAAGGTCTTGAGAATGTAGAAATTTTACGAACAGCTTATGCTATAGAGTATGATTCTATAAATCCCCAACAACTTAAGTTATCATTAGAGTTTAAAAATATAGAAGGACTTTTTGGAGCAGGTCAGGTAAATGGAAGTTCTGGATATGAAGAAGCAGCAGCGCAAGGAATTATTGCAGGAATAAATGCTTCGCTTAAAATTCAAGATAGGGAACCTTTAATTTTAAAAAGATCAGATGCATATATAGGTGTACTCATAGATGACTTAGTAACTAAAGGTACAGAAGAACCATATAGAATGATGACATCACGTTCAGAATATAGATTAATTTTGAGACAAGATAATGCAGATTTAAGATTAACAGAGATTGGACATGACATAGGTTTAGTTAAAGAAGAAAGATATAATAAGTTTTTACAAAGAAAACAAGCAATACAAGAAGAGATAAATAGAATAAAAAGTGTTCAAATTAATCCTAAAAAAGAAGTTATTGAATTTCTAAGTTCATTGGATTCTTCAGAACTCAAAAAGTCTATAAGTTTATATGAACTTATAAAAAGACCTGAACTTGATTATTTTAAAGTAGCTCCTTTAGATAAGGATAGAATTGAATTACCAGATGATATAAAAGAGGAAGTTAATATTATTTCAAAGTATGAAGGATATATCAACAAACAATTAGAGCAGGTAGTACAATTTAAAAAATTTGAAAATAAAAATATCCCAAATGATATTGATTATAATAATATAAAAGGTTTAAGATTAGAAGCTATACAAAAACTAAGCAAGGTGAAACCTATGAACATAGGGCAAACTTCAAGAATTTCAGGTGTTTCTCCTGCGGATATTTCAGTACTTTTAATATATCTTGAAAGAGAATATAGAACCAAAAGTCAGGAATAATTAAATGTTTTAGAATGGAGAATAAATTATGAAATATTTCGATATAATGAGTGATGCGTGTAAAGATGTAGGGTTATCTTTTAATAAGGATATTTACAGTAAGTTTGATCAGTATAAAGACATGATTAAATTTTGGAATGAAAAAATTAACTTAACAGCTATAGTTGATGATGAACAAATATTTAAGAAACATTTTATAGATTGTATAAAGATTTTTAAATTTTCTCCTTTAAAAGAAGCTAAAAGTATTATTGATGTAGGTACTGGAGCTGGTTTTCCTGGAATACCAATTAAAATCATGAAGCAAGACTTAAATTTGATATTGCTGGATTCTTTAAATAAAAGAATAAATTTTTTAAATGAAGTCGTAAATAAAATTAGTTTAAAAAATGTAGCTACTATTCATGGAAGAGCAGAAGATTTTTCTAGAAAACCGGAATATAGGGAAAAAAGTGATGCTGCAGTATCAAGAGCTGTTGCCAATCTTTCAGTATTAAGTGAATTATGTATTCCTTATATTAAGGTTGGAGGTTACTTTGTTGCCATGAAAGGCCCTTCTGTGGAAGATGAAATTAAGGATGGTAAAAATGCAGTATCTATTTTAGGCGGAAAAATAGAAGATGTTATAAAGATAAATATTGAAGATAGTGATTTAAAACATAATCTTGTTATAATAAAAAAGATAAAAGAAACACCAAAAGCATATCCTAGAAAAGCAGGAACAGCAAGTAAAAAGCCTTTAAGATAAGTATAATAATTCAATAAAAAAGAAGGCATTTAAAAGATTGGAAATATGTTAATAATAGTGAAACTTAAGAGGGATGGTTAAATATGCAAGAAAATATTAGTTATATATCAGTTGATTTAATTTTACCTAATGTATATCAGCCTAGAAAGTATTTTGATGAAGAAAGTTTAGAGGAGTTAGCACAATCTATAAATACATATGGTATAATACAACCTTTATCAGTAAGAAAAGTAAGTGAAGATAAATATGAATTAGTAGCTGGTGAAAGAAGATTAAGAGCTGCAAAAAAAGCAGGTCTAGAAAAGGTTCCAGTTATAATAGTGGATATAAGCGATAGAGAATCAGCAGCTATTGCTCTTTTAGAAAATCTACAGAGAGATAATTTAAATTTTTTAGAAGAAGCTGAAGCCTATTATAATTTAATAAAGGATCATTCATATACACAAGAAAAGTTAGCGGAAGCTATAGGTAAAAAGCAATCTACCATTGCCAATAAAATTAGATTATTAAGATTGACACCTGAAATAAGAAATATTGTTTTAGAAAATAATTTAACAGAGAGGCATGCTAGAGCATTACTTAAGTTACCAACGGAAGAATTTCAAAAAAACATACTAAAAGTAGTAATAAAAAAATCATTAAATGTTAAAAATACAGAAATATTAGTAGAAAAAGAATTGAGTAAATTAGAGACGGATAATACAAAAAACGGAAAGAAAAAAATAAAAGGAATATTTTCACCAAGAGTATACATAAATACCGTTAAGCAAGTTTTTGATAAATATGGACTTAATGCAGAGTATTCATCTAAAGATTTTGAAGATGAAATACAAATTACTATAAAAATACCTAAAAAATAAGATGTTTCACGTGAAACTTTAAATTTTACAGATTATTTTAGTGCTTACTTGTTTTTTTCCTTGAGCTAGTATTGGCTCAAGTTTTTTTTTACAAATATTAAAGTGAAATTTTTGTTAAAGTACTTTAAATATTTCATTTAAAAATATATAATTAAGAATGAGGCGCTTTTATACATAAATAATATTTAGTAATGCCTCTACTGTAAGGTTGGTGATGATTATGAAAATAATATCAATATTTAACCAAAAAGGAGGAGTTGGTAAAACGACAACTTCTATAAATTTGAGTGCTTATTTAGCTATGCAGGGATATAAAATATTAAATATAGACATTGATCCTCAGGGTAATACTACTAGTGGATTAGGTTTTGATAAAAGAACTATCAAGGAGTCTATATATGATGTTTTAACTTCAGATGTAGGTTTAGAGCAAGTTATGAAAAAGTGTGAGCTAATAGATAATTTTTATATTATACCATCTAAGATGGAGTTAGCAGGAGCAGAAGTTGAACTCATAGATAAACCAAATAGGGAAAATATTTTAAAGGATAAAATTAAATACCTAAATGAACAATTTGATTTTGTATTTATAGATTGTCCTCCATCATTAGGATTGCTTACAATTAATGCACTTACATTATCTAATAGTGTACTTATTCCAATCCAATGTGAATTTTATGCACTAGAAGGCGTAGGACAACTTGTAAATACTATACAACTTGTAAAAAAATCTCTTAATAAGAACATAGAAATTGAAGGGGTTATTATGAGTATGTATGATGGCAGAACTAAATTATCTAATGAAGTTGTAAATGAAGTAAGAAAGTATTTTAAAGATAAAGTTTACGATGTAACTATCCCTAGAAATATAAGGTTAGCTGAAGCACCAAGCTTTGGACTGCCAATAATGCTTTATGATGATAGATGTAGAGGAGCAGAAGCTTACGAGAATCTAACTAAAGAATTTTTAAGAAGGCAGAAGGAGTGAGGAAATATTGAATAAAAAGTTTGGATTAGGGAAAGGCCTTGGGGCATTAATACCAGATCAAACTATTGAAGAAAATGAAGCTAAAAATAATGAGAATATAAATTTAATAGATATAAATTTAATAAAGGCGAATAGTACTCAACCAAGAAAAAATTTTGATGAACGTAAAATTATTCAACTTTCAGAATCAATAAAAGAACATGGAATTATACAACCTATAATATTAAAATCTAATGGAGATACATATACCATAATTGCTGGTGAGAGAAGATGGAGAGCAGCTAAAGTTGCAGGAATTAAAGAAGTTCCTGCAATAATAATGGACCTATCAGATAAGGAGATTTTAGAAGTTTCATTAATCGAAAATATACAAAGGCAGGATTTAAATCCTATAGAAGAAGCTCTAGCTTATAAGAGGTTAATTGAAGATTTTAAATTAACTCAGGAACAATTAAGCAATAGAATAGGAAAGTCAAGAACTGCTGTAACAAATTTATTGAGATTACTAAATATTGATAATAGAGTAAAAGAATATTTAATTGATGGAGTTATATCAGAAGGACACGCAAGAGCTTTATTAAGTTTAGAAGATAAGGATTTGCAGTATGAATATGCTCAAATGATAATAGATGAAGCATTGAGTGTAAGGCAAACAGAAAAGCTTATTAAAAATATAAATAATAAAAAAAGGTTATCTAAAAAATCAGTAAGTGATGTAAATCCATATTATGTGGATATCAAAAATAAATTAGAAAATCTATTTGGAACTAAAGTTCAGTTATTGGATAAAAAAGATAAAGGTAAAATTGAAATAGAATATTATTCTAGTGAAGATCTTCAAAGAATACTAGATATATTAGAAATCAAAAATTAATTATAAATTTTCAGCTCTAATGTTTCACATGAAACATTTATGGAAGGAGAAACAATATGCAAAACATCATAGGAATAATAAACAATTTTCAAGTTTATATTATCGCTGCACTTTTTGTATTGGTTGTAATATTACTTATTATGGTAATTACTGCATTCAAGTCATTAAACAGATTAGAAGGTAGATATAGGAAGTTTATGAGGGGTGTAGATAATAAGAATTTGGAAGAACTAATAACAGGCTATCTAGATAAAGTGGATAAGGTAGAAAAAAATTCAGATGATATGAAAGAAATATATAAGGAATTGGATACAAGATTAAAAGGATGTATTCAAAAAGTTTCTGTTGTAAGATACAGAGCATTTGAAGATGTAGGAAGTGATCTAAGTTTTTCAATATCTTTATTAGATGAAAATAATGATGGTGTTATTATTACAGGTATATATGGTAGAAACGAGAGTACTACGTATGCTAAACCAGTTGATAGAGGAATATCAAGATACGATTTATCTGAAGAAGAAAAACAAGTGTTACAAAATTCTATAAATAAAGTTTAAAGTAATGAATAATAAGCCTCCTTTAAGGGAATAGTAGCCTTAAAGGAGGCTTGTTTATGAAAATTTTTATTTCACAAGAACTTATGCACATAAGACAAGAATTAAAAAAAAGAGGATATGAGATAATTGATAAACCGGAAAATCAAATGTATGATGTTATAATATGCAACTTGAAAAATGGAGGATTAATAAGTCCAAATATAAATAGTAGTATAGAAAGAGAAGGCACACTGATAATAGATTCTGGTAGTAAAAGTATAGAAGAAATAGAGTGTATATTAAATAATAGATCATGTAGTACATTACTTTAAAATGCCTTCAACATTTATACTTGTATCTTTCATTAGGCATTAGCATTTTGTATTAGATTATCGTTAAAATCATTATTATACTTTTTCCCTCCAATGGTTTTTAAGATAGAGTGATACAATCCTTTATATATAACATCTACAATTTGCATTACTGTGAATAGTCTTGTATTTTGAAGAACCATAAATTCCATAGCACCAGATATATTAACTATACCTGTTATGCTTAAGTCGCCAATTTCAGGCAAATCTTTATTCATAGCAGAACCTGGTTTTAAAGGTTTCCCTTCTACTATTATTTTTCCAACATTTTGAATGCTGCCTAAACATGCATCAACAGCTATTATAAAAGGATTTTTGAATTTATTATTAACTTCATTAATAGTATTAGTAAGGTTTTTGGCATGAACAGGATTTTTAAGACTACCATATAAAAATACTCGATCTCTTATTAAAAAATTTAACTTATCACCTACTAAGGGGCCTAGGCTATCACCAGTTGATCTATCAGTTCCTATACACAAAATAATTATAGGTCTGCCTGATTTCACTATAGGATAAATTTCTTTGCTTAAAGTGTCTCTTAATTGAAAAACAGAATCTTGGGATGAGGAATCTAATATTAATTTATTTATCATATAAAAACCTCCTGTTATTATGAATTTTAACCACATAGAGGTTATTTATACCTATATTTTTTATTTTTTAGCGTAAAAAATTCCTGATATTTGGTATCAGGAATCCCAGATTAAGTACATACATTTTAAAAACATATGGACTTTTATGGTTAAAGTATATTAATTTTTTTAAATATATTATAAAAAACTACAAGGAATATACAGAAAATCATGCCCAAAATCCCATCAGCTTTAAGACCTATAAATAAGGCAGCTAAAATTGCTACAGGGTTGATACCTAATGAAGATGAAACAATTTTTGGTTCAATAATTTGTCGTATTATTGATACTAAAATATAAGAAATAATAATTCCAAATGCGGTTATATAATTTTTAAATAAGAAAACATATATAAGAGCGAGAGGAATATATACAGTGCCTATTCCTAATATAGGCAGAATATCTACAAAGGCACATAGTGTGCTTAAAATAATTGCATATTTTACTTTAAAAACTAAAAATACTATTATGGTTTCTAGAAAAGTTATGCTTATAATAAACATATAAGATAGTAGATATTTAATAAGCATTTTTTTTGTTTCTAAGTAAATGTAAAATATTTTATCTGTTTGATTTTCTGGAATAATAGTTAAAAATTTATCTTTAACATTAACTATATCTTTAGTAAAAAAGTATGTAGTAAGTAAAGTAAAAAGTATAACCATAATTATATATGGAATAGATGTTAAAAAGCATATTATTGTAGATACAACTTTTCCCGTTACAGATACAGTTATATTAGAAACTTTAGTTACAAAGTTTGAGAAATTTTTATCTACAGCGTTAATTATATAAGGATCAAGATTTTTATAATATTTTTGAAGCTTTTCGAAGGATTCATATACATTAGAAGAATTTTGAGATATATATGATTGAGTATTTTTTCCCAATTGAATAGCTTCCGTTGTAAGAATTCCTATTCCAAAGGATAATAGCAATATTAATACAGTAAAAAAAATAATTGTAGTTATTAAGGATGCTGATGAACTTTTAATTTTTAACTTTTTTATAATATATCTAGTTGGTGTTTTTAAAATTAATGCACATAATAAAGCTAGTACAAATGGAAGCGTATAATTTATAGTGCTAAAAAATGTTAAAAAAACCACAGTATATATTATAAAAAAAATCATAAATTTATCAAGTTTGATTAATAAGTCTTCCATTTAAATTACTCTGCCTTTTAAGATTGAATTTATAGCATATAAAGTGTAATCTATATCTTCTTTGGTATTAAAACATCCTATACTGAATCTTAAAGTACCCTTTGAAAATGTATTGATAGTTTTATGTGCTAAAGGAGCACAGTGCAGACCAGTTCTGCTCATTATATCAAAACCTTTATCTAAAATAAGAGAAAGTTCTTCATTATTAATCTTAGATGAATTTATGGAAACGGTAGAAGTTCTTAAAGCAGCATTTTTCAATCCATATACTTGAATTGATTTAATATTTAAAAGTCCATCAATAAGACGCTGACACAATTCTGTTTCTATTTCACATATAGTTGAAATACCAATTTTATTTATGTAGTTAATGCCAGCGAGCAAACCAGAGATACCGGGAGCATTTAATGTACCACTTTCAAATTTGTCAGGAAGAAACTGAGGTTGCATAATGCTTTGGGATAGGCTCCCTGTACCACCTTCCATAAAAGTGACAGCTTCTTTATTTAAATTATCATCAATTAAAAAACCACCGACACCTTGAGGACCAAGAAGGCATTTATGTCCTGTAAATGCTAGTGCATTACAGTTAAGCTTGTAAAAATCTTCAGATATGCATCCAGCTGTTTGAGCAGAATCTACAATAAAATATATGTCTTTTTGTTTGCAAATACTGCCTATAATTTCTAAAGGTTGAATAGTACCTATTATATTAGAAGCGTGGGACAATACTACAAGTTTAGTATTTGGTTTTATAGCATTCTTAAAATCATCAACATCAATAAGTCCATTTTCAGAACATTTTAGAACATCTACTTCTATATTCATACTTCTTTTTAGTGAGGATAGAGGTCTTAATACGGAATTATGTTCCATTGAAGAAGTTATTATATGCCAGCCATCTTTAATAATACTTTTCATTAATATATTAAGTGATTGTGTTATGTTTCCAGTGAATATTACATTTTCTAATTTGTTGAAATTAAAAAAATTCATTAAAGCTTCTCTACAATCATAAATAATTCTATCCCCCGCTAAAGCATTGGAATATCCCCCCCTTCCAGGATTAGCACCTATATTTTTCATATAATTAAGTATTGATGAGTAAACTGCTTCAGGCTTGGGATAAGAAGTAGAAGCATTGTCTAAATAAACACTCAAAATGATACCTCCCATATCAATTAAATAAAATTTATTATGAAAACATAAGAAATTAAATGAAACATAAAAAATAATGACTACAAAAGTATAGAGATCATTAATATAAAAATGTTACTTTTGAAGCTTTTGAAATTTTTATAAACTCATACAATACAGTAACGCCATTAAATATTATTTCTGATATAATAGAGTATAATATTGTATGAAAATATATGGATTATTTTTCATAAATTTATAATAAATAAATAATTATATACAATATTCCATATCATATATAATTATAAACTAAATTAATTATATATAAAACAAAAATTAAATTAAAAAAGGAGGAGAATTCATTTTAAATGAATTAAGGTTTATGAAAATTTATTACATTTTAACTTTTCCCAATACACATAGTGCTATAAGTGGAGAAAGTGTTTTAAAAAATAACAACATTAAAGTAGAAATAATGCCTACACCAACAGTGATTACTAAAAGTTGTGGTATAAGCATAAAATTAGGTGGTGAGTTTATAGAGAAGGTAAGTGCTTTAATAAAAAGAGGCGAATTATCCATAAAAGGTATTTATATTAAGGATGGAATTGAATACAAGAGTTATAGCATATAATTAGGTGGTAATAATGAAGAATTTATTTTGTTTTTTTACTTTAAGTATTGATTTAAATAAAAGTGTTTTAAAGATTGATGATTTTTTAGATAAACAGGATATTTACAAATTTGGATTAAATATAATTAAAGTTATAATTATTTTAATACTTATGTACATAGCTGTTAAAATAGGAAATACAATTATAAATAGATATGTTTCTAAACAAAAAAATTTTAAGTTTTCATTAGATGATAAAAGAGCTAAAACTGTAGGTGCTATTTTGAAAAGTGTACTTAGATATTCAGTATATTTTTTGGGTATTTTCGGTATAGTTGAAGTTTTATTTAACAAAATTGGTTTAACTTTTGCAGGAATAGGAGGTTTAGCTTTAGGTTTTGGAACTCAAAGTCTTATAAAAGATGTTATTAATGGCTTTTTTATATTATTTGAAGATCAATTTACTGTAGGCGATTATATTAATGTAGATGATAAAGGCGGAATAGTAGAAAGTATAGAGCTTAGGGTTACAAAAATAAGAGATTTTAATGGAGACTTACATATAATCCCTAATGGACTTATAACTAAGGTTACTAATCATTCAAGGGGAAACATAAGGATTATGGTAGATGTTGATGTATCTCATGATGAAGACTTGGATAGAGCAATAAAATTAATATCGGACTTATGTGATAAGTTTAAAGTAGAAAATGAATGTGTTACAGAAGGACCAAAAGTATTAGGTATATCCGCATTAAAAGAAGATAGAATCACTATAAGAGTTGCTGGCAAGTCTAAACCCATGACTCAATGGGATACAGAGATGAAGCTTAGAAAAGAAATAAGAGAAGTTTTAATTAATGCTAATATAAAGACACCATATGCACAGGTGAAAATAGTAAAGGAGTGATAACATGGTAAAAACTTTTTATCTTGGAGATATAGTTGAGATGAAAAAAGGACACCCATGTGGCGGAAATTCATGGGAAATAATAAGACTTGGAGCTGACATAAAAATTAAGTGTTGTAATTGTAGCAGAATAGTTATGATACCCAGAAGTAAGTTTGAAAAGGATGTAAAAAAAATAATAAAACAAAATGTCATTGAAGAAAAATAAATTGATTTTTATGAAGATAAGTGATATAATATCTAATTGTGATCCCTGCTGTGTAAAGCACAGCCGTTAGTCCAAGGGGAGGAGGTGAAATCTAATGAGAAAATATGAAACTATATTCATACTACACCCATCATTAGACGAAGAAGCTGTTAAAGCTAACGTTGAAAAATTTAAGGGCGTAATAGAAAATGGTGGAGGCGTAATAGATAACGTTGATGCTTGGGGCAAGAGAAAGCTTGCTTATGAAATAAACAAGATTGGCGAAGGAAATTATACTCTAATAAACTTTAGCGCTAATCCTGAATTACCAAAAGAGTTAGACAGAGTATTCAGAATTTCAGATGCTGTTATAAGACACATAATAGTTAAGGATGAAAAATAGGTGGTGTTTTTATGAACAAAGTTGTTATAATTGGAAGATTAACCAAAGATCCTGAGTTAAAGTTTACTCCAGGAAATGGTACAGCTGTTGCCACCTTTACTTTAGCCGTTGATAGGAGATTTTCTAAAGATGGTCAAAAGGAAGCCGATTTTATCCCTGTAGTAGTATGGGGAAAACAAGCTGAATCTACAGCAAATTACATGAGTAAAGGTAAACTTATGGGTGTTTGTGGTAGAATTCAAACTAGAACTTATGATGCTAAAGACGGTACTAGAAGGTACGTTACTGAAGTTGTTGCAGATGAAGTACAATTCCTTGAATGGGGAAGTGGAAATAAATCAACATCATCATTTAACGGAACTTCATCTGAAGATTTTGGAAATGCTCAAGGCTTTAATGAAAAGGCCTATGGAGAGGATATTACTCCAGTAGATGATGGAGATATCCCATTTTAAAGGTAAGGAGGGATAAAGATGCAAAATAGAGAAGGCGGAAGAAGAAATTCTGGTAAAATGAGAAAAGCTAAAAGAAAAATCTGTAGCTTTTGCATGGATAAAGCCGAATCAATAGATTATAAAGACATAAATAAGTTGAGAAAGTATGTTACAGAAAGAGGTAAAATTCTTCCAAGAAGAATTTCTGGAAACTGTGCAAAACATCAAAGACAACTTACTGATGCTATAAAGAGAGCAAGAAACATAGCATTATTACCATTCACAACAGAATAGTAAGTTTAAGTGAAGGATTTTTATTCTTCACTTTTTATTTTTTGTATATGTTTTATATAACAGTGCAAATTGACAATGTTATTCATACAATTTATACTTTAAAATATCATCATGATAAAGATATACATATGAAAACGTTTTTTTAATGAGCAGTGTTGAAATGTAGGGCATTAATATTAAAAATAAAATAAATTATGCAATTGTTTATGTATAATAAAAGTATAAAATAGCTAAAATTCTAAATAGACATTGATTTATTGCATAAATACAGAAAAATAACTAAAATATAATTATAACTTTAGAGGGGATGGGGGTAAATGAAAAAAGAAGATTTTAATATAATGTACAATGTGAAAATAATTGAAGAATTGAAAGCAGATCTTTTATGTACAATCGGTGATTTGTTTAAGGTACTTACTAAGGGAAGCAATATAGCTCAAAATGCAATATTAGATTGTATTTCAGGAGCGATAATAGTATTATACTTACTATCAGAAAGACTAGGGTATTCACATGCATCAGTAGATGAAACCATGAGAAAAAAATTAAGAATAGGTATAATAGAAGAAGATAAAATAGAGAAAGAAGGTAAGGATTTAAGTAAACTTTATAATCATCTAAAGGAAAGAGAATGATGGAGGAAAAAATGCAAAATAGAAGTTACAGTACAAAGTCAATAGTGGAAGCAGGATTAGTATCAACTTTAATTGTAATAATTATGCTTGCTAATTTATATGTTCCTATGGTATCAATTCTAGGAACGCTAGCGTTGCCAATTCCTGTAACAGTGCTTTATATAAGACATAATTTTAAAGTTTCGTTATCTGCAGTCATAGTGAGCTCAATTATAGTAGCTATGATAAGTAATCCGTTAATGGCACTTCGATGCTTAATTGTACTTAGTACTACCGGAATAACTTTAGGATATTGTATAAAGCATAAAAAAAGTAATAGCTTAACATTAATTATGCTGACTTTAGCATCCGCTGTAGCAATTACAATAAGCTTAGTTATAATAGTAAACTTAGCAGGAAAACATGGAATTATAGATTTTATATCAAACCAGTTACAGGAATCTATAAAAGTGGCAAGGCAAATGTACGTAGATGCAGGTTTAACGAAAGAACAATTGGCTTTATTAGACAATATGGCGGAACTTGCTAAGCCAAACAATTTATTTAAAAATCTATTACTGATATTATGTATGAGTGGATTTTTCTCAGCAAGTGTAAACTATTATGTCACTAGAGTTATATTGAAAAAGTTAAAATATGATGTGGTAGAAGTAAAATCTTTTATTTATTTTTATGTTAATAGTAAAGTAGCGGCAATAATGGCTATTTTTATTTTAATAGGGGTATTGCTTACTAGAAATAACATATCTATAGGTAGTTCTATAACCACATCTGGTTATGGCATTCTTCTAATACTGCTTTTATTAGATGGAGTAGCTTTTGCTTTATATTATTTAAAAAATAAATTTAATATGTCAAAGTTAGTTTTAACATTAATATTAGTGTTTACTATTTTTTCCCCGCTCTATATAGTTTTCATTTATTTAGGACTTATGGATATATTGTTGGATTTTAGAAAACTTGACCCACATAGAAGAAGGCCTATAGAAAAATAAATGGAGGCTTATTAAATGGATAATAAATATAATTATTTTATAAATAGTAATAAAGTATATATGATTATAATAGCTATTCTTATTTCAATACTTTTAATTTATGGGCATTTTTTTATAGGAATAGTGTTTATAAGTTTATATATAATTCTTGTAGTATATAATATGAAAAATATAAAGGTTAGGCAAACTGAGTGGAAAAAGTTTATAGAAAACTTTTCTACTCAGCTGGATAATGCCACTAGAAACACTTTGGTAAAGATGCCATTTCCATTAATTATAATAGATAAAAAAGGAGAAATTCTTTGGTACAATCAAAAATCTTCTTATATAGTTAAAGATGAAGATATATTGGGCAAGAATGTTAACAGTATAATCAAGGAAATTAACTTGAGACAAATTTTTGATGGTAAAAAAAATGTAATTAAGAATGCTAAATTAAAAGAAAAGTATTATGATATATATAGTAATGTAGTGGACATATCTGATGACTTAGAAGATAGAATAATAATTTTATATTTTTATGATGTTACAGAAAAATTAAAGATGCTTAAGGATATAGATTCAAATAAATATACTATAATGCTTATAGAAGTTGATAATTTCGATGATGTAATTAAGACAATTGAAGAGAATGAAAGACCTTTAATAATTGCAGAAATAGAAAGATCAGTAAATAGTTATGCGCAGAGCTTAAACGCAATGCTAAGAAAATATGATGATAATAAGTATGTATTATGTGTTCAAGATAATTATATTGAAAAAGAGATGGAAAAAAAGTTCGAAATATTGGATAATATAAGAGAAATCAATATGGGAAACAAATTAGCTGTTACTTTAAGCATAGGAGTAGGGCGAGGAGGGGAATCTCCATTACAAAATGAAAATTATGCAGTTTCTGCTAAGGAATTAGCACTTGGTAGGGGTGGAGATCAGGTAGTAGTAAAAATTGGAGAAAAGTTATCTTTTTATGGAGGAAAAACAAAGGAAGTAGAGAAAAGAACTAAAGTAAGAGCGAGAGTTATAGCACATGCTCTTATAGATCTAATAAATGCAAGCAGCAAGGTTTTCATAATGGGTCATGTAAATCCAGATATAGATTGTCTTGGCGCTGCTGTAGGAATTTATAGTACAATAAAATTTTTAAAGAAGGATTGCTATATAGTACTAGATGAAACTAATACTAGTATAAATCTTATATTAGATAAAATTAAAATGGAAGAAGGATATGAAAAAGTATTTATAAGTAGTAAAGAATGCATAGAGAATGCAGAATATAACAGTCTGCTTATTCTTGTAGATGTTCATAGCAAAGGATATGTTCAAGATATGAATGTAGTAGAAGCCTTTGAAAAGATAGTTATAATAGATCATCATAGAAAGTCTACAGATTTTGTAGAAGGAGCACTTTTAAGTTATATAGAACCATATGCATCTTCTACATCTGAATTAGTTACAGAAATGCTTCAATATATGGTTGAAAAACCTAAAATAAAAGTTATAGAAGCGGAAGCTCTTTTAGCAGGAATTTGTGTTGACACTAAGAATTTTTGCTTTAAAACCGGTGTAAGAACTTTTGAAGCTGCTTCTTTTTTAAGAAGATTAGGGGCAGATACCATAGATGTAAAAAAGTTTTTTGCAGATGATTTAGACACCTATTTAAAAAGAGCGGAAATTATAAAGTCAGCTAAAATATTTAATAATATAGCCATAGCTGTATGTCCTAGTGAAATAGAAGATATTGTATTAGCTGCACAAGCTGCTGATGAATTGCTAAATATTACAGGTATTAAAGCCTCTTTTGTTTTTGTTAAAATAAAAGAGGATGTATGTATTAGCGGAAGATCTTTAGGAGAAGTGAATGTGCAAGTTATACTTGAATCTTTAGGAGGTGGAGGGCATATGACTATGGCAGGTGCAAAAGTTAAGCAAATCACAGTAGATGAAGCTTTACAAAAACTTAAAGATGCCATTGGCAAATATGTTATGGAAGGTGAAGAGTAATGAAAGTTATACTTTTAAAAGATGTTAAGTCAGTAGGAAAGAAAGGAGATATAATAAATGCTTCTGATGGTTATGCAAGGAATTATTTATTACCAAAGGGACTTGCACAAGAAGCAACAGGCACTAATGTTCATATTTTAAATAATAAAAAAGAAAATGAAAGAAGACAAAAACTTGCAGAAATAGAAGCAGCGCAGAAGGTAGCAGAAAATTTAAAAGGTAAGGAAATTAATCTTTCAGTTAAAACAGGAGAAAATGGAAAATTATTTGGATCAATAACAGGAAAAGATGTAGCTGATGAGCTAAATAAGAAATATAATTTAAATATTGATAAGAAAAAAGTTGTAATAGGTAATATAAAACAAGTTGGAACTTATGATGTAGAAATAAAATTATATCCTGAAATTTCAACAAAGATAAAAGTTATTATAGCAGAAAAATAAGGGGGAAAACCTGTGAAATCACAATTTGTGAATGATATAGAAGATGGAGTTATGGATAACATATCAATTGATACCCAAGTAAATGTATTGTACGAACTACTAAATAAAGTAATGGATGAAGGTTCTATAAAATCTAGGACAATAAAATATAAGCTTCAAAGTTATGTAAAAAGTAGGGATACGCTAAAAAGACTTTATGCTTTAAATATGATAGTAAGTGATGGTAAGGGAATAAAAACTGTACCTAATGAATCAGAAGCATATAAAGTTTTAGAAGATACAAATGTTTGGATTTCAGAAGCTTTAGCTACAAAGTATGTTAGAAGTAAGATAGAGCAAGAAGTAGAAAAAAATCTTATAGAGAAACAAGAGAAGTATTTAGATGAAGTAAGATTAGGAATTATAAAAAAACAAAAAGGTCCAGAAAATGCAAAAACGCTTAAGAAATATGCTCAACTTGAAGTTTTAGATTCTAGAAAATTAAGTAAAAATATTCAAAGTATTTTAAGACCAGAAAGTTTTTCTGAAATTGTAGGACAGGAAAGAGCAATAAAATCTATATTATCAAAATTAGCATCACCATACCCACAACACATTATTTTATATGGTCCACCGGGTGTGGGTAAAACTACAGCTGCAAGGTTAGCATTAGAGGAAGTTAGAAAATTAGAGTATACTCCCTTTCATGAAAGTGCTAAATTTGTGGAAGTTGATGGTACTACTTTAAGATGGGATCCGAGAGAAATAACAAATCCTTTGTTAGGTTCAGTACATGATCCTATATATCAGGGTACTAAGAGGGATTTAGCAGAAACTGGTACACCAGAACCAAAACCTGGACTTGTTACAGAGGCTCATGGTGGAATGCTATTCATTGATGAAATCGGAGAATTAGATGAAATGCTTCAAAATAAATTGTTGAAGGTATTAGAAGATAAAAGAGTAGAATTTTCATCTTCATATTATGATCCGGATGATGAGAGTACCCCTAAGTATATAAAGTATCTTTTTGAGAATGGTGCCCCAGCAGATTTTGTATTAATAGGTGCTACAACTAGAGAACCTAATGAAATAAATCCAGCATTAAGGTCTAGATGTACAGAAGTTTATTTTGAACCTTTAAGTTCAAAAGATATACAAAAAATAGTTAAAAATGCAGCTGAAAAAATTAATATTGATATAGAAGAAGGTGTAGCAGAAACCATAAGCAGGTATACTATAGAAGGTAGAAAAGCCATTAATATACTTGCAGATGTATATGGATATGTACTATATAACAACAAAGGAGTTAATTTAAACTCAAGGGTTTTGATAACAAATAAAGATTTAAATGAAGTTATAAGTATAAGTAGACTAGCACCTTTCGAAGATGTAAAAAGTGAAGTAAAATATGAAATTGGACATATATACGGCTTAGGGGTTAGTGGATACATTGGTTCTACATTGGAGATAGAAACAGCTGTTTTTGAGGCAAAAGAAAAAGGAAAAGGTACAGTAAGATTTAATGATACTGCAGGAAGTATGGCAAAAGATTCCGTATTCAATGCTGCTTCTGTAATAAGAAAAATAGCGGATAAAGATTTAAGCGATTATGATATACATGTAAATGTTATAGGAGGAGGAAAAATAGATGGACCTTCTGCTGGAGCAGCAATTACAATGTGTATTATAAGTGCACTTTTAAATAAACCATTAAGACAAGATATAGCTATAACTGGAGAAATATCTTTAAGAGGTAAAATAAAGCCTGTTGGAGGTATATTTGAAAAAGTTTATGGAGCAAGAAGAAAGGGTATAAAACTCGTAATTATGCCTGAAGATAATATAAAAGAAGCTCCAACAGAATTTAACGATATAGAAATAAAAGCAGTTAAAAATATAGAAGAATTAATGGAACTAGTTTTTGAATGTAATTCTAAGGAGAGATAACGGAATGGATGCACCTCTTAGAAGTATGCCTCATAGTATAGAGGCAGAACAAAGCGTAATAGGTTCAATGCTTGTAGATAAAACTTCCATAGCTGAAGCTATGGAAGTTTTAAAAACTGAAGACTTTTATAAAGATGCACATAAAATTTTATTTACAGCTATATTAGATTTAAATCAAAAAGATGTAGCAGTAGATATAATAACTCTTACAGAAAACTTAAAATCTAATGATAAATTAGATGCTGCAGGAGGTATAACTTATATAAGTGAATTGAGTGGTTCAGTAATTTCTACAGCAAATATACAATCTTATATAAAAATAGTGAAGGACAAAGCAGTATTAAGAAACCTTATTAGATCTTCTACAAAAGTAATAGAAGAGAGTTACAATAATCAGGATAATGTGTTAGGAGTTATTGATTTAGCGGAAAAGCAGATATTTGATATTTCTAATAACACAAGTACTTCTGATTTTGAGCCTATGAGCACTGTTCTAGAAAGAGGATTTATAGAAATAGAAAGGCTTTTTAATAATAAAGGGCAAACTACAGGTGTTGCTTCAGGGTTTAGAGAACTTGATGCTAAGACATCAGGATTTCAAAAAGGTGATATGGTATTGATTGCAGCAAGACCATCTATGGGAAAAACTACATTTGCTTTAAATATAGCAGAATATGCAGCCTTAAGAGAAGGTAAAAGTGTAGCAGTATTTTCCCTAGAAATGTCTAAGGAACAATTAGCATATAAGCTTTTATGTTCTGAAGCTCATGTAGATATGCTCAGACTAAGAACAGGTAATTTAGAAGATAAGGATTGGGAAAACATTGCGAGGGCATCAGGGCCACTTGGTGGAGCTAAAATATATATAGATGATACTGCAGGTATTTCGGTTATGGAAATGAGATCTAAGTGTAGAAGATTAAAGATAGAACATGGAATAGATATAATAATGGTGGACTACCTTCAGTTAATGTCAGGAAGTAAGGGCTCAGAAAGTAGACAACAAGAAGTATCAGAAATATCTAGATCCATTAAAGCATTAGCAAAAGAAATGCAGTGTCCAGTTATTGCCCTGTCACAGTTATCTCGTGCTCCAGAGGCAAGAACAGATCATAGGCCTATGTTATCGGATCTTAGAGAATCTGGTTCCATAGAACAAGATGCCGATGTAGTTATGTTTTTATATAGAGATGAGTATTATAATAAAGAAACAGAAGAAAAAAATGTAGCAGAATGTATTATTGCTAAACAAAGAAATGGTCCTACAGGTACTGTTAAACTTGCTTGGCTTGGACAATTTAGTAAGTTTGGTAATTTAGATGTTATCCACCAACAATAAAAAATGAGGCTAGTTTTTATGCTAGACCTCATTTTTTATAAAAATGGCATTAATATTTAAAATTTTTTATTTTTAAGTTATTAATGAATATCTATTTTTCTATTAGATTCTTTACCTTTTTCCTTTTTTGGAAGAACAACTTTTAATACGCCATCTGTAAAAGATGCATCAATAGTATTTTCCTCCACATTGTCTATATAAAAACTTCTCTTAAATTCTCCATATCTTCTTTCACGTCTTACATAGTTTTCTGATTTGTTTTCTATATCATCCTGTCTTTTTGCTGATATAGTTAAATAGTTATTGTTAATACTAATATCTATGTTTTCTTTCTTTATACCTGGTAAGTCAGCTTCTATCATATAGTTAGTATCATCTTCTTTTAAATCTACTTTAAATCCATTTCCAAATGTAGAAATAGTTGATGGATAAAACATATCATCAGCAAAGAAATTGTTGAAGAAGCTATCGAAAATGTCATCACCTCTTTTACTTAAAGAATTGTTTCTTTTAAAAGGAACCATATCAAACATAATAAAAACCTCCTTAATTTTTTAATATCTTGTGTTTATGCTTATATAATAATACAAAGGTCAAAGAAAGTCAAAGTAAGAAAAATTAGTATTTTAAAGATTTTAATAATAAGTAAATGATTTAATGATGTAAATTAGTATAATGGGAATTAAAACGTAAAAATAGAAATATTTGATTAAATATTTCTATTTTATTATTAAAGGTCAAAAAAATATAATTTTTTTGACCTTTAATATTGTGATCATCTGTATAAGTTAAGTTATCATTGTTTTATCAAAAATATGTAAAATTAAATTAATTATGAGAATAGTTGATTATATTAACAAAGTGTATTAAAATTATAAATAGATAAAGATTTAACTGTGCTCCTATGGCTCAGCTGGTAGAGCAACTGATTCGTAATCAGTAGGTCGCAGGTTCGAATCCTGTTAGGAGCACCACAAAAAAGCTTGAAATATCAACGCATAGCAAGCTTTTATTTTTTTATAAAAATAGGATTTAAATTAGAAATGGGCTTTATTTGGGATTTATTAATATCAAAAGTTATTAAAAATAGCCTTAAAATACAATAAGAAAAGCAACGATATTTTATTATCCTTGCTTTTTATTATCCTCTTTTTTAGTAAATAAATGTTCAAGTTTGTTAGCAGCTTCTTTATCTGCTCTTTGAAGTGCATGAGTATAAATTTTAAGT
Source organism: Clostridium muellerianum (assembly GCF_012926525.1). GTDB lineage: Bacteria > Bacillota > Clostridia > Clostridiales > Clostridiaceae > Clostridium_AM > Clostridium_AM muellerianum. Next base: position 34,007 of record NZ_JABBNI010000010.1, read on the forward strand.
GTAGTGGACGGTTCTGCATGACCTAGTCTTTTAGACACTGCAGCAAGGTCTACACCTTCGCCAATCAATAAACTTGCGCTTGTATGTCTTAGTCCATGAAAGTTTACAGTATCAAGCAAATACTTTTCTTTATCTTTTTTTGCAATCGTATTATCATTTAAGATTTTATTATTATGTCTTTTAATGAAATTTGAGAACCATTTTCCTAATGTTTGAGGGAATATAGGTTCACCATTGTGTTTAGTGAATATACGGTCACTATTTACCCATAAATCATCCAGATCAGCTTTAATACCATTTTGCCATAGTTTATATTCTCTTAGTACAGATATTACTGTGTTAGGTAAAGTAATTAATCTTTCACTGCTTTCATTTTTAGTGGATTTTGTGAAAGTACCTTTGCCAGGTATATATTGAGAAGATTGTTGTATTCTTAATACAGCATTATCAAAATCTAAATCGGACCATTCCAAACCATTTAGTTCACCAGCTCTCATGCCACCATAAATAGATAAATAAACCATAGCCTTATACTTTATTGATTCATTTTCCATGAGTTCTAATATGTACTCTACTTGGTCAACATCAAAATGTTTTGCTTCTTTTCTTTCAACTTTTGGAGGTTTTACACGTAGAGCGGGGTTATTTAATATAAATTGCCATTGAACAGCACATGTAAGAATACTGGATATAATTCTGTGATGGTATAAGATAGTTCTTTCTGATAATGTAGCAGATTTTTCAGTAGCATCAAATATATCATTAATATTTACACTTAAAATTTGACATATCTTATTAGCAATAGAGAAAGTTGTATTATTACCAGGTTTAATATTTTTTATGGTTCTATATTGAATTCCAGTTTTAGCAGCAAGATCTTTTAAGTTTATTCCTGATTGTGAAATAATAGCAGCATAGTGCTTATTTGCAGTATACTTTTTATCAAGCCTAATACCATTTTCACGAAGGTTATTATAAAATTCGTTTAAATGTGTTGGCTGCAGCTTATTTAATTTAATATGGCCAAGTGCTGGAATAATACGGCTTTCCAATATCTTTTTATAACTAAATAATGTCTTAGGTGCCAGCTCATGCTCTGCATAATCTTTTAGCCATTTATTTATAAAATCCTCAAAAGTTATTTTACCAGCATCAAGAAAGATTCCTTTTTCAACTTCATCTTTAAATAATACAAATTGCCTTTCGGCTTCCGATTCCCGTTTATTGGGTTTAATATGGCTTAAATTAATAGTTTTACGCTTAACTATCTGTTTTCCACTCTTATTATATCCACATGATACAGTAAGTCTGTAAGAGCTTTCACCACGCTTTTCTATTGATGCCATAATCGTAATTCTCCTTTCATGATTCATATTAAATGTAAATTCTTAATTATTATTTATTATTTTCATCATTATTTTTTTTTTAATAAGGAGTAAAATTTAATAATATTTACGCTTGTATCAATATTTTTAGTATATAGCTCTTCAAGTGTTTTTAAATTTTTGAAAGTTGATTCTGATATATGTGGCATGCTAAAGGTCTTTAGATGAAATTCATTCAAAGCTTGAAGTTGCTTAGTTGGATCTATAGCAGAATTTACTAAGCTTTTTGTAAGTAGTTCACTGTTTATAAAATATTTAAAGTTATCGTCTTTTGATAATTCTACTATGAAATTTGTAAATTTAGTTAAATCGTGAATGACATTTATTAATATATTGAACTCTTTTCTGCGTTCAATATCTATATGAGATTTATAATAGTTAACTAATGCTTCATTCAGTTTTGCAGTTTCTTCTTTTATATTTTCTTTTATAGTTGTTATATGTTCTTCAATTATGTCCAACTCATGATAAAAGTTGTAATCCCAATATTCAACATGAGATTTAGCAGCCTTCAAAAGTGATTCGTCTTCTGGAGTTTGATAATCACTTTCACCTATAAGGTAATCTGTTGTAACACCAAAAAACTTAGCAATTTCACGTAGTGTTTCAATGTCTGGTTCAGTTCCTTTTTCATAATCTAAAATATCATCTATTGAGATATTTAATTCTTTAGCTAAATTATATTCGGTTAACTGTTTTTTTTCTCTTAAGTTTTTTAATCTAGTTCCCCAAGTTAAGTTTCCTAGTAGTTTATTAACTGGAATTTTAAGTGTTTCAGCTATTTTGTTTAATATATCTAAACTAGGATTATCTTTTTTACCTTTTTCCAGTTGCTGAATGTATGCACCTGAAACGCCTATTTTTTTCCCAAGTTGTTCTTGTGTAAGATTCTCTTTTAGTCTTAATTTTTTTAGTGTATTTCCATTCATATTAAAACTCCTCTTATTAAACTGATAGTTATATTGTATCATGGTTTTTTGCAAAAATAAACTCAAAGTTTAAAAAGTACTTGTACAAACTGTCAGTTTGTAATATAATGAATTTGTGGATAAATTAAACTAACAGTTTAGAAGGGGGCGTAATATTGAACTTGAAAGAAATCAGAAAGCAAAAAGGATTTACAGTAGCTAATTTAGCTGAAGCAATTGGGGTTTCTGCTTCTTACATTTATCAACTAGAAAAAGAGGTTAAAAATCCATCAAAAGTAATTATGCAAAAGATATCAAAAGTACTTGAAACATCAGTTCAAGAATTATTTTTTTAAATAGGAGGAAGTTTAAATGGCTAGAAGAGCATATTTAAAAAAAGCAGCACCAGAGCTAGGGCTTACGGAGTATCAGCTAAGGAGGATGGCAAAGGAACATAAAATACCATGTTTGCTTAGTGGAAATCGTTACGTATTTGATATAGAGCTGTGCCAAGAATTTTTGAAAAATAAGGCAATGGAAAATGTAAAAACATTTGAAAGTACTAAACAATATGGGGTTTTAAGAAAAATTGGTTGTGATTGATGTTGTATATACAATATTCAATAAGAATTTTAAGTAGGTGGTAGATATGTAATGGCAGAAGGGTTTTATCCAACAAATAATGAGGTATTAAATTTTTATTTAGATAAAGATTTGGACAAAATAAAATTTAATCATTATATAACCAGAAAGGAGAATTTGCAAAGAATAAGAGGTGGCTTACCAAAAGGCCAGTTTTATATGACTATAAATAAAGTAAGCAAAGATTTAAATGTTACATTTGCAGCAGCTCGAGGATTGATTAAAAAATTTGATAAAATTGGCATTATAACTAATGTTTATACGCCTCCCAAAGGATGTAAAAATCCTTCAATATGGAAGTATAATTCAGTAATTTTTGCTAACAATGACGGCAGCAATGAGGTTAACAATGGCAACAACAATGAGAAACTTAGTGATATCAAAGCTTTAGATGGTATTTGTGATAATGAGAATAACAATGACAGTAGCAATGAGATTAACAACTCTAAAAAACAATATATAAAAACAAAAAATAAAAAGATTTATATGTCTGATTCTAACGAATACAGACTGGCCGAATATTTGTATAAATATATATTAAAAAATAATCCTAAAGCTAAAGAACCTAATTTACAAAATTGGGCAAAAGTATTTGACTATGTTCTTAGAATAGATAAAAGAGATTTAGAAGAAGTTAAAGAACTAATAAAGTTTAGTCAACAACATAAGTTCTGGTATAAAAATATTCTAAGTCCAGATAAATTACGTAAACAATATGACAGATTAATTTTAGAATTAAGTGAAGGTTTAGGAAAAGGCATAATGACAGATAAATTAAAACAAGAAAAAGAGAAACCTAAAAAATTACTTGGATGGGATTAATAAAAAAGGGATGATGAGGTTTGGAGAGTATTTCACAATCAGTAAAAAGAATTAAAGAGATGGCCTTAAAATGTAAAGAAAGAGCACCTAAGGCAAACTATAGTTGTCCTATTTGTAGAGATACAGGAAGTATAATAACAGATCAAGCTGATGGACAACCTATTATAAAAATATGTAAATGCCAGCAAAAGGAGATTTTAAGGCAACAATGGATAGATGCTGGATTTAACATAATGTCAGCCGATAGGAATTTTAAAACATTTAAAATAGATAATAAGGTATCAGAAAAAATGAAAGATATGGCGATGGATTATGTTGAGAATTTTGTGGCAATCCAATTTAATAATAATAATAGCATATCTTTTCTAGGACAACCAGGATCAGGGAAAACACATATATGTATGGCTATAGCTTTAGAGCTTATCAAAAAAGGTTTTTATCCTGTATATTTTCCGTATAGAGAGGTTATTACAGAGTTAAAACAAAATGTAATGAATCCAATAATATATCAGGAGAAAATGAATAAGTATAAAAAATCAAAAATTCTTATTATTGATGATTTATTTAAAGGTGGGGCAACAGAATCGGACATAAGAACTACGTTTGATATATTGAATTATAGGTACTTGAATAGATTACCAATAGTAGTTTCTAGTGAACATTTAAGTCAATCTTTATTGAATATAGATTATGCACTAGGTGGAAGAATTATAGAAATGTGTGAAAATAGAATTCTTGATATATTTGGAGAAGAATTTGACAAGAGATTAGAGTGAATTAGAAGGAACAAAAATAATTGAGGAATTAAGTTTGGCAATAGTACTGTTTCTGCAGATGATAATTTAAAAGAAATTGAGCTTCAAAAAAGCAAAATTTAAAATAAAAAAGTGAGGTAATTTGAGATGAAAAATACAAAAAGTACAAATTTGAAGGAGAATTTAAAACAAGTTTTAGGAGGTATTGAAAATATTGATGTACTTGAAGTCAATGACATTGAAGCCATAGTAAATAAAGTTCGTATGGAGCTTAAATTTTGTAAGAGCAAATTTTGAGGAGTGTTGATATGAATAATTTAAAAATTATAAATAGGTATGGTCAGTTAGTAACAGATAGTAGAGAAGTTGCTGTAATGGCAGGTAAAAGGCATAGTGATTTACTTGAAAGCATTGATGGATATATAAAATATTTACTCAATGGAAAATTCCGTTCAGTTGATTTTTTTATTCAGAGTTCATATAAAGATAGTACAGGAAGGACTTTAAAATGTTATTTGCTTACTAAAAAAGGTTGTGATATGGTAGCAAATAAAATGACAGGTGAAAAAGGAATTTTATTTACTGCAACGTATGTAACTAAATTTGAAGAAATGGAGAATCAATTAAAAGTAAAAAAAATAGATAGCTATAGGATAGAAGATCCAATTGAAAGAGCTAGAGCATGGATAAAGGAACAGGAAGAAAAGCTTATATTAGAACAGCGAATTTTTGAATATGAACCTAAAATATCTTATTTAGATACTATTCTAAATTCTACAAATGCTATAGTTGTTACCCAAATAGCTGCTGATTATGGACTTAGTGCCAAGAAATTAAATGAAATTCTTAAAGAAAGTGAAGTGCAATATAAGGTTAATAAACAATGGATTTTGAAAGCTAAGTATAAGGATAAGGGATTTACTAAATCAGAAACTTTTATTGATGCTGTAGGTCAGGTTCGGTTAAATACAAAGTGGACTCAAAAAGGAAGACTATTTATACATCAATTACTTGAAAGTATAGGAATTAAAGCTTTAATGGATTTAGAGAATATAAAGGTTAGTTAAGTAATATATTTATACAATTTATTTAAAGTGCATTGGGGGTGTTATTATGGCTAGGCTTACAGATAAGCAGAAAAAATTTATTGATGAATACTTGATTGACTTAAATGCAACACAAGCAGCAATAAGAGCTGGATACAGTCAAAAAAATGCTTTTAAAATTGGTTCAGAATTACTACAGAAAACTACAGTTCAGAAACATATGCATAAATGTATGAAAGATAGGGAAAAAAGGACAGAGATAACACAAGATAAAGTTTTAAATGAGCTTGCAGCAATCGGTTTTGCTAATATTGCCGACTATCTGGAAGTAAAAGACGATGCAGTAAAAGTTTTTAATACTACAGATATTCCAAAGGAAAAATTAAGAGCGGTGGTAGAGATCAAACAAACAAAAGATGGTATATCAATTAAGATTCACGATAAAGTTAAAGCGCTTGAAGATATAGCAAAGCATTTAGGAATGTTTGTAGACAAGGTAGAACATACTGGAAATATAGGTGTTGGTACTAAGAAATTAGAGGATTTTTTTTAGGAAAGTAATAAGTTTTGAAAAATTATTAAAAAATATTAAATATAAGACAATAGAGGGAGGTTTTATATATGGGTTCAACAATGGATAATATATCAAAAAATGCTCAATATATTTATGGTTCAGGGAGAGACTTATCAGATGCTATTGCTAAATATGGAAATAATAAAAACTACAATTTTGTTGATACTTCAACGCAAGGTTTTGATCCTTCTACTATGAAAAGTGATGGGTGGATGCTTGGAGGAAACAAAGTAAATACTAATGTTAGTGATGATATGCTTCAATCCAAGGGAATACATAGATTAGGTGGTGCGGATGCTACAGATACTCAGAATGCGTTGGCAAATGCTATTAGTAATGGAATAAGTACACCGCAAAGCGGATTAAAATATGTTTATGCTTCAGGAACTGATTTACAAAATGCACAAAATATATTTAGAACAGGTGATGGTTATAAAATAGTTGATGTTTCAGCTCCTGATTTTGATCCAGCAAATATGCAAAAGGGTGGAATAATGCTTGGTGGAAATGGTGTAAATAAAAATATTACTGATAATATGCTTAATAGGCTAGATATTAATAGAGCATATGGACAAGATTCAACAGGAACAGCAAAAGCGGCAGAAAATTACTATTGGGATAGTCAAAAGCCTACATCTCCTACAGTTGTATCAACACCAACATTTACACCTTTTAGCTTTACGGGTAATATGCAAAACTATTTAGATGAAGCACAACAAATGCTTAAACCTCAATATGATTTAACTGTTAAAAATATAAATGATAATTACGATACTAATTTAATACCACAGGCTAATAATGATACTTTATCAAGAGGATTGGCCAGAAGCAGTTATGCAGGAAATAGAGTAGATCAGGTTAACAAAGCTAGAACTACCGATTTAACTAATGCAGCTATGCAAGAACAGCAGCAAATTAATAATATGGCCTTGCAAAATTATGATAAAGCTTATGATAGGTCATACCAGGGATGGAAAGACCAAAACGCTAATAATTGGCAGACATATAATGCACAGAATACAGCTAATCAGCAAGGTTTCCAAAATCAAATGAATTTATATAATGCTAATCGTGGGGACTATTGGAAAAATAAGAGTTATGATGCAGATCAGACTTACAAGCAACAACAACAGAATAACTGGCAAAAGCAATTTGATACTTCTAACGATCAATGGCAGAAAACTTTTGATTTTAATAAGCAGAATGCAGATAGACAATTTGATTTAGAGAAAGAAAAATTAACAGCTGCTTTATCAAGAGCTTCTAGTGGTGGAAGTGGTGGCAGGGGCGGTGGTAGAAGTTATAGTAGTGGGGGAAGAAGATCGTCCTCTAATTCATATGGTAGTGAAGACGATCAAATAGAAGCTTTTGCATCTGATAAATCAATACCTCTTTACAACAGGCTACAAGATTTAGATGGTTATTCAGAGAATTATAATAATGATTCTGGATCAAGAAATGATGCAAATCTATGGAAACAGGCTTTACTGGATGGAAGATGGTATGATGATGTTTAATAATTAATAAAGTGAGAGATAGGCCAGATATAGTTTTGAAATATTCAAAATATCAAAAGAGTATAAAAAATATGTACTATATGATTTATGGAGGAATTAAAATGCTAAAAATACAATTAGACTTTTTATTTGGTGATAGATTGGGGAATAAAGGGATATGGTATTTTCATGATAAAAATACAAATAAGTTTTATAAAAAAATTATTAAAGCAAATGAGGGTGATGTTACTGAGACTATAGAAGAAGTACCAGAAGAGCTTGTTGAAAATTATATGTATCAAAAAAAGATAAGCTATTAAAAGCGCTGAATACTCAATAATTTATATTGTGGTTACTGGAATATGTTTTGCAGTAACCATATTTTTATGAATATACTATATGTATATAGTTTAGTGTTAGGTGTACAAATAATATTTGTTTAATTTAAAAGGAACTAGTTGAATCTTTGTAGAATATTAAATATATTGGAAAGTGATTTATTGTACAAGCAGGTGATATGATGATAAAAAATAGACTTCTTCAGATAAGATTACAAAAAGGTTATAAAAAGCAAAAGGATTTTGCTGAGTTATTGGGAATGAATAATACTGCTTATAATTTGATAGAAAATAATAGAAAGCAGGTAACATTAGAAACTGCTATAGATATAGCTAATAAATTACATATGCATGTAGAGAAAATATTTTATAAGTCCAGTGAATAGGACTTATTTTTTTATTTTGAAATTTAGTTTAGAGTAAATTTATTTTAGATTCTACAAAAAAAAATTTAGTAGACAGGCAATATTTTCAGATACATTGAATAAGATATAGTATAAGCAATCAAGTTAGAGGATAAGAGGTGTTAAAGTATATTATATTAGTTTGGTTCTTAACTACAGCAGCAGGAGTTGTTATAGTTAAACCTTTTGGTCATAAAAAAAAGTACATGAATTGTAGAGCGGAGCTTAATAGGTTTAAAAGACTAGATGAAAAAAGGTGATGTTATGAATTTGAAGTCAAAGTGGAAAAATCTTAAAACATCATTGGAGCAGCATAACAAAATAAGCAAACTTGAAAGAGCCTGGATAAGAATATTAGCTAATGCTGGTATCCATAATAAAGAAAAAGATACCTTTTCATTAACGGAAATAGAGTCTGTAAATTATGGATACAATGCAAAGGTGTTAATACCCTATGGATTAACATTTGAAGGACTAAAATGTGCTATGGACTTAATACAGGATAGTTTACCATGTATCCTTATGCTTACTAAAAAAAAGAATGAAAATTTTGCTTTAGCACGAATAATTCAAACTCCTGCTAAAGTGGGAAAATTTTTGCCACCAAAAGTAAAACCTTATGAAGTGTTCTTGGGGATTAGTTTTGATGGAGAACCTATAATAATTGACATGAATGAGCTTCCACATCTCTTTATATGCGGCTCAACTGGAAGCGGTAAAAGTAAATTAGTAGATCATATCTTAACAAGTCTTATCTATAACAGTAGTATGTTACAGCTTGAATTGTATTTAGTGCAGATAGCAAAGGAAGATTTATATATTTATGAGGATATGGACCAGGTAAGATGTTTTGCTACTACCATAAAGAAAACATATTTAATGCTAAAGCACATACATGAAAAAATGATTGAGCGTAGCTCCTTAATCATTCCTCTAAAAAAGCGTGGAATAGCAGGAAAGATAACAGAGTATAACAAAAGGAACGTATGTATTATGAGTACAGTATATGTTGTTATAGACGAGTTTTCAAGTCTTATGAGTAAAACAAGTGATGGTAAACAGGTTAAAGAGTGGAAGAGTGCAATAATGGACTATTTGGAGGAAATAGCACAGATAGGTCGTAGTGTGGGGGTATTCCTTATACTATCACTACAAAGGCCAACAGCAGATAAGCTGCCGCCATTTGTAAAAGCTATGTGTAACGTCAAGATCAGTTTTAGACAAACCAATAAGAAGAGTTCAGAAGTAGCACTTGATGATGATTCAGCATTGAATTTAGAGCCACGAATGGCAATTATGGATATTGGAGAAAGAACATACCTAAAAACATTAGAAATAACAGATAAAGCAATAATCAATTATTTAAAGCCACATATCAAACCACATCATAGAACATTAACCTTTGATGAAGGGAGCAAATCTAAAGAAAAAAATACTCCTAAGGGTAAAGGAAAAATTCCTATAGTATTCGATAAAGTAAGTCCTGCTAAAGAGGTAGCTGTGAGCAATATACCTAACTTTGTACCCTATGAAGAAACAAAAGCAGTACATGTAATTGATAAGACTAAGATTCCAATCAAAACAGAAAAGCCACATAAAGGGAGAGTGAAGCTTTAATGCTAACGGATAGAGATAGAGCTATTTACTACCACATAGAAAAATATAAATTTGCTAGTATAGAGCAGATACAAAAGGCATTTTTTAAGGAGCAAAAATATTCTTATGATATAGCCAGGAGACGTTTAAATAAACTAGTATCAAACGATTACCTTAAGTGCAGTAGAAATTTTATAACAAACCAAAATATTTATTACATTGACAATCAATATAGAAAGGTTAGCTTACATTCTATGCTTTTAATGGATTACTATGTGGAACTGCTACATTGTAATGCTGAAATAGTGCATTTTGAAAAAGAGAAGGAATGGCTTGATGGAAAAATCAGATCAGATGGATTTTGTATATATGACTTCAATGGTTATAGATTTTATAACCTCATAGAAGTTAATGCTTCACACAATAAGTTAAACCTGGAGAAGTACGAAAGCTTATTTAATAGTGGAGAGTTGCAAAAGGCTTATGGAGTATTCCCTACGATTATTCTAATTGATGATATAAACCATAAAAGTGATCCTACTTTTCAAAGCATGGATATAATACATTTAGACTTTAACCTTAGTGATTTTGCCAAGATATTCATGTAATTTAGTGTATACTAAAGTATACTCTATGAATATATGTTTTAAGACAGCTTAAAGTATAACCACAATAACCGTATATTTGATATACAGTTAAATGGCTTAATTATGCAATTCCTTAGTTCTCAATAAGAAGAGACTTTTAATAAAAGGCACTTCGATAAAGGGAGCGGTTGCTCCTGGTACATACCACAAAAGACAGATACAAGGCCAAAAGATAGATACATTTGCTTTTATGGGATATCTACCTACTTATTCAGGTCTATAGTGTTTGTATTTTCTATATATCTTTACCATTACTTATTCTATCCAATGGGTTTCTATGACTTATGTTTCTTATCTAGTTATATTGCAAAGATAAGGTCCCAAGAGGTAATACTCTTAATCCTACTCACTACAATTTTAGCCAGGTAGGATATATAAGTTATAGAAGATCATTAGATATGAGTAAGTAAGCGGAATTGGATATTATAGAAAACTCAAAATTGCTATGAGTCTATGAATAAATAGTTAAGATATAAAAAACTAAGGAGGGAAAATTTATGTTACAAACTATTAGAGAAGCTTTAAAGGAACTTTTTCAGATCTTCTTACTATGGGAAGTTATGACTATCACAATAAGATTTGTGTTATTTAGAAACATTGTAGGAAAGCACACATTAGAAAAAGCAATTTATAGAGGAATGAAAAGATTGCTTAGATACTCAATTAAAGGTAGCAAAAAACTAGTGTTAGAGTTACAACAGAAAAGACAAGAGCAGCTTAATAAAGAAGCTACTCATGACAATGTTATTCCATTTAGAAAACGTGCTTAAATGCACAGTGGAGAGAAGTTTCGCACTCTTCTTTCCTTTCTATTATTATATCTAATTGATTTAAAATAATGTGTGATTTATGGAGGTATTATTATGAATACAACTCTAATAGTTACAATGGCAGCTATAGGAATAAGTGCAGCAGTAGCAGAAAAGTTACTTAATGCTTTTGGTAAGGTAGATATGGCTCAATTTGTGAATATAGCAGGGTTGAGTGGTATTGGAGTAACAGCATTAGGAATAGTTATTAAGCTTTTACAAGCTTGTACATCAATTTTATAGGAGTTTTAATATGGTAAAAGTTTTAGCTATAGGAATTATAAAAACAGGAGCTATTACATTGGTATTAAGCAAAGCTATGAGGACATTTGGAAAACAAGATTATGCAGATGTAATAAAGTTTAGTGGTATTTGTTTAATTGGAATAAATGTAATGCAGATTGTAGCTTATATAATACAGCACCCACCAGGAATAATAAAAGTTATATGTAATATAATTAGCTTTTTTTCTTAATAAGTGAATAGAAAAGAGTAACTTGTCCATAATGTAAATGTACTTTAAAATAATCATTTTTGTAAACCCCATATAAGGCTCTCAACGAGCCTTAATTTTTTTATGTGTAGGATTATGATCTTATGATTAAGAGTTGTAATTGATAAAGAAGCTTTTTCAGATTGGATTAAAAAGCAACTTGAAATGATTGGAGCTATTGAAAATAAAGGCTTTACTTGCTTATCTTTTAAAAGGGAAGGTAATAATGCAACATTAATAGACTACATTATAACTTTAGATATTGCAAAAGAAATATAGAGTGTAAACATTTTATAAAATTAGAAAGCCAGGAACTAAAAGATTTAAAAAAGAGCTTGCCTACTGAAAGTATGGAACCTTTAAAGTTCGCACTACAGCTTGTTTTGTGGACAGAAAAGAACTTGAAACGTTAAAAAATCTAGGTTTAGGAGGAATAGGAAATTTTTCCGAGTCCTCGTATATAAATTCTCAAAATAAAAGTCAACCATGCTATGAGCTTAATCGTAATGGAATGTTAGAAATGTTAAATAGTGAGTCTGCTTTTGTAAGATACAAAACTATTGAATATATCAATAAATTAGAAGAAAATCTTAGACAGTCAAAACCTAGTTATATGATAGAAGATTCAATTGAAAGAGCTAAAATATGGATAAGGGAACAGGAAGAAAAGAAACAACTAGAATTAGAAAATAAGCAGCATGTAAATCAATTAAAAGAACAGGAGCCTAAAGTTATATTTGCAGATCCAGTAAAAGTAAGTCATTCATTAATTCTAGTAGGGGATTTAGTGAAAATCTATACATTCTGTTATTTACAAATATAAATTAAATAAAAGTATAAACTGAATTGATAACAAAATATATTCAGGATTTAGAAGTACAGCTAATAAAAATTAGTAGGTGATATTGTCAAATAATCTAATATTATAAAATAAGGTTATTAGGGATATAGATATTAAAAATTATTATATCCCTTTAAAATAGTGATAAAAATAAGTTAATCTAATACTATATAATCTAAAGATCGTTTTTCTGTTAGTAAGTTATTAAAAGCAATATCTTGTTTAGTTTCCCAGTGTTTACGTTTTTGTTCCACCAGTTCTTTGGCCTTTTCCCAGGAAGTTGATGGATCTAACTTGTCATTTAGACCTTTATCTATATCAAGGTTAGTTATATTGTTAAAATTTTGATATCTGTTACGGTGCCAAATATCTTTGATTTGAAGGGCAAAAATTTTGGCTAACTCTACTTTTTTACAATTGATGATATCTGAATTATTTATTTTAAATAGTATGTATTTAAGCTGCTTTACTTCAATAATATCATTATCATCATTATTATCAATTTTGTCTGCTGGAATTATTTTTTGATTTTTAATAGTAGCATAAAAAGTTTCTCCAGTTTCGTCTTTTATTATTTTTAAAGAAATGATATCTGTAAGATTAATAGCACCTTCGTTAATATTGTTTATATCAAGAATGTGAAAATGACAATCACCATGAATTGCAGCATCAAAACCGTTTATATTTTTATAATTAATTGCATCAATTAGGACATTATTAATTGATTTTTTATTTAATAAATGAGATTCTTTTATAGTTCGAAATACAAATATTGAACTGTTTAATGGTCCAAAACCATAACCAGGTGTCGGATTAATTGATAAAAAATCATATCTGTAATTTTTAGATAATTGTAATAAATTTTCATAAGTTAATCCAATACTTAAATTATACATAAGCGTAACCTCCATAAAAATTATAATAGCTTAAATTTTATAGTATAGTTAATCATGTATTTTGTAAAATAACATGGTACAAAAATGAAGTGAATAATACGTAGCGCTTTAACTAAAATTCATCTTTCAATTATATTATGTGATGTTTTTTTCATAATTGTAATAAAATTATATATAAATGAAATGAATTCTAATTTAGAAGTGAATCAAGTTTATTTATGAAATTGACATAAAAAATATTAAGGACTACAATTAAAGTGTATAAATATGGTTAAATTCAATATTAAAATATAAATATATGATTGTAAAAGAGGTGAAAATATGTTAAATGAAATATCTATAGAAATTATACGAAAATGCCCTAATAATTGTTTGCATTGTTCATCATACTCTTCTATTAATTGTACCGAAATGATTTCTTTTGATAAATTTACTGAAGTCATTAATGGTGGTATTAAATTAGGACTAAATACTGTATGTTTTTCAGGAGGAGAGCCTTTTTTACATCCACAAATTATTGAAATGATAAAATATGTATTTAAAAGAGGATTGTCTAGTTACGTTTATACAAGTGGAATTTGTTTAAGTAGTAAACAACAAAGAATATCAATTCCAGAAAATATTTTAAGTGAAATTTGTGGAAAGGTTACTAAACTTATATTTAATATTGAAGGTGCTAGTCCATCGACTTATGATGTTATTATGGGGACAAAAGGAAATTTTGAGCTTTTAAATAAGTCAATAACTAGTGCTAGAAAGTTTAATATAGTAACAGAGGCTCATTTTGTTCCAATGAAATTAAATATACATGAGATTGAATCTACCATTGATTTTTGCAAAGAACTTGGTGTTTCAAAAATAAGTTTTTTAAGGCTTGTTTTGCATGGAAGAGCATTCGAAAATGCACATAAAATTGCCTTATCAGATAAAGAAACAGAAAACTTAAAAGAAAAGTTGAATTTTATTAGCAAAAATGATTCTGTTGATATCCGAATTGGAGTTCCGTTATCTGAAGAGAATAACAAGGATAGTTGTGAAGCAGCAAGAGGAAAGCTTAATATTAAATATGATGGATTTGTATATCCTTGTGAAGTCTTCAAAAATAATAGAATAAAAATGAAAGATTTGGTTCCTGAAAACATAAATGAAATTGACATTGAATCAATATATAAAAACTCAATGTATTTAAAATATGTTAGAAATTATATAGCAGAGTTTGGAAAAGTAAAAAATTGTGAAAATTGTGTAGGACAATATCTTATTAAATCTTTTAGTAAGGACGGTGATAATAATGGCTAATGGGGATTTAAAATTATTAAATAAAATTAAAAAATATGGCAAAGAACAAATACCTAAATATCTGGAAGAATTAGATGTACAAGATATTGAACATCCTTTAGATGAAGAGATTTTGAAAATTTTAGATCAATTCGAAATACGAAGTGATGATAATGACTACCGTATTTTCTGTTATCTAGAAACAATAAAAAAGGCTTGGAAATTAATTATTGATAAGTCTATAAAATGTTTGAGATTTTTTGATACAAGGGAGCCATTTCTTAAAATTAGAACTAAGCATCCCATTGCATATGGCGTAAGTGAATTAGGTGATTACTTTGAAAAATACTCGAATTTTGAATCTATGCTTTATGGTGGTGGAAAGTACTATAGAGATCATGTAGTTCATGTTTTTCGTGTTTGGATGTTAGGGTTAGAATGTTTACTTAATAAAGATGGCCAATATCTTGAAAGAATAAATATTGAAAAAGGTATAAAAATTAATTCTCTAGAAAAGTTAAGTATATGGTCAATGATAGCATTAACTCATGATCTAGGATATCCATTAGAGAAGTCACAAGAAATTATTGATAAAACAAAAGATATGATGAAGACATTTATAGCGAATCCGATTGTATCCATGGATTTATCTTTTAATGGTGTTCAAAACAATATGAATGATTTTGTTTTAAGGTTCATTAGTTCAAAAATGCATGAAGTTAATACTAATTGCCCAAAAGAGAACAAAGAAGAATGTAAAGAGAAAAAAACTGAAGAAGGAAAAGCTAAAGATAAAAAAGGTTATGTTGCAAGATTGCAACCTAAGTATTATTTTAAATTTCAAAAGTCGCTTGAGCAATGTAAACATGGTATATTGAGTTCAATTATTATTTATAAGTTATTAATTTATTTTTTAGAATCTGATTATAATATAAATGAGGATTATCGTTTTAATGAAGAAGATGTTAGACAATTTTACATTAGAAGAGAAATTTTAAGAGCCATAGCATCTCATACATGCCATGACATTTATCATTTGGATATTTTAAGTTTTGCATATTTATTAATTATTGTAGATGATTGTCAAGAGTGGGGAAGAAAGCGAATTTCTGAATTATATATAAAATCTAATTCTACATATGAACTTCTTGGAATAACTCCTAAATTTGATGTAAGTGAAAGTACTATTGATGGTGAAACTATATGTATTCATGAATGTTTGGTTAGTGAACAATTTAAGTTTGAAGGTAATGATATTGATGGCTTAAAAAGAATTTTAAAGAGTATTCAAAAACAAATATACAGTTATAAAGCAATATTTAGAGATGGACAAGATACTGCTAAAAGGAATTTTATATTTAAAAAACATTGTAATATAACTTATGATGATGGAGGTGCTACATCGATTTTTGAAATAAAATTTAAAATTTCAAATGAGGATGATTCTACTTTTACTGTAAAGTTGAAATCAGCTGATATTACTAGTACAATAAAAGAGTTTGGAGAAAAATTTTTAAAAGGAATATATTCTTGTGAAGTTTTAGCGCTTGAACAATCTTCAAATTTAGATACTGAAAGGGTATATTCTATAAAGGATGGAAATGATTAATAAAAAATTCAAGGCAATTACGCCTCATGGATCATTATTATATGAAGGTTTTATTTTAAAAAGTAGAGTTTGCAACTTAAAAGGTTATATGGATTATACTAAGTTTTCCGAATTATGCAAAAGTGGATGTGTGAATTATGGAAAAAAGTGGTCGTGCCCGCCATATTCACCTTTGTTCGAGGAATTTACTAAAGGTTATAGTTATATATCAATATGCTTATTACATATAAAACTACAACAATTTTCATATATAAAAAATGATTATTTAAAAGTAAAAGCTGCCAATAGTATACTAAAAAGTAGAATTGATAAAACTCTAAGAAAATTAAAAAGACCAGATAATCACTATATTTCAACTGGTAGTTGTAGAATGTGTAAACCATGTAAATGTAAACTAGATAAACCTTGTGCTCATAATGACATTAAAACTTATAGTTTTGAAGCTCTAGGAGTTGATGTTTCAAATATGGTTAAAGATCTATTTGATTTTAAGCTATTGTGGTACAGAAAAAAAAATGTTCCTGAATATACTAGTGTTGTTGCAGGCTTGTTATCTAATGAAATTATAGATGAAAACATTATATTTGAAATTCTTAAAAAACAAAATTAGTCTTTGTAATCAGTATTAAAAATAACCTATGTAAAGTAAATTCAAAGTTATTTGATTCGTGGTTACAATCTTTAACACATTTCAGAAACTAATGTGATCATTATGGAAGAATATATAATGAAGTTTTTCCTCCAGTTAAAATAAGAAAAGAGGATAAAAAATATAATTTTGATACAAAGAGAATTTTTATAAATATTATAGTGATTAAATATTTGGTTGCAGATAAAAAGATATGGAATAAATTTGCAGCAACTGATAAATGAATATAGAAATTATATAGATTTAAAATTAGTAGGCTTTCCTGAAAATTGGGTAGAATTAATATCTAAAATGCAATAAAAATTCAATAATACCCATTGGGCTTTACTTGGGATTTATTAATGCTAAAAATTATTAAAAACAGCTACAGAATACAATAAGCAAAAATATAAAAATGGCTTAAAACAAGGCTTTACGATAAGATAATAAATTATAAAATAAGTAGTGATACACATTCGTAACCAGTAGGTCGCAGGTTCGACTCCTGTTAGGAGCACCATAAAGAAGCTTGATATATCAAGCTTCTATTTTTTTGTTTAATGAATACCCCCGGTTATACCGGGGGTTCTAAAAGGCTTTTAGCTATGAGTAGAAAAAATAAAACCTCCGATGTAAAATGAAAGTGGGTTTGCCAACCACAACAAAATACAAAGGAGGAGTATCCAAATGGATAACAACAGTTTATCACACAGTAAATGGAATTGTAAATATCACATAGTATTTGCACCAAAATACAGGCGACAGATAATATATGGAAGTATAAAAGCAGACATAGGTCAAATCTTGAGAAAGTTGTGTGAACACAAGGAAGTAGAAATAATAGAAGCAAATGCATGTGTAGATCATATACATATGCTTGTGAGTATACCACCAAAGTTGAGTGTTGCAGCGTTCATGGGATATCTGAAAGGCAAGAGTTCACTTATGATATTCGATAGACATGCAAACTTGAAGTACAGGTATGGCAATAGGCAATTTTGGTGTAAGGGATATTATGTTGATACGGTTGGAAGAAATAAAAAAATAATTGAAGAATATATAAGAAAGCAAATACAAGAGGATATAGTAGCAGAACAAATCAGTATTAAAGAATATATTGACCCGTTCACGGGTGAGCCAGTTAATAAGGTCAAAAAATAAAACCCCTTTAGGGGTAGACCGTAGAAATCTGCGGTTGGCAGACCTTTCAGAATGTCTTTAGACATAAGCCAGCAATATGCCCTTATAGGGCTGGAGCAAACCACCCGTTTTACGGGTGGTCCTGATTATGATTTTTTCTTTAAAATCTAAAATAGGTACACTACGAAACAAATAATTACAAATATGTGTTACATAGGAGTTACTACTATTGCTGTAGGTTTAAAGCAAAAACAGAATAGTTTTATTAATTTCAACATAATGACTTCTTTATGTACTTTCAACAAGTAATTTATGAGTTATTCATATATGTTTATATAATACTGATTTTTCGTTCGTTTACAAAATATATACAATTTATATAAGTATGCAAGTGCTAAAATTAATTATTTATTTTTTTAAGAACTAAAATCTTTACATTCCCATAATATGAATTAGAAGTTTTAATGTTTAGTTAAGTAAAGTAACTGTTAAAAAATCAAGGTTAGTAATGAGGTAAGTTCCCAAAATATGTAGTGCAGTTATATTTAATTATTAGTGATCCAGGAAAGTGCAAAAATAAACTTCGAAATAGGGGGATGTTTATGCAAAAAGAATTTTCTTTAAGTAATGGAAAAGCTATGATCAATTTTACAGCAAAATACTGCAACACTGCAGAAAAGTTATTAGGGAGTAAAGGCTTTAAAATAGTTTTAGAAGCCTACATATCTAAAATAAAGAGTAAGGAAAGTAATGTATATAAATATATTGAAAACTCTATGAGTTGTGATGATACAAATATTTTGGAGAATATTATAAATGTATTAAAATTGCTTATGGTGTTAAAGGCTGAGGAAATAAGAAAATTTAATGAGAAATATAATAAGTTCCTGGAAGACAAGGATAAGTTTATATCATTTATAGAAGGATTATATGGATTTTGGAGAAAGTTAGAAAGGTATACTATAGTGCAAAATAATAAAATAGGTGAAGGATTTCAAAGTGTAAATTTTATTGATGCAAATAATGATTTTTCAAATCTTATTTTAGACACCTATAGAAAAGTAGAAGAAAATGTTATAGGGGAAAAGCCAAAGGTATACAGACAGCTTCCAGCAGGGGGAAATGCGGGGCTTATTTTAAATGATATAAAATGGCCTTATCCAAGTGGATATGAATGTTTAAATAAAATACCATTTATAGAATCTATATTAGTTGATCCTCCGTTTATAATATATCCCAAAAAAAATAAAAGAGATGGAATTTTTACAGAGTGTAATGAAAATCCCCTAATTAATTGTTCAATAAATGAAAATCACTGGTTTTGCTATCCTGCCAAGGTAGGAACTTTATTAGCATATATATATTTTCATAGAGATTTTATGGCTCACGGAGTGACTCTTTGCAATCTTTTTGAATTGGCTAAAGAGAAAGAGTATAGGGGAAAGAAGCCTGATATAGTATATGCATTTGGTGTTAGAGATAATAATGAGGATATACGTACTATATTTTATGATGACAAAGAAAATGATATAATGCTTGGATATGTAAATTACAAAGAAGTTATAGACTACTTTGGATATATGAAAAAAATGACGTTAACTCTCTATAATTTAATAATGATAAAAAGAGGTTATCTTCCAATACATGGTGCAATGGTTAATATAATAACTAAAGATGATAAAGAAGCAAATGTTATTATAATGGGAGATAGTGGGGCAGGAAAATCAGAAAGTTTAGAAGCCTTTAGACAGTTAAGTTACAACTATATAAGCGATATGACTATAATTTTTGATGACATGGGGTTTTTAAAGATCAATGATGAAGGTAAGCCTTTAGGATTTGGCACTGAAATAGGAGCATTTGTGAGATTGGATGATTTAGATGTAGGATATGCATTTAGGGAAATTGATAGAAGTATATTTATGAATCCAGATAAAATAAATGCAAGGCTTGTTATTCCTGTAGCTAGTTATAAAGAAATTACAAAAGGATATCCTGTAGATATATTTCTCTATGCTAATAATTATGAAGATAGTGAAGAATTAGAGTTCTTTACAGATGTAGATAAAGCAATAGATGTATTTAGGAAAGGAATAAGAATGGCTAAAGGTACAACTACAGAAAGTGGACTTGTAAGTACTTATTTTGCAAATCCATTTGGACCAGTACAAAAAATCGAGGAAACAGATAAACTTATTTATAAGTATTTTTATAATTTTTTTGATAAGGGGGTAAAGGTTGGACAATTAAGAACCATGTTGGGCATACCTGGAAAAGAAAAAGAAGGGCCTAAAAAAGCTGCTATTAAGTTATTAGAACAAATTAGAAATTTATAGGGATTCAAGTAAGTAATAATTCAACACATTAATATATGGAAATGTGTTGAAATTTTTTTTTGCTGTATTATAATTAAAAACAACAGAGTTAATAGATTTTCAGTTCAGGAAAACAAATCAATATTGTAAAAGTAAAAAATAAATTATTTTTAATTTGTTATCATTAGGTATATTCTTATTTCAAAGTTTAATTTCAAAATAACCAATAGACATATTTTGAATTAGCATTATAATGAAAATTATATAGACGACTATTTTAGAATTAGAGCGATACTTTATATTGTATGAATTATTGTGCTTTTAGGAGGTAATTAAATTGCTAAATGAGCTAAAAAAACAAGATACAATAGTTTTGGATTCAAAAACAAATTATAATTCTAATAAAGATACATATATGAAGATATATAAAAATCTTCCTTGTGCAGCTATATTGTTAAATGAAGGTGATAGAGCTTTTGAATTAAACAATAAAGCATTAAAAATGTTTGAGGGGTTAGACATAGAATACCATTTGCAAAATATAATTACTGAAATTAGTAAAAAAGTATCAAATTTTAGTGAAAAGAATGTGGAAAAAAAGTGTGAATATGAAGTTGTAACAGAAGAGGGTACTAAATATTTAGAAGTTACACTTGATTATCTGGAAGATAGTGAAGTGTCTTACCAAATTATGATTATACACGATATTACAGCTTATAAGTTGTATGAAGAAAAATTAATAGAACAAAAAAAAGTAGTAGAAAATAATAGCGTAAGTAAAGAATTGTTTTTAGCAAACATAAGTCATGAGATAAGAACTTCTATTAATGGAATAATAGGTATGACAGATTTAACTATAATGACAGATTTGACAATGGAACAAAAAGAAAACTTAAAGTTAGTAAAATCCAGCGCTTTAAAACTTTTAAATATAGTAAACAGCATATTAGATTTATCTAAGGTAAATTGCGGAAAAATGAAAGTTGAAAATGTGGAATTTAACTTTAAGGAGATGTATAGTGAAACTGTAAGGATAAGTACTATGAAAGCAATGGATAATAAATTAGAATTTAAATCTAAGATAGATGATGGAATTCCAGAAATGTTAATAGGAGATCCTATAAAATTAAAACAAATACTAGATAATCTTATAGATAATGCAATAAAATTTACTAAGTACGGTACAATATCTCTAATTATCGAAAAGGGTGAGATTATTGATAAAAAGATAAATATTAAGTTTTATGTTAAGGATACAGGAATAGGAATAGATAAAAAGGATGTTTCTAAGATATTTACAAGTTTCGAACAAATAGACAACAAAGTATATACTAAAAAGTCCCCAGGTACAGGATTAGGACTTTGTATATGTAAGGGTCTTGTAGAGTTAATGGGTGGTAAAATAGAAGTAAAAAGTAGAAAAGATGTTGGAACATTATTTTCTTTTAATTTATTTTTGCAAAAGTGTGCTAAACCTACATTTATGAATATAAATAGTACAAATAATAGGGTTAAAAAAGTAAATAAAAAGTTAAATATTTTAATTGTAGAAGATGATAAAGCTAGTCAAATTGTAATGTATAATTTATTTAAAAAGCATGGACATATATGTGATATTGCAAATAACGGAAAAGAAGCGTTGAATCTTTTAAATATCAAACAGTATGATTTAATTTTAATGGATATACAGATGCCTATAATGGATGGTGTCCAAACTACTAAATTTATAAGAAAGTCAGAAGAAAGTAATAATAAGCATGTGCCGATTATAGCACTTACAGCATATGCATTAAAAGGTGATAAAGAAAATTTTTTAAATTTGGGAATGGACGAGTATATATCAAAGCCTTTTAATGTTG
Source organism: Clostridium muellerianum (assembly GCF_012926525.1). GTDB lineage: Bacteria > Bacillota > Clostridia > Clostridiales > Clostridiaceae > Clostridium_AM > Clostridium_AM muellerianum. Next base: position 56,488 of record NZ_JABBNI010000010.1, read on the forward strand.
AGGAGTTATTACAAACTGTGTATAAGATGGTTAAAGATGATGAAGCTGGCTTAAACAATATAAATAAACAAAGGAATATAGACCGAGAAGCATTATTTTTATATCTTTTATAGTAAATTAAAATAATAAGATTATTTAAAATGAGGTGTGTGTTGTATGACTGGAATTATTGATAGGTTTGAAGGAGAATTTGCGGTAGTAGAATTAGAAAATATGAAAATGGTAAATATAGAAAAAGGTAAGATCCCGGAAGAAGCTAAAGAAGGAGATGTATTAAACATAGATAACATAATAACAATAAACTATGTTGAAACTAAAAAAAGAAAAAGTAATATAGAAAAATTAACAAAGGATTTATGGAATTAAACAAAAACTAGGAGAGTTTTATTTTCTTCTAGTTTTTTATAATGGTATAAAATATATTTACAAAACAAACATATAAAACAAAAAATGAAACGAATCTTATTCAAGTTTAAAGTTAAAATATTCGTATTTGTTGTTGACTGAAAGTTATACATTTGATACCATAAGATAGTAGGATGAACCTTAGAAAAAGTAATAACTTTAATTTTAATTGTAATAAATACATTTATATAGTTAAAGCTAGCATTAAAAATAATGTTTAGCTTAATTAAAGAGGAGGAAACTTTTATGTCAGCGTTTATTGTTTTAGGAGCTCAATGGGGAGACGAAGGAAAAGGAAAAATGACAGATTATCTTGCAGAAGATGCAGATGTGGTAGTAAGATTTCAAGGAGGAAACAATGCAGGTCATACTGTAGAGGTTGGAGATAAACAATATAAACTTCATTTGGTGCCTTCAGGTATACTTTATAAGGATAAATTAAATGTAATAGGAAACGGTGTTGTACTTGATCCTAAAGCATTATTTGAAGAAATAAATTATTTAAAAGGGGTTGGAGTTGAGGTTACTCCACAAAATTTAGTAATAAGTGATAGAACACAACTTATAATGCCATATCATAGAGTATTAGATGGAATAAAGGAAAGCTGCAGAGGTAAAAAGGACATTGGAACTACGGGAAAAGGAATTGGTCCTTGTTACACTGATAAGATGGAGAGAAGTGGAATAAGGGTTAGTGACCTTATGCACAAAGAAGTTTTTATAGAAAAGTTAAAAGAAAATGTAGAAATGAAAAATGATATAATAACAAAAGTTTTTAATGGAGAACCATTAAGCTTTGATGATATATGTGCTGAATACTTAGAGTATGCTGAAAAAATAAGACCTTTTGTAAAAGAGACATCAGTAGAAGTATATAACAATATTAAATCAGGAAAAAAAGTATTATTTGAAGGTGCTCAAGGTACATTACTTGATATAGACTATGGAACATATCCATATGTTACATCATCAAGCACTATTGCTGGTGGAGTATGTATTGGTGCTGGTATAGGACCTACTTTAATAGATAGCGCAGTAGGTATAGCTAAAGCTTATACTACAAGAGTTGGTAAAGGTCCATTTCCAACAGAATTATTTGATAAAATGGGCGATTGGATAAGAGAAAAAGGTCATGAATATGGTGTAACTACAGGAAGAGCTAGAAGATGTGGATGGCTTGATCTTGTAATACTTAAAACTGCCACTAGAGTTTCAGGACTTACAAGCTTTGCAGTAACTAAAATAGACACTATAGCTGGTCTTGACAAAGTCAAAATGTGCACAGGATATAAACTTAATGGTAAAGTAATAGATTATTTCCCAGCAAGTTTAGAAGATTTAGCTGAATGTGAACCCGTATATGAGGAATTTGATGGATGGGATGAAAGTATAGAGAATGCTAGAACTTATGACGAAATTCCTGAAAATGCAAAGATATATCTTAGAAGAATAGAGGAGTTTACAGGAACAAAAGTATCTATAGTTTCAGTAGGACCAAGAAGAGATCAGACTATAAAAGTAACTGATATATAAATTAAAAAAGTAATATGTTAATTAACGTAAGTTAAATAATTTAATGATTATAAAGAATTAAACCCTATGCGCTGCATAGGGTTTTTCGATAATTTGCAGTATAATATTTATTGTATAAGGAATTATTATGTGACAAAGGGAGGAATGTAAATTGAAGAAGTTAGAAGCGGAAAAGGAATATGAGGTTCAATACTATGAAATAGATTGTAATAAGAAACTGTTATTAACAAGTCTTATGAATTATTTACAAGATGCTTGTACTAAACAATCTGAGGACATTGGTATAGGTATAGATTATATGAGCAATAAAGGAATAGGATGGGTACTTTATAAGTGGAATATACATATTTATAAATATCCTCTATATGGAGAAAAAGTAAAGGTTAAAACTATACCTCAGGCTTTTAGAAAATTTTATGCTTATAGGAGTTTTAAAGTGCTTGATTCAAATGAAAATATTATAGCTGAAGCTAATTCTGTATGGTTTTTAATAAATACACGAAAAAGGAAGGCTATGACAGTAACAGAGGATATGTATGAAGCTTTTGGACTTGAAAAAGAAGATAATAAACCTTTAGATATAAAGAAAATAGGAAAACAGGAAAGGGTAGATAGTGAAAAAATATTTAATGTAAGATACAGTGATATAGATACAAATAAGCATGTAAATAATGTAAAGTATGTAGATTGGGCTGTTGAAACAGTACCATTAGATATAGTTAGTGATTATAGTATTACATATATAAATATAGCCTATAAGAAAGAAATAACCTATGGAGATAAAATAAAGGTATTAACACAAATAGATAATAAGGAAAATAGTTTCGCATGTCTACATAAAATAGTAGATGAACAGAATAAAGAATTAGCTTTAGTAGAAACATTTTGGAGTAATAAGTAATAAGCTGCTGACTATTAATCAGCAGCACTTTTAGCAGCTATGAAACCTGAACTCCAGCACCACTGAAGGTTAAAACCACCGCAATCTCCATCAACATCTAGTATTTCACCAGCAAAAAATAAGTTTTTTATTATTTTAGATTCTAATGTTTTTGGATTTACTTCTTTCGTATTTATACCACCAGATGTTACCTGGGAGTTTTTAAAAGAATTAGTATCGCATACTAAAAAGCTCCAGCTTTTAAGAAGGGAAAATATTTTCTGCTTTTCCTTCCAACTTAATTCACAACATGATTTATGTATATTAGATACAGAAGCTTCTTTTAAAAGTATAGGAATAATTTTTTTATTTATGATTCCTATAAAGGAATCATAAACACTTCTATAACTAAGCAATCCCCAATGATTTTCTAAAAATTCTATAAGAGACTCTTTGTTAAAGTTAGGCATCATGTCTATAAACAGTTTTACTTCTTTTTTAGTAGATAACGCATAAGAGGCAATGCTACTTATTTGAAGAATAGGAGGACCTGATATGCCATAGTCTGTAAATAATATTTCACCAAACTCTTTTCTTTTGGGAAGATCATCTATATATATTTCTGCAAATCCATTAAATTTTACTCCAGATAAAGCTTTTAAATAATTATACTTTAATTTAAGCTGCACAAGGGCAGGAATAGGGTTAACTATACTGTGGTTTAGGCTTTTAGCAAGTTGAAATCCAGATCCATCAGAACCTGTGCTAGGGGCAGATTTACCACCACAACATAAAATTAACCTTTTGCATTCATAAGTATTTCCGGACTGTGAAATTATTTCAAAGTATGAAGATGTTTTTTTTATGCTTTTTACCTTTTCATTTAAGTAAATAGGTATGTTTCGATCTTCTAACGCCATCCTTAGAATATCAAGCACAGAAGAAGCTTGAAGCGATAATGGATACAATTTACCATTGTCTAATTCTGTAAGAGGAAGACCTAAAGAGTTAAAAAAATTTATAGTATCCTCTACTGTAAATTTGTCTAAAACGTACTTATAAAATTCTGAATTCATACTGTGATATCTCGAATAATTAATGTTTTTATTAGATATATTACATCTACCATTTCCTGTAGTTAATATTTTAGTTCCTATTCTGTTAGAACCTTCTAATAGACCTATGTCTTTTCCTATATCTTTTGAGGCAATGGAAGCCATGATTCCAGAAGCTCCTCCGCCAATTACTAATATTTCATGAAACAATTTTAACAACTCCCCTTAAAAAGATACTATATACTATTTTACCTTAAATATTAGATTTTAAAATATAAATTTTTATATTTTAAGTTATTTTGTATATAATATTATTATAAATTGTTGAAAGGAGAAAAATTATGATAGCTCATGAATTGTTAAATTATAAAAATTGGGTAGTAGTAGGAGATGTATTAGATGAAAAAAAGTATGCTTTTAAAATATTAGAAAGGTTAAAAGATGTCGGGTTTAATGCAGTAGGTGTTAATCCAAGGGATACAACGGGTAAAGTTTATAAAACTCTTGAGGAAGTACCTTTTGATATAAGTGTAGTAGATTTGTGCATAAACCCCGCAATTGGATTAAAAATAGTACAAGATGCAGAAAACTTAAAAATAAATAAAGTACTAATACAACCTGGAGCTGGTAGTATTGATATATTGAGTTTATGTAAAAATAAAGGTATTATAGCTATAGAAGGATGTGCACTTGTGGAACTTGGAAATTACAATCCTTAAAGGGGGAACTAATTTATGTTAACAATATATGCTGTATCTGATTCTATAGGAGAAACTGCTGAACAGGTTGCAAAAGCAGCAGCTAGTTTATTTGATGAAAAGGTGGAGGTTAGGAGAGTACCTTATATAAAAAGTTTTGAACATGTAAATGAATTTATAAGTAATTTGGAAGATAAGAAAAACATTATGATAATATCTACTGTAGTTTTAGTAGATGTTAGGGAGTTTCTTGTACAAAGATGCATAGAGGAAGGAATACATATAACAAATGTGTTAGGCCCTTGTATAAGTATGGCATCAATGATATTAAATAAAATTCCTAATTATAGGCCGGGAGCTATTTGGGAAATGGATTCTGAATATTATAAGAAGATAAGAGCTATGGAATTTGCTATGCAGTATGATGACAGTAAGGATAATGCAGGAATAAAGCACGCGGATGTAGTTCTAATAGGACTTTCTAGAACTTCGAAAACCCCACTATGTATGTATTTAGCTAATAAGGGAATAAAAGCACTCAATGTACCGCTAATGCCGGAAGTACCTATTCCAGAAGAATTATTTGAAATAGATAGGAGAAAAATAATAGGGCTTACTATAGACCCTATGCAGCTTATTGAAATTAGAAAACATAGGTTAGACAAATTTTCAGCATTTTCAAAAGAAATACAATATGCTAATGCCGAAAGGGTACTTCAGGAATTAGAATTTGCGGATAAACTTATGAGAAGATTTAATTGTAAAATAATAGATGTTACAAAAAGAGCAATAGAAGATACTGCCCTTATAGTTATGGAGCATATAGGACACATTGGTTCTAAGGATTATTAATAAAAAGGTAAAAAAAATAAAATAGCGTGAAATGTTGGTATATAAGGGATTACAACAAAAATACAAAAAAAAATAAAAAAAAGTTTAGAAAATGTGTTGACACTTTGAAGAATATCTTGTATTATAGTCTATGTCAGGTCGCTGAGTGATAGCAAATGACAAACAAATATATGAATAAGGCCCCTTGGTCAAGCGGTTAAGACACCACCCTTTCACGGTGGTAACAGGAGTTCGAGTCTCCTAGGGGTCACCATTAATGTGGGCGCATAGCTCAGCTGGGAGAGCATCTGCCTTACAAGCAGAGGGTCACAGGTTCGAGCCCTGTTGTGCCCACCACATTATGGCCTAGTGGCTCAGTTGGTTAGAGTGTCGGCCTGTCACGCCGAAGGTCGAGGGTTCGAGTCCCTTCTAGGTCGCCATATAAATTTAGCTGGCATAGCTCAGTTGGTAGAGCAACTGACTTGTAATCAGTAGGTCGAGGGTTCGAAGCCTTCTGCCAGCACCAAAACGTTAAGTATTAAGTAATACTTAACGTTTTTTGCTATACATCAATTTTCTGCATTTCCAGAAAAAACATACCATAATGTATTGAAATTAAATAGCTAGCAGATTTTGAGGTAATATTATGAGTAAGAAAATGTAGGTGAGTTTGGTGTAAAAAAAGGCGCCTCAGAGGACGCTTATACTCTTAATATTTTTTATTTTTTATTTTTTATATTTTGACCTATTCTTATATCTTCGCCATAGAATTTACATAATGTAAATTCCCCTAGAAGTCTTGATGAAATTCTTTCTGAATAATTTTTTAAAATTACTTCTAAACCGCAGTTAGTTGAAATTAGCATTTTCCTATTTTTAAGTAGTTTTCTATTTAGAAGATTAAAAAGTTCAGTTTTGGAGAAGTCAGTTATTTGCTCAGAACCTAGATCATCGATTATAAGTAAATCACAATTTATAAGCAAATCATCAAGTTCATCAGAGTTATTAAATCTAATATTTTTTAAGTCATGAATTAATGTTTCAGCAGTTCTGTATACAATTAAATGACCTCTATCTAGAAGTTCTTTAGCAATACAATAAGATAAAAAGCTTTTTCCAGTGCCTGGGTTACCTAAAAACAATAAGTTTTCAGAAGTAGAAGAAAAGTTTTCTATGAAATTCCAGGACTTTGAAACTATATCTTCAAGGTTTTTTCTAGGACTTTTTCGCACATCATCAACTTTATGTGGTGAATAAAGTTCAAAATTAAAATTATTGAAGTTATTTTTTTCAAGTATGTTTTTTAATTCCGAGTTTTCATAATACAAATCTACAAGTTTTTGTTTATAGCAGCTGCATTTTTGTGTTCCTATAAATCCTGTATCCTTACATTTATTACATATATAGTGCATATCTAAATAATCTAAGGGATAGTTATTGCTTACTAAAATTTCAGATTTTTTTATTCTAAGATCAGTAATTTTTTCTTTTAACATTTTTAAACGTTCTTCTTTATTTTCTATATTATTAAGAATGTCTATTGAAAGTCTAACACATAGCTTTCCTATTTCACGTTCTATGTCCATAATTTGTGGTATTTTCTGCTGTATTTCTTCTCTTCTTTTATTAAGTAACTTTTCTTCATGATTACGTATATTTTCATATACTTTCATTATATTACTTTGATATCCTTTGATCATTATTTATCCCATCCTAACAGTTTCTTCTCTAAATCTTCAAAATCGTAATTTCTCTGCTCAAAATTATTAAATGTACTGTTGGAAGAATTATTGTTTTTATAATTTGAAGCATTTTTTCGATAAGTTTTTTTCGTATCCTTTTTATTTATATCTTCTAAAGTTTTAATGTTATCTTTATTCCAGCTTGTAAGTATGCCATCAATATATTTAAAGTCAGCTTTATTTATACGTTGAAAACATATTTCACAGGCTTTATAGATAACATCAATAGGAAATTTGTAAGTATTAATCCACTTGTTTAACATATCTTCCTGTGGTTTCATTATTTCAGCATCTTTTATACCTAAATAGTTTAATATTTTTCTTATATTAATCCATTTATCTTCATGCTTTTTTATAAAAGATTGAGCATCGTCTATGCTTTTAATTTTAGCATCAAACCAAGCTAGAGCAATTTTTTCAATGTATCTACAATCTGTTTTACCTTTGGAAGCGCAATATTGTATAAGAAGAAGAATGATTTCAGGTAAAAAGTTAAAATCTTTTAACCATCCTATATACATAGTCATCTCTTTAGACGAAAGAGGCCTTCCTAGAAGTTTCTCTATATCTTGAAGCATATCTTTTGTAGAATTCTTATTTAATTCTTCCAGCAGGTTTACATTTTCCGGAGACTCATCAGGTGAATCAGAAAGATTAAGAAAATCAATATTGTAATTTCCCATGTTATCTATAGGAATCATTCTAATTACATTTTCATCATTCCAGTAATTCCATGCATTTACTATATCTGTTTCAAGAAGATGTAGAGTGCTTGACATTATTTGGGAACTAACACCTAATTCGCCAGATGTGCAATATTTTAGCCCTAGAAGATATACTTTTACAAATTCTCCTCGGGCTTTTGGCATGAATTTATCTATAAAAACATTACTAACTGGAGTATAATTGGAATTTTTACTTTTAAATACAAAAGTGCTCATATTTATTATAACCTACTTTCAACATGATTTAATTTGAAAAAGTTCTTCTAATAAATAATTATAACAAAATACAATTTGCATAACAATGAAAAAAATTTTTTGGATTTTGTAATACTTTTTACATTTTTGGAAATAATAAATAGGTAAGTGTAGAAAATAATAACTAAGAAAGGAATGATAATTTTGCATTTAACCCCAAAAGGCAAAATATATTTAAGCTTACTAATAATTATTATTACTTCATCAGTGACAATAAGACACTTATATAGTAATAGACCAAATTGTTATGAGATATATATAAATAATAAATCAATAGGATGTATTAAAGATAAAAAAGACTTTTTTAATATAGAAGATATTATAAAAAAGGATGCAGAGAAGAGATTTGGAAAGGTAAATTTTAAAGATAGTGTAAAACTCATAAAAAGGCATACTGACAGTGATAAATGTTTAAAAAGTTCTAAAGATGTGAATAGGCTCATTATAGAAAACAGTAACACAGAAGTAAATGCAGTTTTAATGAAATCTGACGGAAGAGAAGTTGGTGTACTTGCTAATGAAAAAGAAATGCGCCAAGTATTGGATAAAGTAAAAAACTCATATAAAGAAAAGGAAAAAAGTGATCAACTAAAACTTGTGAACTATATAACTTATGTAAATGAAGATATAAAAATAAGAAAGGTAAATTCTGTAGAAGAAGTTATTAGTACGATAGGAATAAATTCTAAAAATCCTATTATAGCATTTTCAAGATATACAGAAGATGATTTGTTAAGTAATAACGATAGTTTAAGACTTTCAAGAGGTTCTTTTAGCAGAACTGCTTTTATGAGTATACCATCTCAAGGAACCATAACATCACCTTTTGGGTCAAGATGGGGTACTGTTCATCAAGGAATAGATATAGGAGCATCTATGGGAGCACCTATTTATGCTGCTATGGATGGAAAAGTTTATTGTACAGAGTGGGAAAATGGATATGGTAATGTAATAAAAATAGATCATGGTCAAGGAATACAAACAGTTTATGCTCACTGCAGTAATATATGTTCAACGGCTGGTGAGTACGTAAATAGGGGAGAAAAAATAGGTGAAGTTGGAAGTACAGGAAGAAGCACGGGACCTCATGTGCATTTTGAAGTTAGAATAAATGGAAAACCTGAAAATCCACTAAAATACTTGAAGTAAGATAATTAATTTTAAGAGAGTAAGCATATTATGATATGATATGCTTATTTGCTTTCAACATACAATTAATTAAATTAAAACCATTTAATGTTAAAAATATTGACAGTTAGTTTGTTTTAATATATACTTTGACTATCAAAATATTTGATAGTCAAAAATCATTTTAAAGGAGACGATTAAATGAAATTACCACCACTAGTCATAGGTGAATTAAAAGCTGAAGTACCTATTATTCAAGGCGGTATGGGTGTAGGGGTTTCCGGTTATAAACTTTCATCAGCAGTAGCAAATGAAGGTGGCATCGGTGTAATATCTTCAGTTCAGATAGGATATAGAGAACCAGATTTTAAGACTAATACAAAAGAAGCTAATATTAGAGCTTTAAGAGATGAAATAAAAAAGGCAAAGGAAATAAGTCCTAAAGGTATTATAGGAGTAAATATAATGGTTGCCATTAACAATTATGATGAAATGGTAAAAGCATGTGTAGATGAGAAGGTAGACATAATTATATCTGGTGCTGGACTTCCTTTAGTATTACCTAAGCTTGTTGAGGGGAGTAATGTAAAAATAGCACCTATTGCTTCTTCAGGAAAATCAGCTTCAGTTATTGCAAAACATTGGAGTAAAAAATATAATAGAATTCCTGATATGGTTGTAGTTGAAGGACCTGAAGCAGGAGGTCATTTAGGATTTCATCCAGAACAGTTATTGGAAGGAAGCAAACCATCTCTTGAGGAGCTTGTATCAGATGTAATACAAGCGCTAAAACCTTTTGAAGAGGAGTATGGAAAGCATATACCTGTAGTAGCAGCCGGTGGCGTATATACTGGAGCTGATATTGCTAAGTTCCTTGAGTTGGGAGCTGAAGGAGTTCAGATGGGTACACGTTTTGTAGCAACAGAGGAATGTGATGCTGATGAAAAATTTAAAAAAGCCTATGTGGATTCAAAAAAGGATGACATTAAGGTTATACAAAGTCCTGTAGGTCTTCCAGGAAGAGCTATAAGAAATGAACTTATAAAGCGAGTTGAAAAAGGAAGAATAGCACCTACAAGCTGTTTTAATTGCTTAAAGAAGTGTAACCCTAAGAGCACTCCTTATTGTATATCAAGGGCGTTAGTTCAAGCAGTTAAAGGAAATTTAGAAGAAGGACTAATTTTTACAGGAAGTAATGCTTATAGAATAGATAAAATTGTCACTGTAAAAGAGCTAATAAGTGACTTAGTAACAGAAGCTGAAAGAAATTATAAAGGATAATTTATTACTTTATAGGATAATAAAATTTAAGTATAACATATCCTAAGTTACTTAAGAGCTTTTTATAAATATAAATATTAAAGTGGTGATTTAATTGAATAGAAGCATAAATGTTTTAAATGAACTCTTAGTAGATACTTTTAATGATATATTAGAAATAGAACAAAAAGCTCTTCGATCTGGTGTTTTTAAGGATTTATCTGTTACAGAAATTCATACTATAGAAGCCATAGGAATGTATAAGCCTAGAACTATGACAGAAGTAGCAGGTGAATTAAATATAACTTTAGGTACGTTAACTACAGCTATAAGTCATTTAGTTAGAAAAGGTTATGTTGAAAGAAAAAGAAGTGAACAGGATAGAAGAATAGTTTTTATTAGATTAAATAAGAAGGGAAAATTGGCTTATAGAATTCACTGGAAATTTCATTCTGATATGGTGAAACAAGCAATAGAAGGACTTAATGAAGAAGAAGAAGAAATTTTGATTAAATCCTTAGAAAAGCTTAATGTTTTTTTCAAAAATAAGTACAATTTAAAAACTAGCTATAAGGAGAAAATTGATGAATAAGGTGCAAATTATAGGTACAGGAAGTTATGTACCACCAAAGATTGTAACTAATGATGATTTGTCTTGTATTGTAGATACAAGTGATGAATGGATAAGCAGTAGAACAGGTATAAAAGAGAGAAGAATATCTGAAGGAGAAGATACTTCGAGTATGTCTTCTAAAGCAGCGTTGAAAGCTTTAGAAAATTCTAATGTAAAGCCAGAGGAAATTGACCTAATTATTGTAGCTACAGCTACTCCCGATAATTTTATTCCTTCTACAGCCTGCTTAGTTCAAAAAGATATATTGGCAGTAAATGCTACATGTTTTGATATATCTGCGGCTTGTTCTGGATTTGTTTATGGAATTAACATAGCTACCCAGTTTATAAGAACAGGAAGTATAAAAAAGGCTTTGGTTATAGGGGCAGAAACCCTTTCTAAAATATTAAATTGGGAAGATAGAAGTACTTGTGTATTATTTGGAGATGGAGCTGCAGCAGCTGTATTAAGTGAATCAGATACAGAAGGAATATTGTCTATTTGCAGTGGATCTGATGGTAGCAAGGGTCAATATTTAGTTTCAAAGGCTGTACCAGTGGTGAATCCATATGTTGACAAAAAAGATGTTGATGTTAATACAAATAGTTATATAGAGATGAACGGCAGAGAAATATTTAAATTTGCAGTTAAAACCATATTACAATCAACAGAAGAACTTTTGCAAAATATAAATTGTTCAATGGATGAAATAAAATATATAGTTGTTCATCAAGCAAATTACCGAATAATAGAATTTGCAGCAAAAAAATTAGGTGTAAGTGAAGATAAGTTCTATGTTAATTTAGACAAGTTTGGAAATACATCTGCAGCTACTATTGGAATTGCTTTAGATGAAATGAATGAAAAAGACTTGTTGAAGAGTGGAGATAAAATTTTACTTATAGGATTTGGTGGAGGTCTTACTCATGGAGGTCTAGCCATTCAGTGGTAGTACTAAAACTGGGAGAGAGTCAAATGGTATTTGAGAAAATAAAAAAGATAATAGAGGAACAACTAGGAATAGAGCAAAATAAAATTATGATGAATACATCTTTTAAGGAATTAGAAATGGATTCATTAGAGTTTTTTCAAATAATAATAGAAATAGAAGAACAGTTTGGACTACAGATAGAAGATGCAGAGGCTATTACAACTGTAGCTGAAGCTGTAAAGTTTGTTGAAGAGAACGTAGATTGTGTATAAAATGTGATAAAAAAATTACTAATTTAGGAGGAAAAACTATGATTAAGTCCAAATTTGCGGAAATGGTTGGAATAAAGTATCCTATTATTCAAGGTGGAATGGCCTGGATTGCTGATAGTTCTTTAGCAGCAGCAGTGTCTAATGCAGGAGGAATAGGAATTATTACAGGTAATGCACCAATAGATTGGGTAAGAGAAGAGATACGTAAAGCAAAGAAGCTTACAGATAAACCATTTGGAGTAAACATAATGCTACTTGGAGAAACTGCAGAGGCAGTTGCAAAAATGGTTTGCGAAGAAGGCGTTAAAGTAGTAACTACTGGAGCAGGAAATCCAGGAAAGTATATAGATATGTGGAAAGAATATGGTATAAAGGTTATACCAGTAGTTGCATCTGTAGCATTAGCTAAAAGAATGGAGAGAGCTGGTGTAGATGCGGTTATTGCAGAAGGATGTGAATCAGGTGGTCATGTAGGAGAACTTACTACTATGACTCTAGTACCACAGGTAGTAGATGCTGTAAACATACCTGTAATTGCAGCTGGAGGAATAGGTGATGGAAGAGGAGTAGCAGCAGCATTTATGCTTGGTGTTGACGGAATACAGGTTGGAACAAGATTCTTAGTTGCTAATGAATGTACTGTTGCAGAGGCTTATAAAGAAAGAGTATTAAGTGCAAAGGATATAGATACACAGGTTACAGGAAGACCTACAGGACATCCTGTTCGTGTTTTAAGAAATAGACTTACAAGACAATTTCAGTTACTTGAAAAAGAAGGAGCACCACTTGAAAAATATGAGGAATTAGGAAGAGGAGCACTTTCAAAAGCAGTAAGAGATGGAGATGTAGATAACGGTTCCGTAATGGCGGGACAAATAGCAGGACTAGTATGTAAAAGACAAAGTTCCCAAGAAATAATAGAGGAAATGTTTAGAGAGGCAGAAGAACACATATTAACAGTTAAAAAGATGTTTGGAATTGAATAAAAGAGGTGGAGAAGATGAGCAAAATAGCTTTTTTATTCTCTGGACAGGGAGCACAATATGTTGGAATGGGAAAAGAATTATATGAAAACTTTGATGTTTGTAAGGATGTATTTAATGATGCAAACGGAGCATTAGGATTTTCTATAAGTAGTATGTGTTTTGAAGGTCCGGAAGAAGAATTAAATAAAACAGAAAATACACAGCCTGCTATTTTAACTACAAGTATAGCTGCTTTAAGGGCACTAGAAAGTAACGGAATAAAGGCAGATGTTACTGCAGGGTTAAGTTTAGGGGAGTATTCAGCACTTGTTGCTAGTGGTGTTTTAGATTTTAAAGAAACAGTAACTTTAGTAAAAAAGAGAGGAAAATATATGCAGGAAGCAGTACCAGAAGGTATAGGTGCTATGGCTGCTATTATAGGATTAGATGAAGATAGCATAAGAAAGGTATGCAGTGATTGCAAAGATATAGGGATAGTTGAAATAGCCAATTTAAATTGTCCGGGTCAAATAGTAATTGCGGGAGAAGTAAAATCAGTAGAAGCTGCTTCTGAAAAATTAAAAGAAGCAGGTGCTAGAAAAGCTGTAATGCTTTCTGTAAGTGGACCTTTTCATACATCTATGTTAAAACCTGCATCAGAAAAGCTAGAGAAAGAATTAAAAAATGTATCTGTAGAAGATTTTTCAATTCCAGTAATAACGAACGTTACAGGTGAAGTTGTAGACAATAAGGACATGGTAAAAGATTATTTAAGAAAGCAAGTAATGAGTACAGTATTTTTTGAAAAGAGCATAAAAAAAATGATAGATATGGGTGTAGATACTTTTGTGGAAATTGGACCAGGAAAAGTATTAAGTGGATTTGTTAAGAAGATAGATAGAAAAGTTACAGTTTTAAATGTACAGGATTTGAAATCATTAGAAAGTACTATAGAAAAATTAAAAAGTTAGAATGGAGAATAGCTAATGGAAAGTTTAAAAGGTAAAACAGCAATAATTACGGGTGCAGGTCGAGGAATTGGTAAGTCTATAGCGCTTAAATTAGCTAAGCTTGGAGCAAATATAGTAATTAATTATAGAAGTGATTCAAAATCAATAGAAGATTTAGTTAAAGAAATAGAAGCATTAGGTGTTGAAGCGAAAGCAATTCAAGCAGATGTTAGTTCTTTTGAAGATACTAAAAACCTTATGAAGAAAACTATCGAAGTGTTTGGTTCAATAGATATTCTTGTAAATAATGCAGGAATAACTAAAGATGGATTACTTCTTAGAATGAAAGAAGAAGACTTTGATAAAGTAATAGAAGTAAACCTAAAAGGTGTATTTAACTGTATAAGACATGCAAGTCCTATAATGGTTAAACAAAAATGTGGTAAAATAATAAATATATCTTCTGTAGTAGGAATAGCAGGTAATGCTGGTCAAGTAAATTACTCTGCTGCAAAAGCAGGAATAATAGGTATGACTAAATCTGTAGCAAGAGAACTTGCCTCCAGAAATATAACTGTAAATGCTGTAGCACCAGGTTTTATTCAAACTAATATGACGGATGCTTTAACTGATAAGGTGAAGGAAACTACACTAAATACTATACCATTAAAAAGATTTGGCAGCGCTGAGGATGTAGCAAATGTAGTAGCATTTTTAGCTTTACCATATTCAGATTATATTACTGGTCACGTAATAAATGTAGATGGCGGAATGGTTATGTAAATTAAAATAGAGGTTGGTGAATTAATTATGAAAAGAAGAGTAGTAGTTACAGGACTTGGAGCAATAACTCCAGTTGGAAATGATGCAAATACATTTTGGAATAATATAAAGGGTGGAGTTTGTGGTATAGATTTCATAAAGTGTTTTGATACAGAAAACTATAAAGCAAAGCTTGCAGCAGAAGTTAAGGATTTTGAACCAAGTGAGTATTTAGATAGAAAAGAGTCAAAAAGATTTGATAGATTTTGTCAATTTGCTGTGGTTTCAGCCATGGAAGCAGTAAAAGACTCTAAACTTGATCTTGAAAGTGTAGAGAAAGAAAGACTTGGAGTAGTTGTTGGTTCAGGTATAGGAGGAATAGGAACTATAGAAAAAGAGCATTCTGTTTTAGTGGAAAAGGGTCCTAACAGAATAACACCTTTATTTATACCTATGATTATAAGTAATATGGCAGCTGGAAATATAGCTATAAAATTTGGAGCTAAAGGACCATGTTCTAATATAGTTACAGCATGTGCTACAGGAACAAATTGTGTTGGTGAAGCTTTTGGAATGATTAAAAGTGATCTTGCAGATGTAATGATAGTAGGTGGAACTGAAGCATGTATTACTCCATTATCTATGGCTGGATTTGCTGCAGCAACTACTTTAACTAAGAGTACAGATCCTAAAAGAGCATCTGTTCCTTTTGATAAGGAAAGGGACGGATTTGTAATGGGAGAAGGTGCTGGTATATTAATATTAGAATCTTTAGAACATGCTCAAAAAAGAGGAGCTAAAATTTATGCTGAATTAGTTGGATATGGATTTACGTGTGATGCATATCATATGACATCACCTGCACCAGATGGAGAAGGTGCTGCAAGAGCTATGGAGTTAGCTATAAAAGAAGCAGGAATTGAAAAAGAAGAAATATCTTATATAAATGCCCATGGAACAAGTACAAAATTAAATGATAAATTTGAAACAGAAGCAATTAAAAAAGTCTTTGGAGATTATGCTAAGAATGTGCCTGTAAGTTCTACAAAATCTATGACAGGACACTTGCTTGGAGCAGCAGGAGCAATAGAAGCTATAATAAGTGTTAAAGCTTTAGAGGAAGGTATAATACCTCCTACAGTAGGATATGAAGTTAAGGACGAAGAATGTGATCTAGATTATGTTCCAAACAAAGCAAGGAAAGCTGAGCTTAAATATGTTATGTCTAACTCATTAGGGTTTGGCGGCCATAATGCGGTAATATTATTGAAAAAGTGGAGTGAGTAAAATGGACTTTAAAGCAATTGAGGAAATGGTTAAAACTATGGATAATTCTAAATTAGGTTATTTAGAAGTTAACTGGCATGGAATTTCTATAGTTATGAGAAAGCAGGGGGAACCTGATTTTGCAAAACAGCATGTAGAAAGTACTAGCACTGCATTAGTAGAAGAAGAAAAATCAGTTATAGAAGCAAATGTAGAAGACAAAAAGTTAGATGAAAAAGTTAAAGGTGAAATTGAAGTAGTAAAAGAAGATAGAAATGATGAAGCTTCAGTAAAGGAAGATGAGAATATTAAGGAAGTTTTATCGCCTATAGTAGGAACTTTTTACAGATCATCAAGCCCAGATAAACCAGTTTTTGTAGAAGTAGGAAGTAAGGTTAAAAAGGGAGATGCTCTTTGTATTGTAGAAGCTATGAAGCTTATGAATGAAATTCAGAGTGAAGTGGATGGAGAAGTAGTTGAAATCTTAGTAAACAATAACGAAATGGTTGAGTATGGCCAGCCTATGTTTAAAATAAAGGTTAAGTAGATCCTAAAAAAGTTATTAGGAGGAAAAACAAATGGAGATTAATACAGAATTTAATGTTAATTTAGGAATAAAAGAAATAAAAGAAATTATTCCTCATAGATATCCTTTTTTATTAATAGATAAGGTAACATATATGGAACCAGGAAAAAAGGTAGTAGCTTATAAAAATGTAACTATGAATGAATATTTTTTCCAGGGACATTTTCCACAGGAACCTGTAATGCCTGGTGTACTTATTGTGGAGGCATTAGCACAAACAGGAGCAGTGGCAGTACTAAGTCAAGAAAATTTCAAAGGTAAAATAGCTTATTTTGGAGGAATAAATAAGGCTAAGTTTAGAAAAAAAGTAGTACCAGGAGATGTTTTAAGATTAGAGGTAGAAATGATAAAAATTAAAGGACCTGCAGGTTTAGCTAAAGGTACAGCATATGTGGATGATAAAAAGGCTTGTGAAGCTGAAGTAATGTTTATGATAGGTGATGCAGGTGTTTAATAAGATATTAATTGCAAATAGAGGAGAAATAGCAGTCAGGATTATAAGAGCTTGTAGGGAAATGGGTATAGAAACTGTAGCAGTTTATTCTGAAGCAGATAAAGATGCACTACATACTCAAATGGCAGATGAAGCTGTATGTATAGGTCCTGCTGCACCAAAGGACAGCTATTTAAACATACAAAATATTATAAGTGCTACGGTGCTTACAGGAGCAGAAGCTATTCATCCAGGCTTTGGCTTCTTGTCTGAAAATAGTAAGTTCGCAAAAATGTGTGATGAATGTAATATTACATTTATAGGACCACATGCGGACTGTATAGACAATATGGGAAATAAGTCTAATGCTAGAGATATTATGATAAAAGCAAAAGTACCTATAGTTCCTGGGTCTAAAGGTGCAATAAAAGATGAAAATCAATTGTTAAAGGTTGCAAAGGAAATAGGATATCCAGTAATGGTAAAAGCATCTGCTGGAGGTGGAGGAAGAGGCATAAGAGTAGTCTATGAAGAAAAAGATCTTATAAAAGATTATGAAAATGCTAAGGCCGAAGCAGAAGCCTCATTTGGTGATGGAACTATATATGTTGAAAAGTTTATAGAAAAACCAAGACATGTAGAGATTCAAATACTAGGAGATAATCATGGAAACGTGGTGTATCTTGGAGAAAGAGACTGTTCCATGCAAAGAAGAAATCAAAAGGTATTAGAAGAAGCACCATGCCCTATAATGACAGAAGAGCTTAGGGCTAAGATGGGAGAAACAGCAGTTAGAGCAGCAAAAACAGTAAACTATAATAGTGCAGGTACTATAGAATTTTTACTGGATAAAGATAGAAATTTTTATTTTATGGAAATGAATACTAGGATACAGGTAGAACATCCTATAACAGAAATGGTAACTGGAGTAGATTTAATAAAAGAACAAATTAAAATTGCAGCAGGTGAACCATTGAGTTTTTCTCAAGAAGATATAGAGATAAAGGGGCATGCTATAGAGTGTAGAATAAATGCCGAGGATACGGCAAGGAACTTCATGCCATCTCCAGGAAAAATTAAAGGTTTATATTTACCAGGTGGCTTTAATGTGAGAATTGATAGTGCAGTATATTCAGGATATACAATTCCTCCATATTATGATTCCATGATAGCAAAACTCATTGTATATGGTAAGGATAGAGAAGAAGCTATGTGGAAAATGAGAAGAGCTTTAGGAGAATTTATTATAGAAGGAGTTAAAACAAATATTGATTTTCAGTTTGAACTTATAAATAATGAAGATTTTATAAAGGGAAACTACGATACAAGATTTATTGAGAATAAAGTTAAGAGTTCATAGTAAGTTTTTTACTATGAACTTCTAACTGGAGGTGACTAACTTGTTAAATAATCCATTTAAGAAGACAAAATATATTACTGTAAGTCAGCAGTCATTAAGAAAAGCTAATGAAGAAGTTAATGATGACGCGAAACCTAGTATTCCCAGTGGTATGTGGGTAAAGTGCGGAGGTTGTGGAAAAGTTTTATATAAAAAGGACCTTGAAGATAGTAACCAAGTATGTGGTCAATGTGGATACCATTTTAGAATGGGAGCAAGAGAAAGAATAAAGCTTATAATAGATAAAAATACATTTGAAGAATTTGATAGAGATTTAACTTCGGCAAATCCACTAAATTTTAAAGGATATGAAGAAAAAATAAAAAAAATGCAGGAAGCTACAGAATTAAACGAAGCTGTAGTAACAGGTAAAGGAACTATTGTTGGTGAAGAAGTAGTTATCTGTGTTATGGATAGTCATTTTATGATGGGAAGTATGGGTTCTGTAGTTGGTGAAAAGATTACAAGGGCTGTAGAAAGGGCAATAGAGTTTAAACTTCCTATAATAATTTTTACTACTTCTGGTGGGGCTAGAATGCAAGAAGGAATGTTTTCACTTATGCAGATGGCTAAGGTAAGCTCAGCACTTGGAAGGTTAGGTGAAGCAGGACTTTTATATATAACTGTACTTACAGATCCAACTACAGGAGGTGTAACAGCTAGTTTTGCTATGCTTGGAGATATTATACTTTCTGAACCAGGAGCTTTAATTGGATTTGCTGGGAAGAGAGTTATAGAACAAACTATAAGACAAAAACTTCCAGAGGGGTTTCAAAGAGCAGAATTTTTATTGGAACATGGTTTTATAGATAGTATAGTCTCTAGAAAAGAATTAAAAAGTACCCTTAAGAAAATACTTGCGATTCATGATAAAAATAGATAGTTAAAAAAGGTTACATTTTCTAAGGAAAGGAAGCTTGTTTTATGGAAAAATTAGGGAAAGTACAGCGAATTTTAAATAAGAAACTTGATAATAAAACTGCTTGGGAAAAACTATCCTTAGCTAGAATGATAGAAAGACCTACAGCACTAGATTATATAGAGCGAATATTTGATTCCTTTGTGGAATTTCACGGAGATAGATGTTTTTCAGATGATGCATCAGTAGTTGGGGGGATAGCATTATTAGATGGTATGCCTGTAACTATAATAGCTCATCAAAAAGGAAGAAATACAGCAGAAAATGTAAAAAGAAATTTTGGATCACCAAATCCTGAAGGCTATAGAAAAGGTTTGAGACTTATGAAGCAGGCAGAAAAGTTTGGCAGACCAATAATATGTATGGTAGATACTCAGGGAGCTTATTGCGGTAAAGGAGCAGAAGAAAGAGGCCAGGGAGAAGCAATAGCTAAGAATCTTTTAGAAATGTCAAAACTAAAGGTTCCTGTTATATCAATTGTAATAGGAGAAGGTGGAAGTGGTGGCGCGTTAGCCTTTGCAGTAGCAGATGATGTATGGATGCTTGAAAATTCAGTGTACTCTGTACTATCTCCAGAAGGTTTTGCTAGTATTTTGTGGAAGGATTCTTCTCGTGCTAAAGAAGCGGCAGAAGTTATGAAAATAACAGCTAAAGATTTAAAGGAATATGGTATTATAGATAAAGTTATAAAAGAACCTTCAGGAGGAGCACATAAAGATGTAGTTAAAATGGCTGCATCTATAAAAGAAGAATTAGTAGAAAAGATTGGAATACTAAAAAAACAATCTATAGAAGAACTATTGAATAATAGATACGATAAATTTAGAAATATGGGTAAATATCTTGAGTAACAAAAGGTAACCTATGCGTATAAAAATTATTTATATGCATATAGTAATATTTTGATTTAATTAAGTAATTTAATATAATTTATTTGTTTAGAGTGGCTTTTAATGTAAAAGGCTACTTTATTTTTAAAATTGGGGTGTGGAAGTATGAAAAGTAAGATTTTATTTACTTATAATTATGGTACAGATAAAATGAAACAAATCAAAAAATTAGGTTATGAGGTCAAGATAATTAGTGAAAAAGATGCAAGATATAGTAGTGATTTAGAAGATACTGAAATTTTAGTTTGCTATAATCCATTTACAACATTGGATATAAGTAAAATGAAAAAGTTAAAATGGATTCAACTTTCTAGTGCAGGAATAGATCAGTTGCCAATTGATTATTTGGTAAACACCTCTATTAGTGTAACTAATAATAGGGGTGGATATAGTATTCCTATGGGAGAATGGATAGTTTTAAAATCATTGGAATTATTAAAGCATAGCAATAAACTTTATGAAAATCAAAGAAACAAAGAGTGGAAGATTGATACTACAATACTAGAACTTTTTAACAAAACTATTGGATTTATAGGTACAGGTAGTATTGCCCGGGAAGCAGCAAAAAGATTTTCAGGCTTTGATGTGAAAATATTAGGATTAAACACTAGTGGAAAGCCTGTAGATAATTTTGATCAGTGTTTTGCTAGTAAGGATATTGATGAAATGTTAAACATATGTGATATAGTAGTTATTACAATTCCATATACTAGTGAAACACGTAATTTAATTAATGAAGATAGGTTAAATATGATGAAAAATGATGCTTATCTAATAAATGTAGCAAGAGGGGCCATTATAGATGAAAAAGCATTAATAAAAAGTATTCAGCAAGGAAAGTTAGCTGGAGCAGCATTAGATGTAGTAGAAGAGGAACCTTTAGATATTTATAGTCCTTTATGGAATTTAGATAATGTTATAATAACACCACATAATTCATGGATATCAGAAGTGAGAAATGCTAGAAGGTTTAATTTGATATATGAGAACTTGAAGAGGTATAGGCATAATGAGAAGCTAATTAATTTAGTTAATTTAAATAGGGGATATTGATAATAGTAAGAAGCATATCTAGAGTATAGTTTTAAAACTGTACTTTGGATATGCTTATTTTCTAATTATTCATTAATAATTTAGGTTAATAATCTATTTAAGTCTATCATACCAGCACCTTGGAGCCATTTAGGAATATCCAAAAGGTTGCAGGAAGTTTTTATAAGAGAGACTAAATCTTTAAAAGTTAACTCAGGATTGCTTTCATATAATAAAGCGCAAACACCACTTATATAAGCTGCAGCACAAGATGTACCGGTATAACAGGTATAAGGGGTTTCTAACGATTGAGGATATATTTTAATACCATTTCTTTCTGATATATAACTTTTATTTGTATTTAATGAACATATATCTACAGCGGCTGCACATATATCAGGTTTTTCTAGTTTAGCAAATGGCCCACTGGATGAATGTTTGTAGGGTTTAATGTTATGTTTAGTAGTGTCTATACCACTTACTGTAATGCAATTATCTAAAGTTGCGATACCTGAAATACTGCCTTCAAAGTTACCATTATGACCTGATGGAACTACTACTGTTAAATTATGATTAGATGCTATTGTAAAAAGTTGTTGAAATAGAGAAAGTTTAAAATAATTCTTTGATAGGAGTTCAAATGGAAGGCATATTACTTTTATATTATATTTTTCCCTATCTAAAATGATGGTAGCTATAGCAAATAGCACATCGGATATATATCCTCTACCTAAACTATTAAAAGCTTTTACAGAGTATAAGCAGCTATTTTCAGCTATACCTTTATAAATTCCTCTTGAGGAATAACCACTTCCACATATTAAACCGCTTATGAAGGTTCCATGTCCATTATCATCATAAGGGTAATCGTAATTATTTAGAAGGTCTGTGAATTTTTGAATTTTATTTTTAGGAGTTAATAGGTCAGTATGAGGATAAACACCACTGTCAACCAAACCTATACATATATTTTTACCAGTTAATTTATACTTTTTTTGATGTGATATGCCATTAGAAGAAAGTATATTATTACCGCATAACAGCATATAACTGTCAAAGGCAACATAGTCTACCTGAGGATACTCTATAATTCTTTCTATAGCATTAGATGTAAGAGTAGCACATATACAATTAATATAAGGAATAGAGTGTATTAAGTTTCCTTTATATGTTTTAATTTTTTTTTCAATAGTTTCAGGCATAGATTTACAGTGTATTATAACCCTACAATTTTTATAATATTTATTGCGTATAGCAACTTTTAAATCTGTGTCTAATTTGCTTTTAATGGAAAACATTTAAAGCTCCTTAAAAATTAATTCCATATATATATTATGACAGAAGCATTGAATGTGTGTAACTAAGAATAATTAATTTCTTAGATCGTGTATTAATTAAAATTAAAATAATTTTTACATAAATTAAAGAAAGCTTTGGATGTTGGAGTAAGGGTTCTTTTGGAGCTTAAAATTAAATAAATGTACCTTTTCAGGGAAAGATCTTCTATGAAAGTTTCTTTTATAAGGCCATAAGATATATAATCTCTAAAGATTTGTCTAGAGACTACCGATATACCTAAGCCTTGTTTAACAAATTGAAGCAAAGTATCTAAATTGTTAACTTCAAAGTATACATTTATATCAGATGTATAAAAGCCTTTTTTTAGAAGGGCATCTTCAAAAGTTTTTCTTGTAGCAGAACCTTCCTCTCTTAAAACAAATTTATATTTTAAAAGTGATTCTATCTTTATAGAATCAGGTAAATTAAATTCTGGTGATGATATTACAATTAAGTCATCTTTCATTAATTCATAACTTTTAATTTTTTCATCATTAACTGATTCGCCAACAATACCTAATTCGCAATTAAACTTAACAATGTTTTCAATTATTTCTGTAGAACTTCTCTCCATTATATTAAAAGAAACATCAGGATATAAAGAATGAAATTTCTTTATTAAAGTGGGTACTATAGTATTACAAGGAGTAGTACTGGAAGCTAATTTTAGTTTTCCGCTTACTGTTTCATTAAACTTAGCCAAATTTGAAATAGCTTTATCACGTGCATTTAAAATATCTATAGCGTAGTTTAAAAATGAATCTCCAGCAGGTGTCAGAAGCACTTCTTTTGAAGTTCTGTCAAAAAGCTGTACTCTAAGTTGTTTTTCTAAACTGGCTATATGTGAACTAATAGCAGGTTGTGATAAAAAACATGAATTTGCAGCTTTAGAGAAACTTTTAAACTTTGCAACATTTATAAAAGCTTCTATTTGTTTAAAGTCCATATGTGTTATCCCCCGTAGTAGATGTGTTAATATAATAATGTAAAATAAAACTCTATTGAAGTATACTTTAACATTATAAATTTTAGTTTAATTTATCCCTTATTTAATGTTTTAAAACGATATCATAGGGATATAAAAAGTAGAGTTCATATTATACATTATATCCCTATATTTAGTTTAAGTCTACTAAATTTAACCTTTCCATTTAAATACTACAATGCCTATGATCATTATACAAACTCCAATTATTTTAGTAATATGAAATTTGACCTGATGTGTACCAAAAACTCCAAAAGCATCTATTAGAGCAGCAGCAGTTAATTGAGCTACTAGTATTGTTGCAATAGAATAAGTAGCGCCTAAGGTTGCAATACCTTCCATTACAGTAAAGGTAATAATGACACCAAGAAGACCACCTAATAAATATATTTTGTTACAATATTTTATATTTTTAAAATTACCATTTCCCAATAGAAATAAAGTAACCATGGTTAAAAGAAAAGCTGTGCCTTGAACTATAACGTTTGTTTCCCAAAGTCCTATTTTTTCTCCAAGTCTTGTATTAAAAACACCTTGAAGGCTCATACATACACCTGCTACTATTGAAAATATTATACCTAGCATTAAATCACCTTCCTATAAATATTTTAACCAGAATCAAATAATATTATTAATTAAAGTTAAAATAAAAAGACCTATAATGATTTATAGGCCTTAGTAAGGTTAAAGTTAATATCCTTCATTTTGACGTTTATGATTAATACAATTTTTAGTTAAATAAGCATTTTCTATGTCTTCTGCTGAGAAATTGAGGCTTTTGCCAAGAGCAAGGAAGTCTTCAAATAAAGTTATGTAATGGTCACTTGAGGAACAAATAAAAAAGTCATTTATATCTACGTAAAGATTTAAAAATTGAGATGTTATATCATACTGTATATCCTTAGGTTTTATACGTATTGTTGTAAAGCCTTTTTCTAGGCCTAAACTTAGTATAAAGTGGAGACAATCTGCAAATTCTTCTAAAACAATTTCTTTATTAGAAGAAGGTTTACAGCTCCAAAATTTAAAACATTTTGTTTCATTAGCAAGTTCAGCAAGTTCTACTTGAAGTGCTAATATTTTTTCGGATAATAAAGAAGTATGTTCGAGATTATGTTCTTTCTCTATGTGTCCATTTAAATTTTCTTGTAATTGAAATAATTTTTCCAGATTCATATAATAAGGCCGCCTTTCCATATCCTTATAATTAAACGTAATAACGTAAGTTATTTTTGGATAAATACTTCCCACTTATATATTTTAGCGAAAATTAATAAATATTGAAATAATCTGGAATCGGTTACATGAAATTTTTTTTTAAATTGTAAAAAAATTTAACTTTTAATGATAATTCAGCGTAATATTCAAGCAAGATTAAAGAGAGATTTTACATAGTTATGCAAAAAGCTCTCTTTAAGGTTATTATATATTAAATCTCAATATTACTTATGGAATATTTCTGTAACACGTTGTAAAATACCGTTTAAATGTGCAATTGCTATTCCG
Source organism: Clostridium muellerianum (assembly GCF_012926525.1). GTDB lineage: Bacteria > Bacillota > Clostridia > Clostridiales > Clostridiaceae > Clostridium_AM > Clostridium_AM muellerianum. The sequence continues at coordinate 81,847 of NZ_JABBNI010000010.1, forward strand.
TAGTTAGTTATAGGGATACTCTGCTCACAGGCCCTTATAAGTCTGCTCATAAATTGTTTTCTATTAAACATGCAAGCACCGCAGTGAAGTATTAATTTATATTGAGACAAATCATCGGGAAAGTCAACTCCTGCATTAATTGTTATGTTTAAATCACCACCAGCTTTAGTTTCAAGCCAGTTAGGAAGTTTTTGACGACCAATATCCCCTTTTAGTGGATGATGAGTACAAGCTTCTGCTATTAATACTTTGTCTCCTGGCTTTAAATTATCAATTGCTTTTGCACCATTTATAAGTATATCTAAATCTCCTTTATATCTAGCCATTAGTATAGAGAAAGAAGTTAGAGGAATATCATTTGATAGTATTTCATTTACTTTTTTAAATACTTGGGAATCAGTTATAACAAGATCTGGTTTCTTACTTAATAGTTTAAGAATGTCATTAAGCTCAGTATCTTTTACTGTAAGAGCTAAAGTATCATTATCCAGTAAATCTCTTAAAACCTGTACTTGAGGCAGTATAAGTCTCCCTTTGGGAGCTTGAATGTCTTGAGGTGCTACAAGAATAACAACGTCTTTAGGTTTTACCAAATCTCCAATTATAGTGGATTTTTCAAAATCCATAGGTGCATTAATTTGTATAGCTTCTTTTAATTTTCCTATATTTACTTTAGTTTTAGCACTTACTTTTACAAAAGGTATATGAAATTTATTTTGTAAATCTTTAATGTCCATATCTAAACAGTCTATTTTATTAATAACGCCTATAATTGGTATGTTTCCTTCTTTTAAGCTATTAAACCATTGAAGTTCTGAAGATAAATCTGGACAATCCTTGGTAAAAACCAATAAGGCTAAATCTGTTTTATCCATAACCTTTTTAGTTTTTCTTATTCTAAGTTCTCCAAGTTCACCAGTATCATCAAGACCGGCAGTATCTATGATTACAACAGGACCTATTGGCAAAAGTTCCATAGGTTTATAAACAGGATCTGTAGTTGTACCAGCGAAATTTGATACAAGAGCTATATTTTGCCCTGTTAAAGCATTTATAAGGCTTGATTTTCCTGCATTACGTCTGCCAAAAATAGCAATATGAAGTCTATTGGATTTAGGTGTGTCCTGCATATTATATCATCCTCCTAAAATTAATTTTTAAATTTAGACTTTTTAGCAAGTTATCCTCATTTTAGATAAAGAAAATGTTTATTTTTTAGTTATGGCTGATTTCACATTTATCCCCTCAATTTTACCTAACTTACCTGTCATAGCGCTTATGTTATCTGATGTACCATCAACTATTAAAGATATAACTGATAAGTTTTTCTCTTTATAAGGAATACCCATTCTTCCAACGATTATATCTGCAAAGGAATGAAGTATACTATTAACTTTTGATGCATTTTCAAGGTTTTCTACAACTATACCTACAACACCAATTCTTTTTTCCATATTATTACCTCCAAAATAAAAAAACTTTGGCAAATACCAAAGATATCCGTATTTAAATTAATATAAGTTCCCCTTTTGTTTAGAAATCTCTTTGCAATTAGGTTAAATATATAAAGTTTTAGAATCTAAAGCAACAGAAAGTTCTATTAAATCAGATTAAATTAATTATAGGCATGGAATTTATTTATGTCAAATGGAGTATTGAAAAAACTTAATATTTTGTATGGTTATATAAAAAGAATGCATGTTCAGTCAATTTTATTTTAACTAAACATACATTCTTTTTATAGATTAAAATTCAGCAGATCCTGTTGTTCTTGGGAATGGAATTACATCTCTTATATTAGACATTCCAGTTACATACATTAGGATTCTTTCAAATCCAAGGCCAAAACCTGAATGTTTTGTTTCTCCATATTTTCTTAATTCAAGATACCACCAGTAATCTTCTTTTTTAAGTCCCATTTCTTCAATTCTTTTTTCTAATATATCTAATCGTTCTTCTCTTTGGCTACCTCCTACGATTTCACCAACGCCTGGTACAAGTAAGTCAGCAGCAGCAACAGTCTTTCCGTCATCATTTGCTCTCATGTAAAATGCTTTTATATCCTTTGGATAGTCTGTTACAAATATAGGCTTCTTAAATACTTTTTCAGTTAAATATCTTTCATGTTCAGTTTGAAGATCAATTCCCCATTCTACTGGATATTGAAATTCTTCACCGCATTTTTTCAATATATCCACGGCTTCTGTATATGAGATCCTTCCAAAGTCTGAATTTGCAACATTATCTAATCTATCAAATAGTCCTTTATCTACAAAGGAATTAAAGAATTCCATTTCTTCTGGGGCATTTGCAAGTACATATTTTATTACATATTTAACTAAGTCTTCAGCTACGTCCATATAATCCTTTAATTCAGCAAAAGCCATTTCAGGTTCTATCATCCAGAATTCAGCAGCATGTCTTGCTGTATTTGAATTTTCAGCTCTAAATGTTGGTCCAAAGGTATAAACATTTCTAAAGGCAAGTGCAAAAGTTTCAGCAGATAGCTGACCGCTTACTGTAAGGTTTGTTTCCTTTCCAAAGAAGTCCTTTGAAAAATCTACATTACCGTTTTCGTCCTTTGGAATATTGTTTAAATCTAAAGTTGTTAATTTAAACATTTCTCCAGCACCTTCGCAGTCACTTCCTGTTATTAATGGGGTATTAGTATATACAAAGCCTCTTTCTTGGAAAAATTTGTGTACAGCAAACGCTGCTACAGAACGAACTCTAAATACTGCTGAAAAAGTATTACTTCTAGGTCTTAAATGGGCTATAGTTCTTAAGTATTCAAGAGAATGTCTTTTCTTTTGTAGTGGATAATCAGAAGAAGATTTTCCTTCTACAACTATTTTTGTAGCTTTTATTTCAAAAGGCTGTTTTGACTGTGGTGTAAGAACTACAGTTCCTTCAACTGATAATGAAGAACTAATAGGAAGTTTTGTTATGTCTTTGAAATTTTCAAGGCTTTCATCAAAAACTATCTGTACGTTTTTGAAAAATGTACCATCGTTTATTTCTATAAAACCAAATGATTTAGAATCTCTTAAAGTTCTTATCCAACCAGATACTTTTACAGATGAATTTGCAAATTTTTCAGTTTCTTTGTATAGTGACTTTACTAATGTTATTTCCATAAATTAAATTCCTCCTAAAAATATAAAATTTAATTGTTAATTAAATAAATACATATAAAAAAACCTTACATCCATAAAGGGACGAAAGGTTTGAATTTCGCGGTACCACCCAATTTATCAAAAAATGACCACTTAAATAGTAAAGAAAAATTCTTTACATACCAATAGTAAGGCATTGGTTACCTCTAAGTCTACTATCCAATAAGGAGTTCGGTTAGAAACTCAAAGATGTTATTCAATATAAACTTGATTATTGGCCTTACACCACCGCCAACTCGCTAGAAATAAGTTTTATATCTACTAGTCTTATCATTGTTTTTTTTATTATGCATTTCAATTTAAAATTATAATATTTATGTAGTTATATGTCAATGTTATCTTTTACATTTTTAAAGAATTTATTGCGTGTTAAGGAAAATTTTTTTATAAATTTCATTACTTAAAATTATATGTAAAGACAATATAATTTTTATAATTATTAATATTCTTAGTTTTTTAATAAAGGAGATGTGTATTACCCAGTAAATATTAAATTTAATAGTTTGTTCCATAAGGGAAAAATGGGTTGATGTTTTATGTTTTTGTATCTATAAAGCATCTACAGAGTACCTACAAAATGTTTATATAATGATATTTTTTACAATAATTGTATAAAAAGTAATTGATTTGCATATGCGTTTAGAGTACAATGTAGATACGAAGACAAGATTTAAGGGAGTGATTAAAAAAATGAGCGAATATATAATGGCATTGGATGCTGGAAAATATGCTGTTAAAGTAATTGGAAGAAACTCTAAAGGTTTAACTTCTGATATACAAAAAGTAAATATTAGAACTAAAATATATGAGCTTAAAAATGGTTATATAGATGCAGAAGGTAAATCATACAAAGTAATATTTAATGGTGAGGAGTTAATCGTAGGTGAGCAAGGTGAAACCAAAAGTTATGAAACATCAAAGACATTGTTCATACATAAAATATGTACGTATACAGCTATTACTCAATTTTTGGAACCTAATACTAAAGATAATAAAATAAATATGGTTCTTGCATGTCCTATAAGTGTATTGAAAGTTGAAAAAGCTAAACAAGAATATAAAGATTTTATAAAAGGTAATGGCACTATAGAAATAAATGTAGATGATAAAAATTATAGCTTTGAGATTTCGAATATAATGATAAAAGCTGAAGGATCTGGAATAGTTTATTTGTCTCCTCACTTATTTAAAAATAAAAAGATGGGAGTAGTTGATTTTGGAGGATTGAATTTTACATTTTCTCTTTATACTGATGGTGTATGTATGTCACCTTCTTCTGATCGTTTTGTAGAGGAGCTTGGAGCAATAAAACTCATTAATTATATAGCGGATGATTTAACTGGCTATAAAAGAGGGAATATAGTTAAATTTGATGCAGCAGAGAGAGCACTTGATCTTGGGTATTTATCCAATTTTGGAGAAATAGATAGGGGAAGTCAGGAAGTTATTGAGAATAGTAAGAAACGTTTTTTTGATGAAGCTTGTAATGAGATTAATAGACATGGATTCCGTATAGAGGAATTAGATGGACTTGTATTTATAGGTGGCACTACTCAAAAGTTAGTTGATGCAATAACCAATAAGATTCCTAATTCATTTATAACTGCTGATCCTCAGTGGTCAACTGTAGAGGGTTTATACAAAGTGGCATATAAAAAATATATTACCTAGGGAATAATAGGGGGGATATATTATGGCAAAAAGACCTGGATCGTTAGTTCTTACATTTTCAAGAAAAAACATGGATATAAGAAGATTGCTTGAAAGTAAAAAAATTCATAATGAAAGTTTTATAGCCACTGATTATATTTGCGAGTCTATAAGGTTTTATGAAAAATATAAGGATTCTGTTGAGTTTAATAATTTAGAAACTGTAAAAAAATTAATAGATGATAGGTTAAAAGAATTTATTAAAACAAATAAAAATAGTACTGTAACATTTGGACTGGCAGAAAATGAAGGCGTTGCAGAAAAAAAATCAATTATAAATGAGATAGAGACCAACATAGATGCGTTAGAGAGTAATTTAGAAGATATTCCTATTGATGAGGATTAGAAAAGCTCGGGGTGATTCCCGAGCTTTTATTTATGGTATGGTTCTCCATTAATAATTCTATATCCTCTATATATTTGCTCTAATAAAATTACCCTCATAAGTTGATGAGGAAAAGTCATTTTGGAAAAACAAAGCTTAAAATCTGCTCTTGATAATACTTGTTTTGAAAGACCTAAAGAACCACCAATTATAAAAGATAGGTTGCTATTTCCATTAATAGCTGAATCTTTTATAAAGCTTGCTAATTGTTCAGAGGAAAGCATGGAACCTTTCAAATCTAGCGCTGTAACAAACATATTACTTTTTATATGTTTTAAAATGTTTAGCCCTTCCTTTTCTTTTATTTGAATTTCCTCTTTTTTAGAAGCGTTATCAGGTGTTTTTTCATCAGGTACTTCTATTATGTCTAGTTTACAATAGCGGCCTAAGCGTTTAGAATATTCATCTATAGCATCCTTTAAGTATTTTTCTTTAAGTTTTCCGACACATATTATAAATATATTCATGATAAAGTCTCCCTGTTATTAATATGTTAATATAAATCAAAAAGTTTTAAATAACAAGAAAAAATCCTTACACCAAAGTGTAAGGATTTAATTCACAATTAAGCGTTTTTTCCACAACAGTGCTTATATTTTTTTCCGCTTCCGCATGGACATGGATCATTTCTTCCTACTTTATTCTTATTTATTACAGTCTTAGAGTTAGCCCAGTCCTTGTGTATTTCTTTTCTCTTTTCTTTAGAGAATATAGATTCCCATTGAGGAAGAGTGTAAAGATAATCAGCTTTAGCATCTAACATATTGAAATATAATTTATCGAAGTCAATTTTTAATTCGATATTAGAATCTTCTTCTAAGCTCTTAAGATCGAAAGATTCAACAAGGCTATCATTTATACCATCTAGAAAACCCATGAAAAATACTGTTGAAGTTCCAAACTTATCGGATAAGTCCTTAATGCTTCCGCTTATAGTTTTATTATGTTCAGCTAAAACTTTTGTGTAAATACTTTTTTCAATAGCGCCATATTCTTTCCAGAAAGCAGCTTCACCTCTAGTTTTAACAAAATCTACAACCATATCTGTCCAACTTTTATACAAACTCATAGTTTTATTCTCCTTTTGAAAATATATTACTGACTTAAAAGTCGTACTACTTCAAATATTATAATAAAAAACACAATATTTTTCAATAATATTTTTACAGTACTTTTTTAATAATTTACTTTTTTTTAGCATTTAGTATAGTATTTTTTTCAAGTGGTTTTGATAGATCAAAATTATCTCCCCACAAATTAGTATCTTTATTATCTATTAAAATTTTAACTTTCTGTATTGAAGATATCTCACTTAAAGAAAATATAATACTCTTCAAACAAACTTCTTCCTTAGATGACTTCATAGATACATTTGCTTCTTTACTAAAGTTTACATAAGCAGTATTATCTTTAATTGAAAAGCTTAAAAGTTTGGTTTCTTTAGGCAAAACAAAATTCAAGTTACTTTTTACAGATGGTCCTTTTATGAGTTCATTAATAATAGCTTCACCTAATAACTCATCTTTTTTTATAACACGTTCTTCTTTAGATAGTTCAGTAGTATTGTTAGAAGATCCAAAATATACGTTTATATCTAGAGTATTTTCTTTTTCTTTTGATAAAGCAATTTGTTTTTCTTTATCTTTAGTATTTGCAATATCTTTATTTTTGCAGCCTGTTAAGCTTATTGTAGAAAATATAGTTATGGAGCATACGAATATACAAAAAGTTTTTTTCATATCCATCACCTTTTTATTAAAAGTCTATATAATTACTAGGCATATCCCTTTTGGCTACAGATACAGTTAAATCCTTATTTAGCTCAATTCCAGCTTCATTTAAGATATTTAATACTGTTTGATATGCCAGCTCAGGGTAATTATTTGTTTTGCTTAAATGGCCTAAAATAATTTTTTTAAATTTATTATTAGATATATTAATAATAGCTTTTCCGCAATCATCATTAGATAGATGTCCAATGTTACTTAAAATTCTTCTTTTCAAGTTGTAAGGATAAGGACCAAACTTTAACATTTGTACATCGTGATTGCTTTCTAATAGCACTACATCTGCATCTTGTAATGTTTTACATATTTCTGCAGAAAAAAATCCTAAATCAGTTGCTATACAAGCTTTTTTATTTTTACAGCTCAATGAATATCCAGAAGGAGCTGCAGCATCATGAGATATTTTATAACTAATTATGTCCATATCTTTGATACTTATGTAATTATTTTGCAATATCTTTATATTTGATTCTTTTATTTTACCAATAGTTTTTGACATAGAATCCCATGTAGGAGCATTAGCATATATAGGTATATTATACTTTCTAGATAATACACCTACACCTTTAGTATGATCTATATGTTCATGGGTAACAAATATACCATCAATATCAGCAGGATTTTCACCAATATGTTCAAGAGCTTTTTCTATGCTTTTTCCTGGAAGTCCTGCATCTACTAAAACCTTAGTGTTATTAGAGGATACAAATATGCTATTTCCACTGCTGCCACTATATAAAGGACAGAAAATCATAATAATTCTCCTATCTTAAATTAATACTATTATGAACAACTAACTCTTTTTATATTAGCGCCTAGAGCTTTGAATTTATCCTCAATATTTGGATATCCTCTGTCAATATGTTCAATGCTTAGGACTTCTGTAGTTCCATCAGCAATAAGTCCAGCAATAACCATAGCAGCACCTGCTCTTAGATCTGTTGCTTTAACAGTAGCACCTGTAAGTTTATCAACACCATCTATAATTGCAGTTCTGCCTTCTACTTTTATGCTTCCGCCCATTTTTTTAAGTTCATCCACATGTTTAAATCTACTTTCCCAAATACTTTCAGATATAATGCTTCTACCTTTAGAAACGGTTAATAATGCACTCATAGGTTGTTGTACATCTGTTGGAAATCCTGGATAAGGCTGAGTTTTTATATTTACGCCCTTAAGCTTACCATTGGATTTTACGGTAATACAATCACCATCTTCAATAATTTCACCACCCATTTCTATAAGTTTTGCTGAAATAGATTCTAAATGTTTTGGTATAACATTTTCTAGTCGCACTTCACCACCACAGGCAGCAGCAGCAATCATATAAGTACCAGCTTCTATTTGATCTGGTATTACGCTGTACGAACAACCCTGAAGTTCTTTTACACCAACAACTCTGATTACGTCAGTACCAGCACCTTTTATATTAGCTCCCATACTATTTAGGAAGTTTGCAACATCTACTATGTGAGGCTCTTTTGCTACATTTTCTAAAGTAGTTACACCTTCAGCAAGAGTTGCTGCAAGCATAACATTTATTGTAGCACCTACACTAACTACATCAAAAAATATGTTGGTACCTATTAATCTATCAGCTTCTACAACAACACAACCGTGTGTGATATCTACTTTAGCTCCTAAGGCTTCAAAACCTTTTATATGTTGGTCAATAGGCCTAACACCAATAGGACATCCTCCAGGTAGTTCTACTTTAGCTTTCTTAAATCTACCTAAAAGAGCACCTATAAGATAGTAAGAAGCTCTCATCTTTCTTACATCTTCAGTATCAGCATTTACATTATTTATAGTAGTACTATCTATCATAACTGAGTTTTTTCCTACTTCTATTTTACAGCCTAAGCTTTCAAGTATTCTTTCTAAACAATGAACATCTTCAATATTAGGTATATTATCTATATTACAAACACTTTTACTTGCTAGTATAGCAGCAGGAAGTATTGCTACAGCAGCGTTTTTAGCACCATTTATTTCTATAGAACCAAAAAGAGGGTTTCCTCCGTTAATTACCAATTTATCCATTCCCGCATCCATCCTTATCATATTAATAATAATTTATATTAAAAAAATCTTACATTCGTATTACTACACAAAGTTTATTATAACATAATTCTATAATATTTTAACACTAATTTTAAAAATGTGAATAGGATGTTTTATGTAATTTATTGAAAAAGGATAAAAAAGATTATATTATTAAGTGTAGATGCCATTATTTATAATGAAAAGTTATTTTGTTAGCATATTAAGTATGACATTTTATAGGACTTTGACAAAAACTAGTTTTATGTTTTTTATTTTAGGTTAATATCAAAGCCACATTTTGTAAAGTTTATTATGAAAATGATCATATGATATAATAATAGTTAGAACTTCTATTTAATATATTTTATTAAGATTAACTTGGGGGATTGAAAAAGTATGAAGTATTATTTAGTAGCCTTATTTAATAAAGAATCGTATTCTTCTATCGAGGAAATACAAAGAAGTATATGTAGAAAGTACAAGTTATATAGAAATATTCCTGCTTTACACATAACTTTAGAAGTTGTAGGAGATCCAGATATGGAAAAGTTAAGCAAGATAGTTGGAGACATACTAAAGCCTTATAAAAAGTTTAAAGTAGAAATAAATGGAGATGTATGTTTTGAACATCCATATAAATCTATTAATTTAAAAATAGAAAATAAGGGATATATTATTAGACTTGCGAGAAAGATAAATGAAAGCTTAAAATTACATGGATTTGATGTTAGGGAGAATATAGATAATTTAGGCTTACATATATCATTAGCTAATGTTAATTTTGCCTCAAGGCAGTGGAGCAGTAAAGAGTATGCAGCATCCTGTGAAAGCAATAAAAAACAAAATTTTTATAAGATGGGTGTAATAGATAGAATTGAACTTTGGAAACCTATAAATAATAAGAAAGATATAGTAGTAAAAACTTTTGAATTGAGAGAATTTTAGAAATAAAAAACTTACACAAATGCTATAGCAAGTGTAAGTTTTTTATTTCTTTTATTTACAAGTGAAAAAGTTTACATAAAATTATTGACATATAAACTTGAATAATATAAAATCAAATAAACCGATTAACTAAACCGGTTAAGTAAAAAGAGGTGATTATTAAATGCAAAATGTTTGTATTTTAGGAAGTATAAATATGGACCTAGTTTTAAGAGTAGATAGGATGGTAAAGTCAGGAGAAACTATTCTGTCAAAAAGTTTTCAAAGGATATCAGGCGGAAAAGGAGCTAACCAAGCAGTAGCAGCAAGAAGGTTAGGTGCTAATGTATGTATGGTAGCTAGTGTTGGAAATGATGAAAACGGTTTAGAATTAGTGAAAGTTTTAAAAAAGGATAATATAGATGTAAGTAATGTAAATTATAGTGATACTAATCCTACAGGCATGGCTATTATAACAGTGGATGACCTCGGAAATAACTCTATTATAGTAGTTCCAGGAGCTAACATGGAGATAAATCCAAGTTATATTGAAAATTTAAAGCAAGTTATAGTAAGTTCTAAAATATTGGTAGCCCAATTTGAAACACCAGTAGAAGCTACGATACAAGCTTTTAAAATAGCAAGAGAAAATGGAGTAGTTACAGTTTTAAATCCTGCACCAGCAAAGAATATACCAGAAGAATTATTAGAACTTACAGATATCATAGCACCAAATGAAACGGAAGCTTTTGAGCTTACTAGCATAGAAGTAAAGGATGAAGAAAGTATAAGAAAAGCTTCAAACAAATTTTTAGAAAAGGGTGTAAAATTTGTAATAATAACATTAGGAGAAAAAGGTGCTGCTATAGTAGATAAAGATAAATTAAGTATTGTGCCTGCTTATAAAGTAAAGGCCATAGACACTACAGCTGCAGGAGATAGTTTCATAGGAGCTTTAATAAGTAAGTTAGTAAATAGTGATATAGTAGATTTTAATTCTATTGAAAATTCTATAAAATTTGCGAATAAAGTTTCATCTATCGTAGTACAAAGAGCAGGAGCGCAACCTTCACTTCCTTATTTGGAAGAGGTAAAAGAAGTGTATGGGGAGGAATAGAAAATGAAAAAAATTGGCATGCTAAATTCTAATATTTCAAGTGTTATAGCACAAATGGGGCATACGGAAACTTTGGCTATTGGAGATTGTGGATTACCTATTCCAAAAGAAACAGAAAGAATAGATATAGCACTTATAAAGGATGTACCTACTTTTATACAAACACTAAAAGTAGTATTACAAGAACTACAAATTGAAGAGGTTGAAATAGCTAAGGAAACAGTAGACGTTAGTCCTAAATTATATGAAGAAATAAAAAGTGAAATTGGAGATACAAAAATAACATTTATTACTCATGAAGAGCTTAAAATTAAGTTAAAGGAGTGCAAGGCGGTTATAAGGACAGGAGAACAGACTCCTTATGCAAATATAATTTTAAAATCAGGGGTTATATTCTAATAAAGTATTAGGAGGATAAAGTATGGAAAGTAAAAAGCCTATTTTGGAAATGGTGGGTATATCTAAATCATTTCCAGGAGTAAAGGCATTACAGGATGTGCATATAAAAGCTTACGGTGGAAAAGTACTGGCCTTACTTGGAGAAAATGGAGCTGGAAAGTCCACATTAATGAAAATAGTAAGTGGTGTATATAAAAAAGATGAAGGAAAGATCATTGTAGATGGTGACGAAATAGAGATACAGGGAATAAAACATGCCGAAAGCTTAGGGATAACTATCATACATCAAGAACTTAGTGTTCTTCCTAATTTAACAGTAGCTCAAAATATATTTTTAGGTAATGAAAAGTTTAGTAGTGGTACTAGAAAAATAAATAAAGCTTGGATGAAAGAAAAAAGTAAATATTTCTTAGATCAAATTGGATGCAACATAAATCCTAATACACTAGTTAAAGATATAAATCTTGGAGAAATGCAAATGATCGAAATTGCAAAGGCATTAACTAAAAATTCTAGTGTTATTATTATGGATGAGCCTACTACAGCGCTAACGGATGTGGAAACTCAAAAGTTATTTGAAGTAATTAGAAAGCTAAAAGAAAAGGGAATAGCAATTATATATATATCTCATAGAATGGATGAAATATTCCAAATTTGTGATTCCATAACAGTGTTAAGAGATGGTAAGTATATAGGTTCTGTTGAAACTAAAGATGTAACTAAAGACGATTTAATTACCATGATGGTAGGAAGAAAACTTGAAGAACAGTTTCCTTATAAAGAAGTAGAGAAAGAGAATGTTTTACTTAAAGTTGAAAACCTATCCATGAAGGATAAAGTAAAGAATGTAAGTTTTGAGATTAGATCAGGAGAAATATTAGGGGTTTCAGGTCTCATGGGAGCAGGAAGAACTGAGCTTGCCAAAACTATATTTGGAGATTATAAGAAGGGTTCAGGAGAAATATATGTAGATGGTGAAAAAGTAAATATTAATTCACCTAAAGATGCTATTAAATATGGTATATGTTACTTATCAGAGGATAGAAAACAAGAAGGTCTTATTTTAAATATGTCTGTAGCTCAGAATATGACACTTCCTAATCTGACTAGTTATGAAAACAAAATGAAGAGAATAGATAAAAAGTCAGAAAAAAAGGAAGTAGAAGAGTATATTAAGAAGCTATCCATAAAGACACCTAGTCAGGAACAACTAGTTAAAAATCTTAGTGGGGGAAATCAACAAAAAGTGATTTTAGCTAAATGGCTAATGCGTTCACCTAAAGTATTAATAGTTGATGAACCTACAAAGGGTATAGATGTAGGTGCAAAAAAAGAAATTTATGAAGTACTAAATAAGCTAAAAAGTATGGGCAAAGCTGTTATAATGATTTCTTCTGATATGGCAGAAATATTAGGAGTTAGTGATAGAGTAATGGTAATGCATGAAGGAAAAGTAACAGGAGAATTGAAGAGAGAGGAAGCAACTCAAGAAAGTATAATGAAGTATGCTATTGGAGTTTAAAGTATTAATTAGATACAGGAGGAGAGGGAAAAATGGAAAGAGATATTAAAAGTTTGCTGTTTAAATACAAATCTTTAATAGGATTATTAATATTATGTATAGTTATATCAGTTCTAACGCCTAGATTTTTAACTATTCCAAATATATTAAATGTATTTACTCAGGTTTCAGTTAATGCAATTATAGCTGTAGGTATGTGTTTTGTAATATTAACAGGTGGAATAGATTTATCAGTTGGATCTACTCTTGCAATAGCAGGTGCTATTGCGGCAACTTTAGCACAAAAAAATGTTAATATAGTTTTGATTTTAGTTTTAACTGTAATAATTGGAGGATTAATTGGATTAATTAATGGAATAATAGTTGCAAAAGGAAAAATTCAAGCTTTTATAGTAACACTTGCTACTATGACAATATTTAGAGGAGTAACTTATGTTTATACAAACGGAACTCCAATATCTGGACTTGGATCAAGTTTTACTTTTATTGGTAATGGAACTGTATTTGGAATACCTTTGCCAGTTGTTATAATAGTAATTGTAGCAGTATTAGCTTGGTATGTATTGACACAAACTAGATATGGTAGATATGTATATGCTGTTGGTGGAAATGAAGATTCATCAAGGTTATCAGGTATAAATACAGATAAGATTAAAGCATTAGTTTATGTTTTGTCTGGAGCAGCAGCAGCACTAAGTGCTATTGTAGTAACCAGCAGAATTGGTTCTGCATCACCTAATGCAGGAAGTGGTTTTGAATTAGATGCCATTGCAGCAGTTGTACTGGGAGGAACTAGTCTTTCAGGTGGAGAAGGTTCCCTTACTGGAACAATAATAGGTGCAATGATAATAGGAGTATTGAATAATGGTTTGAATTTAATGAATGTATCTCCTTTTTATCAATCAATAGTAAAAGGACTTGTTATATTGCTAGCAGTTATGCTTGATAAGAAAAACAAATAAAAAAATATTTATATATAAAAACAAGGGAGGAATATTAATTATGAAAAGAACACGTTTAAAAATGATGTCACTAATGTTAACAGGTGTGCTTGCAATTGCAGGCCTCACAGGATGTGGAAAAAGCAGTCAACAACAATCGTCTGATCAAGGTGGTAAAAAGAAAATAGGAATGGTAATATCAACTTTAAACAACCCATTCTTTGTTACAATGAAAGATGGAGCAACTAAAAAGGCAAAAGAATTAGGATATGACTTAGTAGTTGTTGATTCTCAAAATGATGCAACAAAAGAAAGATCAAATGTAGATGATCTTATACAACAAGGTGTTTCAGCATTAATTATCAATGCTACAGATAGTGATGCAGTTGGAAACTCAATTAAGGCAGCAAATGATAAAAAAATACCAGTTTTAACTGTAGACAGAAAAGCTAATAGTGGAACAGTTGTTACACACATAGCCTCGGATAATGTTAAAGGTGGAAAGATGGCAGCAGAATTCATATTACAACAATTAGGTGGAAAAGCAAATATAGTTGAACTTCAAGGAGTTCCAGGAGCATCAGCTACAAGAGATAGAGGTAAGGGATTCCATGAAGGTGTTGATGGAAAAGCTAATGTCAAAGTAGTTGCAAGTCAAGCAGCAGATTTCGATAGACAAAAGGGATTGAATGTAATGCAAAACATAATGCAGTCTACACCACAGTTCGATGCTGTTTTTGCTCATAATGATGAGATGGCATTAGGTGCAGTTAAAGCATTACAAGGAAAAAAAGTTATAATTGTAGGATTTGATGGTACTGATGATGCTAAAAAGGCAGTTGCAAGTGGCGAAATGACAGCTACAGTTGCACAACAACCGGATTTAATGGGAAGCTTAGCTGTTGAAAATGCAGTAAAGGTTATAAAGGGTGAAACTGTTGCAAAAGAAATACCTGTAGATTTAAAACTTATAAAAAAATAGTATACTAAAACTAAAAATCCAGGATGTAAGTCCTGGATTTTATCAACTAATGTTTGTTAAATAAAATACAATTGTGATCAGATACAAATTTGATTTCAGAAGGGGTAATTATGAAGAAAGTTACAATGTTAGACATTGCTAACAAAGCAGGAGTATCTAAGGCAACAGTCTCTATGGTTTTAAATAAAAGGGACGGAAATATAAGTGAAGAAACAAAAAGTAAGGTAATGGCACTAGCTAAGGAGATGAATTACATTCCTAATCATTTAGCAAGGAGTTTAAGCACAAAAAAGACTAATACTATAGGAATAGTTTTGCCGGATATAACAAATCCATTTTTTGCATCTATTGCAAGAGCTATAGAGGATGGTGCAAGCTATTTAGGATACAATGTTATTTTTTGTAATACAGATAACGAGATAAAAAAAGAAGAGAAGTATATAAAGGTTCTTATAAGTAAATTGGTCGATGGAGTTATTTTTATAGCAGGAGGAGAAAGTTGTACTAGCATTAAAATGTTAAGAAATAATAATGTACCTTTTGTACTTGTAGATAGATATATAGATAGTTATAAAGAAGATTATGGAGTATATTGCTTAAACAAGAGCGGAGTTATTCAGGGAATAGATTATTTATATGATAAAGGAAAAAGAAATATAGCATTTGTAAAAGGTCCTGATACATTGGAAATTTCAAATCAGAGATTACAAGGATATAAATGTGCTATGAGTCAATATGGTATATATAATGAAAATCTTATTTTTAAAGGATCTTTCAATATAGAAGGTGGAATGGATTCTACAAAAATACTATTAGAAAGTAAAGAAAAAATAGATGCCATATTTTATAGTAATGACTTAATGGCCTTAGGAGGAATAAAGGTGTTGCTAAGAAATGGAATTAGGATACCTCAGGATATAAGTATTATTGGTTTTGATAATATACACATATCACAATTTATTGAACCAGAATTAACGACAATAGCTCAACCTATTTATGAGATGGGGAAGGAATCTTGTAAGCTTCTTATAGATATAATAAATAATAAAAGAAGACTAAGTAAGCAAGTTTATTTTGAAACTCAGCTAATAGTAAGAAGTACAACTTTATAATAAAAACCTACATATAAAAATATGTAGGTTTTTTTATTAGATATCTAATAGATTTTTCTTGTAGTTAGAATATAAGTCTCTTAATTCTTTGATTTTTTCGTCAAGCTCTATTTGAAGGTTTGAAACTTCATTATAGTTATTTGAATCTGTAGCAACTTTTATTCTTGTAAATAAGCTTTGTTTTGAGTATGAATCTTTCATTAAATAATATCTTAATTCATTTATTTTCATCCAATTAGCTACATCAAGATCTAAAGCTTTATCTATGGAGTGAAGAGGTCTGCAAGCTCTTATTTCATCTGAGTAATTTGATATAATTCTATTATTTATTTCAACAATCCATCTCTTAGTAGTACCAAGTACAAAGCTGTTTATAAGTTTTTCATTTAATACATTACCTTGCATAAGAACTGCTTTCTTATCTGGATATTTGTTAAATGCAGTAAGATTTTCATATACTGTAGCAGGTGCTTTTCCGAAGAATTGTTCTCTTTCTTCATCAGTAAAGTCTTCAAATACATCTTCTTCACTTCTATAAGCTCTTCCTGATTCTAAATAATCAGTAGTATCTTTTGGTTTCTTTGAAAGTTCTGCTAAAAGATCATCTTCATTTTTTTCAGCAGTCACTGCATACTTAATACCATCTAACATGGTCATATAAAGTGCAGACACAGCTAAGTAAGTGTTTGTATGTGGGTTTGGAGCTCTAAGCTCAAACCTTGTACCTAAAGGGTTCTGTAGGTCTCTTATAACGCCTATAAGTACAGTTCTATTTCTAGAAGGAATTTCTACAGAATTACCTATAGAAGTTACTATACAAATTGGAGCTTCAAATCCAGGTTTTAATCTTCTTAAAGAGTCATTAGTAGAAGATACAAATGGGTTTACTACTTCATAGTTTTTAAGTATTCCCATTATAGAAGCATATCCAAAAGTACTTAAGAAATGTTTTTTTGGTGATGAGAATAGGTTAATTCTTTTTCCATTTTTAAGTTTTAAAGCTATTCCAATATGAGTATGTTCACCACTACCTGCTACACCATCTATAGGTTTAGCAAGAAATGTAACATCTAATCCATTTTTCCTAAAAGTTTCTTTAACTAAACTTTTAACTAGAAGCTCATTATCTGCAGCCTGCACTGCAGTGGAATATTTCCAATCTATTTCAAGTTGCTCCATTATGTGAGTAAGTTTTCCGGATTCATCTATTTTTGCTTTTACTCCACCAACTTCTTTGTGGCCCATCTCAGGTTCTAAACCATATGCATCCATAACAAGTAAGGATTCTTCAAGAGATGTTCTTACAACTCCTTTTGTTCTAGTCCAATATTGTTCTTGTAATACTTGTGAGGTAGAAAGTTCTTCAACTTCAGCTATATCGTTAGGAGTTTTAACCCAAAATTCTAATTCTGTAGCACAAGTAGCAACTAGATCTTCTATGTCATCATATTTTATTTCAAAAGGTGTTAGTGAGTTTGGATACTTTTTAAATAAGTCTAAAAGAGTTGATTTGAAGTATTCTATAGAGTGTTTTAAAATGTGCCTAGAATCTACAGCAACATTTTCATGATATAAGAAACAAGGAATTCTTAAAGTTCCAATAGGTTTATTAGTTTCAAAGTCTATATGCTCATAGTTATATTCAACATACCAGTTTACATCAATATCTGCAAGCATATCTACTTTAGCATTGTTTAAGCTTGCTATTCCAGGGAGAACAACGGATGAGCCATCAGTTTGTATTGCTCCCTTTAAGAAGGTATCTATATCTTCTAAGAAGACTTTCATAGGTATCTTTTCGTCAGTATCATTTCCTGATAAGTCTATGCCTATAAGAGACACAAATTTTATTTCAGGATGAGAAGTTAAAATTGCTTTTAGTTCTTTTTCTGAATGATTTTCTTTTGAAATGGTGTAGATTAAATCTTTTATCATATAATTTCCTCCTAAAAATAAAAAAAGAGTTTTTTTTTACTCTTTTACTCTGTGATTTAAGAAAATGATATTAATAATGCCGTTACGTAAATTTTTTTATATTCAAAATTTTATAATTAATATTCACATATGTCAATAGCAAAAATGAAAGTTCATAAAAAAAAAATTGCACTAAACAATTAAAATGTTTTGTTTTGGAAAAAACATTGCAATATTTTTTATTACAATTTCAGTTTTACATTATTGAGAGTGAAAATTATAAAAACAGTGTATATTTATGCATTAAATTTTAGCTATATAAATTTTTATGCATTATAGTTTTAGGTATACCTAATTTTTAAAATTTTAACGTTTCTTAATTATATAGTATAAATTTTAAAAAAAAATTGTGCCACTTGCCCTTATTTTATGCTAACGTATAGTGTTACCAATTTGTATAGTTTAATTCTATATTATATAATTAAGCATATATAACTAACTATAATGAAGGTGGTAGAGTGAAAGTGGAACATAGACCAATAGGTTTTTTTGATTCTGGAGTTGGCGGGATTAGTGTATTAAGGGAAGCAGTGAAATTATTACCTGGGGAAGATTTTGTTTATTTTGGAGATTCTAATAATGCGCCATATGGCATAAAAACTGTAGATGAAGCTAATAAATTGACTTTTGAAGCAGTAGACTTTTTGATAAGTAAAAATGTTAAAGCAATAGTAATTGCCTGCAATACAGCAACTAGTGCAGCTATAATAAATTTGAGAAAGAAATACAGTAGTATGATGCCAGTAATAGGTATAGAACCGGCGTTAAAGCCTGCAGTAGAGTTAAAAAGGGAAGGCCAAATAATTATAATGGCGACTCCTATGACTTTGGCAGAAAGTAAATTTAATAATTTAATGAAAAAATATGAAAATCAAGCAAAGATCTATCCTATGCCATGTCCAGGGCTTGTAGAATTAATAGAGAAAGGTATACTAGAAGGAGAAGAAATAGAAGGATATTTAAGAAGTAAAATGGAACCATTAAAAAAGCAGGGAGTAGCTGCTATAGTTCTTGGATGCACTCATTATCCTTTCATAAAAAAGGTTTTGTGTAAATTACTTAATAATGAAGTGCCAATTATAGATGGAAGTTTAGGAACTGTAAAGCAGTTAAAAAGAGAACTTATTAAATACAATATAGCTAGTGAAAGAAAAGAAGGAGGAAAAGTGGACATATATAACTCTTTGAATAATGATGAAATTATAAAGTTAAGTTATGATTTATTAAAGTAATATTAATAGTTTTTAAATAAACTTCTTTATATGAATAATATTTATTTATTATGATATAATTCAAATAGATAATATATATGAAAAAACGAAGGGAGATTGCTGAATATGAATCCATCAGTTACAATTAAAATAAAAAATGGGGGAGTAATTAAGGCCGAATTATATCCAGAAATTGCACCCAATACTGTAAATAATTTTATAAGTCTTATAAAGAAAGGTTTTTACAATGGACTAATATTTCATAGGGTTATTCCTGGATTTATGATACAAGGAGGATGCCCTTTAGGAAATGGAACTGGAGGCCCAGAATATTCTATAAAAGGTGAATTTTCCAATAATGGTTTTAAAAATGATTTGAAACACACAGTTGGAGTACTATCTATGGCTAGGTCTATGCATCCTGATTCAGCAGGAAGCCAATTTTTCTTAATGACAAGTGATGCTCCACATTTGGATGGTCAATATGCTGCATTTGGAAAGGTTACTGAAGGAATGGATGTAGCACAGGAAATAGTAAATACAAAAAGGGACTTTAGGGATAAACCTTATGAGGATCAGGTTATTGAAGAAATGACTGTAGAAACTTATGGAGAAGAATACTCAGAACCAGAAAAACTTTAAGTAATATTATAGCGTTTAATACAACGAGTGTTTAAATCATGAAAAACATAGCACATAAAAGCGGGGGTATAGTATGAGTAGAGTAGGAGAAAAAATAAAAAGCATAAGAAATGATATAGGAATGAGTCAGAAGCAATTATCTAAAAAATTAGGGGTAAGTGAAAGCTTTGTTAATGAAGTTGAAAATGGAAGAAAGATAATTAATCAGAATTTAATAGATAAAATTTCTAAAGTGTTAGGAAAAGATATAAATGATATTACTATGTCTTTTGAAGAACAGGTATATGAAGAAGAAAAAAATAAAAAATATTCTATAGAACCTAAGAAGGAAAAAGTAAAAGATGTATGGAATGAAGCATTTGGGTCAGTATTGAAAAACGTTCCTATATATGAATATAATTTACAGAAGGCTATAGCTTTTAAACAATTACCTTTAATAAATAATAAGATAGATGGATATTCTCAAGACAAGGTATTTTATTTACAAATAGAAGATGATGATATGCTAGGCTTCAGAATATCAAAAGGAGATTTAGCTTTTGCACATAGTACACATGAAATTGAAAACAATAGTATATGTTTAGTAGAACATGGCAGTGAAAGAGTCATAAGACAAATAAAGAAATTAGATAACAGCAAAGTTTTACTTATTAGTAATAAAGGAAGCTTTAGAACTGAAACTGTAGAAATAAAAGAAATTAACATAATAGCTAAATTAGATAGAGTTGAAATAAAACTTTAAAAACTGAACTGCATTAAAGGTGCAGTTCAGTTTTCTCACTTACACACCTCTTAAATCAAATTTTGGAACAAAATCTTTAGATGAGGTACCTTGTTCTTGAATAAATGCATTTTTTATACCTAAACTTAAACAGTACTCTATCATGCTGTTATAATGTTCAGGACTTAAAGGCTTATTAAGTTCTGGAAATTTAGCTACCTTATGCATAGGAACATATTGATTCATTAAGCTTAAGAAAACCAAATCACCAAAAGTGCTATATATATAGTCTATAATTTTTTTTGAATCAAATAAAAGTCCAGGCAGCATCAGGTGTCGTATAATAACCCCTTTTTCTATTAAGCCCTGGTTGTTAAATTTTACTTCACCTACTTGAGAAAACATTTCTTCAACAGCCTTGGAAGCATAGGTGAAATAATTTGGAGCATTTGAATATTTTTCTGAATATTTATTGTTGAAGTATTTGATATCTGGAAGATATACATCAATATATCCATTCAATGATTTTATTGTTTCTACGTTTTCATAACCACTAGTATTGAATAAGATAGGAATATTAAGCCCTGCTTTTTTAGCTATTTTTAAAGCTTCTATTATTTGGGGAACATAATGAGTTGGAGTAACTAAATTTATATTATGAGCTCCTCTTTCTTGCTGTTCTAAAAAGATTTCACTTAATCTTTTTATAGATACTTCTTTACCTATGCTTTCAGAGCTTATTTCATGATTTTGACAAAATATACATCTTAAATTACAATTTGAAAAAAATATAGTACCAGATCCGTTTTGTCCTGATATGCAAGGTTCTTCCCAATTATGTAAGGATACTCTTGCGATTTTTACATTTTCCCCTGATTTGCAATAACCTAACTCCCCTTTTAATCTATTTATGTTGCAATTTCTGGGACATAATTTGCAACTTTTAAGAACTTCTAACATTTTAACACCTCTATATTAAAGTAAAAAATAATGACTATGAAAAATATTATACTTTATAATTTGTAATATGTGTATAGTTAATGCAGAGATCTACCTTTATTTTCAAAATAAAAGTATAAACATTGAAGAGCAAATATAAAGCTTATCACTGCAAAAGCGGGATATAAAATAGATATAAGTTTTGAAAATCCAATTTGTGATATAGGTATTGATATAATGATTATTAAAATAATAGCTTTTTTGTAAGAGATGTTAAATAACTCTTGAAGGTTTCTACTTACGCTATAAATGTTAGAGACCTCTGTAGAAAACATTTCCAGCCAAATTATGCATAGCAGCATGAACTGAATTACATTTCCAAACCTGTTAGCTATATATAACAATGGAATCTCATATTTAAAAATGTAAGGTACATTTAAAATTAATAGAGCATTAATTAAAAATGATAATACGGTAAGACCTATGGAACCCAAAGTAATACCACATATTAAAACTTTTTTGTTTTTTATTTCAGTACTTAGTGGAACTAATACTCCAGAGCAGCATAAAATATTGAAGCCACCATATATAAGTGAAGATAAAAGCCAACTATGTTTATAAGCAGAAATATTTTTTAAATAAGAAGCATTGATGTCCTTATAAAAAGATACATATAAAATAAATATTGTTACTATGACAATAATTAAAGAAGGTACTATAAATGAGTTTATTTCAATTAGTCCTTTAGTACCTCTAAAAAGAACAAGAATTGATATTACTATCATTATTATTATTCCTACCCATTTAGATATAGAAAAATATTGATGCAGCAATGAACCACTGCCAGCTAAAATTACAGCTGAAGTACTTATAAGAAATATGGTTGTAAGTAAGTTTGTAACTTGTCCTAAAAGACCTGGGCTAACTAAGGATATAAGTCCATCGTAGGAAGTTAGGTTATATTTAAGACTTAAATTTATAACTATACAGCTCATCATTATGTAAATGAAACAACATATTAAAATACCAATAAAGCTTTTATAACCATAGGATGTAAAGAACTGGCTTATTTCTTGCCCAGAAGCTAGACCTGCACCAACAATAGTGCCTATAAAAACAGCACTTATTTGTAACACTAAAAGTAAATTTTTCATAAATTATTTAAATCCTCCTTCCAATTATTAAAGGGTTACTAAAGAAATATTATCTTATGTAAATGAAAAATCTAACTATAATAGTATATAAGTAAATTTTAAAAATAATGATTTATAAATTAAATTCTTATTTTAAGGAGAAACTAAAAATGAACCAATATCTTATAAGAGGCGAGGAGGAGAAAAAATGATAAAAAAATGTATAAAGAATATTGGTAAGGTTTTAATAGTAATTATGCTTGTAGTTATTTCAAGTTCGTCAATTGGTTGTATGAAGAATAAAAAAACAGAAAAAACAGAGAGTAATAGTAATTTTGATATAAAAGCAGCAGGCAATGTTACAGACACTTATATGAAATATTTAATAAAAGATGATTTGGAAAATAGTAAAAAACTTTATTCTAAAGATCTTTTAAAAAGTTCTTTGCCACAGGAAAATAAAAATTTGAAAATATTAGGGTACAACATATCCGAAATTAATGAAGTAGGTAAATCTGGATTATTTAAAGTTAGGGTATCAAGATCGGATTTAAATAATAGTTTTGCTTCTTTAGATGAATACTCTATAAAGATATCAAAAGAAGATAATGACTATAAAATCAAAGAAACAAATAATACAGTGCAAAAAGAAGTATTTGCGGAAGGTGGTCAAATAAGATCAAAAAATAAAAATAATGTAAATACAAGTTTGGTTGTAGATATGGATGGTCTTCCTACTTACGCATTTCCTAGAGATGATAAAAGTAATACAGATAAGATAAAAGTACCTAAAAGCAAGTTTGGAATGGTAAATTTGGGGTATAGTGGAGAAAGTTTAGCTGTATCAACTTATGATAAAGACGTTTTTATTGGACTTATAAAAATAGATGAGAGCTTGGAAGTGCAGGGTGGAGAGAATAAGGATCAAGGTGAAAAAGGCGATGGTGCTGGAAAAACAAATGAAGGAGGTGGCACTACTAAGGGAAGAGAAAAGCCTGTAGGAAAGGAAATTACATCAATTGACATATTAAAAGATTGTAAGGTTGAAGTTATAAACTTTTCTCCATCAGAAAAGTTTATAACAGTGCAATATGTAAAACCATCATCAGGTAAGTGTATAAGAGTTTATAAAGTAGATGGTGGAGATATAATACCTTTTAAATTTGAAGAAAAGTATCCATTAGATAAAGTAAATGTAATTTTTTCTTCATATGATAAGGAAAATTTAAATTTTGATGTTATGCCTAAAACAGAAGGAGACAAATCAGCTTCAAATGTAATAGGTAAATGGCAATTGAGTTTAAAAGATTTTAAAGCAAAGAAAATGTGATATAATTAAATAAAAAACAGTTATGGAGAAAAATATGCAGTGGGCAGATAAAAGATATAATAGTTTAAATTATTTTTTAAGGAATAAATTTAATTGCAAGGTGTTTAAAATATCAATAGATGCAGGTTTTTCCTGTCCCAATAGAGATGGAAAAGTAAGTACTGGTGGATGTGTATTTTGTAGTGAAAGAGGTTCTGGAGATTTTGCTGGAAATAGATGTTTTTCTATAAAACATCAATTTGAAGATATAAAGCAAGTTATGAGCAAAAAATGGAAGAATGGAAAGTATATAGCTTATTTTCAGGCTTATACTAATACATATGCACCTATAGAAGTATTAAGAGAAAAGTATAATGAAGCAATAAATGAAGAAGATGTAGTAGGATTAGCTATAGCTACAAGACCTGATTGTCTTAATGAGGAAGTTTTAGAACTTTTGGAAGAGTTTAATAAAAAAATTTATACCTGGGTGGAATTGGGACTTCAGACTTCTAATGAAAATACTGCGGCAAAAATAAATAGAGGATATAAACTTAATGTATTTGAGGATGCTGTTAGAAATTTGCGAAAAAGAAATATTGATGTGGTAACTCATATTATATTTGGTTTGCCAGGAGAAACCAAAAAAGATATGTTAGAAACAGTGAATTATGTGAGTTCAAAAGATATACAAGGTGTTAAATATCACCTTTTGCATCTTATGAAAAATACACCTCTTGTAGATTTTTACGATAGGGGTGAACTTAGGTTTTTAGAATATGAAGAATATATAGATATAATATGTTCTGCTATAGCTAGTACACGGCCTAATATAGTTATTCATAGACTTACAGGTGATGCACCAAGAGATTTGATTATAGGCCCTATGTGGAGTTTAAAAAAATGGGAAGTATTAAATGCTATAGATAAAACGTTAGAGGAAAGAGAAATATATCAAGGGTGCCAATGTTGAATTAAAAATAGAAATAATAAAGTTCAATAAACCATTGAAGTGCAATAAAGAGCATTAAATTCTTATGTATAAGATTTAATGCTCTTTAATTATGTTTTAAATTTTAACGTTGTTTTGGTTCAAATATGAGTGACTTATTTAATTTAGAGGAATTATATGTATTAATATAGAAATTATATAATACATGGTAAATATTTATATAATAAGGGAGTTGTATTTAATGAACAAAAAAGTTTTAAGTTTCATTTTTGTGGTTATGTGCACTTTTATATTTATGAGTGGAGTTGTTAAGGCAGATGAACTGAAGGTAGAAGGATTATATGGAAGTGACAGGTATGAAACTTGTTGTAAAATCGCAGATCAGGGGTGGAAAAGTTCAGATTATGCAGTAATAGTTAATGGTGCATTAATACGTAATGATAACTTATGTGCCACAGTTTTAGCTAAAAAATATAATGCACCAATTCTTTTATCAAGTGAGTCAGGTATAGATTCAAGGGTAGAAAGTGAACTTAAAAAGTTAAAGGTTAAAAAAGTATTTATAATAGGAAGTTCAGTAAGTTCTTCAATAGAGAGTCAATTACATAATATAAATATAACAGCAAAGAGAATTAATGGAATGGATATGTTTCAAAATTCTGTAGAGATAGCAAATGAGATAGGAACTAGTAATGGAGTAATACTAGTTAATTGTGCAGCTACAGATGATATAGGCACATTAGCACCTATAGCTGCAAAATTACAAATGCCAGTATTACTTATGGGAAGTGATTATGCATCATCTCAAGTAGAAAAGTTTATATCAGGTAAAAATGTTCCTGTAGCATATGTAGTAGGTGAAAAAGATTTGTTTAGCGATGCTGTAATTAGCAAATTTTCTAATGTTAAACGAATAGAGCTATCTAGTATTAATGGTAATCATCAGATGGATATATTAAAAGCTTTTTCAGACAAAGTTAATTTTGATAATATTTTTTATGTTTATGAACATAATTTTTTAGATATACTATCAAGTTCAGCTCTTGCAGCTTTGAATGGTAATCCTGTAGTATTGGAATATCCAAAGTCAGAGCATAACTTTGATTGTGTTAATCTTATATGCTCTAAGAATGTAAAAAAGGTGAATATAATTGGATTAAATGATGATTTAACGGATATATCAAGTGAGTCTAAGGCATTAAGTATAATAAAGTCAAAAGTAAAGAATGATGGAGATTATGGAATCTCGAATATAAAATATATTGAAGTAAATGAAGGAATATATTACTATAGCATTGAGTTATATGATAAGGAAAATCAATCATTAAAGTATAATTTTCTAGTAAATACTAATACAAAAAGTGCGTATAAAATAGAAGCGAAAACTAATAAGATAGTTCCATTAGATAATATGTAAATAAGATTATAAATATAATAAAAAAGATAAATTTATCTTTTTAAATCATTGATTTTTTTACCTACATGATATAGTTTAAATTGTGTGGGTAATTTTTTTATTAATTAAAGAAAATAAAAGTTAATGGGGGAATTTAAATGAAAATTGATTTAATAATTTCTGCAGATGATATAAAAAAGGACAAAGTGCAGGAAAAGTCTGTAGTGGTTATAGACATGCTTAGGGCAACTTCAGTAATAACAACAGCAATGAATAATGGATGTTTGAGTGTGGTACCTGTTCTTACTATAGAAGAAGCTTTAAAAATAAGTAGTACAAATAGAGATAAATATATACTTGGTGGAGAAAGAAAAGCACTTAAAATAAAAGGTTTTGATTGTGCTAATTCTCCTTTAGAATATAAAGAAGATTTAGTTGAAAATAAAACTTTAGTTATGACTACGAGTAATGGGACAAGAGCTATTAAAGGAAGTATAGGGGCTAAAAATATTTTGATAGGGTCATTAATAAATGCTAAAGCAGTAGCAAATAAGCTTTTAGAATTGGATAATGATGTCCAGATAGTAAATGCAGGAACTTATGGACAGTTTTCCATAGATGATTTTATATGTTCAGGATATATTATAGATTGTTTATTAAAAAATGCAACAAATGTAGAACTTACAGATATAGCAAAAACTTCTCACTATATTTATACTGAAAACCAGGATATAATGAGTTTCATACACTATGCTAGTCATTATAAAAGAATTAAAGAATTGAAGTTAGAAGAAGATTTAAAATATTGTTGTACTAAAGATATAATAGATATTGTACCAGAATATAGAGATGGAATTATAAAGGTTTATGATAAATTGTACAAAGAGAAAACTATAGTTTAAGAGAGGCTACTGTTTCACACGATGAGCATATTGCGACGCAACTAGATATTAAAGTACAGTGGTAGTTTTGATTTTAACTGTTACTACGTGATATATAATAAGTGTTTCATCACTGCTAAATGTTTTTAATTATTCTAAGCTCAAAGTTTATGAAAACCTAAGAATTTTGCCAAACTCAGTTTCCTCAAACAAGGCTAAAGTTCTAAGGCTTTAATGAACTTCTTGCTAAGAATAATAAAAAAACAATTTAGCTAATGTGATGAAACACTTATTATATATCTCTACATAAAAGTTAAAATCAAAACTAGTAACTCCAGTTGTACAGCTTAACGTTTCTTCGGTTACTTGTGCCGCATTATTTTTATACAACCTGGAATATATAAAATTTTAAATAATAAGATTCATCTGAATTCCAAAGAATAGGATGATCGGAGGCTTGAGTTCTAAATTCAACTTGTCTTAACATTCTTCTTGCATCTTTTGCAGCATCAGAAATTGTCTTTTTAAAAAGCTCTGGATCCATAAAATGAGAGCAGGAACAAGTAATAAGGAATCCCCCTGATTTCACCATTTTAATTCCTCTTAAGTTAATTTCTTTATATCCTCTAACAGCACTTTTTATAGTTGATCTAGATTTTGTAAAAGCGGGAGGATCAAGAATTACTACATCATATTTTCTGCCTTCGGCTGCCCATTCGTGGAGAACATCAAAAGCATTGTGACATTCAAATTTAACTGTATCAGATAATCCATTAAGTTCAGCATTCTTACGAGCGTCATCTATTGCAAGTTGTGATATGTCAATTCCGAGTACACTTTTAGCACCAGCAATACCTGCATTTAGTGCAAATGATCCAGTATGAGTAAAACAATCTAAAACATCTGCATCTTTACATATTTTATGTATAGCATGTCGGTTTTCTTTTTGATCTAAAAAGAAACCTGTTTTTTGTCCATTTTCGATATCAACATGATATTTAACACCATTTTCAACAATCTCAAATGTAGTATCAAAAGGTTCTGTTAGGAAGCCTTTTGTTTGTTCCATGCCTTCAAGTCCGCGAACCTTTGCATCACTTCTTTCATAAACACCTTTTGCACCAAAGTCTTCTTTAAGTATTTCAACTACAATAGATTTGTATTTGTCAATTCCAAGAGCTAATGATTGAATAACATAATAATCTTCATATTTATCTATTATAAGGCCGGGTATAAAATCAGCTTCACCAAATAAAAATCTGCAGCTTGAAGTATCTATAACCTTTTTTCTATACTCCCAAGCATTATGAAGTCTTTTTCTGAAAAATTCCTTATCTATTTCTTCATTTATATCCCTAGTCATAATTCTTATTGTAATTTTTGATACATCATTTATATAACCTTTACCTATAAAATGTTCCTTAAAATTGTACACTTCTACAATATCACCATTTTCATAAGTACCATCGTAGCCTTCTATTTCTGTAGTATATATCCATGGGTGTCCATTTTCAGCTTTTCTACCCATGCCTTTATATAAATAAAATTTACAAGACATTAATATTTACCTCCCTGATTTTGTTCATTATGTAGTATACCACAACTGAAAAATTAATAATATACAAAAATGTAACTAAAAATCTTTTGACATAATGTATATGTATAAATTAAACTATTTCTATATGTTTAAATACGAAAGATTTGAGGAGATGAAAAATGAGTATATTAACAGTTAAAAATTTAAGTCATGGTTTTGGAGACAGAGCCATATTTGAAGATGTCTCATTTAGATTATTAAAGGGAGAGCATGTAGGACTTATAGGAGCTAATGGAGAAGGTAAGTCAACGTTTATGAATATAGTAACAGGAAAACTCATGCCAGATGACGGTAAAATCGAGTGGTCTAATAGAGTTAGAGTTGGATATATGGATCAACATGCGCAATTACAAAAGGGACAAACTATAAGAGATGTACTGAAACAAGCATTCGATTATCTTTTTGATCTTGAAAAGGAAATGATAGAAATAACAGATAAAATGGCAGAAGCATCACCAGAGGAATTGGAAAAACTTTTAGATCAAATGGGTACTATCCAGGACCTACTTGATAATAACGGTTTTTATGTTATAGATGTAAAAGTTGAAGAGGTTGCAGGAGGACTTGGACTTAGGGATGTAGGATTAGATAAGGATGTATCAGATTTAAGTGGAGGACAAAGAACAAAAGTGTTACTTGCTAAGTTACTGCTTGAAAATCCAGATATATTACTTTTAGATGAGCCTACTAACTATTTAGATGAACAACATATAGAATGGTTAAAAATATATTTAAAAAATTATGAAAATGCTTTTATTCTTATATCACATGATATTCCTTTTTTAAATAGTGTTATAAATTTAATATATCATATGGAAAATAGGCAGCTTACAAGATATGTAGGGGATTATGACAATTTTATGAGAGTTCATGAGGCTAATAAAAAACAGTTGGAAGCAGCCTATGAAAGACAGCAAAAGGAGATAGCTAGACTTGAGGATTTTGTGGCTAGAAATAAGGCAAGGGTAGCCACTACTGGTATGGCTAGGGCAAGGCAGAAGCAGTTAGATAAAATAGATAGAATAGAAATTGCTAAAGAAAAAGTAAAACCTGAGTTTAACTTTAAAGTAGCTAGAGCTTCTGGAAAGGTTATATTTGAAACTACGGATTTAGTAATAGGATATGATACGCCTCTTTCAAAGCCTTTAAATTTAAGGATGGAAAGAGGAGATAAAATTGCTTTAGTGGGGGCTAATGGTTTAGGAAAGAGTACTTTATTAAAAAGTTTATTAGGTCAAATAAAGCCTTTATCAGGTAAAGCTCAATTAGGAGATTATCAATATATAGGATATTTTGAACAGGAGAGTAAAGAAGCAAATTATAATACTTGTATAGAAGAATTATGGAGGGAATTTCCTTCATTTAGTCAATATGAAGTAAGAGCAGCTTTAGCTAAATGTGGTCTTACTACTAAGCATATAGAGAGTAAAATATTAGTTTTAAGTGGAGGAGAACAAGCCAAAGTAAGATTGTGCAAAATGATAAATAGAGAAACTAATATATTAATATTAGACGAACCCACAAATCACTTAGATGTAGATGCAAAAGATGAATTAAAAAGAGCACTGAAAGAATATAAAGGAAGTATTCTCTTAGTATGCCATGAACCAGATTTTTATAAAGATGTAGTTACTGATGTTTGGAATTGTGAAGAATGGACAACTAAAATTGTTTAATAACAAACAATATTTACTATAGCATTGCAAATGAACTTAATATTAAGAGTGGAAAGCAATAATATTGTTATTAGTATTATTGCTTTTTTGTATTCAATTTGCTGAAGTTATATTTATGATATAATTTAAGAGAAAATTGCTAAATATAGCATGAAGATTATTGATAAACTTTGTCAGTACTCATGCAACTTATTTTATTATTAGCAATTTTTCTCAAAATCATTATCCCAAATGAAAATAATTACTTTGAACACTTATATAAGATAGATATTTATGAAGGGTGGATGATTATATGAAGAGATTTGTTGGATTAAGAATATTAAAAACAGCAATAGGTGCATCACTTGCTATTGTTATTGCGGAGTATTTAGGATTAAGATATGCTGCAGCTGCTGGAATTATAACCATTTTAAGTATTCAAAATACTAAAAAAACATCAATAAAGTTAGCCTTCCAAAGGATTGAATCTACCATTTTAGCTTTGCTAATTTCAAGTATATTATTTTTGATTTTTGGATTTAACCCTTTTACTTTTGGAGTATATTTAGTTATTTTTATTCCACTTACAGTTATTTTAAAAATTACAGATGGAATTGTTGTGAGTTCAGTTTTAGTTACGCACTTATTAGCTGTGAAATCAATATCTATGTTTTGGATAAAGAATGAACTTTTACTTATGGCCGTTGGGGCAGGAATTGGTATAATTCTTAATATTTATATGCCTAAAATAGAAAATGAAATCAAAGAAACTCAACAAAATATCGAAGAATGTATGCGTAAAATTTTATTTCAAATGGCAGAAAGTTTGAGAAATCAATCAATTGATATAGAAGAAAAGCTATTTAATGAATTAGAAAAAATACTAAAATGTGGCACAAATAGAGCATATACACATCTAAATAATTATATAATTAATGATGTGAAATATTATGTTCAATATATGGAAATGAGAACTTTACAATATGAAATATTAAAATATATGAGAAGCCATTTTACTAAATTTTATATGACTTTTGAACAGACTGAAATTGTTGCAGCATTTACAGAAAAAGTTGCGTTAGACTTCGGAGAATACAATACAGCTGAAGAACTTTTAAATGAATTAAATGAAGTTATAAATATTTTTAAGGTTCAAGAACTTCCTAAAACTAGAGAGGAATTTGAAAACAGAGCAATGCTTTTTCAATTTTTAAATGATATGGAAGCTCTTTTGAAATTAAAGAAAAATTTCACAAAAAATTATAAGCATATCCTATAAGTAATAAAAATACATATCATATGTAGTTTTGTTGGACAACTAAAATTGTATAGGAAATAGAATAAATTGTATAAAATGAGAAAAGGATTAATCTTGTGGTTAATCCTTTTCTCATTTTATACATTACTCTACTTTATTTATTATTGGGATTAATAAACTCACTTTTTACCCATCCTTTAGTATTAACATTTCTATTATCTATAATAGAAATTTCGTACCATAGTTTATCTTCAATTTTTGCACTGCATAATATTTTTATATTAGTGTTTTTAGGTATTGAGTTAAGTATTATCGAATTATCAATTGGATGAATATACAAATTGCAAGTGTTTGTAATAAAAGCTTCAGTAAAATTAGGTTTTATATATTCAACAGCTGTACCTGAAACTTTATTGAGTTCTATTTTTTTTATTAAATTATTATTTTGTTGTTTTAGTAATAGGATTTGCTTTCGTTGATTAGATATTTCATTGGTAAAGTGATACAGCATAAATAAAATTCCACCTGCAGCAAGTACAAATAGTAAAAACAACATGAAAAAACTCCTTTTAAAATTTATATACTAGTAATATATTCATGACTTTAATAAATTTATACAAATCCTTATTAAAAAAATCTATTTATTACATTTTGATTACCTGTTAATACAATTTAATAAAATTAGTAAAATACATTACGATATAAACAAGTGAAGTAAAATATAATATTTTTATCAAATGATTTTTAGAAGAATTTATCCAGGGATGTATCAATTGTTATTTTTCACCTAAGAAGGATGGATGATTTACGTATGGTAGCCAGCGGATAAAATTATAGTGAGGGAGTGATATTATGAGAGTAGGTTTTTCATCACAGCAAAATACATCACAAATAAGAAGTTTATCTAATAGCAAGGATAAAAATGTAAAAGATGATGGGGAAAGAAGAAACGTTTCCAAAAGCATGAAAAATGGAGTTCAAAGTGGGAAAACAAAGAAAAAGAGTCCTTTAGAAATCCTAATGGAACAAAAATCACAGTTAGAGGATAACAAAAATACTATTGTAGCAGAGGGATTAAAAAATGGGGAGGATGCGGTTTCTATAAAACAAAAAACCGCAGATATTGATAAACAAATTCAAGAACTTGATAATCAAATTAGCAAACTTCAATTAGAAGATAAACGTAAAGCCCTTGGTGAAGATAAAAGTAAAAATAAAAAGTCTAAAGGGGAAGTATCAAACAACAATTCTGAAAGTAATTCAAAAAAGACAGCATCCTTAGATGGCCTTTTAAATGTTTCTGTAGGATTCAATAACTTTAAAAACTTGTCACATATAAGAAATAATATTAAAGGTAATATAAGAGAGTTAAAAGCTGACATAGAATTTGATGTGAAGTTTAGACATATTGATCCTGTTACAAGTAAAAAAAATTTAGCTAAGATGGAAGAAAGTATTAATAATGTAGATGAAAAGATAAGTGAAAGTCTTAAAGACATAAATAATGAAACTAAAAGAAATATAAAAGCTAAAAATTCTGACACTATTATTGATATAAATGGAGAACCGAACCACAAAACTAGCAACTCAAGTTCAGAAGATAAAAGTAAGTTATCTATAGAACAACAGAAAATTGAAGAAAACATTAAACGTTATGTGGATAATGTTAAAGATAAGTCTATAAGTAATGGTGAAAAGATTAATAATATAGCTTAAAAATCACCGTATGCATATGTCTATTTAAACCTGTGGAAAGTGTATCCACAGGTTTAATGCATGTTATAATTGTATATGGGGTGGTTTAATGTTGAAAATAGCTATTTGTGAGGATGAAAGCAATCAAAGACAAGGAATAGTTAATATAATAGAAAAGTATTTAAGTTTAGCAAAAAAGCAGCATGAAATAGTTCAGTTTGTAAATGGTGAACAATTAATGTCATCAATTTTAGATTTTGATATATATTTTTTAGATATACTTATGAATAAAATTACAGGTATAGACGCTGCAAAGAAGATTAGATCCATAAATGAGAAAGCCATTATTGTATTTATATCAGGTATTAAGGACTATGTTTTTGAAGCTTTTGATGTAAGAGCTTTTAATTATATTTTAAAACCTGTTAATGAAGAAAAATTAAGAAAAGTTCTGTATTCGGCTTTGGAGGAAATTGACAAGAAAGATAAATTTATTATTGCTAAAACTATTAGTCAAAAAACTAAGATTTTTTTAAAGGATATAATGTATATAGAATCAGAAAAAAGAAAGTTAAAAATACATACCACTTATGACGTTATTGAATATTATTATAAGCTTTATGATATGGAGCAGGAACTTTGCAAGGATAACTTTTTTAGATGTCATAAAAGTTACATTGTTAATTTAATGTATGTTTATAGTTATGATAATACTTTTATAACCTTAAAAAATTTAGATAAAATATATGTTTCTAAATACAAATTAAATGATTTTTCTAAAGCATTTATGTACTATTTAAAAAATGAAGGGCAATAAATATGGATAAACAACAAATATTTAAAAGTATAGAATTTTTATCACAATGGTTAAGTTTACCCTTTCTGTATGCAGTAGAATATTACTTTTATAAAAGGTTTCTAGGATTTAAAACAAGAGCTGAGAAATTTATTATATGTGCATTGTTTTTTACAATCATTAGCTTTTATATTTCGAAATTTCAATCTGAAACATTAAGCAAAATAGTAAATAATTTAATTTGGTTATCTATAATATGTTTTTTATGTAAAGGAAGTTTTACCACTAAACTTTATGCAGTTATTGTTGAGAATGCAATACAAGTGCTTATTAGTACAGCTTTTTTAATAGTTGATTTTAAAGTGCTTCCTATGACACATAGTGAAAGCATGTCTTTAAATGAACATATGATTATTAGTTCATTTAATATTATATTTAGTGATTTTACGAAAATTATTTTATTATTTATATTTTTAAAGATTATTTGTAATTTATTAAACTTAAATGGCAAAAAAATCAATTTATATGAAGGTTTATGCTTATTAATTCCCAGTTTATCCATTTATAGTTTAGCAACTATTTTTTATATTATTCAAGTAGTTAAAATTAACAATAAAGAATATTATTTGGCTTATTTGTTTCCTGGAATTTATTGTATTTTACCTTTTGTAAGTTTTGCACTTATGATATCAATATTAATTACAGTGTATATATTTCAAAAAATGCTTCAGGGAAAGGAAGAGATGCAAAAAAATATGCTTATGCAGCAGCAGTTTAATTTACAGTGTAACCATAGTAAAAATGTTGAAGGACTTTACAAAGGAATAAGAAGTGTAATGCATGATATGAATAATCATCTTAGCTGCTTAAAAATTTTAGCTATTAACAATAATATAGAAGAAATAAAAAGATACATTGACAATATTGGGCAAACTATAAGTAAACTTGATTTTAAAATAAAAACAGGAAATCCTATATCAGATGCGGTCATAAACCAAAAGTATAATATAGCAAAAGTTGAAGGAATAAAGTTTATCTGTGATTTTATGATGCCTAAAAAAACTTTAATAGAACCTGTAGATTTATGTGTTGTTTTAAGTAATGCATTAGATAATTCAATTGAGGCTTGTAAGAGAATTGTAAACAGTGATATTGATAAAAAGATATGCATAAAATCTTATACTAGGAATATATATTTAATAATTGAGATTTCAAATACAACTGTGGATAGAATTCAATATGTTCAAGATAAAATCAGTACTATAAAATCAGATAAATTTAATCATGGTATAGGAATTTCTAATATAGAAGCTACTGTAAAAAAATATAATGGTATAGTCGATATAATAGAAGAAAAGAATAAGTTTATCCTTAACTTTATGCTAAAGATAAAATAAATATAAATAAACACATAAAATTAAAGGTTAATTATGTATTAACCTTTAATCTTAGACAACTTCAGTTAGTTCATCATATCCACAAATAAAAATGTCTGAAAAGTTAATTATGTCTTTTCTTTGATATTCTGAATAAAGGTCGTGCACACCAACTACTGTCATACCAGCACTTTTAGCACCTTTCACAGCAGGAAGTATATCTTCGAATACTACGCAATTTTCAGGTTTTAAATTAAGTTTTTGCGCAGCTAATAGATATATATCAGGAAAGTCTTTACCTCTTTGAACTTCATCAGTAGTACTTATGGAATCAAATAAATTATAAATATTATTTTTTTTAAGAACTGCTTCTATAAGAAGAGTACAATTGCTTGTAGCTAGAGCAATTTTCACATTTTTTGACTTTAATAGCAACAAAAACTCCCTTGCTCCAGGTTTTAAAGTAACATCATTAACATAATGGGATAATGCCATACTATTCCATTCATCTTGTATTTCTTTTATAGAATCTGGAAGATTAAATTTATTTTTAAAATAACAAGCAATTTCCGAAAAACTCATATGCTCAATATCTTCTTTCAAATTTTCAGGTAAAGGTAAATTTCTTTTAGATAAGTATTCTTCATCAATTTTACTCCAAACCCACATGGAATCAATAAGAGTACCATCCATATCAAAAATTGCACCTTTAATGTTTTTTAGCATAAAATCACCTCGTACTTTAGTATAGCATAGAACATAATAAAAGCGCTATGGCATAAAAAAAGATTAAAATCATATTTTAATATGAAATTAATCCATGTTACCAAATACTAGGTTAGTCTAGAAATTTCTCCTAAATATTTTTATTCTATTTTCGTCTTTAAAATCTTCAATAGAGTCA
This sequence comes from Clostridium muellerianum, assembly GCF_012926525.1. GTDB lineage: Bacteria > Bacillota > Clostridia > Clostridiales > Clostridiaceae > Clostridium_AM > Clostridium_AM muellerianum. The sequence goes on from NZ_JABBNI010000010.1 coordinate 118,387, forward strand.
ATTTTTATTTTTTTTAGAATATCCTTCATACAAGGACTATCTACAGCAACTTTTATAGAAGAATTTTCAGCAAAGGAATTTACACTTTCCCTTCCTTTTTCTGTAGAAATAATAGCTTTAGGTCCACCAACGCAGCCACCAATACATCCCATACCCTCTATAAAATTAGCATCGATTTCTCCACATTGGGCTTTAGAAAGTATATCTTTACATTCTTTTATACCATTAGCTTGAGCAGCTTTAAATAATTTATATTTTTCAGGAAATAATCTTTCAATGGCATCTGCTACAGCTATGGAAACTCCACCTGTGCGTGCATAAAGCCTTCCACCTTTTGAGGCATATTCAGATGATAAATCTTCTTTCATTTTTGAAGGATCTATATTTAATGAATCAAAAATGTCTTTTACTTCTGCAAATGTAAGTACAAAATCTATATCACCGATTAAATCTTTATCTTTTGCCTCAGCTTTTTTTGCTATGCAGGGACCTATAAATACAACCTTACAATTAGAATTTAATGTTTTCATGACTCTTCCAGCAGCTATCATAGGTGAAATAGAAGGGGAAACGTATTTTACCAAGTTATCATAAATTTTTTTAAGCATACCTACCCACATAGGACAGCAGCAAGAAGTTATCATCAAATCTGTTTCACTCTTAACATAGTGATCAAATTCTATAGATTCCTTTAAGGTGAGCATATCAGCGAAAAATGCAACTTCAACCATGTCTGTAAACCCTATTTTTTTGAAGGCAGATCTTAGTTGATTTATGGTAACAGTATCTCCAAATTGACCAGAAATAGCAGGAGCTACTGCTGCAACGACTGGTAATTCACTTTTCAATAAGTCTACTAAAGGTATGAATTCTACTTTATCTAGTATACTTCCAGTTGGACAAGCTTCTACGCAAAAACCACAATCTGTACATCTATCATTATCTATATAAGTGGTTTTATTCTCTTTATCTATTAAAATAGCATTAAAAGGACATGAGGCTTGACAAACTGTTTCTCCAGATGAATTCACACAGTCCATAGAACAATGCCTAATTTTATTAACTACTTTATGATTTATTTCATAAGATGAAATAGCTTTTTTTAATTCATTAATAAAATTAGGACTATAAGTTATATTTGTTCCGCAAAGGGAAGAAATTACCTTACAAAGATCATTTTTGCTTAAGTTATCTTTTGACAGCACTTTTTCTATTTCTTTTTCAAAAGTACCATCATAATAAGAATTTACTATGTCTTTAAATAAATTACTATATTTCGCTTTCATACTAACAGCTCCTTACAGATTCAATAAATAACTCTTTGGATAATATTATAATAATTTTAATCAGAGAAGTAATTATTAAATTTTATGTTTATCGTCTCCTTTTCCTCTTGTTGGGACTAAGGACATGAAGAAGCCTATTAATATTGAAACTAAAGCAGGTGCTATTACATTTAAATAAGATACAAAACGTGTTCTGTAGAATATCCAAGCAACAATTGAAGTTAAAATTACTGTTGTGACAAAGATATATATAACAAATTTAGCAAAAGAACTAAAAAGTTTTTCATATAATCTATGTCTTATAGGTCCACTTATTATTTTTCTAAATATAAAATAAGAAGCAAAAATAAAAATAATATCTACTAAAGCTGATATTAAAAAATTTTTCATATAAAAACACCTCCAACAGGTTATAAGTGTATTATTACCATGTTGAAGGATTTTTACACATAAGTAGTCATACAAAATCTATGATTTTGATATGATCGTTTATTCCTCTAGGAAAAATGGAAACGAGTTCCTTAATAAAAGTTATTTAAGATACATTTCACCTATTTTAAATACATCGCCGGCACCAACAGTTAAGAGAATATCACCATTTTTCACATTTTGATTTAAATAAGAAACTATTTCTTCAAAACTGTGAAAGTTAGAACATTTTAAATTTGTTTTGCTAATTTCATTTGCCAGCATAGAAGAACTTACTACGCCTGCATCTTTTTCTCGAGCAGCATAGATATCTGCTAAAATTAATTCATCAGCATCATTGAAAGCCTGAGTAAATTCTTTAAATAAGTTTAATGTTCTTGAATAAGTATGTGGTTGAAATACACAAAAAACTTTTTTGTGTGGATAATTCTTTGCAGCACTTAAAGTAGCTTTTATTTCTGTTGGATGATGAGCATAATCATCTATAACTGTAACTCCATTCTTAATTCCTTTAATTTCAAATCGTCTATGAGTTCCTTTAAAGCTTTCTAGTCCATTACATATAAAATCTTTTGAAACATCAAGACTTAATGATACACATATGCTTGCAAGAGCATTAAGAATATTATGTTTACCAGGAACATTTAACTTTATGGAGGTTAGTATTTCACCAGCAGCATAAACGTCAAAAGAAGCACAACCTTTTTCATCAAATTTTATATTCTTAGCTAATACATTTCCGTCATTGAATCCATAAGTTAATACATTGCAATTACACTCAGAAATTACTTTATCCATTCTTGGATCTTCTTTATAACATATTAAATAACCGTTTTTAGGAATTAATTTTGCAAAGTTTACAAATGCATTTTGTATGTCATCTATGTCTTTATAAAAATCTAAATGATCTGCATCTATATTTAAAATTACACCTATATAAGGAAAGAACTTAAGAAAAGATCCTTTGTATTCACAAGCTTCAGTTAAAAAGTATTCACTGTTACCAGGGCGTACATTTCCACCTATAGCGTCTAATTCTCCGCCAACGAGAATAGTAGGGTCCAAATTAGCATTTAAGAATATATGAGATACCATTGAAGTAGTAGTAGTTTTACCATGAGTTCCAGCGATAGCTACATTATATTTATGTCCTTTCATTATATGACCTAAGAATTCAGCTCTAGTCATTAATGGAATATTTAATTCGTGTGCACGTACAAGTTCAAGATTATCTTTAGATATAGCAGCGGTATACACTATTAGGTCTATATCTTTTGTTATATTCTCTTTAACCTGTCCTATATTAATTTTAGCACCATTTGAGGATAATTTATCTGTTATCAATGATGGCTTTATATCGGAACCAAATACTTTGAAATTTCTTTCTAAAAGTATTTCGGCTAAGCCGCTCATGCTTATTCCACCTATACCTATAAAATATATTTTTTTATTCTTGTCTTTTAGAAAATCGAATGACAATATAATCAACTCCTTAAATAATAGTTTCATTTATTAATTATATACAAAAATGAGAAGAAAAAATACAATTACTAAATTTTATTTTAATGTAATAATAAATAGAATATTAGATACTTGCATGATTATTGAATACATGGAATAATAAGTAACAGCTTATATTTGAATATAAATAGGTCCAAAATTTAAGTGATATGTAACTAAATATAGCAATAATACTATTGATTAAGTATAACTTTTAGAATAAAATATGAATATTGGAATATGTTTTGAAAAAAATATTCGTAAAATTTATATAGATAGGTGATAAAATGGAAAAGTTCAGTAGGAATCAAAGAGTAGCAGCGATAACTAAAGTATTAATAGAAAATCCTAATAAAATAATAAATTTAAATCATTTTACAGAAATGTTCAATGCAGCTAAATCCACAGTAAGTGAGGATTTAGTTGTTGTTAAGGATACTTTAAGCAAACTTTCTATGGGAAGAATAGAGACTATATCTGGTGCAGCAGGAGGAGTGAAATACGTATGTGGTTTATCCTATGAAAAAAGTAAGGGATTTGCTGAAAAACTATGTATTATTTTGAAAAATAGAGAAAGAATAATACCAGGGAATTTTTTATATGTAACAGACATAATGTTCAATCCACAAATAATACACACAGCAGCTATAATACTTGCGTCAGCCTTTAATGATAAGTGTATAGACCATGTTGTTACAGTTGAAACTAAAGGTATACCATTAGCTTATGAAGTTGCAAAAATGCTGGGGGTACAGTTGGTTGTAGTTAGAAGGGAAACAAAACTTACAGAAGGTTCTACCTTAAGTATAAACTATGTTTCAGGTTCAAGTGGCAGAATACAAAATATGTCGCTGTCCAAAAAAGCAATGAAAAAAGGAAGTAGGTGTATATTTATAGATGATTTCATGAAGGCGGGAGGTACTGCCATGGGGATAATTGACTTACTTAAGGAATTTGATAGTGAGCTTTTAGGAATTGGAGTATTAATAGACAATGTAGAGACTCCTAAAAAGTTAATTCATGATTATGTATCTATAGTGGATTTTGAGGGAAGTGATGAAAAGGGAGAATCGCTGTTATTTCCTTCTAAAATGTTTAAATAGAAATTTGAAAAAATTTATTGATTTTTCAAAAAATAAGAAGGAAAATTATAAGTTATAGAGAATACTATATAAATAAGCATCTTGGAGGTGGATTTTATATGCAAATTACAGACGTTAGAGTAAGAAAAATTGCTGCTGAAGGTAAAATGAAAGCTATTGTTTCCGTAACCTTTGATAATGAATTTGTTGTTCATGATATAAAGGTTATAGAAGGTCAAAATGGGCTTTTCATAGCAATGCCAAGCAGAAAAACTCCTGATGGAGAATTTAAAGACATTGCTCATCCAATCAACACTCAAACAAGAGAAAAAATACAGAAATCAATTTTAGATGAGTATGAAAAAGTGAAAAATGAAGAGATTGTTTCTGCGGAAAAAGTAGAAGAATAGTAAAAAGGAGTAGAGATACTCCTTTTTATTATTGCAAATTCTATATAAAAATTGTGTATAAGGTTGAAAATAAATTTTATATAAAATATAATATTAGAGGGTGTTTTATAACTATAAGGTAGAAAAATGTAATTTTATAACCATAAAGAGGTGTTAAAATGTATAAATGTGCTATAATATTAGCGGCTGGAGAAGGAAAAAGAATGAAATCTTCCCTTCCGAAGGTTATTCACAAGATATGTGGAACTGAAATGGTAAATATGGTAATTGATGTTATGAGAAATTCAGACATAAATGAAGTAAACGTAGTAGTTGGAAAAGGTGCGGATAAAGTAAAGGAAACTACTTCAGAAAGAAATGTGCTTTATTCTTTTCAGGATAAACAATTAGGTACTGGTCATGCAGTAATGTGTGCTAAGGAATTTTTGGAAGGAAAGAACGGAACAGTAGCTATATTTACTGGAGACGCTCCTTTAATTACAGAAGATACTGTTAAGAAGTTAGTTGATTTTCATGAAAGTGGAAACTATAAAGCTACTATATTAACATCTATAGTAGATGTTCCTACTGGATATGGAAGAATAGTAAGAGAAAAAAATAATGATGTTTCTAAGATAGTAGAACATAAAGATTGTAGTGAAGAAGAACTTAAAATCAATGAAATAAATTCAGCTATGTATTGCTTTGATATACAAGCACTACTTAAAAGCATCAAAAAGTTAAATAGCAATAATGCTCAAGGAGAATATTATTTAACGGATGTTATTGGAATTTTAAAGAATCAGGGAGAAAAGATAGGCGCACTTCCTGTACCATTTGAAGAAACTATGGGAGTTAACTCTAGAATACAGCTTGCAGATGCAGAAAAAGTTATGAGAAGAAGAATAAATAAAAAACATATGGAAAATGGAGTTACTTTAATTGACCCAGATAATACATACATAGGTAAGGATGTACAAATAGGAAATGATACAGTGATATACCCTGGTAATGTTTTACATGGCAACACAGTTATAAAAGAAGAATGTACATTATATCCAAATTCAAGAATAGAAGATAGTACTATAGAAAAAGGGGTTACGATTCAAAGCTCTGTAATATTAGATAGTAAGATTGGTGAGAATACTACAGTCGGACCATTTGCTTATATAAGACCTTTAACCGTTATAGGTAAGTCAGCAAGAATAGGAGATTTTGTTGAAATTAAAAAATCTACTATAGGTGATAATACAAAGGTTTCACACTTAACTTATATTGGAGATGCGGAAGTTGGCAGTGGATGTAATTTTGGATGTGGAACTGTTGTAGTTAACTATGACGGAACAGCTAAGTATAAAACTATAATTGGAGATAATGCATTTATAGGATGTAATACAAATTTGGTTTCTCCAGTTACAGTTAAAGATAACTCATATATAGCAGCAGGATCTACCATAACAAAGGAAGTTCCTGAAGGAGCTTTAGCGGTTGCAAGAGCCAGACAGAAGAACATAGAAGGTTGGGTAGAGAAAAAAGGATTAAAGAAATAAAATTTTAGGAGGATTATACAATGATAACCCATGGTAAGAACATTAAAATTTTTACAGGTACTTCTCATCCTGAATTAGCTGAAGATATTGCTAATATATTAGGATTATCTGTTGGAAAATCAAACGTTTCAACATTTAGTGATGGTGAAATATCAGTAGATATTAACGAGACAGTAAGAGGAACCGACGTATTCGTAGTGCAATCAACTAATAATCCAGTGAATAGCAATTTAATGGAACTTTTAATTATGATAGATGCATTTAAAAGAGCATCTGCAGGAAGAATAACCGCAGTAGTGCCTTATTATGGTTATGCAAGACAGGATAGAAAAGCAAAAGCAAGAGATCCAATTACAGCAAAATTAGTGGCAGATATTTTAACTGCTGCAGGGGCTGATAGAGTGCTAACTATGGATTTACATGCATCTCAGATTCAAGGATATTTCAATATACCATTAGATCACTTATTGGGAGCACCTATCCTTGCAAAATATTTTATACAAAAAGGATTTGCAGACAGAGATGATATAGTTGTAGTTTCACCAGACCTTGGAAGTGTAACAAGAGCTAGAAAATTTGCTGATAAGCTACATGCACCAATAGCTATAATAGATAAAAGAAGGCCAAAGGCTAATGTATCAGAGATAATGAATGTTATTGGTGATATAAAGGATAAAACAGTAATATTAGTAGATGATATGATAGATACTGCAGGAACTATAACTAACGGAGCAAATGCTTTAGTTAAGTTAGGAGCAAAAGAAGTGTATGCTTGTTGTACACATGCTGTTTTATCAGGTCCTGCTATAGATAGAATAAAAGAATCTGCTATAAAAGAGTTAGTAATGTTAAATACTATAGACTTATCAAAGGATAAAATGCTAGATAAGTTTAAGATTTTATCAGTTGCACCTGTATTTGCAGAAGCTATAAAGAGAATATATGAGGATATATCAGTAAGTAAGCTATTTGAAGATTAATTGTTAGTTACAAAAGCATGCAGAATTAAATTTTGCATGCTTTTTAATATAGTAAATTATTTGTAACTTTTTATATATGTACTAGTACTACTTATAAAATGTATGGTAAATTTAATAGTAAGCGTACTGAATTTTAGAAGTTTTAGTATGTAAGCATTAAAAAGTTATGACTAGTTGAAAATATCAAGTTTAATTAAATAAAGGAGATAGTGTAATGGAAGGTTCTATAGGAAAGATATTAATTGTAGACGATGATGAAAATATATGTGAAGTAATAAAAATGTATGTTGAAAATTCAGGATATAATACTGAAGTTTGTCATGATGGAAGAGAAGCACAGGAAGTTTTTTTAGAATATAAACCAGATTTAGTTTTATTAGATATAATGTTGCCTCATATTGATGGTATAGATGTTTTAAAGTGGATAAGGAAAGAATATGAGACGCCTGTTATCATGTTAACTGCTAAAGGAGAAACTTTTGATAAAGTACTTGGACTAGAACTTGGAGCAGATGATTATATAGTGAAACCTTTTGAACCTAAAGAATTGTTAGCTAGAGTTAAAGCTGTTTTAAGAAGGTATAATGTAGACAATGAAAATAAAGAAGTGTTGAATTTTGAACAATTAACAATAGATATAAATTCTTATACCGTAGTTTATAAAGGTCAGGAAATCAAAATGCCTCCTAAAGAATTTGAATTAGTATATTATTTGGCAAATAATAAAAATAGGGTATTTACAAGAGAGCAACTTTTATGTGAAGTTTGGGGATATGATTATCCGGGAGATTCGAGAACGGTAGACGTGCATGTAAAGAGACTTAGAGAAAAATTACAGGGAGGACCTAACTGGCAGATAGAAACAGTGTGGGGTGTAGGCTATAAGTTTGAGGTGAAGTAAAGTGAAGAAAGGTTTAGTTTCCAAGCTTGTAGCTACATTTATAGTAATAATTTCACTTAGTTTCATTATGACAGCTGCATTTTTATCATATTGGTTTGAAGAATATTATTTTGATCAGAGAAAAAGTCAGCTTATGTCAGATTCTCAGCTTATAGCTACTGCAGCTGTACAATATTTAGATGAAAGAATAACTTCTGACAAATTTAATGAGACTTTAGCTTATGTTGGTAAGTATTTATCTGCAAATATATGGTTAACAGATAATTATGGAATTGTTTATGCTGTTTCTGATAGTGCACATAAGGATATACTTGGCAAACAAGTTTTAACAAACGATTTGGAACAATTAAGAGAGAATAATGTAGTAGAGAAAAGAGGAAAGTATGGTAAGTTAATTAATATCCCAGTGCATACTATAGAAATTCCTATTTTTCATAATGAAATGTTTAAGGGTGCAATAATAATGCATTCGTCTATAAACGAAATAAGTGGAGCATTAAAAAGAGTTTACGAAATAATATGGATTTCAGCTATATTTGCTATAATAGTTTCTTGTGTTGTAATATATTATATTTCACGAAAAATAATAATAAATCCTCTTGCACAAATTAATTATGTAGCAGATAAAATATCCAAGGGAGAGGTTGATAGGAGAGTTAAGATAAATTCTAAAGACGAAATAGGCGTTTTAGCAAAATCATTTAACTCTATGGCAGATTCATTAGAAAAAGTAGAGAAAAACAGAAGAGAATTTATTTCAAATGTATCGCACGAAATAAGATCGCCAATAACATCTATTAAGGGTTTTATAGGAGGGATTTTAGATGGAGTTATCCCAAAAGAAAAGGAAAATTATTATCTATCTATAACTTATGAAGAAATTCAAAGGCTTACAAGACTTGTAAATGATTTGTTAGACCTATCATCTATTGAAGCTGGTCAATTTAAACTCAGAATTGAGGAAATTGACATAAATGAAATTATAAGGCTGTGCGTGATAAAATTTGAAACAAAGGTAAAAGAAAAGAAAGTTACAGTAGATGTACTTATGCAGGATGATAAACTTTTAGTAGTTGGTGATAGAGATAGGATAACTCAAGTAGTAACCAATCTAACAGATAATGCAATAAAGTATGTAAATGAAGGCGGAAATATAAAAATAAGCACAAAGACAAAAGGAGAAAAAGTTATAGTATCAATATTTAATGATGGACCAGGAATATCTGAAGAAGGATTAAAACGCATATGGGATAGATTTTATAAAGAAGATAAATCTAGAACATCTAAAGTAAGCACAGGACTAGGCCTTCCTATAGTAAGATGTATACTTACACAATTAGGAGAAGATATATGGGCAGAAAGTAAGGAATCTCAAGGAGTTACATTTACCTTTACATTAAAAAGGATTTAAAAAATAATAACATTTTGTTCATAGTTATGTAAAAAATATTTACTAACATATACATAATGGATTAAATATATATTATTACGAGGTGCAATTTTATGGATGATAACAAAATTAAAGATGTGAAATGGGAAAGTGTAGAAGCTAACACAGGTGGAATAAAGTTTAGTAATAATAGGAAAAAGACTAGACTAAAAAGCTTAGTTAAAGGAGTTAGTTTTATATTAATAGCTGCAGTTTCTGGAGGAATATCGGGAGCATATATATCAAATAAGAAGTATTCTAATAAAGGTTATACCCAGTTAAATCAATCTTTAATTGAACCTAAAAATCAGAATAATCAAACTAAAATTGCAGATACATCTAAAAATTCTATAACTAAGGTAGCTGAAATAGTAGGACCTACAGTGGTAGGTATAAGTAATAAAGCTGAAGGATATTTTGGATTGCATGATGTAGGAAGTGGCTCAGGAATTATATTTGATCCTAATGGGTATATAGTAACGAATAATCATGTGGTGGAAAGCGCTGCTAAAATTACTGTTAAGTTTTCAAGCGGAAAAGTTTTACCTGCAAAATTAGTAAAAGCAGATAGCAGATCAGATTTAGCTATTATAAAGGTGGAAGCTCAAAATTTACCTACGGCAAAGTTTGGTGATTCATCTAAAGTAAAAGTTGGAGATACAGCTGTTGCTATAGGGAATCCTTTAGGAGAAGAATTTTCAGGATCTGTTACAGCTGGTATAGTAAGTGCTTTAAATAGGAAAATACAATATAATGGGGCTGTATATAAAGTTTTGCAAACTGATGCAGCTATAAGTCCAGGAAATAGTGGAGGCCCACTTTGTAATGATGTAGGCGAAGTTATAGGTATAAATAGCTTAAAACTAGGAGCAGACCAAAATGCAGAGGGTATGGGGTTTGCAATATCTATAAATGAAGCAAAAGATATTATAAAATCGCTTATGAACTATGGAAAAGTTTCAAGACCATTTTTAGGAATATATGGTCAAAGTGTGGTGTTACAAGAGAATAAAGTTCAAGGCGTATATATTAATGAAGTTGTGCCAGAGAGTGGTGCAGCAGCAGCAGGAATAAAACCTACAGATGTTATAATAGAACTAGATAATAAAAAGATCTTGCGATTTGAAGATTTATCTGATGTTTTAGATAAACATAAAATTGGAGATTCAATAGTGTGTAAAGTTTGGAGAAATGGCAAGACTATAGAAGTAAATATAGTTCTTTCTGATGAGAAAGAAAAAAATAAATAAAGAGACATTTAGTCTCTTTATTATTTATGCCTTTTAGTATAATATATACTTTAGTGAATCATTGACACGGCAAAATAGTTAGGAGTGAAATAATGTTTTTAATAGTTGGCTTAGGAAATATAGGAAAGCAATACGAACATACTAGGCATAATGTAGGGTTTGATGTTATAGATTTAGTAAGCAGTAAGTATAATATATCTATAAACAGGGAAAAATTTAAAGGAGTATATGGAGAAGGAAATATAGCTTCGGAAAAAGTTATTTTATTAAAACCAAGCACATATATGAACTTAAGTGGTGAAAGTATAAGAGAGATAGTAAATTTTTACAAAATAAGCAATGAAAAAATAATAATTTTATATGATGATATAAGTTTGGAAGTAGGCAGACTTAGAATAAGAGAAAAGGGAAGTGCTGGAGGGCACAATGGCATAAAAAGTATCATAGCTAATTTAGGCACTGATGTATTCCCAAGAATTAAAGTGGGAGTAGGACAGCCTAAGTCAGAATTAGTATCTCATGTTTTAGGTAAATTTAATCTTGAAGATAGAGAAAAAATTAGTAAGGTTTTTGATGCAAGTGCAGATGCGGTAGAATATATGATAAGGTATGGAATAGTGGAGGCTATGAATAAATTTAATGGTTTTAAGGTGTAAGTAATTATGCCTAGATTTGACTAAAATTTTTGGATTTTATAGGGTGGTTGTTAAAATGAGATTAGATGGGCTTTTAAAACCTCTTAAAAATAGTAGGGAATTTAAAAGTATAATTAGTAGTATAGAAAAAGGTAAGTTTCCAATAGGTACATTTGGGCTTTCTGAATCAGCGAGGGGGTATTTAATAGATGGGGTGTATGAAGAGCTAGACAAGCCTTTTTTAATACTTACACATAGCGATGTAGAGGCGAAAAGGCTGTATGAAGATTTATCTTTATATATTCCTAATGTTTATTATTTTCCCACTAAAGAAGTAGTATTTTATAATATTTATGCCATATCAGGAGATCTTAGATGGGAAAGACTGAAAGTAATTAGGGAAATGCTTAGGGAAGGAAAAAAGATAATAGTTACTTGTGTAGAAGCTTTAGCGTCCAGATATATCCCTGTAAACCTTTATAGAAACTATACACTTAATGTTTCTGTAAAGGATATTTTAGATATAGAAAATTTAAATGAAAAGCTAATACAGTGTGGCTATGAAAGAGTAGAAATTATAGATAGTAAAGGTCAATTTTCTATAAGAGGTGGAATAATAGATATATACTCACCTATATCCGGAGAACCTTATAGAATAGAACTTTTTGGTGATGAAGTAGACTCTATTAGAAGTTTTAATTTAGAATCTCAAAGGAGCCTTGAAAAAGTAACGAGTATTGAAATTTTTCCAGCTAAGGAAATGATTTTGAATGATGAAAGTATAAAAAACGGAATTAAAGGTATGGAAAATGATCTAAAGGCTGTATGTCACAAACTCGAGAAAAAGAAGGACAGCGAAGCTTTGGAAAATGTTCAACAGGAGGTTAGAAGAAATCTAGAATCCTTAAGGGAAAGATGGAATTTTGAAACTATTGATAGTTTTTTGCCATATTTTTATGATAAAACTTCTTCGTTTTTAGATTATTCAGAAGGATATTTTATAGTTTTAGATGATTTGCAGAGATGTATAGGAAAATTAGATAGTGTCTATTTTGAATTTGAGGAGAATTATAAAAGTTTCTTACAAAGGGGAAATATTTTGCCTAAGCAAAGTGAACTTTTGTTAAATAAGGCACAGGTCATTGAGGAATTAGAAGAACAAGGTGTTATGACAATAGATGCTATAGCTAAATCAACTAAAGTTTTAGCTCCAAAGTCTATAATCAATTTTTCGCAGATAACATTACATAATTACCATGGACAAATAGATCTGCTTATACAGGATATAAAAGATAAAAAGAGTAAAGGTATTAAAATAGTTATTCTTTCAGGAACTAGACCAAGGGGAGAAAGGCTGGTAGATACTTTAAGAGATAATGGTATAGAAAGTTCCTATAAAGATGTAATACGTGATATTCAACCAGGAGAAGTGGTTATAACATTTGGAAGTCAGCTGAATGGTTTTGAATATCCAGAATTAAAGGTATGCGTTATTTCAGATAAAGAGGTTTTTGGAGAAGCAAAGAGGAAATCTGCTAGTAAAGTGCCTAAAAAGGGAATAAATAAAATTAAAAGTTTTGCAGAGCTTAAGCCTGGGGATTATGTAGTTCATGCGAATCATGGAATAGGAGTATATAAGGGAATAAAGCAGCTAGACCTTCAAGGTCATAAAAAGGATTACCTTGAGTTAAGCTATGATTCAGATGATAAATTATATGTACCTGTAGAACAGTTAGATATGGTGCAAAAATATATAGGAACAGAAGGAAAATCACCTAAAATAAATAAACTTGGAAGTACAGAGTGGGCAAAAGCTAAAAGAAAAGTTAAAAAATCTATAGAAGAAATAGCTGAAGATTTGGTAAAACTTTATGCAGTGAGATCTACATTAAAAGGATATAAGTATTCAAAAGATACCGTCTGGCAGAAGCAGTTTGAGGAAGAATTCCCTTATGAAGAAACACCAGATCAAATTACATCAATAGAAGATATAAAAGTAGATATGGAATCAGATAAGCCTATGGACAGACTATTGTGTGGTGATGTAGGTTATGGAAAAACAGAAGTTGCTGTAAGGGCAGCTTTTAAAGCTGTAATGGATGGAAAACAGGTTGCCTTTTTAGTGCCAACTACCATACTTGCTCAGCAGCATTATAATAACTTTGTACAAAGATTTTCTGATTTCCCTGTAAAAATAGATATGGTAAGTAGGTTTAGAACTGCGGCACAACAAAAGGTTACTATGAAGGCTTTAAAATCTGGAGAAATAGATATACTTATAGGAACCCATAGAATTATTCAGAAAGACATACAGTTTAAAGATTTAGGGTTATTAATAATAGATGAAGAGCAGAGATTTGGAGTTACGCATAAGGAAAAGATAAAAAAAATGAAGAAAAATATAGATGTATTGACTTTAAGTGCTACACCTATACCTAGAACGTTGCATATGTCATTAGTAGGAGTAAGGGATATAAGTGTAATTGAGACGCCACCAGAAGAAAGATATCCAGTACAGACCTATGTAATAGAATATAATGATCAGTTAATAAGAGATGCTATAATGAGAGAGCTAAATAGAGGTGGTCAGGTTTATTTTGTATATAATAGAGTTGAAAATATTAAAGAAATGGCTTCTTATGTGGCTAAATTAGTTCCAGAAGCAAGGATAGCTGTTGCTCATGGACAAATGCAGGAAAGAGAATTAGAAAATATTATAGTAGATTTTATGAAAAATGAGTATGATGTTTTAGTAGCTACAACAATAATAGAAACTGGAATGGATATTCAAAATGTAAATACTATGATAATATATGATTCAGATAAAATGGGATTATCGCAGTTGTATCAGTTAAGGGGAAGAGTTGGAAGAACGAATAGAATGGCTTACTGCTATCTTACTTATAGGAAAGATAAAGTTTTAACTGAAGTAGCTGAAAAAAGACTTAAAGCTATAAAAGATTTTACAGAGTTAGGTTCAGGATTTAAAATAGCTTTAAAAGACCTTGAAATAAGAGGTGCAGGGAACATGATGGGATCATCTCAACATGGCCATATGGCTGCTATAGGATATGATTTATATTGTAGGATGTTAGAGGATACTATAAAGCTTGTAAGAGGTGATATAGATAAAGAACCGGTAGAAACAACTGTAGAATTAAGAATAGATGCATATATTCCAACAAACTACATCAAAGATGAAGTACAGAAAATAGAAGTATATAAAAAGATTGCAGCTATTGATTGCTATGAAGATATGCAGGATATTGAACAGGAATTACAGGATAGATTTTCAAGTATTCCGCCGTCTATATATAATCTTATGAATATAGCTTATATAAGAAGCATAGGAAAAAAATTAGGTGTTGAAGAAGTAAAGGAAAGAAGGGATGAGGTTGCATTTAAGTTTGAAAGTAAAGATAGAATTGATGAAAATGTATTTAGAGGACTTCTAAAGGATTATAACAGAAGTGTGAGTATAAAATTATCAGATAAACCAGGATTTGGTTATAAAATCAAGGATGTAAAAAGGGAAAATTTAGTTTATAATATAAAAGAAATCATGGAATATATGCTTAATATATCCCATAAAAAATAATTTTGTAGTAAAATAGTTTTTGTGTTAAAATTAATTTGTATTGCTAAAAAGCATTAAGATGAATGGAGGAATAGGTTGTGAAAAATGTAAAAAAATTAGTAAGTGCAGTTCTAATATCTGCTTTTGCTTTTTCAACAGTTGGTTGTAATATGATAGCTAAAACACCAGAAGCTATACAAAAAAGTGTTGTTGCAACAGTAAATGGAGAAAAAATCACTAGAGGTGAATTAGATAGTAATCCTAATTTAATGGGAGTTGTGGCTCAGATTAAACAACAATATGGTGCTGACTACGAAAAAAATGATGATGCAAAGAGTGTATTAAAAGAACAAAAGGCACAAGTACTTGATACTATGATAGAAGAAAAGATTATTGAGCAAAAAGCTAAAGAATTAAAGGTGCTTCCAGATGATTCAAAATTAAAAACTGAAGTTGATACACAGCTTAATAATATGAAGAAGCAAAGTTTTGGAGGAGATGAAGCTAAATTTCAAGCAGCTTTAAAACAACAAAATATTACTGAAAAAGCTTTAAAAGATATGTATTATACTCAAATGAGAAATCAAGCGATAAGTAAAAATGTTAGTGACAATGTAACAAAAGATGTTAAAGTTGATGATAAAAGCATTCAAGAATATTATAAGGCTAACCCATATAAATATACAGAAAAGGCTAACAGAATACATACAGCTCACATATTAGTAAAAACTGAGGACGAAGCTAAAAAAGTAAAAGCTAGATTAGATAAGGGTGAAGATTTTGGTAAGGTTGCAAAGGAAGTTTCAACAGATACAGCTACAAAGGATAAAGGTGGAGATTTAGGATATGTAAATTATGTGGATTCAGGATTTGATGCTGCATTTATGGCAGGTGCTATAGCATTGAAAAAAGGAGCTATATCAGCTCCAGTTAAGAGTCAATTTGGATACCATATAATAAAATGTATAGATAAAGAAGAATATCCTGTTAAAAAGCTTGATGCAGTAAAGGCTCAAATAAAAACACAGCTTGAAACTGAACAAAAACAAAAGAAATACCAAGATAAAGTTAATGAATGGAAAAAGAGCGCTAAAACAACTAAAAATGAAAAAAATCTTATATAATAAAAAACCACAGTATTTTTTAAATGCTGTGGTTTTTTTATGAGTAAAATCTAATTTAAATAACAATTGTGTAT
Source organism: Clostridium muellerianum (assembly GCF_012926525.1). Taxonomy (GTDB): domain Bacteria; phylum Bacillota; class Clostridia; order Clostridiales; family Clostridiaceae; genus Clostridium_AM; species Clostridium_AM muellerianum. The sequence goes on from NZ_JABBNI010000010.1 coordinate 134,593, forward strand.
AAAATTTCATATTTAGAAAAATAATATTAATACAAGTTATATTTAAATTAGATTTTAGGAGGTAACAAGCAATGAAAGCAACAGGTATTGTTAGACGTATAGACGATTTAGGTAGAGTAGTTATACCAAAGGAAATAAGAAGAACTCTTAGAATAAGAGAAGGAGATCCTTTAGAAATTTTTACAGATAGAGAAGGAGGAGTTATACTTAAGAAATACTCCCCTATTGGAGAATTAAGTGATTTCTCTAAGGGTTATACAGAATCATTGCAGCAGGCTATAGGAAATATAGTCATTATATGTGATAAGGATAGCATAATATCTATAAGTGGCGCAACAAAGAAGGAATATTTGGAAAAGAAAATAAGCGATGAGCTTGAAAAAATAATAGAAGATAGAAAAAGTGTAAATTTTGCAAGTGATAAAGAAAAACCAGTACCTTTATATGATGATGAGGAAGTTGAAGGAAAGTACTCAGCACAAGTAATTTCGCCAATAATAGCAGAAGGTGATGCAATTGGTGCCGTAATTATAGTATCAAAAGATGAAGGAAAAAAATTCGCAGACGTTGAAACTAAATTGGCTGAGACTGCATCATCTTTTATAGGAAAGCAAATGGAACAATAAATAATGGCAGCTTATGCTGCCATTATTTATTTGTTTTTTGCTTCATAGATGATTATTGACACAAATATAAAAAATATTCATTTAATTAGAGTAATAATACCCTTAAAATTTAAATAATTATAAACATGTAAAGTATTATTATTTAGAAAAATTTGCTGTTAAAAAGAACAATCGGGGGTATTTTTATGAAAAAACAATCACTTATTAAAGGAACATTTGTCTTGGGAGTTGCAGGGATTGTGGCTAAGTTTCTAGGGCTGTTCTTCAGATGGCCATTACAAATGCTTATAGGGGATGAAGGAGTAGGATATTATCAAATGTCTTTTCCATTATATATGTTTTTTATTGCTGCAGCATCAGGTATACCAGTGGCAGTATCCAAAATGGTATCAGAAAGAAATGCTGTAAATGATCATGAAGGGGTAATGCAAGTTTTAAAAAAGGCAATGATGCTTATGTTTATTTTAGGTGCTGGTTTTACAGGAATATTGCTTATTTTTTCAAGACCAATTATAGCATTTTTAAAGTGGGATGAAAAATCATATTATTCATTGGTAGCTATTGCGTTTGCACCTATATTTATATCAGTAATGAGTGCGTTTAGAGGATTTTTTCAAGGATTGCAGAATATGAATTATACTGCAATTTCGCAGATAATAGAACAGGTGGGAAGGGTTATAGTTGGTGTTGGACTTGCTTATGTGCTTTTACCAAGAGGCATAGAATATTCAGCTGGAGGTGCAGCACTTGGTGCAGCTGCAGGAGGATTATTTGGTGGAGGATATTTATTAATAAAATATATAAAAGTAAGAAAAGAATTTAAGGTTAATGTAGTACGAGATAATATAGATATTATGAATAAGTTATTATACATAGCTATACCAGTTTCTTTGGGAGCGGCAGTTAGTAGTATAATGAGTCTTATAGATTCTGCAGTAGTTCCTCAGAAATTGTTACAAGCAGGATTTAGTTATAAGCAAGCAACTATATTATATGGACAACTTACAGGAAAAGCATTTATTATGATTAATGTTCCATTAACCCTTTCGGCAGCATTATGTGCATCTTTAATGCCTATAATTGCAGAGGCACATGTGTTAAATAGGAGGCATGAAGTTGTAAGTAAGGTAGATTTAGCGATTAAGCTTTCTATGGTTATGGCATTACCATCTTTTTTAGGATTGTACAATTTAGCTTATCCTATTTTAGATTTAATATTTCCTGGACAATCTGCAGGTTTTAAGATACTACAGTATTCGGCTATATCCATTCCATTTATAATTCTTGCCCAAACTTCAACAGCTATCCTTCAAGGAGTAGGCCAATATGTTATGCCTATAGTTAATTTAGCTATTGGATGTGTGATAAAAACAGTAATCACTATGCAAATGGTTTCTATACCTGGTATTAATATCTATGGAGCTGTACTTGGAAGCATATGTGGATATGTAATAGCTTCTGGACTAAATATGGTATTACTTAAAAGAAAACTACGAGTCAATATAAGGTGGTTTGATACCATGATAAAACCTGCATTTGCTTCTATTATAATGATAATAATTGTTGTAATTATTTATATGAATGTCTATAATTATAGCATGAGCAGTAGAATAGCGTGTCTAATAGCTATATTTTCAGCTATTATTATATATAGCATACTTATATTTGTATTTAAAGTATTTAAATATGACTATATTAAAAATAGATTCTTTAGAAGATAGAGGTGGGATAGTGTAAATGATAAAAATAGTTGGTCTAGGACCTGGGGCTAAAGAGGCCATTACTATAGGGACTTTAGATGTGTTAAAAAATTCTGATAAAATTTATTTAAGAACAGAAAAACACCCTACAGTAGAATTTTTAAAGAAAAATAGTATAAAATTTGAAACTTATGATCATAAATATGAACAAGGGCAAAACTTTGAACAGGTATATAAGTCTATAGCGGATGATTTAATTAGTAAAGAACAGGAATACGGAGATATTGTATATGCTGTACCAGGTCATCCATTAGTAGCCGAAAAATCTGTGAACTTATTAATAGAACTTTGTAAGGAAAAAGGGATAGAAACAGAAATTTTTACTGCTGTAAGTTTTATAGATGTTCTTATGGAAAGTTTAAAAATTGATCCTATAGAAGGAATGAAGGTAATAGATGCTTTTGATATTAAAGCTCAAGTTTTAGATAAAAGAGTAGGAACTATAATAACTCAAGTATATGATAAATTTATAGTTTCTGAAGTTAAGTTGGCATTAATGCAGTACTATCCTGATGATACTGAGGTGTATTTTGTAAGAGCAGCAGGAATTAAAAATTTAGAGAGTATTAGAAAGATGCCATTATATGAGATAGATAGGCAAGAAGATATAGATTATTTAACTTCGCTATACATTCCTAAGAATTTAGAGATAAAAAAGGATTTTAATGATTTACTAGATATAATGAGCATATTAAGATCAGAGAATGGATGCCCTTGGGATCAAGAACAAAGCCATGAAAGTATAAAAAGGTGTCTTATAGAAGAGTGCTATGAAGTATTAGAGGCTATAGATGAAAAGGATGATGATAAACTTGTTGAAGAGTTAGGAGACGTATTACTTCAAATAGTTTTTCACTCACAAATAGGTAAAGAAGAAGGATTTTTTAATATAAATGATGTTGTAGAAGGTATTTGCAAAAAAATGATTGATAGACATCCACACGTATTTGGTGATGTGGAAGTAAATACATCTGAGGGAGTTTTAGTAAATTGGGATAAAATAAAGAAAAAGGAGCAAGGGTTTGATAGTTATACAGAAGAGTTAAAACATGTTCCTAAAAATTTACCAGCATTGATGAGAGCTGAAAAAGTTCAAAAAAAGGCAGCTAAGGTTGGATTTGATTGGGATAAGGTAGAAGATGCAATGGATAAAGTTTTAGAAGAATATTACGAAGTAAAGAATGTATATAAAGGTAAAGAAAGGGTAAAAATAGTAGAAGAAATAGGAGATTTAATATTTGCTTCTGTAAATATTGCTAGATTCCTTGACATTGACCCCGAATTTGCATTAAATTATACTATAGAGAAATTTATCAAGCGTTTTGCATATATAGAAGAAAAAGCAAAGTTAAAAAATGTCGATATGATAAATTTGACATTAGATCAAATGAACGAACTTTGGGAACAATCAAAAGTAAACAATTAAAGTTTTTTATGCAAAAACGACAAAAAAAGAGGATTTTTCAAATCAATGAAGAATATGCTAATATGCAACTAAAGCATACTCAATATTAAGGAGGTAAAAAAGGTGAATAAGTCAGAATTAATTGCAAGTATAGCAGAAAAGTCAAAGCTAACAAAGAAGGATGTAGAAGTAGTATTAAAGGGGTTCATAGAAAGTGTTGAAGAAACACTTGAAAATGGTGACAAAGTTCAGCTTGTTGGATTTGGAACATTTGAAACAAGAAAAAGAGCTGCAAGAATAGGAAGAAATCCAAGAACTAAAGAAGAAATAACAATACCAGAATCAACAGTTCCAGTATTTAAAGCTGGTAAAGAATTTAAAGATAAAGTAAACAAGTAGCATTAAAAAAACCTGGGTGTAAATCTGGGTTTTTTGTTTTAAAAAGGAGAATAAAAATGAGATTAGACAAATATCTTAAGGTTTCAAGAATAATAAAAAGAAGAACAATAGCAAAAGAAGTTTGTGAGGGTGGAAGAGTAAGCATAAATGATAAAGTAGCAAAACCTAGCACAGAAGTTAAAGAAGGAGATGTTATAGAGATACAGTATGCTAACAAGTCTCTTAAAGCTAAAATCGTAAATATTGCAGAGCATGTTACAAAAGTAAATGCACAGGAAATGTATGAAATTATATCAGGAGAAGAGGACAAAGAATAAACAGGAGACATATAAAATACCATTTTACTTAGTAATATCCCCTTAAGTATATGCATATATTTAAATATAAGTGGAGGGGATGTTATGGAGAAAAAGGAAGTAAAGGTGCTAGAAGATAAGAAAAGTATAATGCATATTGAAAATAGAAAAAAACTTTTGTTAAGTGGAGTTGTAGAAGTTATAAGCTTTAATGAAGAACAAATAGTATTAAATACTAATCTAGGTACACTTAATATTAAAGGACAAAGTCTTAAAATGAATAAATTGGACGTTCAAAATGGGGATGTTGTTATAATTGGAATGATAAATTCATGCATATATACAAATAATCAAGTTAAAAAGCAAAAAGAAAGATTAATATCAAGATTGTTTAAGTAGGGAAAGATGATTTTATCAATAACAGAACAGTTAAGATGTATTATATTTAGTTTTATTGCAGGAATTATAATAGGAATATTATTTGATTTATATAGAATAATAAGAGGATTTAATAATGTCAATAAAATATTAACTTTTGTAGAAGATATTTTATTTTGGATTTTTGCCGCTATGGTGGTATTTATATTTTTGCTTTTTATAGATTGTTTGTATGTAGGTGTATATGTGTATGCATGGATAAGTTTAGGTACATACTTATATATGAGAATATTTAGTAATATGTTTATAAGTTTTCAATATAAGTTAATCAAGAATATTAGAAAAGCATTTAGAGTGTTAAAAAATATAATATTTTACCCTTTTGTATTAATAATTTATACTATTAGAACAAAAAATAAAAGAAATTATAAAAAATAACTTGAAGAAAGTTCAAAATCAAATTAGAATATAAGTATAATGTTTTTTTGAAATACATTTCTAAAGTGGAAATGGTGATAATTATGAAAAAAAAGTTTAAATTTAAAAATGTAGTCTTATTGTTTATAATTTTTTATGCATGTTGTATTTTTATAAATCAGCAAATAACTATGCATAAAATAAAAGATCAAATATCACAAAAAAATTTAGAAGAGCAAAAGGTTAAAGATAAAAATAAGAAATTACAGGATGAGGTTAAGATGTCTAAGTCAGATATGTATATAGAAAAGCTGGCAAGAGAAAGATTAGGTCTTATTAAACCAGGCGAAATCCCTGTAATAAACACAAAGAACTAAAAGTTTAGTTTCAAATTTAAAATTTACTATATAACATTATTTTTATTAAGGAGGAGTCTTTTTAATATGACCTTAAAGGCAGGAAGCATACTAGAGGGTACAGTAGTTAACATTACTAGTTTTGGAGCTTTTGTAGAAATCGATGGGAAAACCGGCTTAGTTCACATATCTGAGGTATCAGATACTTATGTGAAAAATATAAGGGATTACTTAAAGGAAAAAGACAAAGTAAAAGTTAAAGTAATTTCAGTTGATGAAAATGGGAAGATAAGTTTATCCATTAAGCAGGCTATACCAGAGAAAAAAAGTGTAAAACCGGTAGAAATTGATTGGAACAAAGAAAAAACTAGAAATGCACAAGGAGGTTTTGAAGATAGGCTATCTAAGTTTTTAAAGGATAGTGAAGAAAGATTTCAAGATCTAAAGAAACATCAAGATTCAAAAGGTAGAGGATATAGAAAACCATCCAATTAATAATTTATTTTGAATATAAAGAGGCTAGAAATTAGCCTCTTTTATGTTAAATAATTTAAAAATAAAAAAATATATAAAACAGTTGACAACAATAAATATATCGTATATAATAAGTTATGTTGTCAGGTTATAAGGCAGTCAAATGACTGATAAAAATGCTGGAGTGGCGGAACTGGCAGACGCACAGGACTTAAAATCCTGCGGGCTTTAAAACCCGTACCGGTTCGATTCCGGTCTTCAGCACCAAAACATCGCGGGGTGGAGCAGTTGGTAGCTCGTCGGGCTCATAACCCGAAGGTCGTAGGTTCAAGTCCTACCTCCGCAACCAAATTAAATAATAAGGCGGAATAGCTCAGCTGGCTAGAGCATTCGGTTCATACCCGAAGTGTCGTAGGTTCAAGTCCTATTTCCGCTACCATATAAATTTTTAAATGCTGGAGTGGCGGAACTGGCAGACGCACAGGACTTAAAATCCTGCGGGCTTTAAAACCCGTACCGGTTCGATTCCGGTCTTCAGCACCAAACATCGCGGGGTGGAGCAGTTGGTAGCTCGTCGGGCTCATAACCCGAAGGTCGTAGGTTCAAGTCCTACCTCCGCAACCAAATTAAATAATAAGGCGGAATAGCTCAGCTGGCTAGAGCATTCGGTTCATACCCGAAGTGTCGTAGGTTCAAGTCCTATTTCCGCTACCAGAACCTGTGGTTTATACCACAGGCTTTTTAGTTTTTTGAAAAACTTATTATAAGGCATCTGAAAGAAAATTCAACTTATTTCTTCAAAATTTATCTATAACTGTCTAAAGAAAATTTTTTTAAAAAAACTTAGGATTAAATGTCCTAAAAAAAATAAATGGGCATATCAGTTTATGACATTTATTTCCAGCGCACTTTGCTATAATAAAAGCAGTAATTTATAAGGTGGGTGGTATAAATGCAGTACGGAGTTGAACTTTTTCCGTATAAAAGAGTTAAAGATTCAAAGGATGAATTAAAAAAGAGAAGGTTTAAAAGTTTGCCCTTGGTAGTTAAATTTATTAGTTATTTTATAGCAGCATTTTTAACAAGCAGGGTAATTATGATAAATCTTATGGCTCCATTTGGTATAGCTTTCCTCATTGCAGTTATTACTTGCGAAGAAGATAAGGTTATATTAGTATCAGGGATTGGAACCGTTCTAGGGTATGTTTCCCTTTATAACAATATAAAGAGTTTGCCTGTATATATTATAACTACAGCAACTCTTATAGCTATTAGTTACATATTAAGAAGGATAGATCAAAGAAAGAAATTAATATTGATGTTCTTTACTTTGTTTGTAGAGTTTGCTTTCTATAAGTTATTAATACTTAAAATAACAGCAGGTATGTCATTTATGATTTCATTTTTTGAAGTGAGTGCTATATTCCCATTATATTTTATTATTAATTATTCGATAATATGCTTTAAACAATATAAAACAAGACATTTATATAGCAGTGAAGAAATAATAAGTATGTCAGTTACTGTATCTTTAGTGGTAGCAGGTACCTGGGGTACTAGTATAAGAGAAATATCTATAAGAAATGTTATTGCTTTAGCATTTATTCTTATAGTAGGATATACAAAAGGAAGCTCAGCAGGAGCAGCGTCAGGAGTGGCTATGGGAACTATAATAGGCGTAACATCTAGTAATATGATAGCTTTTGTAGGAGTATACGGGGTGTGTGGTTTAATATCTGGCATATTTAGAGAAACGGGCAAATGGATGAGCGGTTTGGCGTATCTTGTAGCCTTTGCCGTGTTAAAAATGTATTCTGATATAGGAGTTCAATTTAAATTAATAGAGGTAATTATAAGTTCTATATTTTTTTTCATGATACCTGGAAAAATTTTCAAAAAAATTGAATTAGAATTGGATTGGCAGAAAAAGCAGGAGTACTTTAAAGAAAATTATGCAGAAAAGATTAAAGCATTGTTAGTGAATAAATTAGAAAATTTTTCAGAAGTATTGTTTGGTATGTCAGAAATTTTAGAAAAGCTAGTGTACAATGATAAATTATTAATGAAAAATAAAAGTACAGCATTAATAGAGAATCTTGCAGATCGTGTATGTAGTACATGTTCTATGCAGTCAATGTGCTGGAAGAGGGAAAATTTTTATACCTATAACGCTTTTAGCGAATTAATACAAAGTTATCAGGATAATAAGAAGCAAATTCCATATGAAATAGAAAGAAAGTGTATAAAAAGATCTGCTGTTATAAAAAACACTGAAGAAATTGTTAATAATTATATAATTAATGAAATGTGGAAGAATAGATTAAGTGAGTGTAGAGAATTGTTATCAGGTCAAATAGAAAGTGTAGGAGATTCAGTGTCAGAAATTGTGCATGAATTTAATTACAATATAAAGTTTAATACTGAAACTGAAAATACTATAAGAAGAGTTTTAAACAAAAACAATATACATTATAGAGATATATTTTGTTATACTAATAAAAACAATAGGTTATTAGCAAAATTGTCTATGAATGCTTGTGGAGGAAAACAAATTTGTATAAAAAATATATTGCCATTAATAAATGAAGTGACAGGAAAATGTATGTGTGTTAGCGATGATGGGTGCAACTTAAATACTGAATTGAAAGTTTGCAGTGTTACTTTTGAGGAAACTCCTAAGTACCATGTAGCAGCTTATTCTAGTAAGTGCTGTAAAGATGGAGAGAAATATAGTGGAGATAGTTGTAGTTTTCAAAAATTATCTGATGGAACTTATTTAACTGTTATAAGTGATGGAATGGGTTTTGGTCCACAAGCTGGGAAGGAAAGTAATGCTGCTGTTGAGCTCATAGAAAGGTTTTCCAAGGCAGGATTTAATAAGATAACGGCTATAAATGCAATAAATTCTATAATGACCATGAAATTTTCAGAGGAAGAAAAGTTTTCAACTTTAGATTTGAATAGCATAGATTTGTACAAGGGAGAAGTTGACTTTATGAAAGTTGGAGCTGTAGCTAGCTTTATAAAAAGAGGAGAAGATGTTGATGTTGTTAAGTCTAAAACTTTACCAATTGGTGTACTAGATAAACCTGATATAGATATAACTAGAAAAAAAGTTGAAAATGGAGATGTCATTATTATGTTAAGTGATGGAGTGCTGGATTATGAAAGTCAAGAGGCGGGTAAATACGAGTGGATATTAGACTTTTTAAAGGAGAATAAAGCTAATGATCCTAAACAGTTGTGCGAAGAAATTATAAATAATGCAAAAAAATTAAGCAAAGGAAAGATAAAAGATGATATGACAGTAATTGTAGAAAAGGTATATAGTCTATATTAAATAAATTAAATTTTTGATGGCTTAAGTTTAGAATAATATATTTTAAACTTAAGCCATTGAAAATTTAAATTGATTATTTGATTTAAAGATAAAAGTTAAGTATTATATTATCTATAAAAACAAAATTTGGGGGGAAGTGATAAATTTGATAAATACAGTTTTAAAAACTATAAATAAGTATAGAATGTTTAATGAAGGTGATAAAGTAATAGTTGCAGTATCTGGTGGACCAGATTCTATATGTTTACTGCATATATTATATTCCTTAAGAAATCAGCTTAATATACAATTGTGTGCAGCTCATGTAAATCATTGTTTGAGGGGAGATGAGGCTGATAAAGATGAGGAGTATGTAAGGAAATTTTGTGAAGATTTAAATATAGAATTTAGAAGTAGGTCAGTAGATATAAATAAAATGATGGAAAAAGAAAATATTTCATGTGAAAGTGCAGGAAGAAAGGCCAGGTACGATTTTTTTAATAACGTAAAAAAGGAATTAAATGCACAAAAAATAGCTATAGCTCATAATGCTAATGATCAAGCAGAAACGATACTAATGAGAATTATGAGGGGAACAGGATTAGAAGGTTTGATGGGAATAAAGGCAGTTAGAGATGATGTGTTTGTAAGACCTTTAATAAATACAACAAGACAGGAAATTGAGGAATACTGTGATATACAAAATATTAAACCTAGGATAGATAAAACCAATTTAGAAACTATATATTCTAGAAATAGGGTAAGATTACAGTTAATACCATATATTCAAGAAAATTTTAACAAAGATATCGTGAAGGTTCTTAATAGATTGTCTGATACCATAAAAATAGATAATGAGTATTTAGAAATAGTTGCTAAAGAAAAGTTTAAAAGATATTGTGATATACAGACAGAAAAGGTTATAATATCAAAGGAGGCATTTTTAGAAAATGAAGCCATAATTACTAGAATAATAAGAAAAGCCCTATACACAATAACTGGAACATTAAATAACTTTGAGAAAGTTCACATTTATGACATAATTGATGTTCAATCCAAATCAACAGGAAAAGATATTGATCTTGCAAATAATATTATAGTATCTAATAAATATGGTGATATACACATATTGAAGAAATCACAAAAAAGTAAGGTTGAGGAGAATAAATCATATTTTATACATAAAGGAGTTAATGACATAAAAGAATACAGATTACGAGTAATAACTAGAATTGTTGATTCTAAAGAAAATGTAGATTTTAAAAGTAGCAGATTAACTAAGTACTTTGACTATGATAAAGTTGGCAATGAAATAATTATAAGACATAGAAGAGAAGGAGATAAATTTGTACCTTTAGGTATGAAAGGAAATAAGAAATTAAAAGATTTCTTTATGGATGAAAAGATAACTAAAGATCAAAGACAACATATTCCTATTATATGTTTTGACAATGAAATTGGATGGGTTGTAGGATATAGAGTAAGCGAACTTTTTAAAGTTAATGAAAATACAAAAAATATATTAGAGATAAAAGTTGAAAGGATAGTGTAAAGTTTGCTATGAAAAAATAACGCTCAAAAAATATGCTTGTAAGAGCTCATGAGGTTGCTTATTTTTTCAAAGATAAGATTAGGTTGCTATAATCGCCACCCTTGACTGCATGACAAA
>NZ_JABBNI010000011.1 GCF_012926525.1 Clostridium muellerianum
ATTTCGATGATCAGAGAGCTATAAAAAAGGGAGCAGGACATGATGGATTCACTTATGTAGGAGAACCAGTAACAGAAGGTTTTAAAAACGTAAGACAGGCCGGAGAAGCTATATCTGTTATGATTATATTAGAAGATGGCCAGGTAGCATATGGAGATTGTGCAGCAGTACAATATTCAGGAGCAGGCGGAAGAGATCCTCTATTTTTAGCTAAAGATTTTATTCCAGTTATAGAAAAGGAAATAGCACCTAAACTTATAGGAAGAGAATTAAAAGAGTTCAAAGCATTAGCAGAAGAATTTGATAAAATGCAGGTTAACGGAAAAAGACTGCATACAGCTATAAGATACGGAGTAACTCAAGCAATACTTGATGCAGTAGCAAAATCTCAAAAGTTAACTATGGCAGAAGTAATAAGAAATGAATATAATTCAGGTTATGAAATAAAAAGAGTGCCAATATTTACTCAATCTGGAGATGACAGATACGACAACTCAGATAAAATGATAATAAAAGGTGCAGATGTAATGCCACATGCACTTATAAATAACGTAGAAGAAAAACTAGGATTAAAGGGTGAAAAATTACTAAAGTATGTTGAATGGTTAAGAGATAGGGTAATAAAATTAAGAACAAAAGAAGATTACAGTCCAATATTCCATATAGATGTATATGGAACAATAGGTGCCGCATTTAATTATGATACAAAAGCAATGGCTGATTATATAAAAACATTAGAAGAAGCAGCAAAACCATTCCATTTAAGAATAGAAGGACCAATGGACGTAGAAGAAAGACAAAAACAAATGGAAGCAATGAGAGATTTAAGAGCAGAATTAGACGGAAGAGGAATAAAAGTAGAATTAGTTGCAGATGAATGGTGTAATACAGTTGAAGATGTAAAATTCTTTACAGACAATAAAGCAGGACATATGGTACAGATAAAAACACCTGATTTAGGTGGAGTAAATAATATAGCAGATGCAATAATCTACTGTAAAGAACATGGTATGGGAGCATACTGTGGAGGAACATGTAACGAAACAAATAGATCTGCTGAAGTAACTACCAATATAGGTATGGCTTGCGGTGCAAAACAAGTACTTGCTAAACCTGGAATGGGCGTAGATGAAGGATATATGATAGTTAATAATGAAATGAATAGAATTATTGCGCTAATAAATAGAAGAAAATAATTGTACTTTAATTGGTGAAAGGCGGTTTAATTAAACTGCCTTTTCATCTACGAAAAAGCACCAAAATATTTACCAAAAGGAGAAAGATGAATATGAGAGATATAAATGTATCAGAAATAACAAGTTCTATAAAAAAACTATGCATAGATGCTAATTACTTTCTTTCAGATGATGTTAAAAATAAGATTAAAAAGGCTGAAGAGGAAGAAACATGGCCTATGGCAAAGGGAATTTTAGAAAAAATACTTACAAATGTAGATATAGCTAAAAATGAGAAGATGCCTATGTGTCAGGATACTGGTATGGCGTGTGTATTTGTAGAATTAGGCCAGGAGGTTCATATAGTAGGAGGAAGCTTAGAAGACGCTATAAATGAAGGAGTAAGTCAAGGATACACAGAAGGTTATTTAAGAAAATCTGTAGTAAAAGATCCTTTAGATAGAGTTAACACAAAAGACAATACTCCAGCTGTTATATATTACAATGTGGTTCCAGGTGATAAGCTAAAAATTACTGTGGCACCTAAGGGATTTGGTTCAGAGAACATGAGTCAAATTAAAATGTTAAAACCTGCAGATGGGTTAGACGGAGTTAAAGAATTTATACTTAAAGTAGTAAAGGAAGCAGGACCTAATCCATGCCCTCCAATAGTAGTAGGTGTAGGAATAGGTGGAACCTTTGATAGGGCGGCAAATTTAGCTAAAAAAGCATTAATTAGACCTTTAGCACAGAGAAATTCAAATCCATTTTATGAAGACTTAGAAAAGGAACTTTTAGAGAAGGTAAATGCTTTAGGAATTGGACCACAAGGATTCGGAGGAAAGACTACTGCACTTGCAGTTAATATAGAAACCTATCCAACTCATATAGCAGGACTTCCAGTTGCAGTTAACATAAACTGCCATGTTACAAGACATGCAGAGATAGAACTATAATAATTTATAAATAGGAGGTATAGACATGGAAAAAAGAATTACAACTCCTTTAACAGAGGAAAAAGTTAAAGATTTAAAGGCTGGAGACAGTGTTTTAGTATCCGGAGTTATATATACTGCAAGAGATGCAGCTCATAAAAGACTTGTTGATCTTTTAGATAAGGGTGAAGAATTACCTATGAATGTAAAAGATTCAATTATATATTATGTAGGACCAAGTCCAGCAAAGCCAGGAAAAGTAATAGGTTCAGCAGGACCTACTACAAGTTATAGAATGGACCCTTATGCACCAAGATTATTAGATATAGGTTTAAAAGGAATGATAGGAAAAGGCTTAAGATCAAAAGATGTAATAGCTTCTATGAAGAAGAATAAAGCTGTTTATTTTGCAGCTATAGGTGGAGCGGCTGCACTTATGGGAAAAGCTATAAAGAAGGCAGAAGTTATAGCTTATGAAGATTTAGGATCTGAAGCTGTAAGAAGATTAGAAGTAGAAGATTTACCTTTAGTTGTGGTAATAGATTCAGAAGGAAATAATTTATACGAAATGGGACAAAAGGAATATTTAAAGTCTGTAAATGATTAATTTGAATAAGCTATAAATTACAAAGTGAGGGGAGAAAGCTAATGGAAATAAAAAATGTAGCCAAAGCAGGTACATTAGAATCAAATGACATAATGATTATGGTTGCACCAAATGAAAACGGTAAAGTAGAACTAGAACTTGAAAGTATAGTAATGAAGCAATTTGGAAAACAAATAGAAAAAACTATACTAGAAAAAGTAAAAGAATTAGGGATAGAAAGTGTAACTATAAAGGCTCAAGATAAAGGGGCATTAGATTATACAATAAAATCAAGAGTTCAAACAGCTATAGAAAGAGCAATGTAAATTTAAAATTGAGGTGAGATATATGAAAAGACTAAGAAGAACAATGCTTTTTATGCCTGGAAATAATCCAGGAATGCTTCAAAATGCACCCATACTTGGAGCTGATTCAGTAATACTTGATTTAGAGGATGCAGTAAGCCTTACAGAAAAGGACAGTGCAAGAATACTTGTTAGTGAAGCTATAAAAGCTATAGATTATTCAAAAGTAGAATTAGTTGTCAGAGTAAATCCATTAGATACTGAATTCGGACCAAAGGATGTAGATGTTATATCTAGGGTTAAACCAGATGCATTAATGATTCCTAAAGCTACAGAAGAACAGCTTGAAACCATAGATAAAGTGCTTTCCAAAATTGAAGGCGAAGAAGGATTTGAAAATAGTTGCATAAAGCTAATTCCAATTGTAGAAACAGCTTATGGATTAGAAAATGTATACAGTATAATTAAATCATCTAAAAGAGTAGTAGGAGTACTTTTAGGCGCAGAAGATTTAACTTCAGACTTTGGAATTAAGAGAACAAAAGTAGGAGAAGAAATATTTTATGCTAGAAACAGGGTATCTACAGCTTGTAGAGCGGCTAGAGTTGATGCTATAGATACACCTTTTACAGATACCAACGATTATGAAGGTTTAGAAAAAGATACATTTAAAGCTAAGAGCTTAGGTTTCACAGGAAAAGCATCCATAAATCCAAGACAGATAGATACTATACATTCAGTATTTGCACCAACAGAAGCTGAAATAAAACATGCAGTAAGAGTTCTTGAAGCAAGAGATGAGGCTAAAGCAAAGGGACTAGGAGTATTTTCACTAGATGGAAAAATGGTAGATGCACCTGTAATAAACAGAGCTGTAACTACTGTGGAGTTGGCCAAATTATTAGGTCTTATTTAATTAATATATGTGAAACTAAATCTGGAAAAAGTGAGGTATTACTATGAAAAATATACTAGGAAGAGAAATTCCTGATAATATAGAGGGATATGGAGAAGTAAAGCCTTTTAAAGGAGCTTTTTCAAATTGTGGTGTTAAAGAAAAAGTAGGTGTAAAGGTAAGTTCCGTAAAGCCAGGGGAAGATAAGGTATTAAACAGTATAGAAGAAGCTTTAGATAAAGTGGAAATAAAAGATGGAATGACTATATCTTTTCACCATCATTTAAGAAATGGAGATTTTATACTTAATAATGTAATGTATGCTATTTCTAAAAGAGGAATAAAAGATATTACTATAGCTGCAAGTTCAATATTTCCAATACATGAACCATTAGTAGAATATATGAAAAAAGGTATCGTAACAGGTATAGTTGCAAATTATATGTCAGGACCTGTAGCAGAAGCTATATCTAAAGGATATTTAAAGAAACCGGCAGTAATGATGACCCATGGTGGAAGACCAAGAGCTATAGAAAGTGGAGACTTACATATAGATGTAGCATTTATAGGAGCACCAACTGCGGACACTTATGGAAACATAAATGGAGTTTATGGAAATGCTGCTTGTGGTGCTTTAGGATATGCTGTAAGTGATGCTGAATATGCAGATAAAGTAGTAGCAATTACTGATAATTTAGTTCCTTA
This sequence comes from Clostridium muellerianum, assembly GCF_012926525.1. Lineage (GTDB taxonomy): Bacteria > Bacillota > Clostridia > Clostridiales > Clostridiaceae > Clostridium_AM > Clostridium_AM muellerianum. Next base: position 4,602 of record NZ_JABBNI010000011.1, read on the forward strand.
TCCTGCATGCCCTATTGAAATCAATCAAACATATGTAGATTATGTAGTTAAAGTTGAGTCCATAGGAAATCCAGCAGGTATTGTATCAGGTACTACAAAGATAACAAAAGATCCTGTGGGACTTAAAATAGCTAAAATGGCATCGAAGGTTATGGAAGCTTCAGGTCTTGTAAAAGACGGAATGTCATTTCAAACAGGAGCTGGTGGAACATCCCTTGCAGTAGCAGAAAATTTAAAAGAAATAATGAGAGAGAAAAAAGTAACAGGAAGTTTTGCAGCAGGTGGAGTAACAGGTTATATTGTAGATATGTTTGAAGAAGGATTATTCACACATATATTTGATGTACAATGCTTTGATTTAAAAGCTGTAGAATCATATAGAAATAATCCTAAACATCAAGGTATGAGCGGGTCTATGTATGGTAACCCTCATAATAAAGGCGCTGTAGTAAATAACCTAGATGTTATGATACTTGGAGCTACAGAAATAGATACAGATTTTAATGTAAATGTAACAACAGGATCTGATGGGGTAATAATGGGAGGCTCAGGTGGACACAGCGATACTGCTGCAGGAGCAAAGCTTGCTATTGTGGTTACAAATCTTATAAAAGGAAGACTTCCTATTATAAAGGATAAGGTTACTACAGTTACAACTCCAGGAGAAAGTATAGATGTAGTAGTTACAGAAAGAGGTATAGCCGTAAATCCAATAAGAAAAGATTTAATAGAAAAATTAAAAGCTAAAAACTTACCTGTTATGACTATAGAAGAATTAAAAAATTTAGCTGAAAGTATGACAGGAAAGCCAGAACCTATAGAATTTACAGATAAAGTTGTAGCAGTAGTAGAATACAGAGATGGTACTATAATAGATGTAGTTAGAAAACCATTAAGCTAAGGAGATAAAAAATGTATGATTTAAAGCTTGAGAAAATAAGTTTAAATAATGAAGAAGAAAAAAATGAAGTATATGAGTTCTTAGAAAGCTTTGGATTAATACTGGATAAAGATGTGGATTATACAGTGGTTTTTAGAGATGGAAATAATGTAATTAAAGCTACTTGTTCTAAAGCTAAGAATATATTTAAATGCTTTGCCATATCAGAAGATATAAGAGGAGAAAATATAACTTCTTCTCTTATATCTAATTTAATAGATAAGCTTTTTGAAGAAGGAATTTACCACAGTTTTTTATTTACTAAACCAGATAAAGTGAAAATATTCACTTCCTTAAATTTTAATCTTATATATAAAGAAAAAAGTGCTGCTTTATTAGAGTATGGAATTTATAATATAAATAAAGCTTTGGATAAAATGATAGCTAAGAATAAAATAGATGTAACAACTGAAAAAGGTGCACTTGTAATGAATTGCAATCCATTTACTAATGGACATAGGTATTTAGTAGAGGAAGCTTCAAAAAAGTGCAGAGAAGTTATAGTGTTTGTGGTGGAAGAAGACAAATCATTATTTCCTTTCAATGAAAGATATTCAATAGTAAAAGAAGGCTTATCAGATTTAAAAAATGTAAATGTTGTTCCAGGCAGTGAATATATTATATCATCAGCTACTTTCCCATCTTACTTCATTAGAAAAGAAGATGAAAGACTAAAATCCTATGAAAATATTGATTGTAACATATTTGGGGAATATTTTTGTAAAAGATTAAATATAATAAAGAGATTTGTAGGTGAAGAGCCTTACTGTAATGTTACTAATACATATAATAATACATTAAAAGAAGTTATGCCTGACTATGGCGTAGAACTTATAGAAATAGAGAGAAAGAGCTATGAAGGAAATTATATAAGTGCATCTAAAGTTAGAGAACTTATAAAGAACGACCAAATGGATCAGATAAAAAAAATAGTACCTGAAATAACATGGAAGTTTTTAAATTCTAATAAAGGAAAGGAGATAAGAGAGAAAATACGAAAAAGTAACTCTCCACATTAGTTTATGAATAGATATTGGTTAACAAATTATACTTATGAAGATTATGTTAAAGATAAACAAAAAAAAGATCATATAAAAGGAATAAAAGAATATACTCCAGAAGATATATTAATATGCAGAGAAGAAAGAGTGTGTGAACAGGAAAAGTTAATTAATTTTTATAAAAAAACATTAGTTTTTATGAGAGTTAATTATCCTGGAGTTACTAAAAACAATACTATAACACTTGGAATAATGAAATTTATGAATAAATTTTTGATGGAAAAGCTTAACCAATATGTATCATATAAAAATTTTACTATAACAGCGGAAGGACCATCTTTAACACTTATTGTTAATAAAGATGCAGAGGAAACAAAGAAAATAACGGTTAGTATAGAAAACCATCATTTTTTAGGAAGATATGTGGATATTGATGTTTACGATAAAAACAATAATAGTTTAAGTAGAGGAACATTGGGATTTAAGCCAAGAAGATGTTATATATGTAGTGATGTTGCTCAAAACTGCGTAAGGTCAAGAAAGCATAATGAACAAGAAATAAAAGAGTTTATTAAAAACAAATATGAAGATTATTGTAGATGGCATAGAGTACTGTAATTATAAAAAATGAATGAAATATTTTTAATAAGTGGTTATAATAATTTATATAACAGAAATGTGGAGGTACTTTATGTTTTTTAGAAGTAATGATGATGGATTGTATAGAAAAGTTCCTATGAAATTTAAAGTAATAATATTTTGTATATTAGTGTGTGTAGTAATTGGTATATCATATAGAGAAGCATTAAATAATCGGAGAAGTAATAGTATAATCGAAAATATACATAAAGAGAATTCTAATAATAACTCAGTAATAAAAGAAAAAGAAGATGGTAATATTTCCAAAAAGTCACAAGCTCAAAAAGTTGAAGATGAAAAATATAATGAAAGTTATAAGGCTTTTGGAGAAAAGAAATATGACAATGCAATAGCATTAGCTGATGAAATTATAAAAGAAGATTCAAATTTTTATAAAGCTTATAACATTAAGGGAATAGCACTATGTTACAAAAGTAATTTTGATGAAGGAATGAAGAATATAGACAAAGCTCTTCAATTAAAACCTGATTTTGGATATGCTAGATTTAACAAAGCGTTGGCTTATGAGTTACAAGGTAATTATGATGCTGCATTAACCTGGTATGATAAAAATTTAGAGGTTGAAAATTACATATGGAGTTATTATGGCAAAGCTAGTATATATGGCAGGCGTGGAGATGTACAAAATACAGTGAAATATTTAAAAATAGCCGTAAATATGTCACCAGATGTAAAGAACATTGCAGCAAAAGAAGAAGATTTTAATCCAGTGAAGGATTCTAAAGAGTTTCAGGATATAATAAAGTAATCCCCAGTAATTATTAACTTATGGGGATTATTTTATTTTAAAAATGTGGATAAGTTAAAAAATATTGCGCTGTAATTAAAACTGTAATTTTGTAAATGAATTGTAGAAATTTAAGGGAAAGTGCTTAATTCCATGTAAAAAAACAAAACGAGCAATATTTTTTTATATGATTAAGGTATATTTATTCCATACTTCTTACACTTTAAAGATACGGTTCTATGAGTAATTCCTAGAGCTTTACCAGCCTTGTTATAGCTTTTATAGGTTTTCATAGCTATAGTTATTAGTTCTTTTTCATATGCTTCTAAAGGTTGAAGCTCACCATTTCTTAAATTTATTAAAGAACCGTCTTCTAATTTACTGTTTTTAATATAAAAAGGCAGATCCTTCTCTGTTATATGTTCACCCTCACACATGTTTATGGCTCTTTCAATAATGTTTTCCAATTCTCTTATGTTGCCGGGCCAATGATATTCTTGTAAATGCATAAGAGATTTTTTATCTATACCTATAATATTTTTGTTTAATTTAATATTTATTTTATGAATAAAGTGTTCTACTAAAAGATTTATATCTTCTTTTCTATTTCTTAAAGGTGGCAATATAATATTTATAATGTTTAATCTGTAATAAAGATCTTCTCTAAAAGTGCCTTCCTTTATCATTTCGTCTAGATTTCTATTAGTAGCAGCAATTATTCTTATGTCTACAGTTTGAGTAGTAAGACCACCTACACTTTCAAATTCTCTTTCTTGAAGAACCCTTAATAGTTTAACCTGCATAGATACAGGCATGTCGCCAATTTCATCTAGAAACAAGGTGCCACCGTCTGCTATATTAAATTTTCCAGGTTTACTTTTAGCAGCTCCAGTAAAAGCCCCTTTTTCATATCCAAATAATTCACTTTCAAGTAAATTTTCAGGAATAGCGGCACAGTTTACTCTAACAAAAGGCTTATTTTTCCTATTACTATTATTGTGAATAGCTTTAGCAATGAGTTCTTTACCAGTTCCACTTTCACCACGAATTAATACAGTAGAAGGTGAATTGGAAGCTTTTTGTGCAATAAATAAACAATCTTTAAGGGAACTACTGCAGCCTATTATAGAATTAAAGGAACTGCTAAAGTTATGCCTATTTAATTCATCTTTATAATAATTTAACTCCTCTTCAGATTTTTCAAGTTTTTTAACTAAGTCTTTAATTTCATCTACAGTTTTTGATATAGAAATAACACCTTTAAATATTCCGTCTATGAAAATAGGCTCTATTGTGGATACTATACTTATGTTATCTTTACGATAAATTTTATTTTCAATTGGTGATTTTGTATTAAATACTTTAATTCGGAGTCCATTTGGAGATATATTAATTAAATCTTTTCCTACAATATCCTTATTTTTAATACCAAAGTGTTTTTCGTAAGATGGATTTACATAACTTACAATTCTTCTATCATCTACAAAGCAAATTAAGTCATGAGATGCTTCTAATATTTTTTTAAATTTTTCATTTAATTCCTTGATACCTATTAGTTCAGATATATCTTGAAATACGCCTAAAGCTCCAATAATTTTATTATTAGAATATATAGGAGATCTATTTGTTAAAACAAGGTGGTTATTTATATATTGTGTTTCTCCAACTTTACGTTCTTTTGAAGTTACTATGTGAGGTAAATCAGAAGTTGGAATGATATCTTTTACGAAACGTCCTATTACATCTTTTTGATTTTTATCAACTATTTTAAGAGCATAGTCGTTCATAGCTGTAATATATCCATTTACATCAATAACTAATATTCCTACAGGTATGTTTTTTACTATTTGATCATAAGCTATAGTATTCTCTTCAATTATGTCATCTATTTTTGATAAAACTGAATTATTATTATCTACAATATATATAGTTATAAAGTTACATAACTCCAGTACTGAATTTTGACCTTCTATAGAATTTTCTTTGCAAGAAATTTCAACTATTTCGCCTTCTTTTATTTTTAAAGATAATAAAGCTAACATGCTTATAGCTAAAGGTTCTTTTGCAGATAAATTTCTTATGTATAGATTTATTCCATATTTATTTTTGAGTTCTGTAGCTTTATGAACTATCATAGCGGCAATTCGTGTATGTATTCCATTATGTATTTGTATTGTTATACTACTTTTGTACATAATTCACCTCCGTTTGATAAAAAATATCATATATGTGTGTAAATGCTGATAAAATTTATCAAGTATAATATTAACTCAAAACCCCATGTAAGTCTACATGTTAAAAGTAATTTTTTAATTACTTAATAAGAATATGATAGTTTAAGTTGATAATTTTTAGCAAGCTTTCTTAAACAAAATATTATAAAATTCTTATATGAATTTTATAATTTTGTTTCAGAATTGTAATTTTTATTGATAAATTAAGGTCTGCAAAAAAATCAGTGTCAAATAGTTTAAGAGTTTTTTGAATTTGGCATGGAAATTGCTTTAAATATTTTAGAGTTAAACAATTATTGTAAAATTAGAAATTAAATTTTAAATATAGGTTTGATAATTATTGTAATTATTTTTGAGGAGGATAAGTAAAATATGAAAAAAGGAATAGCAGCTTCAAAAGGATATGCTATAGGCAAAGCTTTAATAAAGGAAGACAGTGAAGTTAAAATTGAGGAAAGAAAAATAGAAGATATAAAATCCGAAAAAGAAAGATTTAAAAAGGCGTTAGATTTGTCAAGAGAACAATTAACTAAAATAAAAGAAAAAGCAGAGAAAGAAATGGGTGCTGACAAAGCGGCAGTATTTGAAAGCCATATGATGCTTTTAGATGATCCAGAATTTGCTGGTGCAGTTGGTATGGAAATAGAAAACAATATGGTTAACGCTGAAAAGGCTCTTAACGATGTTGCAACCATGTATGCAGGTATATTTGCAGCTATGGAAGATGAGTATATGAGAGAAAGAGGTGCTGATGTTAAAGATGTTAGTAAGAGAATTCTTGCTAATCTTGCTGGAAAAGTATCAGCAGATTCAGAAGAAATGGCAGCTAATACAATAGTGATTGCTCATGATTTGACACCTTCAGATACTGCTCAACTGGATAAAAGTAAAGTTATAGCTTTTTTAACTAACATAGGAGGAAGAACATCGCATAGTGCTATAATGGCAAGAACTTTAGAAATTCCAGCTGTTGTAGGCTTAAATGATATAACAACTTCAGTAAAAAACGGCGATACAGTAATTGTAGATGGTAATGAGGGTATAGTTATAATAAATCCAGATGAAAATACTATAAAAGAATATGAAGTTAAAAAAGAGGGTTACGAAAAAGAAAAAGAAGAACTTAAAAAGCTTATAAATGTAAAAACTGTTACCAAAGCTGGAAAGAGAGTAGAAGTAGCAGGGAATATAGGAAAACCACAAGATGTTCATCAAGTTATAGAAAATGGCGGAGATGCAATAGGTCTTTTCAGAACAGAATTCTTATATATGGATAGAGATGATATGCCAACTGAAGAAGAACAGTTTGAATCATACAAGTATGCAGTAGAAAAGATGGAAGGGAGACCAGTGGTAATAAGAACATTAGATATAGGTGGAGATAAAAAGCTGCCATATTTACCACTACCAGAAGAAATGAATCCTTTCTTAGGATACAGAGCTATAAGACTTTGTCTTGATAAAAAGGATATATTTAAAATACAATTAAGAGCATTACTTAGAGCTTCAGCTTTTGGTAATCTAAAAATAATGTTTCCGATGATATCTTCCTTAGGAGAATTCTTACAAGCAAAAGAAATTCTAAGTGAATGTATGGAAGAATTGAAGAAGGAAGGAAAAGCATTTAATGGAGAATTAGAAACAGGAATAATGGTAGAAATACCTGCAGCAGCAGTATGTGCAGATGAACTTGCAAAGTATGTTGATTTCTTTAGTATAGGAACTAACGATTTAATACAATATACTTTAGCTGCAGATAGAATGAATGAAAAAATATCATACCCTTATAATCCAATGCATCCAGCGGTTTTGAAACTTATAAAAATGACTATAGAAGCTGCTCACAAAGAAGGAAAATGGTGTGGTATGTGTGGAGAAATGGCTGGAGATGAAAAAGCTATTTCTACATTAGTGGAATATGGTTTGGATGAATTTTCTATGAGCGCATCTTCAATATTAAAAGCAAAACAATTAATAATGGAGAACTAATTTAGCTAGCTTATTCAACTTAATATATAAGATAAAACCTGATTTGAACAAAAGTTCTGATCAGGTTTTATTATTAATGAAAGTATTATCTTTAATCTATGTTTTAGTATATAATATAAAATATATATTAAAATGTTGAATAAAAAGTTCGTTCTAATATTTGTGCAATAAAAGGAGGAAATTAATATGAAAAATTTAAAGTCAAGGAAAGTAGTTAAAGCTATTTTCTCAATATCAATACTGTTATCATTAACTTTAGTTGGGTGTTCAGGAAATAAAGAAAAAAATACTTCAGCAAATAATGAAACAGCATCTGTTCAGAAAAATGATGTTGAAAAAAATACTTCTTCGGAGCAAACTAAAGAAAAAGTACAGGAAGAAAAAACTCAAGCTAAAAACACAAATACTAAAAATACAAGTGCTATAAAATTTTCAAAGGAGCAATTAGGTAAAAGTGTAAATACACAGTTTAGTACTCCTTGGGAAACTTCAAGTAAGGAGACATATAAGGCGTGTATTGAAGGAAAGGGAGAAGAAGCATCAGAAGAAGGCACTGGAAAAATATTGGTAAAAAATAATAATGGAAATAATTTTAGCTTTGAAATTATAAATAATAATAAGCTTTCGCCTAGAAATATAGAATGGGTAGATGATGAAAATTTACTTGTAGTAGTAGGATCATCTCAAGGAACTGTTTCTAAGGGTGGCAATTTATATATGTTAAATATAAATACAGGAAACACATTATCAATTATTGAAACATCAGATAAGAAACAACAAATAATGTCATCAAAAAAAGTAGATAATAATGTAAATTTAAAAGTTACTGTATATGAAGACGATAACTATAATAAGTCTCATGTAGAAAATTGGACTATTTACTCTTTTGATTCAAGTTTAAATAAATCAATGGAAGTAAAAAATTCTGAAGGTAAAGTTATATATACAATTAAGTAAATATGATAGATTTAAGGGGAACTTAAGTATATGGATAAATCTAAAAAAACATATGTCAAAGCGCTAAATAAATATAATAATGGTTATATAGATAAGGCCATAGATTTATGTGAACAAAGCATATCAATGGATATAAAAAATGCAGCATCTATAAATCTTAAAGGATTACTTTATTATTTAAAAGGAGATATAGATAATGCTCAAAAACTTTGGAAAATGAATTATGAAATAAATAAAGATGGAGTTGCTGAAAGGTATTTAATTAATACAAAAACAGATAAAGAAAAGCTGTATATTTATAAAAAGGCAGTAGGTCTTATAAAAGAATTGCATGTAAATGCAGCATTAGAACTTCTAGAGAAGTGTTCAGAAAGTGATTACAATTATATAAATGTAAATAATTACAAAACTATATGCTATATAAAAAAAGGTGAATATGATAAGGCTATAAATAGTTTAGAAAACGTAATGAAAGTAGATAAAAATAATAGTATAGCAAAAGAAAACAAGAAAACTCTAGTGAAGTATGGAATAATTAAAAATAGGATAGATGCGAGAAAAGCTGTTTATTGTTTGGTGGGTGTATTACTAGTAATTGTAATAGTATTTGGAATACCAGCTATTTTTAGAGGTACTAAAAATATAGCAGTTAAATTTAGTCATAATGACAAAACATCAAAAAGTAATATACAAAAAACACCTAGCAATAATGTAAATAAGGTAGTTAAGGAAGCTCCTAAGAAAGTTCAGCAGGAAAGCTTTCCAGGAGATAAAATAAAAAATGATTTACAAAATAAAAACTATGAAAATGTATATGAAGATTATATGAAATGGAAAGATAAGAATATATCTAATAATGACAAATCAATTCTTGCAAGTGCTGATCAACTATTGAAAGGTGAGGGTGTAGAATATTTTTATGGTAGAGGTTTCAACTATATAAATAGTCAAGATTACTCTAATGCTAAAAGCTATCTTGCAAAAGCTTATGAATTAGGAGATAAGCATTATTTATATCCTCATATAATATATATGTTAGGAAGTGCATTTTATTTATCAGGAGATTTTCCCAATGGTATAAAATATTATACTCAGTACGATGAAAAGTATGCACAAAGTGATTACGAAGAAGCAGTACTTTACGCTTTAGCTATAATGTATAAAGATTCAGATAAAACTAAGGCGGCAGATTATGGCCAAAAGTTGGTAGATAAATATCCTAAATCAATATATAATAATTCTGTAATAAAAAGTGTAATTAATAGATAAAATAGTAATGACCATGTAATTAAAATGTATTAATAATTATTATTACTAACTATTGACTAAATGTAATGCTTAATATAAAATTGAAATATAAATAGTACCTCAATAAGGTATAGTATGGAGGGATAAGTTATGGTACAGGAAATAAAAGATGTGGACTTTACAAAAACTCTTGAAGAAGCTTCTACACCTATAGTTGTGGATTTTTGGGCTTCTTGGTGTGGACCTTGTAAAATGTTAGCGCCTGTAATAGATGAAATTTCTGAAGAACTCGATGATAAAGTTAAATTTTTAAAATTGAATGTAGATGAAAATCCAGTAACATCTACTCAATACAGAGTAGCAAGTATACCTACTGTTATGGTATTCAAGGGTGGGAAAGTAGTAGATACTTTAGTAGGATTTAGACCTAAGGAAGCAATAAAAGGTGTTATAGAAAAGCATATTTAAAGTATTAATAACAGCAATGACAAATTAGCAAAAGTTAATTTGTCATTTTTTATAAAAGGAGGTTGGATATATGGATAACAAATATGATATAGCTATAATAGGTACAGGACCAGCAGGATTATCGGCTGCGATAAATTCAAAAATACGAAATAAAAGTATTATTTTATTTGGAATTAGAGACTTAAGTAATAAGCTGGTTAAAGCACCTAAAATAAATAATTATTTAGGATTTTATGATTTTACAGGACAGCAGTTAAAAGATCAATTTCAAAAGCACATTGATTATATGAATATAGATATAGTAACTGAAAAAATAAATGCTGTGTATGCAATGGGATCATACTTTACTTTGATGGTAAATGAAAAAATGTATGAAGCAAAATCCGTTATAATAGCTACGGGAATGGAACATACAAAGTCATTAAAAGGTGAAGAAGAGTTTTTAGGAAGAGGTGTAGGATATTGTGCAACCTGTGATGCACCATTATACAGAGGCAAAACAGTTACAATTATAGGATATAACAAGGAAGCAGAAGAAGAGGCTAATTATGTGGCCGAATTAACAAATAAGCTTTACTATGTACCTATGTATGAAGGAAATTATAGTATAAAAGAAAATATAGAAATAGTTAAGGATAAGCCTGTAGAAATTAGAGGAGAAGATAGGGTTAAAGATATAGTTATGAAAAATAAGGATATAGCTACAGATGGGGTTTTTATACTAAAGGATAGTGTAGCGCCAAATCAACTTGTACCTGGGATAGAAATGCAAAATGGTCATATTAAAGTAGACATAGATATGAAAACTAATATTCAAGGATGTTTTGCAGCAGGTGATTGTGTAGGAAAACCCTATCAATATATAAAGGCGGCGGGCCAAGGTCAAATAGCAGCTTTAAATGCTGTTGCGTATTTAGATTCTCTAAAATAAACTATCCCCACAAATTTTAATTTGTGGGGATATATATGTGCTTAGCTAAATTTTTAGCTAAATAAAAATATGTCTAATTTGCTACAAAGAACACATGATTTCCTATAGTTTTAACATTCTTTTTATTTATGCTTTTCATCCACTTGCAGGTAGCTATTTTAGGGTTATAGAAGAAAACTGCTTGACCTGTAGGATCATCTCCTTTTAAAGCTTGAAGTACTGCCTTATAACTACTTTCATCAGGAACAACATCTATGCAGCCATTTCTTACACAAGAGAAAGCACTTCTTTGTGTTATTACTTCCTCTACGGTTTTGGGAAATTCAGGGTATTTTAAACGGTTTAATATTACAGAAGCTACAGCAACTTTCCCTTCAAAAGGTTCACAATTACTTTCTGCATAAACCACTTGAGCCATTAAGTGTATATCTTTTTGAGTTACATACACTTTCCTACCAGAATAATTAAAAACTTCAACAATCTGATCTTGCTCTTTAAATAAAGTAGAATCTATATTATCAGAACTAGCAGCTTCTACACCAAATGGTAATAAAATGCTTGGTGCCAATAAAAATAGTATACAAAAAATAAATTTTTTCAATAAAATCCTCTCCTTGTTACCTACGGGGTTAGCTGACGGGTTCGGTAAAGGCATAACCTACGTAAATACGATTCACCCCAAAAATTTCCGGTTTCCCCGTGTTTAATAAAAAACTTAGGCTAATGGTAGTATAGCCAGGAATTAAAAAAAAATACACTGTATAAAAAATTTTATTAATATTTTATAAAATAAATTAAGGTTTTGATATAAACAATATTAAATAGTGTATAATTGTAAATAGAGATTTTTGTTAGGGCGGTGATATGGTTGGAACTATTAGATATGATAGTTAATTCTATTAAAAATATTAGTGTAGCATCAGTAATGGATATATTAGTGGTTTCTTATATCTTTTACAAGGGTTATACACTTATAAAAGAAACTAGGGCTGAACAACTTTTAAAAGGAATAATACTTATAGTCTTACTTATACCTATTAGTAATTTTTTCAATTTAACTATGTTAAATTGGATTTTAACTAAGACAATTACTATTGGTCTGCTTTCTTTTATAATCATATTTCAACCAGAAATTCGCCGGGCGCTTGAACATTTAGGTAGAACAGCTTTTAATGACAAGCATATATTAGAAAACGATGAAATAATGGAAAAGGTGATAACGGAAATTACTAATTCTATAGAAAGTTTATCTAATAGTAAAACAGGAGCATTAATAATAATAGAGCAAGTTACAGGTCTTGAAGATATAGTGAAAACGGGAACTAAAATAGATGCAGTAGTTTCAGCAGCACTTTTAGAAAATATTTTTGTAGTTAATACTCCGCTTCATGATGGTGCAACAATAATAAGAAATGATAGAATAATATCTTCAGGATGCTTTTTGCCTTTAACTAATAATCAGGATCTAAATAAAAAGCTTGGTACAAGACATAGAGCAGCTATAGGCATATCTGAAAACTCAGATGCATTAATTATAGTTGTATCTGAGGAAACAGGAACTGTTTCCCTTGCTGTAAATGGTAACTTAACAAGAGGATATAATAAAGAAAAGCTTAAGGATATTCTTATAAGAATAATGAAAAAGAGGCAAAGTAGAAAATTAACCTTTAGGGAGCAGGTGATTAAATGGACGAAAAGGTCAAAAAACACCAAGTAATTATTAAGATATGTTGTGTGATAGCTTCTTTAGTTTTATGGTTGTACATTTATAACGTAGAAAATCCAATGAGAGAAGTACAAGTTACTGTGCCTGTACAGGTTATAAATAAAGATGTTGTTGCAAAATCTAATCTAGTTCCTATAGAGGAAGATAATTTAACTGTAACTTTAACTATAAAAGGAAGTACATCTAATGTATATTCTGTGAAGCCAGGTAGTTTTAAACTTGTATCAGACCTAAGTGCCTATGCAGTTAAAAAAGGAGAAAATAGAATACCTGTTGAGGTTAAAAATAGACCTTCTAATGTCAGAATAACAAATGGTGATAATCTATGGGTCAAGGTTACTTTAGATGATTTGAAACAAAGAAATGTTCCAGTTAAAGTAATTTTTGATGGAAATGCCAAAAGTGGATTTTATGCTTTTAAACCTACTATAAAGGAGAAAGAAATAACTGGTCCTAAAGAAGCCGTAGAAGCAGTAAAATATTTAGCGGCAAGATATAACATTAAGGACGCCTCAAAGGATATTGATGCAAATATACAGTTACAACCAGTAGATTCATCAGGTACATTAGTGAAAGATGTGATAGTTAATCCAAGCTCTTTAAAAGTAACTATTCCGATAAAAAAAGTTAAGACTGTATCTGTAAATGTTAAAACTCAAATTCAGCAAAATAATAATGCTAATGTAGAAAGTTTAGTACCTGTTGAGGATAAAATAGATATAGCAGGAGAAGAGGATTTAATAGCGGATATAAATGCTTTAAATACAGAATACGTAGATTTAAATAAAGTGTATGGAAAAGACACAATAGAGGTTAAACTAATAGTACCTAAAGGAGTTATTCTTGTAAATAGTTCAGACACTGTAAAATTAAAGGTTAATTTAAATAAAGGAAAGAATGTTCAGAAGGAATTAAGCTTAAATATACAAACTATAAATGATAATGGTAAGTATTCTAATAGTTTAAGTGGAGATAAAGTTACTTTAGTAGTATCTGGCGAAGAGAAAATTATAAATAATTTAAAAACAGAAGATGTAAAATGTTCTGCGGATTTAAGTTCAATAGTAGAAGGGGAAAATTCAGTACCTTTAAACATAAGTTTGCCAGATGGAGTAACAAAGGTTTCGCAAAGTATGTCACAAGTTAAAGTTAGTGCGAAGAAAAAAGTTTTGGAGGGCAAAAATGTCAATTAAAATAAGTAATTTAAATATAAGTATAGATGAAAGCATAGATGATTTAAAAGATAAAGTATGTAAAAAATTAAGAGTATCGTCCCAAAGTATAGAAAGCTTTAAAATTTTAAGAGAGTCTATAGATGCTAGAAGAAAAGATAATATAAAATTTAACTATGTTGTAGAAGTAAAATGTGATAAAGAATCAAAAATTGTAAATAAAGTTAATGATAAAGATGTGAAAGTGCAAGAAGAAGTTTACACTGAAGAATTTATTTTTGGTAGTAAAAAAATGAGTCATAGACCAGTTATAGTTGGTATGGGACCTGCAGGCATGTTTGCAGGTCTTTTACTAGCTGAAAAAGGATACAGACCAATAATAATAGAAAGAGGAGAAAAGGTTGAGGACAGAACTAACAGCATAAATAAATTTTGGAGCACAGGGAAATTAAATTTACAATCTAATGTTCAATTTGGAGAAGGTGGAGCAGGAACATTTTCAGATGGTAAGCTTACAACTAGAATAAAGGATGCTAGATGTGACTTTGTTTTAGATAAGTTTGTGAAGGCTGGGGCCCCTGAAGAAATTTTATATAATGGTAAACCACATATAGGTACGGATATATTAAAGGAAGTAGTAAAAAATATAAGAGAAAAGATAATAGAATTAGGTGGAGAGGTAAGGTTTAATAGTAAGCTTGAGGATGTAATTGTAAGTGATGGAGCTGTAAAGTCTGTAATAGTAAATGGAGATGAGATTCCAAGTGAAAGTTTAGTATTAGCTATAGGACACAGTTCAAGAGATACCTATGAAATGTTATACAGAAAGGGAATATTTATGGAAGCCAAAGCTTTTGCTATAGGCGTAAGAGTTGAACATTCTCAACAAATGATGAATGAGAATCAATATGGAAAGTATGCAAATCATCCTAAGCTTAAGGCAGCTGACTATAGACTTACATATAATACAAGAACTACAGGACGAGGTGTATATAGTTTTTGTATGTGTCCTGGAGGTGAAGTAGTGGCAGCAGCATCTGAGGAAGAAAGATTAGTAACCAATGGAATGAGTTTTTTTAAAAGAGATAAGGAAAATGCTAATTCAGCAATGGTGGTTTCTGTAAATGAATCTGATTTTCAGGGAGATACACCATTAAAAGGTATGGAGTTTCAAAGGCACTATGAAAGGTTGGCTTACATTTTAGGTGGAGGTGGATATATTGCTCCAGTACAATTGATAGGGGATTTTTTGAAAGATGAAGTTTCCACTAAGTTAGGAAATATAAAACCTACATATAAACCAGGCTATGAGTTTAAGGATTTAAGAAAGTGTCTTCCACATTACGTAACAGAATCTTTGAAAGAAGGTTTTATAAACTTTGATAAAAAAATTAAAGGATTTGCTAGTGGTGATGGAGTTTTAACTGGAATTGAAACAAGAACTTCAGCTCCTGTTAGAATATTGAGAAATGAAAAGCTTCAAAGTGTATCAGCAGAAGGACTTTATCCCTGTGGTGAAGGAGCTGGATTTGCAGGAGGAATAATGTCTGCAGCGGTTGATGGCATAAAAGTGGCAGAGAATATTATAAAGGAATATTCTCCATTGGATTGAATATTCTGAAAAACAGTGTTTTCTGAATATATCTGATAAAATATAAGTGAGGCCGAAAACGGTCTCCAATGTATTATTATATATATAAAAGAAACTAAAAACAGTTTTAAATATATCATAATATATGAGAAATTGAAAACGGTTTCGAATAATATCTATAATATATGAAGTGTTAAGGGTGTTTAAGGGGTAGAAGAAGTGTAAAGTTTATGAGAAAGAGGTGCAAAAAGATGGTTAAAAATTTTCAAGAGGTTTTGGAAAAAGCCAAAAGTCAAGAAACAAAAAAAATAGCAGTAGCAGTAGCTCAAGATAAACCAGTACTTGAAGCTATTAGGGATGCTAAAGAACAGGGAATAGCAGAAGCAATATTAGTTGGAGACAAGGAAAAAATAGGGATTGTGGCATCAGAAATAGGGATGGATTTAACAGGGTTTGAAATTGTTCATGAAGAAAATCCTGTTAAAGCTGCATTAAAAGCAGTAGAGTTAGTTTCAACGGGTAAAGCTGATATGCTAATGAAAGGACTTATTGACACAGCCAATTTTTTAAGAGCAGTTTTAAATAAAGAAGTTGGATTAAGAACAGGAAAGTTAATGTCTCACGTAGCAGTTTTTGAAATACCTAAACTTGATAGATTAATATTTTTAACAGATGCAGCTTTTAATATGTATCCAGAACTTAAAGATAAAATAGATATAGTGAAAAATTCAGTAACTGTTGCTCAAGCAGTAGGAATAGAAATACCAAAAGTAGCACCAGTATGTGCTGTAGAAGTTGTAAATCCTAGTATGCAGGCAACCATAGACGCATCAATACTTTCCAAAATGAGTGATAGAGGACAAATAAAAGGATGTTTAATTGATGGACCATTAGCGTTAGATAATGCATTGTCTATAGAAGCTGCTGCACATAAAGGTGTAAACGGTTCCGTAGCTGGAAGGGCAGATATATTATTAATGCCAAATATAGAAGCAGG
This sequence comes from Clostridium muellerianum, assembly GCF_012926525.1. GTDB lineage: Bacteria > Bacillota > Clostridia > Clostridiales > Clostridiaceae > Clostridium_AM > Clostridium_AM muellerianum. The sequence continues at coordinate 21,243 of NZ_JABBNI010000011.1, forward strand.
AAATATAATGTATAAAACCTTAACTTATACAACAGAATGTAGAAGCGGAGCTTTATTAGTTGGAACTTCAGCACCAGTAGTATTAACTTCAAGAAATGATAGTCATGAAACAAAAATGAATGCAATAGCTTTAGCTGCATTAGTTGCAAATAAGCTAAAAGGAAACAAATAATCTTTTTACTGTAGTTACATACTAAGTAAAGATATTTTTGCGGGAGGGAAAAAAATGTCATATAAGTTGTTAATATTAAATCCAGGATCAACATCTACAAAAATAGGAGTATATGATGATGAAAATCAGGTTTTAGAAGAAACATTAAGACATTCTTCAGAAGAAATTGAGAAGTTCTCTACCATTTATGATCAGTTCGAATTTAGAAAAGAAGTTATATTAAATGTTTTAAAAGAGAAAAATTTTGATATTAATACATTAGATGCAGTAGTAGGCAGAGGTGGACTTTTGAAACCAATTGAAAGTGGAACTTATAAAGTTAATGATACTATGTTAGAAGATTTAAAAGCTGGAGTTCAGGGACAGCATGCTTCAAATTTAGGCGGAATAATAGCTAATGAAATAGGAAAATCCATAAATAAGCCATCGTTTATAGTAGATCCTGTTGTTGTTGATGAATTAGACGAAGTATCCAGAATATCTGGAATGCCAGAAATAGAAAGAATAAGTATATTCCATGCTTTAAATCAAAAAGCAGTAGCAAAAAGATATGCAAAAGAAAACAATAAAAAATATGATGAATTAAATCTAATAGTGACACACATGGGTGGTGGAGTAACTGTTGGAGCTCATAGAAAAGGAAGAGTTATAGATGTAAGCAATGGTTTAGATGGGGATGGACCATTTTCACCAGAAAGATCAGGAGGACTTCCTGTAGGAAGCTTGGTAAAGCTTTGTTATAGTGGTAAATATACTTTAGAAGAAATGAAGAAAAAGATAAGTGGAAAAGGTGGAATTGTAGCTTATTTAAATACAAATGATTTTAGAGATGTGCAGCAAAAAGCAGAGGCAGGAGATAAAAAAGCAAAATTAGTATTTGATGCTTTTGTACTACAAATAGGTAAAGAGGTTGGAAAATGTGCTGCAGTTTTACATGGAAAAGTTGATGCCATACTTTTAACTGGAGGAATAGCTTATAGTAAAGCTGTTACAGCAGCAATAAAGGACATGATTGGATTCATTGCACCAGTTGTAATATATCCAGGTGAAGATGAATTATTAGCTTTAGCACAAGGTGGACTTAGAGTATTAAAAGGGGAAGAAGAAGCTAAAGAATATAAATAAACATAAAAAGTGTAGAGCAGTTTTTTGGCTTTACACTTTTTTGATTAAAAGTAAAGCCTTGTAATAAGTAAATTGAGAGAGTTAGGTTAAGTAAATTAAAGGATGAAATGTATTTAATTATTATAAGAAACAATATAAACATAATATGGAGTAAAAATTATGTTAGAATATTTAAAAGGTTTGTGATATAATATGCATATGGATAAAAAAATCATAATCATGTCAATTTTAAAGTAAAAGTTTCATATTAAAAGGTTTTCATGAAACTTTAACGAGCCAATTAAAAATAAAGTCATTTTCATTTAACAAATTTTATTTGCACAGTATTAGTTATAACATTCATATTATTTTAATATCATTTTTGAATACGATTACAAAACCAAAACTTAATGTAACCCATAACACGAGGTGATGCAATGAGTAGAATTAGAATTTTTACAGGTCATTTTGGAAGTGGAAAAACAGAGGTATCAATAAATTATGCAATAAACCTTGCAAAACAAGGAAAGAAAGTAGCAATTGTGGATTTGGATATAGTAAATCCGTATTTTTGCTCAAGGGATTTAAAAAATTATTTTGAAGAAAATGGAGTAAGATTAATATCTTCAGATCCTAATCTTTCAAATGCAGAATTAGCAGTAGTGCCAGCTGAAGTACTTGCAGTATTTAATGATAAAAGTTATGAAGTTGTAATGGATGTAGGAGGAGATGAACAAGGAGCTATAGTGCTTGGTCAGTATAATAATTATTTTAAGCAGGATGGGTATGATATGTATTTTGTGATAAATAATAATAGACCATTTACTTCTAACAATAAAGATACAATGGAATTTATAAATTCCATTGAAATTGTTTCCAGACTTAAAGTCACTCATCTAATATCCAATACAAATATGTCATATGAAACAAGTATAGATGACATATTAAAAGGAGATAGAGAAGTTAGAGAATTATCTAAGCAAATTAATATACCTTATAGATATACAGTTTGTAGAAAAGATTTACAGAAAGCTATAGAGGGAAAGGTTCAAGGTGACATATTCCCTATAGATATATATATGAAACCACCTTGGAGATAAGTAAAATTAAAATTTTATTGCATGCTAGAATTAACATTAACATAAAAAACATAGATTTCTAGTTCTTTATACTTTGAAAGATATTAGAAATTTTATGTTGACAAGATTTTTTTAATTACCAAAATTGAGGAGGGAACTTTCTTATGGCAAAGGTAACTTTTAGAGAAGAAAGATGTAAAGGTTGTGGACACTGTATAGAAGCATGTCCTAAAAAAATAATAAGCTTTGCAGATAGACTGAATCCAAAAGGATATCATCCAGCTACTGTTACAGAAGACAAAATGAAAGAATGTGTTGCTTGCGCATCTTGTGGAAAAATATGTCCAGACTGCGTAATAACAGTTGAAAAGGAATAAGGAGGGATTCTTTGTGGGAGAAAAAGTATTAATAAAAGGTAATGAAGCCATTGGTGAAGCTGCCATAAGAGCTAATTGTAAAGCCTTCTTTGGTTATCCAATTACTCCACAAACAGAAGTTGCAGCTTATATGTCAAGAAAAATGCCTAAGATAGGAAGAGTATTTATACAGGCTGAAAGTGAAATTGCTGCTATAAATATGGTTTATGGAGCAGCTGGCAGTGGAGTTAGAGCTATGACATCATCAAGTTCACCTGGAATAAGCTTAAAAGCAGAAGGAATATCATATATAGCAGGAGCAGAATTGCCTTGCGTTATAGTTAATATAGTTAGAGGCGGCCCCGGACTTGGAAGTATTCAACCGGCTCAATCAGATTATTTCCAAGCAACAAAAGGTGGTGCTCATGGAGACTTTAATATGCCTGTATTTGCACCAGCTTCAATTCAGGAAATGGTTGATTTGATTCAAGATGCATTTGATGTAGCAGATACTTATAGAACACCTTGTATGGTTATGGGAGATGGAATGATTGGTCAAATGATGGAACCAGTTGAATTTAAAGAAAGACCAGCCAAAACTCTTCCAGAAAAAACTTGGGCTGCTAATGGATTGAATGGTAGAAAAGAGCATAATGTAATAAATTCATTATTCTTAGAGTCAGAAAAATTAGAAAAGCATAATGAAAAACTTCAAGCTAAATATAAATGCATAAAAGAAAATGAAGTTAGATATGAAATGTTTAACTGTGATGGAGATAATGATCTAATAATGGTTGCATATGGTACAACCTCAAGAATATGCAAGAATGTCATTAAGATGGCAGCAAAGGAAGGAATAAAAGTAGGATTAATAAGACCAATAACTTTATGGCCTTTCCCATTTGAAGCATTTGAAAAAACTATCAATAATACTAAGTGTGGTTATTTATCAGTAGAAATGAGCTGCGGACAGATGGTTGAAGATGTAAAACTTGCTTCCAATGGAAGAAAACCTGTAGATTTTTACGGAAGATCTGGTGGAATGATTCCAGAACCTGCAGATATTCTTGAAAAAGTTAAATCTATAGTAGGAGGTGCAAAATAATGGCAATAGTATATGAAAATCCAAAGGCATTATTAGATGTGCCTACACATTATTGTCCAGGATGTACACATGGTGTAATTCACAAGCTAGTTGCAGAAGTTATAGATGAGCTTGGTATATTAGATAAAACTATAGGAGTAGCTCCAGTTGGATGTTCAGTTTTAGCTTACAATTATTTTGCTTGTGATATGTTTGAAGCTGCACATGGTAGAGCACCAGCTTGTGCAACAGGAATAAAGAGAACTAACCCTGATAAAGTAGTATTTACATATCAAGGCGATGGAGACCTTGCAGCTATAGGTACTGCTGAAATTGTTCATGCTGCTACAAGAGGAGAAAATATAACAGGAATATTTGTAAACAACTGCATTTATGGTATGACTGGTGGACAAATGGCACCAACTACATTACCAGGACAAGTAACTGAAACAACACCATATGGAAGAGATCCTAAAATCGCTGGATATCCAGTAAGAGTTTCTGAAATGATTTCAACTTTAACAGGAGCTTGTTATGTAGAAAGAGTATCTGTAGATACAGTACCAAATATAATGAAGGCCAAAAAAGCTATAAAGAAAGCATTTCAAAATCAATTAGAAGGAAAAGGTTTTTCACTTGTAGAAGTGTTATCAATCTGCCCAACTAACTGGGGATTGTCACCTTCAGAATCAATGAAATGGTTAAGAGAAAATATGATTCCGTATTATCCGCTTGGTGTTAAGAAGGATATTACTGAGGAGGTGAAATAAAATGGCATCACAACAAATAATATTTGCTGGATTTGGAGGACAGGGTATATTATCAATGGGTAAATTTCTTGCATATGCAGGAATGGATGCTAATTTAAATGTTTCATGGTTACCATCTTATGGACCAGAAATGAGAGGAGGTACAGCTAACTGTTCAGTTATACTAACTGATGAGGCAATAGGCTCACCAATAGTTACAAAAGCTGATACTATAGTTGTAATGAATAGACCTTCATTAGAAAAGTTTGAAAACATGGTAGAACCTAATGGTCTTATAATAATGGATTCGGACTTAATAGATGTAGTTCCTAAGAGAACTGATTTAAAAGTTATATCAATACCTGCACAGACTATAGCAGAAGAATTAGGAAGTAAAAAGATTGCTAATATGATTCTTTTGGGAGCGCTTGTAAAGGAAACAGGTATAGTTTCTATAGAAGCTTTACTAGATTCTTTAAAAGCTCACGGAAAAGAAAAATTCTTTGAGTCAAATAAGAATGCTATTCAAAAGGGAATAGATTTTGTAAAATAAAAAATCAGTTTATCACCTGGATTTATTCCGGGTGATTTTTTAGTATTGTTACTAATTCTGAATTGTAATATAATATAACTTGATTAATGAAGAATTTAAAATGTTTAAAATACTATATTAGAACTTAATAATAAAAAGAGAGGTATTGTTTATGCATAGAATGTTTGGAACTGATGGAGTTAGAGGAATAGCTAATAAAGAGTTAACAGCAGAATTGGCATATAAATTAGGAAAAGCGGGAGCATTTGTACTTACAGAAGGAACACATAAACCTAAAATACTTGTAGGAATGGATACAAGAATATCAGGAGACATGCTTGAAAATGCTTTAGTATCAGGCATACTTTCAGTAGGTGCAGAAGCGGTATGTGTAGGTGTTATTCCAACTCCAGCAGTAGCATATTTAACAAGAAAGTATGGAGCTGATGCAGGAGTTGTTATATCAGCATCTCATAATCCAGTAGAATATAATGGTATAAAATTTTTCAATTCACAAGGATACAAGTTATCAGATGAATTAGAAGATAAAATTCAAAGTGTTATAGAAAGTAACTTTCAGGGAGTACCAATGCCAACTGGTGAAGATATAGGAAGAAAAATAGAAGAAGCAGGAGAAGCTATAGGAGATTATATAGAATTTGCTAAATCAACTATAGATGTAAATTTAAAAGGACTTAAGGTTGCCTTAGATTGTGCAAATGGAGCATCATATATAACTTCAGTAAAAGCTTTTAAAGATCTTGGTGCACAGGTTTATGTCATAAATAATGATCCAGATGGAATAAACATAAATAAAAATTGTGGCTCAACACATCCAGAAGAGCTAATGGACTATGTTGTGAAAAAAGGATGCGACTTAGGATTAGCTTTTGATGGAGATGCTGATAGATGTTTAGCTGTAGATGAAAAAGGAAACTTAATTAGTGGTGATTTTACAATGGCCATAATAGGTAAGCATTTAAAAGATAAGGGCAAGCTAGATAAAGATGTAGTAGTTGTTACTGTTATGAGTAATCTTGGATTAGATATTGCATTAAAGAAAGAAAATATACATACAGTAAAAACAAAAGTTGGAGATAGATATGTACTAGAAGAAATGGTTAAGGAAGGATATAAATTAGGTGGAGAACAATCAGGTCATATAATTATGACAGATTTTAATACCACTGGAGATGGACTAGTTACAGGTATCCAAATGGCTGCTATAGTTAAGGAAACTGGAAAGACTTTATCAGAATTAGCTTCTATGATGAAAGAATTACCACAAGTTTTAGCTAATGCTACGGTTCCTAATAATAAGAAAAACATATATTTAGAAGATGCTGAAATAGTTGAAGAAATAAATAAAATAGAAGCAAAATTAAATGGATGTGGAAGAGTTTTAATAAGACCTTCAGGAACAGAACCATTAGTTAGAGTAATGCTTGAAGGTGAAGTTCAAAGTGAATTAGATGAAATGGCACATGGTCTAGCAGCACTTATTGAGAAAAAAGCTAATAATTAATATAAATATACAAAAAGACATGGGAATATCCTGTGTCTTTTTTTACATTTATATTAAAAGTATAGAAAAAAGTATCTTTTAGTGATAGAAAAGCATAAAAGGATTTGTATTAGTATATGAAAGCGCTTTTTGAATTGTTTTATACAAAAAACATTAGAAAATAAACGAAAAGTAAGTTGGTATATTTATTTCATATGTGTAATGTAATTTAGGTGTAAAAATAATAATGAATAATTGGGAGGTAAAAATGCGAATAAATGAGGACAATTTTATTAAAGAACTGAAAAATAAGAATTCAAAAGCTTTAGAATATGTTTTTGATAATTATTGTGATTATATATATAAAGTAGTATTTTCAGTATTTGGTTCTAATCAGTATTCTAGCTATATAGATGAATGTATTAATGATATATTCATGTGTCTTTGGAATAACATAGATAAGTTTCATGAGGAAAAGGGAAGTTTTAAATATTGGTTTAAGGCAGTAGCAAAATATAAAGCTATAAATTATAAAAAGAAAATTATTAAAGATACTAATGTTGATTGTATAGAAGATTATATTTTTGAGGCAAAGGAACAAGTGGAAAACTTAGTTGTATCAAAAGAAAACAAAGAAGAAGTTATTAAAGCTATAAAAGATTTAAATGAACCAGATAGGGAAATTTTTATAAGAAGATATTTAATACAAGAAGATATAGTTGATATAGCAAATTGTCTTGGAATGAATAGAAGCACAGTTGATAATAGACTTTCTAGAGGTAGGAAAGTTTTAAAGGAAAAGCTTACATTTTTAAGAAAAGGAGGGTGCATAAATGAATAGAGATATATTTGATGAAAAAGATATGTTGGAATTATTGAATTATATAGATATGGACGATAAAGAAAATTATGAAGATGGAAGTTTAAAAATGGATGATTTGAGAAAGAAAAGATTAAAAAAGAATTTATTGAAAAACATTAAAGATAAAAATAGTGTGAGAAAGTTTAGATATAAGGTTGCGGCTGTTGCAGCAGTAGCTGTAGTATTCATTGGTGCAGCTATGCCTGCCCTTGCTAAAAATGTTCCAGCTTTAAATTCTATAATTCAAGCATTTCATGATAGTAGATCAGGTGATCATGGAGAATATGAAAAGTATTCTAAGGTAGTAAATAAAAGTGTAACAGATAAAGGAATAACGTTAACAATAAATGAAGTATTGTGTGATGAAAGCAGCTTAATGATAGGTTATACTATAAAAAGTGAAAGTGATATAAAGAATATTGTTAAAAGTGGAAAGGATACTATTGAAGCTCAAGGAAAAAATGAAAATTTCACGCCTTTCACACTGATAAGGTCCATAAAAATAGATGGTAAATATGCTGATAGTGGCTCATGGCAAGATGGAAAATATTTAGATGATCATACTTATATAAATTCAGATAATATGGATATAGGAAATAAAAATTTTCCATCTGTTTTTAATGTAGATATAGATGTAAAAGAGATATATGGTGTAAAAGGAAACTGGATTTTTAAATTTAGTGTTTCAAAAGATGAAATACTTAGAAATACCAAGACGTTTAAACCTAATACTAAAATAAAATTTCAAGATGCTACTATTAATGTGGAAAAAGTAAGTTTTACACCTATAAATACTTCTATAAAGATTAATGGTAAATATAACAAAGAAGAGTATAAAAATGTTGATAAGAGAAAAAAAGCTTTTAAACAAGATATTATGATGGGAAATATGTTGTATGATAAATGGTTTGTTTTTGATGATAAAGGGAACGAAATTACAGAAAAGGGATCTTCGAGTAATGAGATTAAAAATTCATCTTATGATTTTTATTATGATCTTAAATTTGTTAGTTCAAAGTATATTCCTAAATATTTAACAGTTATACCTTATAGGAATATTTATCGTAAAGATAATGATGGAAAAACTATAGCTCCAATATACAAAAATATAGATGGGATTTATCCTATAGAGCTTTCTCAGGGGAAAATGGGTAAGCTTATAATTAAAGAGATAAAAACTGAAAAGGATAAAACTATTGTTAGGTATACAGCAGAAGGGCAAGCACCATTTTATCAGGCAAGATGGTTATTTATTCTAGATGAAAAAGACAAAGATCTTGAAAGAAAGGATAATAATTTTGAGGTGAAAAAAGATAAAAATAGTCCTAATGATTATATTATGGAATTTAAACCTTTGGATAAAAACATGAAATATAGAATAGGAACTAATATAAATGATGATATAGAAATACGAAATGATTTAAAATTTAAAATTGATCTTAATAAATGATCAATAGTGTTAAATGAGATAAGAGATCAAAGAGTCTATATGCAGTTTAGTGTGTATGGACTCTTTGTTTTTAAGAAATAGTATATGCAAATGGTTGATGGTAATGGAGTGTGGGTATTTTTTTAATAATACAGGTGTTTTATATGGTGATAAATTTTATGTTGTATTTTAAGTAAAATTATCATATAATAATGACAACAAGTTTGGAGGGATATGTATGCCAAATATAAAACCTATATCAGATTTACGTAATTATAATGAAGTACTAAGGGATTGTGAAAATGGAGAACCTGTTTTTCTTACTAAAAATGGTAGAGGTAAATATGTCATTTTAGATATAGCTGAATATGAAAAACAACAGACAATAATAAAACTTATATCAAAGTTAAGTGAAGCTGATGAAGCAATAAAAACAGGAGATGAGTGGCAAACTTTAGATGATATTAAACGCAGTTTGGGGGTTTAATAGTGAATATTAGAATAAACCCAGTAGCAGCTGCTGATTTACAATATATTAAGGATTATATTGCACAAGAAAGTATTAATATTGCTGCAAAAATAGTTAAAGAAATTATAGAAAAAATTGAGAACTTAGGTCAATTTCCTGAAATGGGAACAATGCTTAAATATAAAATAGGAGTAAATACAAAATATAGATATATCATTTGTAATCAGTATCTTATATTTTATATTTATGAAAATGCTGTAATTTCAATTCAACGTGTTTTACATGGGAAAAGAGATTACATGTCATTACTTAATGAGCAATAATTACAAATTTATTATTAATAGCACTTAGTGAAAACTAGGTGTTTTTTATTATTTGTTAAATTTAATGTCAGAAAATCCATAGAACCTTCGTATTAATTTGTGAGAGGCTTCTTAAGGAGGAAAAAAAGTGAATATAGATCAAAATAATTTTGTAGAACAGATAAAAAAGAAAAATGGAAAAGCATTAGAATTTGTTGTAGATGAATATAGCAATTTGATTTTTAAGATAGTGAGGACTGTGCTTAATTCAAGTTTTCATGCTCAACATGTAGAAGAATGTGTAAATGATGTGTTTTGGGCAGTGTGGAATAATATCGAAAGCTTTGACTCAGAAAAAGGAAGTTTTAAATATTGGATTACTGCTATAGCAAAGTATAAAGCTATAGATTATAAAAGAAAACTTTTTAAGCATAGTACAGATGAATCTATAGATGACTATAATTTGAAAGATGAGCTTAATGTAGAAAACACTTTAATATCAAAAGAAAACAGAGAAGAAATTTTAACTGCTATAAATGGAATGAGGTCTGAGGATAAAGAAATATTTATAAGAAGATATTTCTTATATGAAGGAATAGAAAATATAGCAAAAATTTTTGGCGTAGACAGAAATTTGGTGGATAAAAGACTTTCAAGAGGTCGTAAATTTTTAAAAGAAAAGCTTATACCTTTGAAGGGGGAGATATTGTAATGAATAATAAGGATTTTAATTTAGAAGAAAAGGATATATATAAGTTATTCAATGAAGTAAAGATGGAAGAAAGTGAATTTAACGAAATGGAAGAAGAAATATCTACTATTGAAAAGGAAAGAATAAAGAAAAATTTAAATAAAAAGATTAAAGGACAAAAAGGTTTTAAGAGATTAAAATATGGTTCTATAGCAGCAGCTATAAGTTTAATAAGTATTATAGGCATAGGGACAGCTTCACCTGCTTTTGCTGAAAATATTCCAGTATTGAGTTCTATAACACAAACACTTAACGATAAATTTGGGTTTCATGGAGAATATGAAAAGTATTCTCAGATAGTAAATAAAAGTGTTAAAGATAAAGGTATAACTTTTACATTAAATGAAGTTCTAGCAGATGATTCAAAAGTGGTTATAGGATATACAATAAAAAGTGACAAAAAAATAAGTGATGAAGAAGCAATGTTTATGTTAAGTTCGGTAAAGATAAATGGGAAAATGCCTGGTGGATCACATGGTAGTTCAACTGGAAATTATATAGATGATTATACTTATGTAGGTACTGAAGAGATCCATACTAAAATACCTGAAGATTCTAATAAATTTAATGTGGATTTGAATGTTAGCGAAATAGGAAATGTAAAAGGTAAATGGAACTTCGCATTTAGTATATCAAAAGAAGAATTATTAAAGAATAGTACTGTGTTTAAGCCAAATAAGAAAATAGATTTTCCAGATAGTAGTGCAACAATTGATAAGGTGGTATGTTCACCAATAGATACATCCATTTTCTTAAGTGGAAAGTCCAAAACTAAAAAAAGCGGAGGACAAGGATTGCTTGATTATGATTATTGGATTGCTTTTGATGACAAGGGAATAGAACTTACTCCAAAGGGTCTTGGCGGTGGAGAAGGAAATTTGAAAGAAGGAACATTTACTTCTGAAATGAATTATATAAGTATGAAAAATATTCCTAAATATTTAACCATTATTCCTTGTAAAATTACTCCGTCAGGCGGTGGTGGAGTAAGTGTGGATAAGAATGGTAAGGAAACATCTATTAAAATGGATACAAAACAGCCTAAAGAAATAAGTAAAGTTATAGATGGAATATATCCAATAGAACTTCCTCAAGGCAACATGGGTAAGATTATAATAAAAGAAATAAAAACGGAAAATAATAAAACTAGAGTTAAATATACAGCACAAGGTAAAGCACCGTATTTTCAAGCACAAGATATTCTTATAAAAGATGAGAAAGGAAAAAATATTAAGATTAGAGATTATAACTTGAGAAAAGATGAAAATAATCCTAATGAATTTACAAAGACATTTGAAGCATTAGTTCCTAATAAGAAATATACCATATATACTAATGATTTTAGTAATGTTGATTTTGGAGAAAATTTAAAATTTAGAATTGATCTTAATAAATAAAAACACCATAATGAAAATCCTTAGAGGTTAGTGTAACTCTAAGGATTTTTGTTACTTTAATTACAAGTTAACAAAAAATTTAGATGTCTGGTTAATTTGTTAAATGTACAGCAGTAAAAGTTAAAATGCTATTCTATTTGCCAGTTAATATATATTTAAATATAAAAATGTAGTAATAATTGCTAGTTGAAAATACATAAAACATATCTTTAAATGCTTTTTATGTACATAATAAGATGATAAACAAGGATTTAAAGTGCACCATTTAAGTTGACAAAAAAAGTAGTTATAAATATAATAAATTGACAGCTTGATTATACTTGATAAGAGTAACAATAGAGAGGGGATGAGAATAGAATATAAAATATAAATGATAGCTTAATTTAAAGCGCCAGGACTTAAGTGAAAGAATAGAACTTATAATAAGTTTAGGTTCCAACAACCCAATCTACTTTTGTTGTAGATTATAGGGAGTGGACAAAAACTTTGTGAGATTATAGTAGATTTGATTTTAAAAGGAAACTCGGCTTATGCCGAGTAAGTTCAACTAACCAAATCGTAGATTTGGAGTTTCACTTAAGTTGACGAGGATGGGGAGTATCGAATCTTCGGCGGGTGCCCCACGGTAACGCACTACCGTTAACGGTTAATAAAATCAGAAAGTGATTTCTGGCACAATATTAGCCTGGTGTTAAAACCTTTATTATAATACAATCTAAGGCAAGTTTTGAATTTGCTATAGGTCTATTAAGTTTTGTTTGTTTTAAAATGATAAACTTTATAGGCTTTGGAGTTGTGAAAAAAATTAATTTGATTTAAGAAAGGGAGATTTTTATGTGCGGAATAGTTGGTTTTATAGGAAAAAAAGATGCATCATCAATTTTAGTTGAGGGATTAAGTAAATTAGAATATAGAGGATATGACTCAGCAGGAGTAGCTATATTTGATGGAGAAAAAATAAATGTTACAAAGTGTAAAGGAAGACTTGTAAATCTTGAAAAGAAGTTAGAAGAATCTCCTTTAAAGGGAGCACTAGGAATAGGACATACAAGATGGGCTACTCATGGTGAACCATCAGATTTAAATGCTCATCCTCATAGTAATGCGGATGAGACAATAAGTGTTGTTCACAATGGAATAATAGAAAACTATATACACTTAAGAGAATGGTTAACTTCAAAAGGATATAAATTTGCATCAGAAACAGATACAGAAGTTATACCTAATTTAGTAGATTATTTTTATAAGGGCGATTTAGTAGATGCAGTTATGAAAGCTGTTGCTAAAATGGAAGGAAGCTATGCTATAGGTGTAATATCTTCAAAAGAACCAGACAAGCTTGTAGCAGTAAGAAAAGATAGTCCATTGATAGTAGGACTTGGCGAAGGCGAATTCTTTATAGCATCAGATATACCAGCAATATTAAATCATACTAGAAATGTATATCTCCTAAATGATAAAGAGTTTGTAGTTATGACTAAAGATGGAGTAAAACTTTTATCAGAAGAAGGAGAAGAAATAAAGAGAGATGTATATCATGTAACTTGGAATGCTGATGCGGCTGAAAAAGGTGGATTCGAACACTTTATGATAAAGGAAATCCATGAACAGCCAAAGGCTATAAAGGATACAATGACATCAAGAGTTATGCCGGGCAAACCAATAACACTTGATAAAATAACAATAACAAAAGAGCAAATAGAAAATATAGATAAAGTATATATAGTAGCATGCGGAACTGCTTATCATGCAGGAATTGTAGGCAAATATGTAATAGAAAAATTAGCAAGAATACCTGTAGAAGTAGATGTTGCTTCTGAATTTAGATATAGAGATCCAATAATAAATGAAAGAACTTTAATGATTGTTATAAGTCAATCAGGAGAAACAGCAGATACTTTAGCAGCACTTAGAGAAGCAAAGAATAACGGTGCTAGAGTAATAGCGGTAACTAATGTTGTAGGAAGTTCAGTATCAAGAGAAGCAGATGATGTATTGTATACATGGGCAGGACCAGAAATTGCAGTTGCTTCAACAAAGGCATATGTAACTCAGCTTATAGCAATGTATATTATAGCTTTATTCTTTGCTGAAAATAAGAAAACATTAGGTGAAGCAGAAATAGAAGAAATAAAGAAAGAAATGCTAACACTGCCAGAAAGAGCAGAAAAGGTATTAGAAAATAAAGAAACTATACAGAAATTTGCTTCCAAGACTTATATGCATAAAGATATGTTCTTCTTAGGAAGAGGTCTTGATTATGCAGTTGCTATGGAAGGTTCATTAAAGCTTAAAGAAATATCATATATTCACTCTGAAGCTTATGCAGGTGGAGAATTAAAACATGGTCCTATAGCTTTAATAGAAAAAGGAACTATAGTAATAGCAGGAGCTACTCAAGAAAAGTTGTATGACAAAATGGTAAGTAACATTAAGGAAGTTAAGACAAGAGGAGCTAATGTTTTAGGTATTGCATTTGAAGGTCATACTGAAATAGAAAAAACTGTAGACTCAGCATTATATATACCAGAAGTGAAGGATATATTAGCACCAGTAATATCTGTAATTCCACTACAATTACTATCTTATTATATGGCAATACAAAAAGGCTGCGATGTTGATAAGCCACGTAATTTAGCAAAAAGCGTTACAGTTGAATAATTTGTTTAACTTTTACTAATATGCTTGTGAGTTATAATTAATATTGTCACAAATTATAATTAATATTGTCACTGTAGGTTTGTAAAAAACTTTGAAATTTCGTAAAAAATCATGAAACTTTGAAAAAAATATTGAAATTTTGAAATAAACTTTGATTAAAATTGAAGAAAAGAGTAAATACTATGCTTGAGATGTGTAGTATATAGCTTGAAAGTGAAATACAGAATATGTTAATTAAACTGCACATTCTCACTAAGGTGAGAATGTGCGTTTTTTTATAAAAAGGGAGAGTGATTAAATGGCAAAAAGGGCTAGAAAACTTGATATTGATAAAAGAATTAAAGAGGGATATGGCGTTGGAAGTGGACAAGAATATAAGCCGTGGATAAAGATACAAGATTTAGGATCAAAAGGAAGAAGTTCAAGATTTAAGGGTATAAAGACAGGACGGCAGCATGATGTGTTATCAGATATGGAAAGAAATTATCTGAATTTATTGGAATATTCTGATTATGTACTGGATATAAAAGAGCAGTATCCATTGCAACCACTGTCAGAAACTTTAAGTATTGCAAAGGAATTAGGAATAGAACATCCGAAAAACAGAAAAACAGGTGAATACATAGTTATGACAACAGATTTTTTTATAAGTATAAAACAAGATGAAAATCTAATTGATGTAGCTAGAACTATTAAAAGCAAAGATGATCTTTTAAATAGAAGGATTATAGAAAAGTTTGAAATTGAGCGCATTTATTGGGAGAGAAGAGGTATAAGCTGGGCTATAGTTACTGAAGATGAAATAAATAAAACAATTGCAGAAAATATAATTTTTTTTAACAGCTATTATAACATAGACATGCTAGATTCGTTTTCTAATATTGAAAGTACAGAAGTTACAGATTTGGTTTTAGAATATATAAGAAGAATAATTGATTCAACAGAAACTGTTAGAGTAGTATCATCTTTATTTGATAGAGATATGTCATTACCGAAGGGAACAGGAATATCTTTATTTAAACATTTATTAGCAAGAAAAGTAATTAAAATAGATATAACTGAATCAATTAATATTGATAAAAAAGTTGATGTTGAAATTTCAAATGATGCATTGAGTAAGGAGTTTAAAACGTTATGATATCTGAAAACACAGTTTATAAGTATATGGATGATGTGGGTGAAAGAATAAGAATAATTTACATTGATGAACCTAAAGACGAATTCGCTTTTGTTAGTTTAGATATTGAATTTTGTATGCCTAAATGGGAAAAGTTAAGTAAAATTAAAGAAGAAATTGATAATAATGTATTAGTTAAAATCTCTGATCCATATTTAAAAAGTATTGACGAGAATAGCATATCTCAATTGGAAAGGGAAAAAAGAGACTCCTATTGGAAAATAGTTAGTGATGTATATGAAAATAGATTGTTAGAAATTTTAAAGTCAAAAACAAGAGCTAAAGTTATACAAGATATATCTGAGATTTCAGGCATGGCAGACATAACTTTAAAAAGAATATTCAGTAAATTCTGGAAAAGAGGAATGAGTAAAAATGCATTACTTCCTGATTATAAAAAACTAGGAGGAAAAGGAAAAGAAAAAAAGCTATCTGATAAAAAGATAGGTAAACCTAGAAGAGTTGATGCTAATGGTGATGTTGTTATAGGTATAAACGTTACGGAAGATATAAAAAGGCAGTTTGAATTAGCAATTGAGAAATGTTATAGAGACAGTAATAAAATAAGCCTTGTTGAAACTTATAATTATGTTTTAACACATTTTTTTTCAGATCCTATCATTAAAAATGGAGAAAAAGATTTTATTGTTTGGGATAAAGATAGAATACCTACTTATGATCAATTCTATTATTGGTTTAAAAAATTTAAGGATCCTAAAAAAGATATTATTTTTAGAGATGGAATTAAGGAATTTGAGTTAAACAATAGGGAATTACTAAGTAATTCAACTATTGAAACAAATGGTCCAGGTACTCGGTTTCAAGTTGATGCTACAGTTGCGGATGTTTATTTGGTTAGTTCATTAGATAGGAATAGAATAATAGGAAGACCAGTAGTATATGCAATAATTGATGTATTTTCAAGGCTTGTAACAGGTATTTATGCAGGATTAGAAGGCCCATCATGGATGGGTGCAATGATGGCATTAGATAATATGATATCTGACAAGGTAGAATTTTGTAAAAGTTATGGCATAAATATCAATGAAGAACAGTGGCCTGCACACCACCTACCAGATATTTTAATAGCAGATAGAGGTGAATTTGAAGGATATTCAGTAGAAAATTTAATTAACAACTTAAATATTAAAGTTGAAAACACACCACCTTATAGAGGTGATTTGAAAGGAATTGTTGAAAGATACTTCAGAACTTTAAATATAAAGTTGAAACATATGACACCAGGTGCAATTCAAAAAGAATTTAGGAAAAGAGGAGATGCTGATTATAGATTAGATGCAACTCTTACTTTAGAAGAATTTATGAAGATATTTATTAATCTTGTTATACATCACAACAAAAAAATAATTAATGAATATCCAATAGAAAAAGAAATGTTAATAGATAATGTAGTTGCCACACCATTACAGTTATGGAATTGGGGAATAGAGAATAAAAAAGGAAGATTAAGAATTGTTGATAGGGAAATATTAAGGCTAAATATTCTTCCAAAAGGTAAAGCAAGTGTTTCTAGAGCAGGTATTAAATTCAAAGGCTTATATTATGGGTCAAAAAAGGCGCTAGAAGAGCAGTGGTTTATTAAATCGAAAGTGAGGAGCAAAGAAATAGTTTATGATCCTAGAAATATGAATAATATATATATACTACATAAAGATGGTAGAGCCTTTGAGTCTTGCTATCTTTTAGAAAAAAGTAAGCAATATAAGGATTGTATCTTAGAAGAGATTATATTGAATTTTGAACTTATTTCTGAATTGAAAGAAATGCAAAAGAGTAACCAAAATCAATTGAATGTTGATATAGATAATGAAATAAGAAAAATAGTTAAAAAAGCTCAAATAGCAAAATCAAAAGAATTAGATTATGGAATGAGCAAAAGTAAGAGAGTTAAAGGTATAAAAGATAATAGAGCGGTTGAAAAAGAATTTAATAGAGAAAAAGAAAGTTTTAGAATTGAAGAAGAAGCAAAAAGTTCAGATAAGATTTCAGAAGTAATTAGCTTACCTAAGATTAATGAGAAATTAGAGAAAAAGAGTAATATTGGTAACAGTAGAATAATGGAAATGATTAAAAAGAAAAGAGATGAGAGACGTGAAAAATAATGAAAGAATAATTATATTAAAAGGTGATGTTGAAAGGGCTAATTATAAGGAACAGGAAATAGAGGAATACAAAGAAAACCCTTTTATAGAGGCATTACCAAATATATTTTCTGACGATGAGGTTATAGATAGATTCACATCAATACCAATAATTACAGATAATGATAAAGTTAAACCATCAAACTTAAGGTATCATATTATAAAAAGAGCTAAAAATTTTGTTCAACCTTTACCAGAGCATATTAGGGTAGAAAGAAAATTATCAGTATTAATTAGACGTGGATATTTGGCCAGGAATCCTTTGGATAAAACTTTTTTGGAAAGATTAAGAATATTAAATGAATTAAGAAATGAGGGTTCTGATATAAAAAATGTTAATGAAAAGATGAGTCATATTAGATCTACAGCTGATAGTTTATTAGTTATAGGAATATCAGGAATTGGAAAGACCACAGCTATTGAAAGGCTTTTATTGATGTATCCACAAATAATAAAGCATGAACAATATAAAGGTGAAAATTTTACTAGAACGCAAATAGTGTGGCTTAAAATAGATTGTTCTTATGATGGAAGTTTACCAGCTCTTTGTAAAAGTTTTTTTAGCGCTATAGATGATTTGTTGGGTACAAGATACTTAGAGAAGTTTGGCTATACTAATAAAATCACATCTTCAATGATATTGCATATGACCACCTTGGTTAGTATGTATGGCATGGGGGTATTAGTAATTGATGAAATTCAGCAATTACTTAGTTCTAAAGAAGATAGAGAAGAAATGTTGAACTTTTTTGTTACTCTCAGCAATATTGTAGGTATTCCAACCATACTTATAGGTACAAATGAGGCACAAAAAATGTTTACTAACTTTAGACAAGCAAGAAGAGCAGGAAGTGTTGGATCAGTAATATGGGATAGAATGACTAAAGAAAGTGCTGAATGGAACTTTTTCTTGGAAACTTTGTGGGAATTTCAATGCTTGAAAGAAAATACTGTTTTATCAGATGAAATAAGGAATGCATTTTATGATGAGTGCCAAGGAATAACCGTAGTCGCAGTTAGTATATTTATACTAGCACAGGAAAGAGCATTAAGTGAAGGAAAAGAAAAGATAACATGTGAAATGTTAAGAAGTACTGCAAAAGAAGATCTTTCCATGATTCAACCCATGATAAAGGCTCTTAGAGATAATGATATATATGCAATAAGACGATATGGAGATATTTCAATAAATTTAGATGATATAGCTTTTAATTATAGAAAAGATATTGATTTAACTGGAAGAATAGAAGAACTATTTAGAGAACGTAATAATACTATAGACCTTAAGAGGAGAAGTGTTATAGAAGGTCTAGTAATAGATTTATGTTCAATAGGCATATTTGATAGTTTGGATGATATACAAATAAAGAAGTTGGTTGAAAAATTAGTACAGAAACAGCCAATAAATAAGGAATATAACGATATAAAGATTATGGCAATAAAAGAAGCAATGGAACTTAATGAAAAAATAAAAAGTGGCAAATTGAAGGAAAAGATTAAACCTAGAGAAGTTGGATTATTGTCTTTATATGATAAAGCAATAAAAACTAAAGAACATCCATATGAAGTATTAAAACGAAATGAGTATATTAAAAATCCAATTGATGAATTTTTAATAGCAGAGTAAATAAAATAAGGGAGTAAATAATGATGATTGATTTTTTTACTGATCCATACCCTGAGGAGTTAATTAGTAGTGTTTGTGCAAGATATGACTATTATATTGGCAATGTTAATAAGAAGGATACCCTAATGGAGCTGTTTGGAAAAAGAGATATAGCATCATTTAAATTATTTCCTTCCAGATTAGGTTATCTTGAGAAACAATTAAGTAATAAAACATATACATCTGATTATTTTATATACAATCATACAGTAGTTCCCTTATATTTACCATTTATAACTAAAAGTAAACAAATAGAAGTAATAAATTTGATGAAATCTGAAGGAAGTTCTGCAATATATCATATATTAGGTATATCCACAGGAGATATTAAAACTATAAAAGGATATAGGTATTGTCCAGAATGCGTAAAAAGTGATGAAAGCATGTTTGGAGAACCGTATTTTCACACGTATCATCAATTGCAAGGGGTGATGGTTTGTCATAAACATGGATGTTTGTTGCAAGAATATAATGTAGAGCCGAGCTCTAGGTTCATAAGATTAGATATTAATAGACTGAATTCGATTAAACCAATGTTTTATGAAAAAGGTATTAATGAAATGCTAATAAAAATAGCTAAAGCTGCATACTTTATTTTAACATTACCTTATTTAGAGTACAGCGTGGAAGATATAAAACATAAATTAATGATATTATTAAATAGGAAAAATTATATTACTCATAAAAATAAGATTAGACAGAATAAGTTAATAAATGATTTTTCTTCATATTATGGACATGTTATATTACAATTGTTAAACTCAAAAATTAATGATATTAAAGTAAATTGGATTAGAAATATTGCTCAAAATAGAGGAAGTGTTGTAAATCCACTAAGGTATATATTACTTATTTTATTTCTAACTAATGATGATATAAAGATGTTCTTTAAAGTTCAAGAAGATGAGAACCCTTTTGGAAAAGGACCTTGGCCATGCTTAAATCCGATTTCAGAACATTATTTAGAAAAAGTTATAGATAAATGTGAAATTGAAAATGGCTATAGGTCAAATATCCCTAAAGGAATATTTAAATGTAAATGTGGATACGTATATACTAGAACTGGACGAGATATAAGTGAAGAAGATATGTTCAGAAAAAGTAAAGTAATAGAAAGAGGAGAAAAGTGGAAAATAGAGTTTGTAAAGCACTTAGAGCAAAGCAATTATAATGTATCATATACTTCTAAAAAGATGGGATGCTCTAAAGTCTATGTTAAAGGATATATAGAGAGACAGGGATTTATAACTCAAGAAGAAGTTGCACAAAGAAGAAAAAAAGATAACTTCATTGAATATAGCAACCAAATCATCAATTATATGAAATCAAATCCAAATTGTCTAAGGGAGGATATTCGTCTAAACTTGAAAAAGCAAGTTAGTTGGTTTAAAAACAATAATCCAAAGTGGCTAGAAGATAATTTACCAAAACCAACTAAACGTTTTAAATTAAATTTAAATAGAATAAGTTATGAAGAGTTAGATAAGGAAACTTTAAAGAGTGTAAAAATAAAATATAAAGAGTTAATTTCTTTAGAAAAACCTAAAAGAATAACATTATCAATTATTGAAGATAGTTTGAACTTTAAATTATATACACGTATTCATAATTTACCTAAAACAAAGAAATATTTTGATGAAATATTAGAAACCGTGGATGAATTCAGATTAAGAAGAGTTAAAATTTTTTGTGACAAACTATATAAGAATGAAATTAAAACAACAAAATCTTATATAATAGGTAAAACTGGCATATTAAAAAAACAAATATCAAATGAATTAATGGAACAAATTAATGAAATTATTGATGATTATTTAAAGAAAATAATTAAGTAAAATATAGTATAAAAATGGAATGGGTGGTTATAAATGTATTTAAAAAGGAGAAAAATAAAATGCATTTTTTTACAGACCCATACAAGGATGAACTTGTATATTCAGCAATTGCAAGATATCACTATTATACAGGGAACTTAGATTGTAGGGATACCTTAGAAGAGACGTTTGGCAACAGGAATACAATTCCTAGTTTAGAGATAGGAAGCAACATAAATACATTGGCTAAAAATTTAGGAGGAAAATATACGGCAAAGTATATTATAGACAATCATACTATTTTTCCTTTTTATAGCCCGTTTTTACCAATGCAAAGAAAAAGAGAACTCACCAAGGAAATAAAATGTAAGGATGGTAAAGGAATTTATACAAAATTAGGTTTAGTATCAGGAAGTATATGCAAAAAGATAGGAATATACTACTGTCCATGTTGTGCTAGTAATGAATTAAAGACATATAAAGAAGCGTATATTCATAGAGAACATCAGTTGCAAGGTATATATGTATGTCCTCATCATGGAGTCAAATTGAAGAAATATGTTATAGATAAAACTAACTCTAGTAGAATTGAATTTATAAGATTAAATGAAAAATTACTTGATTTAAGAAGCATAAATTTAGCTAATAAAAATTATGAAGATAAGTTGTTTAAAATATCAAAGGATGCATATAACCTATTGCAGATGGATTTACATTTTATATCTAAAGAAAAAGTATTGGAAAAATATCAGAACTTATTATATGAAAAAGGTTTAACTACTCCAAGTAAGAGAATAAAACAAAACGAGTTATATGAAGAGTTCATAGCATTTTATGGTGAACAGTTTTTAGAATTAATGGAATCTAGTATAGATAATTATAATGAGTATAATTGGCTTAGAGTAGTTACTAGAGATTTAAGTAGAACAGTACACCCAATAAGACATTTGCTATTAATAAATTTTTTAGTTAATGATATAAATGAATTTTTTAAGGGGATAAATAAAGAATTTAACCCTTTTGGAGCAGGTCCATGGCCATGCTTAAACAAGGTAGCAGATCATTATAAAATGGATGTAGTAACGGATTTAAAAATAACATCAGATTATAAAACTAGATTACCAGTTGGAACTTTCAAATGTGATTGTGGTTTTATGTATTCGAGAAAAGGCCCTGATAATCATGAGAATGATAGGTATAAGATAGGTAGGATAAAAAGCTTTGGAGGTCTATGGGAAAGTAAGTTAAAAAAATATTTAAGACAAGGATATGGGCTTAGAGAATTAGCAAGACTTATGTGCTGTGATCCTAAAACTATATTGAAATTTGATGCTTTATTAGGAGTAAATTATTTTAATAGGCATAGAAGTTTGGTAAATGTAGAAGTTAAAGAAAAAATAGGGAATAGTAATATATTAGAAAAATATAAAGAGGTAATTTTGCAAATTGTAGTTCAAAATCCAACATCAACAAGAACTGAAATAAGAGAAATGTGTGGAAAAGAGTATATGTATCTGTATAGAAACGATAAAGAGTGGTTACAAAGAAATTTGATGAACAAAAATAAAGTTGCTAAAGGCAATAAAAAAGTGGATTGGATTAAAAGAGATGAAGAAATTATTGATTTGATAAAAGATAAATATAAGGAATTGCTAAGTGAAGAGACTCCTGTAAGAATAACAAAGTTTGGTATAGGAAGATCTTTAGGAATCCTTACGACTCTAGTAAATAACATTTATAGGTTGCCAAGAACAGAAAAATATTTAAAAGAGATAACAGAAACAGTAGAAGAATTTCAAATAAGAAGATGTAAAAAGATAATAGATAGAAAATTGAAAAACGATGAAGATATAAGGATTTGGAAGATACAAAGAACTGCAGCTATTAGGGGTGAGGATTTTGAAAAAATAAAAGAAAAAATTTTGGATTATATTAATGTAGAAAATAACAATGAGATACATGAGCAAGGAAGCGGTTAAGATAAAAGTTTGGCCTTTTTCAAAAGGAGAAAAAGCAAGGCTAACATGGATAGGAGAGCTTTTGAGGAAAATGATAAATCGATTGTTAATATATATTTTAAAAGTAATAAAGCTTCAAATAGAATTACATTAGACTGGGAAAGCACATATTTTCTATCAGTAGAAAAGTATCATACTAGTTGAAATTTAAATAATGAAGAAGTTAGGACAGACATTAATGTTTAGTTACAATGAGCAAATAGGTATTAACATATTCAAATGTAATAGATTAAAAGGATAAAGGCACTCTTCTATCGAAATACGAATAGGGAAGAATGTCTTTTGTTATTTAAGAGTTTATTTACTAATTATGTAATATCCAATTAAAAGTTTAAATCATATATAAAATATGACGAGTTTCATGAATTTAATGGAAAATATTATAATAGTATACCAATAATTACAGTTTTTATTAAGGAAATATAAAGGATAATTATGAATGTTTGTTGAATTATGTAAATATAACGTTTTAGATTGGGTAATAGATTATCTATACATAATTAAAGAAATGAGGTGATGCTAAGATGGGAAAGATATCTTTTATACACTTATCTGATATTCATTTTGTAAAAACTAGTGGGAATTCGGCTGATATTGATAGTGATCTAAGAGATGTACTTCTTACAGATATAAGAATTAATGCAACTGAGAATTTAAAAAGAATTGATGGAGTTTTAGTGGGTGGGGATATAGCGTTTTCTGGAAGCAGGGAAGAGTATATAAAAGCTAGAAAATTCTTAGAAGAAATAACAAATTTGTTTAATATAAGTAAAAGTTCAGTGTATTGTGTACCGGGAAACCATGATGTTGATCAAAATATACCTAGAAAAAGCTCCATTGTATACGAAGCACAGTGCCGATTAGATGGTATAAAATCACTAGATGAAACAGATAGGGCATTTGAGAGTTATATAAATGATGTTTGTTATAATGATCTTTTATTTAAGACAACTCAAGAATATAATAATTTTGCAAGTATGTTTGGGTGTAATACACATTCAGGTATGATTAATTGGACTCATACCTTTAATTTAGATTATAATATGAAACTTAAGATTCAAGGGATAAATTCATGTTTTCTTTCTAATGCAGATGATCATAAATACCCAAAAGATAATAGATTAATGTATATTGGACAAGCACAGATTCCCAACAGAGAACAAGACACGGTTATGATGTCATTATGCCATCACCCACCAGAGTGTTGGAAATTTCTTTTGGATATTCAAACAAAGATGAATAGAAGAGTAGATATACAATTATATGGTCATAAGCATACACAATCAGTTTTATTAACAAAAGATAATGTGATTATCAAATCAGGTGCAGCACAACCTGTTAGAGGCGATGACTGGAATCCACGATATAATTGGATAACAATAGAATGCGTGATGTCTAATAATAAAAAAATAATTAAAATACTGATTTACCCAAGAACACTGGCTGAACATAGAGATGGATTTATTCCAGACGTAGACCTTTGTGCTGGTAAGAATTTTATTGAACATATATTGAATATTGATGAAAAAAGAGAAAAAGACTTGTCAGATATATTTTTAAAAAAAGAACAAAACAATGAAGATATTAATTTAGAATGGAAAGAAAAGAACAGTAACGAATCTGAAGTTCAGATAAATGAACGTGAATTGGCGTATAAATTTTTTGATCTCTCATATATAAGGCAGACTGAGATTCTAATTGAACTTGATTTGCTAGAGGAAGACGATAGAGCTAGGCGGTATTCCGATATAATAACTAAAATAATTAACAAAGCTAAATTGGGAAACAAAATGTATGAGCTATGGAACAAAATAAATGATTAGAAGTAAAAGGGAGGAAAACTATGAAAGATAAGTTTTGTGAATGGTATAAGTTTGTTTGCTTAGATCCAACTCATGAGCAATTGAAGAATCGTTGGGATAGTTTGCAAGAGTATTGTGAGAATGAAGACATTAATGTTTTAGAATTGACCAAGTTATTTTTTGGATTACCAACAGAGGAAGCTTTTAAAGCAGAGTTTGTTGAATCATACAGTAATAGAGATATGACGTTTCTATATGAGAATGAACGCGAAATATCCATGCTTGCTGGGGCGACATTAATGGAATTGCTAGAAAAAAACATACAAGTAACTAATATTGTGTTGGCCATTATGTGTATTGCATTATTCAAGCAAGAAAGTATTATTCCAGAGGTCATAGATATTGTTTCTGATAAACTAGATGATATAGCCACTGACATAAGAAAATCAGAAACCGAGCACAGTATGAGGTACATAACGAATAAAGGTATAAGTGAATTAGCCAAAACTTTGGAGTCAGGAACATTTACCCCAGAAAGTATTATTGCTTTTTCAAAAACACTTGGTCAGATAGTATCAAATTTTAATATACTTCAGAACAATCAAGAAAACATGGAAAAGTCATTAGAAATTTACAAAGAAGACTCTGATATTTTGTCTTGGTTATTCGGAGAGTGGAGTAATGACTTGAAAAAGCAGTTAAATAAGAAGGTCAATCAAAATCAAATATCACTTGTTATTGGTAAAGAGTTAGCTGATTTAGTTAAACTGATTCCCGGGCCATATGCTGCAAAAGCTTTTTTAAGGAAGATGTTAGGACACTGCAAAGTAGATAAAAACAATATTACATTAGTGGAAATTATAGATTTGTTGGATGAAGATTGGAAGAAACAGTTACTTAATGATTATAGTATAATCGGAGATGGAGAAAATACACCAATTTTGCTAGCTATTTCTAAATCATTAGAGACAAGTGAACAAAACGTTTGGAAATATGCATATCAAAAAGTAATGGAAATTAATGTAGAAGAAGTGAAGAGTGATCCACTGACTTGGTCATATCAAATGTATTTGGAATGTCTATTAGTTAAAGATAATATAAGCGAGGAATAGTTATGGATATTAAACCTACAGTTGAAAATGATGAAAATATAAATAAGCTTATTAATGATGATATAGAAACTGATATAAGTGATAGAGATATTACTGATGAGGAGCTTTCTAATAGTGAAAAAAAGGGAATACGTCGGTTACCATCAGGGAGAGCACTTACTTTAGGAGAAACTTATGAAATAACAGCATCAGAAAATACCAAAATCATTATTCTTATCGGACCGTCTGCATGCGGAAAAACGACCATTGAAACAACACTGTACCAGATGTTTCAGAATGATGTAGTTGGAGACTATTACTTTGCCGGTTCTAAAACCTTACAAGGCTATGAGCAAAGATCATATTATACCAGAACGAAGTCAAAACAAAATATATCCACTACACCTAGAACTAGCCGTGGATCGCAAGAGACTTTTTTACACTTAAAGTTATGGAATTGTAAAACCGATAAGTATATAAATTTTCTTTTTGCAGACCTGTCTGGTGAAGATTTCGAGAATCATATAGCTAGCATCGAATCAATGAAGAAAGATTTTAATTTTATTAAATCAGCAGATTACATTATAGCTGTTCTCGATGGAAAGTTATTAGCTGATAAAAGAAGAAGAAATGGTGCATTTGAAGAGATGGCACAGTTGTTACGAACAATATTTGATGCAGGGCTTTATACTGCTCACACAAATTTACAAGTAGTAACTAGTAAATATGATATTATTAAAGAAATCTTATTGAAAGATCCATCTGTAGAAACATTTACTACAAGAGTGAAAGTAGAACTAGAACAACGCCTAAAATCATATATTAATGAAATTAATTTTTATAATGTTGCTGCTATGCCGAATGATAATACAATATTTGAGGTGGGACATGGAATTAAAGAATTAATGGATTCGTGGTCCACCCCACAAAATAGTATAGTTTTATCGTTTAAAAATAATAAAAGAGAAAGAAAAGTTAAATCTGAGTTTGATAAACTCTATGAAAAGCTTTTAGGTGATAGTAATGGATAATTTAAAACGATGCTATATAATGGGACTTCCTAATGCAGGTAAGACTACATATTTAGCGGCATTATGGTATTCTTTAAACAATGCATCGATGCAAAATAGAATAAAATTAAATACAATAGGCAATGCAAAATACTTAGCAGATCTTAGCAAAAGATGGGTTAATGCAGACCAATTAGATAGAACTAAATTAGGATATGAAGAAACTGAAATATCAATAGATATTATTGATGAAAACAAAAATATTTTCAATCTAAGATTCCCTGACTTTTCTGGAGAAACTTTTCAAAATCAATATGAGAAGCGAGAAATTTCAGATGAACTAGTTGAATATATTAGATCAGCAGATGGTATATTGATGTTTATAAATGTTAATGATATAAAAGGAATCACTTTTATTACAGACATGCCTAATGATTCTATTCCCTTACAAGATAAGGCTGAAATGGGTGAGAGGAATTATCCAGTACGTAATCCTAAGCAAGATGATCCAATACAAATTCAAGTAATTGAACTTTTACAATTTGTAAAATTAATAAAAAACAACAAAGTTTCTAATCTTGGTATTGTACTATCAGCGTGGGATTTAACAAAAAACTTAAAAGTTAAGCTAACACCGGAAGAATATATAAAGAAAGAAATGAATATGTTATGGCAATTTTTAAAATCTAATAATATATTCCTAACAAGTTTCTGGGGAGTAAGTGCACAAGGTGGAGAATTAGAATCTAGAGACGATTTGTTAAATATAGATGAACCTATGAAAAGAATAGTTGTTGAAAGCAATTGTGGAGAAATTAGTCATGATATTACATTGCCTATTTATAAGGTGGTAGGTGGAGAAAATGTTGAATAGACAAATTTTAATTGAACAATCTTTACATGGATATGCAAATGGGCATCATTTAATCGCTTCATCTATAAATTTATCGGAAAAATCAAAACGAAAAATGGAAATTTTAAGTGATTTATCAGGTCCTGAAATTCAAAGTGGATTTGAGGAATATTATACTGGTTACTTTTTACCGGATGATAACAAAGCTGTTTTAAGCTATACCTGGTATGCTTATGAAATGCAGAGACCGGGATGTGTGTGGACACAGTCAGTGCTTATAGAACCAAGGGATCTATGTGCAATAGGAGCAAATATCAATCAGTTGATTAATATTTTTATCAGGCCAAATAATTCAGAAGGTTTCATAAGGTATACTAAACAGGTATTGATAAAAGCAGAAAAAGATATTAATACTTTGTCTATGGATAATACAAAACTAAAATATCTGATTTGGGCTATATGGGGAAATGAATCGCCTTCGATTATTTTGGCGGAAAACTCAAATTATTATGCAAAAGAATTGATATATCTTTGGACTCGACATAACAAAGATATGAAACAAGGATTTTCATTTTCAACAGGTTCATTAGCGATTAGAAAGTTTGAAACCGAAACATTAAATCTACAAGTTGTACCAAAATATATTATCAATAATGTATTGAGAACGGAAAATGAATGTAAAGTTCTTCAAGAAATTAGTTCCATAAGAGCTTTTCCTGTCTGGATAGATAAATCATGTGAATTTGAGGTTGGAGATTCTTGGGAAAACTTTAATAGATTCAGAAACAAATTTGGAGAACAATATTTACAAAGCAAATATTTTGCACAGTTTGTTAAAATATATGTTGGTGCTAGAGCAGAAATGAGATGTATAGATATTGCTGAAGGATTGAATATTATTCAAAAGATATTTCCAACAATTGAAAAAGAAAAACTAGGCAGTCTATTTATAGATCTCTATATAGATGATGAATTTTGTGAATGGGGTAGTAAGAATGATTCATCGAAAATTTTATTGTATCTCGTTGATAGTAATTGGCTTTCAATTAACCCAATACAACTCAAAGTGTTAATAAATATAGGATTAATGACAGATAAAGTTAATTCCCAAAAATTAGTAAGGTATTTAGCAAAAAGTGATATTGGCAATATTGGGGAAAATGTGCTAACAATATACGCAGAAACAATTCCACTTGAAATGTTTGATGATTTTACTAACATGGAATTAAATATGTGTAGCCGGCTGGTAATGCTGAACCCCGATTTGGCTCAATGTGTAAAAATATGGTATCAACCCAAAGTATTTCAAGAAGAGATTTTACAGTGTTTAAAAATACAAACCAAAAGAGTTGAATTGGAAGATTATATATTGTTTGTAGTTTTAAATAATAGTATATATGATTTTGGTAGGGAACTATTTGATTTGTTTGGTGAAAAATCAGTTATTGTTTTTTTTGATTATTTATTAGGTATTAGAACTCTAGCCAGTAAAAACCCTGAATCAATTAAAGAAGTATGTAAAAATCATGAGCAATATTGTATGAAAATTATAGAAACAAAATATAAGGAACTTGATAATTATCAATTGATTCTGATGCTTGAGATTATCAATCTTTTTTCTAACATTGTCCTGAAGATGAATGAAAAATTGCTGGTATCAATTTTTGATAAGATCAATATCAATGAATTAACATATGAAGATAAGATGAAGGTGGCATTATTTTATTTTCCTATTATTCTGCAGTCAAGTACTATATTTCCTCTGCATAATGTTAATTTTGTATTTAAAATGATTTATTC
Source organism: Clostridium muellerianum (assembly GCF_012926525.1). Taxonomy (GTDB): domain Bacteria; phylum Bacillota; class Clostridia; order Clostridiales; family Clostridiaceae; genus Clostridium_AM; species Clostridium_AM muellerianum. The sequence goes on from NZ_JABBNI010000011.1 coordinate 51,087, forward strand.
TAGTGTCGCAAAGCAAACCTTTCCAAATAGTGAATGGGATAAAATCGAAAAATTATTACCTGAAAATTCATGGTTTAACCAATGGGATAAATGTAAGAGATTAAGAAAAGCCATAAAAAGAAAAGGATATAAACTAAAAATAGTTGAATCAAATGAAAACTCAGATATAGATATTAATTTGCTGTAGTTAAAAGGGAACCTGTTTTATATTTTGGATACTACATGTTTTAAAAGGTTTTCAGCCGTTAGCAGAAAAAAAGATCTCCTTTGATAAAATGTAGTGGATCTATCAAACTCAACAATATATTATTTGGCTTATATTATGCATAGTTGCGCATAATATAGGTCAGGTGAAACTATATTTAGTGTTGCTAAGTAAGTATGAAAAAATGAAGGCAAAGAATCACCAATAGGTACAATACTTTGTGCGGAAAAATTACAGGAAATAGTACAACTTTTGAATTAGATGGACATGCTTTGTATAATTTATATAGGTATCAAAAAATAAATACTTATTGAAAAAAATATTAATTGGGGGGTGGAAAGAAAATGAATGTAAAAGAAGAAATATTTAATGTTACAAAATCTGAATTAGAACGTATTTATATGACTAAAGTTAATACAAATTTAATCCTTCTAAGAGGATCGTATGCAAATAAAGAAGATATCATAAATAAGCTAAAAAAAGATCCTATTACAATAATAAATCAAATAATTCCACATATAGTCACTGAAGAATTAAAATTTAGTACGTCCATTGAATCAAATGATGATGTTAGAGAAGATCATCCTATTAATATATATGATATCCTTCATATTAATCACTTTTCACTTATTACTGATGTTTCTGATATAACTTATGTATTTGAAGACTATTTAGGTAATATAACAGAAGGTTCATATTATGGAATAGATGCTTATATGGATTATTTTAACAATTATAGTGGCAAAATTTCAATTAAGGGAACATATACAAGACCAGGATTTCAGCCAGAACTAACATTAATGGACATAGACTCTGCATTAAAAACTAAAGTTAAATTAAGTGTCACTGGTTTAGCAAATGAAGTTAATACTCCAAGTTGGGTATATTACCTAGTAGAAGGCTGTATTAATTATGTAAACAATAATTACAGGATGGCTTTATTTAATATATTTGCATCTTTAGACAATTTTATTGAGGATATGATTCGAGAAATTTTAGACTACTACTTAATGAATTATAAAAGATTTTTAGATACATATGTTGATGATAACAAAGCATACTTAGAGGCTAAAATTTATCTGCAAGATAAGATAAAAAATTGCAGTAGAGATAATAGAAGACTAGTAGAAAAATTAAAAGACATAATGAGTGAGGTTAATATAAAAGGCAATAATCCTAGTTTCCAACAATTGTGTAATATATACAAAATAGAGTTTAAAAAAATAGAGACATATAGGAACAAAGTTGCTCATGGAGAGCCATGCGATGAAGAGCCTAATTTTGGTGAATCATTATATTATATTCTAACAATTATCCTATCGATTTTAAATGTTTTTGATTTTGAAAAAGATCAATGGCAAAACATAATTAGATAATTTATATTGTTGCTGTAGGTTTACAACAAAGTTTTAGTATAGAAACAAGGAGATGATTTTGTGAGTTATGGAAAGAGATTTCTTTGGTTTTCTGATTCGATTTTTTACATAAAAGATATTTCAAACAGATCTAGTTTTGATAGGGAAAAAGCTAGTATATTAAAGCTGAATGTCAATAATAATCAAATTAAAATAGAATATATAACTTTTTGTTTACCTGATGTAAGTAGTTGGGAAGCCTCTGGCTATGAGGACTTACATGAATATTTTATAGATTGTGTTAAAGGTACTAAGAAGTTAGATGGTTATTACGATTGGAATAGTTATAATGGATATTATGATGAAGATGGCAATTTAAAATATGAAAAACCAATTTGTATGAAAAATAGAATCGACTTAACAATTGAAAAAGTGAAAGAATTATTAACTATACATACTACGGACTTCGATAAAGATATTAATGACTTTATAAATTATTTATAATTGCTAATTTATAGATAGGAAAGATATTAATGATTTAATCAAATTTTATTACAAAAATAAATATAAGACTAAAGTAAAGGAGTAATATTTTTATCAAGATTTATTCAAAATATTATTTTTTAATTTAGTATGGTTATGTGAGGAACTATTTGATACTAGAGATAAAATACGCAAAAAAATTGAAACTTTAAATCATAAAGAACAAAAATTAGTTTTAAGACAAGCGTTAAATAAGATTGATGATTATTATATTGAATTTAATAAAGTTGTGTTGGTAAATCATAATAACAAAAATTTTAATATTAAATAATTTATATTTATTAAAAGAGAGTTGAATGTTTATACGTATTTTAGATATTAGCATGACGTAATTTAATAGCTGCAGTACAATATGTGGAATAATTTGCAAATGGGTATAGTCTTAAGATTATGGAATTGTAAAGTGTTGATTATTATAAATTAGATAAAAAATTATAAATAGATTTATGATACTGTGTTATATAGCATTAATTTTTTTATGGTAAACAATAAATATAAAGCATTGAGGAAGAAAATATGATTTTAGATAAAAGATTATATTCGTGAAAATAGGGAAAGTCATTGGCATAAAAGAGCTTATGGATATTTTAATTGTAAGCTCTTTTATTTATGCTTATTTTAAATTTATTATTTTATATGGTCTATTGGAAATACTTTATTTGTGATTTTAAAACTGGAGGTAGAAGAAAGAGGGAATATAAGCTTTATGTTTATGGTTTGAGGGGTATATTTTACAATAGGATATTTATAATTACAATAGTAAATAAACAGGACATAATACAAGGTTTAACTGAAAAATTAGACATTGGTGTTGAAGACATGAAAGAAAACATAAAGCTTGAGATTATGCTTGGGAGAATTTTATTCATGAAATATTTAGTAGAATATATGCTTATATTAAAAAAATTAAATCTTAAGGAAACAAAAATAACCATAATTCATTTTAAATGAGAATGGTAGTAACCATGAGAAGAGTAAGATACTTTGGATATGTATTTGTTAATGATAGAAGTGTAAAAAGGAAAACTATAGTAATTGTCGAATTAATAAAAAATGGTATTAATATTTTACTAACAAAGGAGAATTATATTGTCACGAAGAATAAATTTGAAAAAAAGAAATAAATCTAAGAAAATAAGAAGAACTAGGATAAATGATACTAATTCTAAAAAAGTACATGCAATAGTCAAAATGTTAGTAGCAACAAGGGTATTTTGTTCTCTTATTTATTTAATTTTTTATACAATTCCCAAAGATGCATGGGTATCTTTTGATGGAACCTTAAATTCAATAAATCTTTCTAAGAATGTAGTTGGATCTATTGGAGGGGAAACCAAACTTGTATATTCAAGTGGAGGAATAATTAGTAATTATCTACCTATTAAAATTCAGTACAATGATAAAACGGTAGAATTAAAGGAAGGTGGATTTAAAATTGTTTTTAGTAAGCGGAGTAATGTATCATGTGCGGGAAATATAGGACTAGGATTTAATAATTGTGTAAATATATACAATCGTAATGCACTAATAACAAATCATCTTCAAGTAAGTGGAGATATTGCAACAGTAGGTAATGGCGAAATTTATGAAGGCATAAAACATAATATATATAATAAAAAAGATGATGAGCTACATGGAATAACCTGGGAGTTAGGTGGGGCACCTAACATGGAAATTTTATTTGACCAATTTGGTATAGATAATTTATATTCAGTTTTTATTAATGACACACCATTGAATCTTAGGAATATAAAGGATAACATAATGAAAATCCAATCATCGGATGAGAAATTCCCACTTAGACTTGCAATAGATACTAAGTCAAATTTAAGTTTTAAAGTGGATAATAGATTTCGGTTTACTGGAAAATCAGATAATGTAGGTTTGTTAACTGCCAGCAAAGCTAATTTAACATTTATTAATTCCTCTACTCCTCAACAGCTTCAAGTACCATTAACTAGCTTAAGTATAAAAAGATTAGAAACAGAAGCGCGATATAAGAATAATGATGAATATTTACAAGCTAAAGATGACCCTACTCAGATGATAAATAATGATTTTGATATAAAGGTAGAAAACAACCCTAATAATTCAGATAACAATAAAGGAAGTAATAAAAATAAGTTAGAATGTTTAATTTCAGGAAGAGTTAAAGGTATTTCTTTATCAAATAAGTCTCTTTTTCCTAATATTACGCAATGGATTATATATAATTCTAATGCATTAACTACTATATTAATAACAACTTATGTTTCAATAATATTCAACAGTATTACAAAAAAAGAATAAAAAATAATTCAGGATATTTCTTAGATGATATGCGGGTTTATTTTTAGAGGAAAATTAGTAACTTAATGTTATTTAAAAAAACTACTGTACCTATTAAATTAAGATACGATAGTTTCTTCATGAAATCACTTTCTATTATAAATACAATATTATCTATCCCTATAACCTTTTCACATAAAACAATTTTCCCAGTTTTAGATGCAAAGGAAAATAGTTTTGTTATATAATAAAACTACAATCGTTATAGGTACGAGAGCCATATTATAGAAATGCTAAAAAAACTAGAATTTTTATGTTGAGGTGATTTAAAAATGGAAATTAAACAAGGTAAATTAAAAATAAATATAGGAAAGAAACCTAGTAATACATCTTTTCAATATACTGGTAAAGATAAAGCTATTATTGATAGATTAGCCCAAAAATATACTATTAAATAATCTTAATTATTTTCATGGTTTTTAAGGAAAAATAGAAGCTGATTATGTTTATATACTAGCTTCTACTTTTATGTTCTTGAAACAAAATTTTAAATATATAACAGATGGTATGATTTTCATAATGATTAAATCACATTTGTAAATTATTGTGACAAACGTGGATGGAGGAATATATTTAATGAAAAAATTTATTTCAATTATTGTTACTATAATGATAATTCTACAGTCTATAGTTTTATATTTATTTTTTAATGATAAACTTTCAAATTATCCAATAAATTTAGTAGATATAGTATGGGTAGGTTCGGCTTTGTTGGGCATTTCATTTGGGGTTCTATTCTTTAGAATAAATAAAGAAATAAAAAAACCAGAAAGTACAATTATTATGGTTGCATTACTTGGCATAATAGGATTTCCATTTATGATTTTTAATTATTGGGCTGTTGAGTTTTTTTTAATAATTCTTACATTTGGCGTACACTTTTACATGCATAGAGATAGTAAATTTACGATATTACCTGTAATATCATCTATAATGGGTATTTATTCAATAGGACTATACTTGTTAATGAACGGCATTACTTCAATGTAGATTTAATACAGAATATTCATATAAATAACTCAATAAGTAGTAATTTGTCAACTATTCAGAAAATAAAATTTATAACTAAGGAGATAAGCGCATGGAAAAGTTTGCAAAACCAGCAGTAGGTGCAATTATTGAAAAGGAAATAGACGGAGAAAAATTCATTCTAGTGCAGGAAAGACAAAAGGAAGATGGTGGTAAAGAAAATGGAATGCTTGAAATCCCAGCTGGAAAGATTAGAGAATATGAAAATGTTTTTGAAGCTTTGCGTAGAGAAGTAAAAGAAGAAACAGGATTAATTATTACAAAAATAAATGGAGAAGAGTGTAGTGTACAATCTTGTATTAATGGCAATAAAGTTATTAGTTTTCAGCCATACTGTGTTACTCAAAATTTATCTGGAGCATATTCACTTATTTTAAATACATTTCTTTGCGAGGCTGATGGGGTACTAGCTGAAACAACAGATGAAACACAAAATATACATTGGGAAAAAGCTGATTTTATACTAGATATGCTAAAAGCTAATCCGGATAGATTTTTTCTTATGCATGTCAATGCACTAAAGAAATATTTTAAAATATTGTAAAAAACAAGTTACAATTTGTAGAGGTGAAGTATCATAATTTTAGTGCCAGTTAAGTCGTATCTTTCTTATATAACGAATTATCAACAAAGTTATTAATATGTTATACACAGAAAATAGTATAAAAAGAAAGGAAGTGAATTTTAGTGAGGGTTTGGTACTTGTTATACAATCTCTCACTAAAGATAACAATATGAGTATTAATAATGATATTAATACTTAGAAAGATGTAATTGCAAATGAACAAAAATAATACAATTTATACTGATGAATTAATAAAATATGATGAAGGTATGTATAAAGGTAAAATAAATTGGGGTAGCAATATTAATAGATATTTAAAAGTATTATATGAAAATAAAAAATATTGTTTTTGTATTAAAGATTACATAAAAAGAGAGAACAAAGTAATCTTAGAATTAGATAGAAGAATACTAAAACCAATATCTACTGGACATTTATTAGAATGTAAAATAGGTGGAATTATAGGTGTTAAAAGTGGTGACTTTAAATATGTCATAGGACAAACTTTTAAAGATGATAAACGTGATATCATAATAATTGATAGAGAATATAGGTATAGGAAGAAAAAAAAATAGTTATATAGAAAAACAAAAATGGTATAAATATAAATGCAATAAATGTAATTGGCATGAAGGATGGATTGATGAAAGTTCATTATTAAAAAATGGTTGCTCATGTTGCAATGGGAAAACTGTTGTCGAAGGTATTAATGATATTCCCACTACCTCACCAAATTTAATTAAGTATTTTTTAAATGGCATAGATCAAGCTAAATTGTATACTAAAAGTGGAGGTGATGAAATATATCCAATTTGTCCTGATTGCGGAAGAATAAAATCAAAAAAAATGAAAATAGCTACGATTTACAGGTATGGAATAGGTTGTACTTGCAGTGATTCAATTTCAAAACCTAATAAAATAATGTTTAGTGTATTGGAGCAATTACAAGTAGAATTTGAAACTGAAAAAATTTTTGATTGGTGTAAATATAGTTTAAACAATAAATTAAAAACAGGTAGATATGATTTCTATGTAAAATTAAATGACAAAGAATATATTATAGAAATGGACGGCCAATGGCATAATTCTGACAACAATATGAGTGGTCAAACAAAAGAAAAAAGTAATTTTATTGATTCTGAGAAAGATAGATTAGCAAGAGAAAATGGAATTCAAGTTATAAGAATTGATTGTAACCCTAGTAAATTAGAATATATTAAAAATAGCATTAAAAAAAGTATATTGATTGATATATTTGATTTATCAACTATTGATTGGCTTAAAGTTGAAGAATTTACTTGTACTAATTTAGTGAAAGTTGCTTGCGATTATAAAAAAAACAATCCTAATATGACTACTAATGATATTGGAAAGATTATGAACTTATCCTATACAACTATATCAAAGTATTTGAAAAGAGGAAATTCTTTATCATGGTGTAATTATGATGTACAAGAAGAAATTACAAAGACTAGCATTAAGAATGGAAAGGCTAATGGAAAAAAAGTTGAAATCTTTAAAGATAACAAAAGTTTAGGTATATTTGAGTCATCAAGAGAACTAGAAAGACAAAGTTTAGAGTTGTTTGGAGTTAAATTATATCAATCTAATATATCAATTGTTTGTCTAGGAAAAAGAAAACAGTATAAGGGATATACTTTTAAAAAAATACAATAAATAATGTAATATAAATATAACATTGGATTAGTTTTCTTATTTTAGGGAACTCAAATAGTAATTTATATGATTACACTTATTTTAACTCTTTTTCTTTGATTTTACTCGAAATTATGACATTATAAACGAAGATGCTATTTTCTACATTTCTATAATAAAAAAACAAAGATTGATAAAGATATCATTAATGCTAAGAATTATATAACTTACTGATAGTAAAATTTATTTAAAAAACTAATTCGAATTTTTATGAATTTAATTTAGTTCAAAGACATATTTTGATCAATATTTTTTATAAAGTTTAAATGCTTAATTTTCTTAATATATCAAGTTTTAATCAAACTTTTTTATAAAAATAGAAAGTTATTTTTACGGAGTTAAGCCATTTATAATTATTGTTTTGATCAAATTTTTTTACAAACCTACAGTCACTAATTATAAGTAATAAGTGTCACAGGATTTTACAACATTGATAATGTATTTAAATAAAAACTCACTTCGTAGCAATAAAGTAGTCATATTAAACATGGAGTTAATGCAGTAATTTTTTCTGCATCAACTCCATGTTTTTTTCTATTTTAGAATGAAAATTAATTTATATCAAGAATATCTAAAGTAAAAAGTTGTATGGATAAACTTCTACTAATGTCTATAACGCGAAGTTGAGATGTTTTACAATATAAAGAACACATAGGAGTTCAACGAGGTTCACATCCATCATAAAACCTACGATATAAAATGTTGTTGATTATTTTAATGCTATAAATTGTGGAAGATTGTAGAACAAAAAAACGGAATAGTATACTAAAGATGCATAAAGTTTTTTATAGAGGGCAAAATATAAAAATTTAGTATTGACAAAAGTATAGTTTAGCACTAAACTAAAAATATAGATAAGAGGTAATGTTCACTCTAAAATAAAAAAGTATAGTTTAGTACTAAACAGAAGGACGGAATATGAAACAAGAATATATGAGATCATTTATGAAAGATTTTTATAATATATCAAATAAAATAAATCATATTCGTAATACATCAGTGACATTTTCAGGGAATATAACAGTAAATTCAGCTGGATTAGATTTTATCGACACAATAGGAAAAAATCCAAATGTCAACATGTCAGAAATATGTTTAATCCTCGGTCTGACAAAAGGAGCAGTGTCTCAGATGGCTACAAAACTTCAGGGAAAAGGTCTGATAAAAAAAGAAAAATCTAAAGACAATGGGAAAGACATCTATTTGGTATTAACCAAGGAAGGAGAACAAATCAATCAAGAACAGAATGAAATTCGCAAGAAGATGCATGAAGGGGTAAAAGAAATTTTAGAAGGCTATGACGAGAACGATATTGAAAAAATCGGAAAATTTCTTTCGGAAATAAGCCAATTTATGGAATACTATAAAATTGAAATATTAGGAGGGACAGAAAAGTGAAAACGGTAATAGTATATGCATCTATACATCATCAGAATACAGAAAAATTAGTAAAAGGAGTTGCAAAAGAAATAGAAGTTAATCTCATAGATATTACAAAGAATAAATCTGTAGATTTATCAGGATATGATAGGATTGGTTTTGCATCTGGAGTGTTTTACCAAAGTATGCATAAAGGTATTTTAAATTGTATTGAGAAAACAAACTTTAGAGAAGGACAAAAAGTATTTTTAATTGCAACATGTGGAGTGATAATCAGAGATTATACAAAGCCTGCAAAGAAGATTTTAGCTAAAAAGAATATTGAAGTGTTAGGCAGCTATCAGTGCAGAGGTTTTGATACATTTGGACCTTTTGCTAAAATTGGTGGGATAGCTAAAAAACATCCTAATGATAAGGATATTAGAAAAGCACAAAAATTTGTTAAGTCACTATAGAATATAATTTATAGTTTAGTACTAAACTTAAGGAGGAATAATTTATGGCAAGTCCAATGGATATGATGAAACAAAAATTAGATATGGGGCATTATGTGATGTCCGGTAAAGCGTGGTCTGAAATGAAAATTTTTGATCAGATTATGATGGATGCTCTGATGAAGCATGCATTTGGTCTGATTCAATATGGAATGACAGATTTTGGAGAAATAGTTGATGTTATTGGTCATATGAAATCAGCAGATGAAGAAGGTTGGGTAGAAGCATGGGCAAATATGGGAAGCAGATTAAAAAAGAGAGCGGTGAGTGCAGAAGAAAAGGGTAAAAAGTTATCTGCTGGAGCAGAATATTTAAGAGCATCCAGCTATTATCGAATTGCCCTTATGTATTTTAGCAGGCCAGAAGATCATAGAATGAAAGAATACTGTATGGAAAGCCATAGCTGCTACGAAAAATATCTTGAATTGTCTGGATATCCAGGAAGATATGTAGAGATTCCATATGAAGATACTTATCTACCAGGACACTTTTATCGTTCTACTGTAGCAGATGAGAAGGCACCATTATTAATTCTTACACCAGGTCGTGATACATGGGGAGAAGATACCAGATGGGTATATGATGCAGCATTAAAACGTGGTATTCACTGCCTGGTATTTGATGGACCTGGACAGGGATTTGCACTTAGATTGCAGGGACTTCCATTCAGACCAGATTGGGAAAAAGTTATCACACCAGTGATAGATTATGCAGTGCAATTTCCAGAAATTGACCCTGAGAAAATAGGTCTTATGGGAATGAGCTTTGGTGGATTCTTAGCACCAAGAGCAGTTGCTTTTGAAAAACGTATTAAACTATGCATCACAGATCCAGGTAATCTTAACTGGGGTAAAAGTATTTCTGAAAATCTAGGAAAGAGTAAGAAACTTCCCAAAATAATGATTCCTAAATCACTGACTACAATGGTTGCTGATTATGCTTGGAAACAGGGAGTAGAGAATACTGTTGATGCAGTTATTGAGGAATTAAAGAAATACGATAATACTAATATTGTTGATCAAATCACTTGCAAGATGCTTGTAATGGATGGAGTGGCTGAAATAACATACGGTGAAGCAAAGAATATGTATGATGTACTCAAATGTCCAAAGGAATATCTATTGTTTGATGAAGATACAACCGCACAGAATCATACACAGATGGGGGCTTATGCTGTAGCATCAGAGATTTTATTAGACTGGATTGAGGATAATTTGTAACAAGAATCTGAAAGGAGTATAGATATGAATGAAAGTTCAGGATACGTTGTTATAACAAGGATGACAGTTTTGTTCCATTAGAAAAAAGTAAAAATGGTTTTTATAATAAAAAATCTTCAAAATTGTCAAAGGAAGAAACAGAACGTATTATAAAATAAAGATTTATTCAGTTAGTAAGATATATTAGAAGCTACTATGAAATGGTGAGATTATAAGATTAAAAAGGTTTATGAAATGAAGGAAAGAGGTTAATTATGATATTTATTGTAGTTATTCTTAGTGTATTTATTATTTATGGCCTTACCAATTTCATAATTGCTAAAGAGGCAATGACATGGATTCTTGCTATGTGGCCAAGTTTATCCCCTTTTGTTTTTTATATTATTTATTCCATTTGTGCTTTGTCAGTAGTTATCGTGTTTTTTCTGCCTGCTAGTTTTACCATACGAAAGTATATCACCTTGTTTTCGTATTATTGGATGGGCATTTATTTTTATCTGCTTTTAGCGATTCTAATTTCAATGATAATACTGTTTTTTTGTTTCCGATTTGGTCTTGTGAGTCCAGATTTTCAACGCCAAGCTGTTCTAATAACAGGATGGATTGTATTTTTTATAGTTTCAGCATCTTTGATCTATGGGAGAGTTAATGCGGAAGATATTAAACTCAATTCCTATGAGGTAGAGATTCAAAAGAAATCTGAGATTAGTGAATTGAAAATAGCACTAATTAGCGATATTCATTTGAATGCTATAAATAATTATGACCATTTTAACAAAGTAGTTGATAAAATAAATAGTATAAATCCAGATATTTTATGCTTTTCAGGCGATATTTTTGACGGAGATTATTATGCAGCGGAAAGTCCAGAAAAGATACAAAAATTGTTGATGAGTATCCAGGTTAAATATGGAATATATGCGTGTATTGGCAACCACGATGCAGGGAAAACTTATAATCAAATGATTGAATTTCTTGAAAAATCATCTGTAAATGTTTTATATGATAACTATATCAATATTGATAATAAATTTGTAATTGCGGGAAGAAGGGATTCAAGCCCTATTGGAGATCAGGGTGAAGTAAGATCACAAATTCCTAGTTTAGGTGTGCAATATAAAGATTTGCCAATTATAGTTCTAGATCATCAGCCTTCAAATATTAGGGAATGTAATTCGGATATAGATCTTGTCTTATGTGGTCATACTCACAGAGGACAGATATTTCCTATTAATTATATAACAAAAGCTATATTTGATGTTGATTATGGATATTATAAAAAAGATCAAAATAGTCCTCATGTAATTGTCTCCTCTGGTGTAGGTACTTGGGGACCTCCATTTCGAATCGGTACGGATAATGAAGTAGTTAGCATAAATATATTTTTTAACAAGTGATTATTTTTAGTATTAGTGAAAATTACTAGAATTATAGAAAGGCATAGAGGTACATGTATGTGAACTTGAAAAGCTGATTAAGCAATTATTTAAGGATATATTATAGAGTTTAAAGTTATAATAAGCATCATCATATGCATGTTATATAGAAAGGCATTGAAAGTGTTCATTTTAATGAGGATAGTGGAGTTTAAAGATTATTCTTTATTTGTAGTTAGTTGTTATCCTTACAAATAAAGAATATAAAATAACTTGCTTAAAACCAAGAAACAACATTTCGAGGCGTTTTGTGCCCTAAAAGAAGCGTGAAAGGAATAGTTATAAAAATGAAAAAAATAAAAAAAATAGCTGCATTTGCAGTTATTATTCTAGTAGTAATAGGTGCTATAGTTGTAAAAAATAAGATGACTTCAACTGGAAAGAATACAGGCAATGCAGTAAAAGTAAACAAAACAGCAGTCGAAGTTAAAATAGCAAAAATGGTAGAAAAAAATACAAGAGATATATATAAAGCGACTTTAGAGGCATACCAGCAAGGAATGATAACAAGTAAGATATCGGCAAAGGTTATTTCAGTAACAATTGAAAATGGACAGTATGTAAATTCAGGTGATGCTATAGTTACCTTAGACGATACAGATATACAAAATAATCTCAAATCTGCACAAGCTCAATTAAAAATAAACGAGCAGCAACTAAATTCAACAGAACAGCAATTAAATTCAGCACAAATAACTATGCAAAAGCTTCAAATTAATTTGGATGATTCACAGCGTAATTATGATAGACAAAAAACTCTTTTTGAGAGTGGAGCTATATCAAAGTCAGATTTCGAAGCAGCTGAGACTAGATTAAATAATTCTAAAGCTGACTACAATTCAGGAAATGCAAATATTAAAATAACAAAAGTAAGTATTGAAACATCAAAAGCCAGCATAGAAGCACAAAAAGTTAACATAGAAAAATTTAAAAATGATTTATCTAATGTGGTGATTAAAGCACCTATAAGTGGTGTGATAAGTGATAAGGCTATAAATGTAGGACAAATGGTATCTCCAGGTACAGTACTTGCAAAGGTTAATGATACATCATCTATATATGCAACAATACAAGTGCCGCAAGAAAAAATAAGTGATACAAAAATAGGACAATCTGCTACAGTTACAGTTGGGGGAAGTGATCGAGTATTTCATGGAAAAGTTCAAAATATAGATTTGTCAGCGGATGTAGCATCTAGAGTATTTAATTGTAAGATAAAAATAGACAATAATGATAAGGCATTATATCCAGGTGTTTATACTAAAACAGAGCTTCTAAGTTTAGAAAAAACTCAAGTTATTACCACGCCAGTAAATGTTTTAGTTGGAAATGAGGGTAATTATTCAGTTTTCATAAATGATAATGGCAAAGCTAAAAAGCAAAAAGTTACTATTGGAGAAACATATGATAATAAGGTTGAAATATCATCAGGAATAAAAGATGGAGATCAAATAATATGTACAAATACTGGTACATTGCAAGATGGTGATGAGATAGAGGTAACTTCTAGTGGAAATGATGATTTATCTCAAACAAATAGTATACAAAAAGATGATTTACTGCAAGAAGGTTCGAAATAGGAGGGATGATAAATGAATATAGCCAATATTAGTATAAAAAGACCTGTACTTATAACAGTTATAATGATTGCCCTCACTATTTTAGGATTTACAAATTATCAGAAACTAGTACTTAATGATATGCCAGAGGCAGATATGCCTTATGTTTCAGTTGTTGTTACAGAAAGGGGAGCAACACCACAAGAATTAGAAACAAAGGTAACAAAAAAAGTTGAAGATGCAGTTCAAAAAATTTCAGGGGTTGACACTATAACTTCTACTGTAACAGAAGGAGTTTCACAAACTACTATAGGGTTTGATTTAAGCAAAAACTCTGATATTGCAGCACAAGAAGTTAGAGATAAGGTATCAAGCATTAAGGGGCAATTACCAACGGATACTGATGATCCAGTTATTTCTAAGATTGATATGTCAGCATCATCTATAGTATCTATTGCTGTTTATGGCTTAGATGATAATAAAAAATTATCAGATATTATAGATAATACTATAAAACCTAAATTGTATACAGTTTCTGGAATTGGATCAGTAGATGTATCAGGAGAAGATACAAGGGAAATTCATGTAAAGTTAGATAATAGTAAACTATTACAGTATGGTCTTACATCAAGTCAAATAGTAAACAGTATTAAAACGGACAATATTGATCAATCAAGTGGAAAAGTCTCAACTGTAAACAATGAAATTGCTATTAGTACAAATAGTAAGATACAAAAAGTTGAAGATTTTAAGAATATTCTAATAGCTAAAAAAAATGGATCTGAAATTAGATTAAAAGATATTGCAAAGGTTGAAGATGCAATTGAAGATAAGACAAGTCTTGCTTTTTATCAACGAAATGAATCAATTGGTATAGATATAGTTAAGCAATCCGGTGCTAATACTGTTGAAGTTGCTAAAAATGTTAAAAAGGTAGTCAATGAGGTTAAAACTTCTCTGCCAGAAAGTGTCCATATTGATATTGTTAGTGATAATTCAAAAGCCATTCAAAGTACAGTAGAAGGAGTTAATCAAACTATTATAGAGGGATGTGTACTTGCAGTTCTTATTGTATTCTTGTTCTTACATGAATGGGAAAGTACTTTTATAAGTGGATTATCACTTCCTATTTCAATTATAACTACTTTTATTTGCATGAAAATTATGAACTTTTCATTAAACACAATGTCTTTAACTGGATTATCACTGGCAGTAGGGCTTTTAATTGATGATGCAATAGTCGTTATTGAAAATATTGTAAGTCATCTGCATAAGGGAAAAGGACCAATAGAAGCAGCTAGAGATGCTACATCTGAAATTGGGTTTGCAGTAATAGCAACGACTTCAGCTGTTATAGCAGTATTTTTGCCTATAGCAATGATTGAAGGGATTCTTGGAAAATACTTTATTGAATTTGCTTTGACTATTGTTTTCAGTATGGTAGTTTCATTGTTTGTATCTTTTACACTTGTACCAATGATGTCATCTAAAATGCTTAAAGGTGGGAAAAAAGAAAGTAAAACATTTGTTGGTAAGTTTTTTGAATGGTTCAATGAAATGTTTGATAGCTTAGCTGAAAAATATTCACATTTGTTGATAAAAACCCTTAATCATAGATTATTAGTCTTAATTGCTTGTGTAGCTATGTTTGCAGCAAGTATTATATTAGCTACGAGTTTAGGATTTTCAATGATTCCCTCATCTGATAATAATAAGATAACAGTTAATGCTGATTTCGATTCTGGAATGACTCTAGATGTAGCTTCCCGAAAAAATAAACAGTTGGAAGAAATCATAAAAAGTAAGCATCCAGAAGTGGAAGGGATTTATTCTGCTGTAAGTAAAAGTAAAACATCAATAAAACTAGAGTTGATAGATAAAAAAAATCGTAAGAACAGTTCAAGAGAGATAGCAGAGATGCTCAGAACGGATTTACACGGAATTCCAGGAGCTAAGGTTACAGTATCAGCTTCATCAATTGCAGGTGGAGGAGGAACCTCAAAAGATATAACTTACAATCTTGTAAGCGAAGATAGGGAAAAACTTCAAGTTTTTGCAGAAAAAATAAAGAAGGAATTGGCAGAAGACCCTAATTCCAGAGATGTAAGCAGTAATAATAAATCTGGTGCGCCACAAGTAGAAATAGAGGTCGATAGAGATAAAGCAGCAGATCTAGGCGTTAATAGTGCAGATGTAGCAAGTACGTTATATACATTATTTAATGGATCAACCGTGACGAAATACGATGGTGGAACAGATAGATATAACGTAAAAGTATCTCTTGATGAAGGACAGCGCAAAAATATTGGAAATCTTGATGAAATTTATATTTCAGGTTCAAATAATGCTCAAATTCCATTAACTCAAGTAACCAAGAAAGTAGTTGGAACGACTTTATCAGAGTTACATAGATATGGTAAACAAGCACAAGTTGAAATTTCTTGCAATGTTTCAGGAATTTCAACAGGTACTTTTGAAAATAAATATCTTCAAAAAATTAAAAGTAATTTGCCAGAAGGAGTTTCATTATCTGTTGGTGGAATGAATCAACAGATGCAAAAAAGTGTAGCAAGTTTAATTCAATCAATAGGGTTGGCAGTTCTTTTCTTATATTTAGTTATGGCAGCACAATTTGAAAGCTTTATTGATCCTATATCTATTCTGTTTGCCTTGCCACTTGCAATAATAGGAGCGATGATAGGATTATTTGTTTTTGGAAGTGATATAAGTATGACAGCATTACTTGGTATAGTAATGCTCATGGGATTGGTTTCAAAAAATGGAATATTGCTTGTTGATGCAGCTAAGGCAAAGATCCAAGAAGGTATACCTAGAAATGAAGCCTTAAAGGAAGCAGGACTTACAAGATTACGTCCAATAATTATGACAACATTAGCTATGGTATTTGGTATGTTTCCTTCAGCAGTTTCTAAAAGCTTAGGATCAGAAATGACTGCACCAATGGCGCAAGTTGTAATTGGAGGCTTAATTACTGCTACAATTTTAACATTAGTTGTAGTACCAATAGCATATACATTGTTAGATGATTTAAAAAGAAAATTCAAAAGATTTGGAATAAAAACGAGAAAAGCTAATGTAGAAGAATCAAATTTAAATTTGTAGAGATCATAAAATTTTAAAGGGGCTATGCTAAAATTCAGGTTCTTTCTCATGTTAGGATATTTGTTATATGTGGCTCTTCTAATTTTCCTGGATATAAAAGAATATTCCAGAGAATTGAGAGAAGCAATATATCCAAAGCTGAGAAAGAACCAAAATTCAATTTAGATAGTCCCTTTAAATATATTTTATTAGTTATGCATTGTTGATTGAAGCAAGGTGTAGTCATTTTGTTTTTATGATTAATAATTTTTTCATTAACGACCTGTTGTAAAATGAAATTCAGCCAATAAAAAATACATATTTGATTATGTGTTATGATTTTATTTAGTGGATTTCACCCACCGTGTTTCGCATCCGCCATTAAAACCCACGATACATATGACCGTATGGAGGAATCCAATTGTACCAGTAAAATAAATTTTAACGAAGTTAAATAAACTTATACGAAGAAAAATAAAGTACTATGAAAAGTCATGCACCAGTCGCAGGAATTTCCCTGCCATGCTGCATGACTTTTCTTTGCTTCCAAGGGGTACGGCAGTCCTCCTTTTTTAAATTATTGGATTTATAATTGGAAAACTAATTGGAAGGATAACCAGACAAACACGTCTTAATATGATGAAATTACTAGGTTTCAATAGAACTATATAAAGAAAAAATTAAATAGACCGCCCTCGAAAGAGGCTTTTTCTTACTATTTTTTACTGGGGGTTTGGGGAGGAATAGGGAAAATGTATGGTAAGGCTCATGGAATAAGGGGTTGAAGGGGGTGAGAGAGGGGTGAAGGTCAACCTGCTCCAGACTATCTTTAAGAAGAAGGAGCAATGAGGTAGAGGTACAGTATGATAGGGGATTTTAATGATTAGAGAAGTTATTATAACTTATGCCTCATATCTGTTATCATATAAATAGTCGTTATTCTTAGTGAATAATTTTCATTAGTTAGAAATTAACTTATGAGTCAATTTTGACTCTCAACATCGCAATCAAGCAAAATCATTTGTGAATTGAAAATTATAAACTATAGCAATAAAATAGTAGTAATTATATTAAATTACCGCTTTAATATAATTACTGTAATACAACAACTGTAGCAAAAATGTATAAAGACAATTTTAATACAATTTATAATAACCCAGAATATTATAAGGATTCTATTATATATGACAAATTAGGATAATGGTTTAAAAAGGACTTTTGATTAATTGAGATCAGAGGTCCTTTTATCTATTATTGTATAAGTGAAATTAAATATATAAAGATATTTTTTATTTAGAAGAATATTTTATATAACAAATAATATGATTAGTATTGGAAGTTTTTGTTGAGGTGTATAAATGAATAAGCAATTAGTGGACAGCATTGATTTAAATATTGGTGAAAATTATTTAAATGATTGGGATGTCTATTATGCAATAAGAGAAATAATTGCTAATGCACTGGATGAGAAGAAAAGTGAGAAGATTGAGATAGTAGAAAAAGCTGAAGATGAGTATATAATTAGAGATTTTGGCAGTGGATTAAAAATAGAGAACTTTATCATGATGGGTAGTGATAAGGCTACTAAGAATAATGTAATAGGAAAGTTCGGTGTAGGATTGAAGGATGCATTGAGTGTACTTAGTAATAATGGTATTGAGATAGAGATTATGACGGCTAAGTATATATTCGAACTTAATATGCAAGAGAAAAGTCAAATAACAAGAATTAAAACATTGCATGTACAAGCTTATCGAAATGATGAAAAGGATTTTAAAGGAACGAAGTTTACTCTAAAAAAGTGCAACTGGGAGCATATAGAGCAAGCTAAGAATCAATTTTTAATATACAAAGATCAAGAAGTCAAGATTATTGAGGAAACACACTATGGTGATATTCTAATAAAGGAAAATAGTGTTGCTGATATTTATATAAATGGAATGAAAATAAGTGAAGATAAAAACTTGGCATTTTCGTATAATATAAAAAATATATCTTCAAAATTAAAAAGTGCCATTAACAGAGATAGAAGGTATGTAAGTAGAGATGCTTATAGAGAAGATATAAAGAAAATCATAGAAAATTGTAAAGAAAAATATGTACTAGATACTTTTGAAAAACAACTTAAAAGAACCTATAGTGATAATAGCTATTCGGAAATAAAATGGAATACTGTATTAGTCATGGTCAGCAACTATATTATAAATAAATATAAACATAAGAATGTAAGATTTATAGGTAACATTGATATTCGCAATAATAAAGAATTATATGATGTACTTTGTAAAAGTAAAGATACGGAAATAATTAATGTATCCCAAAAAATTAAAGAAGATATAAAAAAGTATAAAAAAGATATAGTTGAGGATAACCTATTCATTGAGGATTCAACTATTGCTGAAGAAAATCTCTTAAGTATAGAAGAGTTAGATGAGCCGAAAAGGAAAATATTGCAAGAATGCATTGATATTCTAAAGAAAGTAGATTTCATTAAAGATGATTATGTTTCAATATATAACATAAAGATATCAAGGATACCTATAGGAAGCACTATGCATAGACAAGATGGAATAGTAATACCGTTGAATTCTTTAACTGATTTAGAAACCTGTGCTGTTAAAATTATAAATATACTATCTAGTTTAGGAAATAACTCAACAGAATTTAAAGATAAAATAGTTGGCAATCTAATAAAAATTATCTATGAGCGAGATATGAATATAAATGATTAATAGTATTATGGCAGTAAAATAATGGACTAGCCTTTTGATTTGATACCTTAGAAAAAACTATTTTGCTACTGTTAACTTATTATAAATGATCTTATCTCAAGGGATTAACAATAGTTCTTTTACAGTCGAAGAAGGTTTTGGTATTTATTGAAAGGCTTAACTACCGCTAAGTTAGATCCTATGGGAATAATTATTCATCTATTAAGTAACAACATCAACTGATTTAAATAAATCTTTTCTAGTTCTTAAAAAATATTATTCCTATTTAAGTAACAACTGTGCATATGAAAAATCCACTAAAATACTGCATTATTCGAACTTGAATTATGTGGTGTTCTTTTTTTATGAGAAACTATAAGAAAAAGGCAATCAATTACTTTAAAGCATTTTAATTTAAATGTTTCATGTTTTATCAGTAGCTACTTCGCCTTCTTATAAACTTCATGTTGAAGAATCTTTCCTTTTAACAAGTAAACTCCATTTCTATTCTCATTGATCATTATAGTAAATGAATCTAGAGGAACCACATCACATATTCATAGGGTACTAAACATAGAATGTTATAAAATCAGTTGAAATTCTAAACATATAGTATTAAATAGAAGAAAATAGAAATTAAGTTAACTTAATCAGTTTAACTGTGAATATTTAGATGTAAATGGTCAAAAATAAAGATGTATTCTGGTAAAAGAAGAAAAGTTTTTAACCAAATAAGAAGCAATTGATATACTACATGATCTTGAAGAAAAAACAAAATAAGCATTATAGGAGGTGTAATTTATATGAAGTGGGACAATAAAAATTGGGAAGAAGAAGATACCAAGTTTGCTCCAAAGAGAAAAGTGAATAATAAGGCGAGTCATGAATTACATAATATAATGGGTGCATTCTATAGTTATAAAATGAATAGAGTAATAGAACATGAGAGTCTGAATGAATGGTTGTTTTATTCTTTGTTAGAACTTGATAATGCGACAAAAAGGTATTACCCCCAGCCAGTGACTATTGATATACCGTATATAGATGAACATGGAAATAAAAAGACATGGTCACATATTTCAGATGTTCTTGTATTTAGACAAGGCATGATGCCTGTACTATACCAAGTTAAAGAAAAACAAGAGGAAAATAAGAAGAATTCTTTTATAAATAAGATTTGTTCACGATATACCAAAGAGCGTGGGTGGGGGTATTGTGTAATTTATCCCAAAAAGCTTTCTAAAACTGTTTTAGAAAATATAAATTTTTTAATGGCTTTTACTAAGCATAGAAGTGGATTTGATATTTTGGAACCTAAATTAATTGAACAACTTTCTGAGATGGGTAGCACAACAATTATAGATTTAGCGGAGAGGTTACAGATAGGAATTAATGTGATGTCATTATTACCTGCTATTTATCACCTAATAGCAACAGGAGTATTCTATACAAGTATTAGTAAGAAAATAAATCAGTCCAGTGAGATAAAGATTATTGTAAACGAAGGCTTGTTGGAAGGTGTTTTAAATGAAATATATGAGATTAAGAAATAATTCGATTATATGGTTTCGTGGACAAAAATTTGTTGTTATGGACATAATGCCACCCAATTTAACAATTAGGAGAATAGGGGATGGTTTTTTTATAGATATAGGCTATGAAGAATTAATTATTGACAGTACATTTAAGCAAGAAAGTACAAACTAATAAGGAGTTGAGGTATAGATTATGAGGAAAAGTATACTTGATTCAATTACTGAGGAGAAGCGTGAAATAGTGTCTCAAAAATTAGAGATAATAAGGCCGATCTTGGTTTTTGAAAAAGCTAAATCTGGTGATGTAAAAGCTATTTGTGAATTTCAGGAAGTGTATAAGGAATATCTTGTGGAGGATAAGACTATTGACAAAGTAACGCAAGGAGAATTAATAGACTGTATTAGTAAAAAGTATGGAAAATCTACAAGAACTATAAAACGTTATTTAGCAGAATATAAAAAAGCAGAAAATGAAGATTTCAAATGGGGAGAGGAAGGTCTTATTCCAAGATCAGGTGAAGAATATAAGTTTAGAAAGGATAATAAGCAGATAATAATTAACCATCCTAGGAGGCCTGATACTGTACTTGGAGTAGTAAACACAAGATTGGATGATAAGTATATACCAATAATTAAAGGGGTTATTGAAAAGGAGTTTCTTACATTAAAAAATATTTCCTATTCACAAACGTATGATTCAATTAGTGCACTTTGTGTAAAAGATAAGCTGAAAGTGCCAAAACCTATTACAATTCGAAAAATGCTTGACAGAATAGAACCTCAAATTAAAGCAAGAATGAGGTTGGGGGCTAAAGCAGCTAGAAGCTTTGATGATGTTGAGCGTGGATTTACAGATGAGGCTTTATTTCCACTTCATATAATTGAAATTGACCATAAGCTATTAGATATTCAAGTTATAGACGATAAAACAGGGTTTGTTATTGGGAGACCATGGGTAACAATGGGAATAGACTTATTTAGTAGATGTGTGTGGTGTTTTCACATATCTTTTGAAGAACCATCAATAAATAAAGTGAGAAAAGCATTGCTTAATGGCCTTTTGCCTAAAAAAGCCAAGCAAGTATATAAAACTAGGAAGGACTGGGATGTATTTGGGGTTCCTACAATTATTTATTTAGATAATGGCCCGGAGTTTAAATCCTCTGAAGTTAGAAGAATGATAGAAGATGTTATGGAATCTCACGTAATATATAGGCCAGTAAAAACTCCACAATATGGTGCAACTATAGAAAGACTATTTGGTACACTTGATTCACAGCTCATACACAGTTTAGATGGGACTACCAAGAGCAATATTCAAGATTTGGGGGAATATAACGCTGAAAAGGAAGCCATCTTAACTTTAGATGACTTAAAAGAGTTACTCAGTGTTTATATAACTGATATTTATCACTATAAGGAGCATAAAGGTTTACCTGATGATTCTAATATACCAATTCTGCGATATTATGAGGGACTTAATACATCAGGTTTTCCGGATTATGTATTAGATGTAGAAAAGATTTACATGGAACTTTTGCCTTTTGAAATGAAGCCTTACACAAGAGATGGTATTACATTTAATAATCGCATTTATAAGTCACAAGATTTGATTGATAATATTGGAAATAGGGATAAAAAATATAAAGTTAAATATGATCCTGATGATATTTCAAGAGTATTTTTATACCACCCTATTACACAGGAATATGTTGAAGTTCGTGCTGTTAAGCCATCTTATGATGAATTGAAAGGCATGAATGAATATACCTTTAAAAAATTAAAAGAAATAAGAAAGGAAATAGGTCAGAAAAAGGCTAAATTAATTCTTGATTCACATGATATTAGTGAAGCTAAGGCAGAATTAAGAGAAAGAACTGAAAAGAAGTATAAGGCTAATAAGAGTATACGTAAATTAGCAAAAAGAGCAGGAATACCAGTAACAGTTGCAGAGCCAGAAACTATTAAATCAGATTCATCACAACTGTCATTAGAGGAAATTATTAAAAAGGCAAGCAAAAAAGAAAGGAAATAAATAATGAACAATGAGTATGATGAAGTTGTAGAACGAGTTGGGAATACATTTATTACTTATTTTAGAAGTTGAAAGAAAACGGAATAAGATGGATCTGATTCGTATAAATAATAAAGAAAAGAACAAGTACAAAGAGCAAAGTAATTAGAAAAAGAAGGGAGTAAAAAGATATGGAATCTATTGACAAAGCTAGAGAAGCTAAAGAATTTGCACAGAGAATTGCTAATATTCATATTCATCACTCCAAAATCGAAAAAATATATAATAAATTCATGTCTATGAGGTGTTTTGGCAAGTTTGGAGCAGGGGGCAACAACCTAGATCACTTATTCATTATAGGAAAATCAGGCGTGGGCAAGTCGAATATGGTAAAAAAGTATGCTGAACAAAATCCAGGATATACAAAAGTAGTTAATGGCATAGAGTATGATATTAAACCAGTAGTATATTTAGAACTACCTGATCCATTTACTATACTTGAATTGTATCAATCCATTGTTAAGGCATTAGGTGCTCCTCAAAGATTTGGTAGACCTTCTATAGGAGAAGTTAAACGACAGGCGTTTAATTTACTTGAAAAGCAGGAAGTAGAAATGCTTATTTTAGATGAAATGAATTATATACTTAGTAGTAAATATGTTAAACCTCAAGAAGCAATGGAAGCTATTAAGCATATAGGAAATCAGGCTAATATTTCATTGGTCTGCATAGGTACACCGGAAATAGAATGTTTGCGAAAGTTGAGTTTTCAATACTTTAGAAGATTTCCTCAAGTAGAACTTGAACGATTCACACAATTAGACAAAGAGTTTTGTTTATTTCTTAAAGCAATAGAAGAACAAATTAGGCCAGAACAGCATTTAGGACTAGGAGATATGGATACATTACTTCCTGAAATGTTTTTTAAAATGAGTAAAGGTGTAGTATCTATTATAACACAGACTATTCAAGAGGCTTATAGGTTGGCAGGAGTTTATGATACAGATTTTAACGATGTTTCAAAAATAAACATAAATGTAGGCTTATTGTATGTTGCATATAAAAATATAGTTGGGGATATGATGGAAAGTGACTTTGAAAATGCAGTTGAGCAAACTTAGTCAATATATAGGGGGTGAAAATAAGTATGACTAATAAACTAACAGTAAGATTAGAAATATTCAGAGATGAGTCAATATCAAGTTATATTTTTAGGGTTTCTAAAGAAAATGGGTTATCCTACCTAGCATTTTGGAACATGATAAAAAGTTCCACAAAAGACTATGCACAATTTAGTGAAATAAACATTTTAGATATTGCACCATTAGGACATATTGATAGGGATTCATATGAAGAAAGGACCGGATATAGCAGTGAAAGTTTAATTAATAATTCATTCTATAAGGTTTTAGAAAAGTTTTGTAAAAATGGCGAAGTAGAAAGATCAAGATTGATTTCAGGAATCTTTGACTATGAATTTCGTTATTGTCCATTATGCTTGAAAGAAAAAGCTTACAACAGATTGATTTGGCGAGTAAAAGGTATAAAAATGTGTAATCAGCACAAAGTAAGACTGTTGGATAGATGTCTATTTTGTAATAAATTAATAAAATATGAGCAGTTAAGAGAATTGGGTTTGTGTCCACATTGTGGTAACCAGTTAGATTTTAAAATTGAGAATCAAAACTTTGACTACAAATTTTTAAAAAAACAGAAGTATTTATGTGAAACCTGGAACACATTGTTATATGAAAGATATAATAAGTTTACCCCAAGAGATATCGGATATAAAGTTTTATATATTTTAAATAATAAGAATGATAAATTTAATAGGAACAACGTGAAGGCCTCGATTAAAGAAAAGAATAGGTTGGCAGTGATATTGCAGCATGCAAGGGGAACTGCAAGTCAAAAAAATGCACTTCATTTAACTACTATTATTCAGATTCTATATGATAATGATACTTCCATGCAACAATTCTTAAATATGAATGTTCCGGATACATTTATCCACTCAGTCAATCCAAAATCTACAAGAAAAATAGATTCTGCTAGTTGTATATCTCCATGGTGCAACAGTATTAATGCAAAAGGCAAACTTATAAAAACAGGAACCTCAGAAAAGAAACATATTTCCGGAAAGTCACTTTTATATTATATGTTCTGTCCAGAATGTGGATGTGAGTATGCCTATGATAAATCTGGGAATATTCATGAAAGAACTAATTATATTGAGAGTTATAACTTATTAAATGAATGTTGAAATGAAGAAATATCATTAGAAAAATTATCATACATTACAGATTTATCTGAGGATCAGTTAAAGAGAGCTTTAGCTTATTTTAATTTAAGAGGGTTATTTCTAAAAAGTAATGAGACATGTAAAATTGATAATACACTATTAGAATTATTCTTAGATGGCTTGAAAAATAATATGACTATTAAAGAAATTAGTTCATGGAAATGTTGGGGCGGTTACAGGAAATATTTACTATACAGATTTCATAAAGATGTGATTTATGAACTAAATACAAGGAAAATAAAAAGAAATAAAAGAAAGAATACTGATGTTAATAAGTTAAGAATTCAGAAATGTTTAGGCGAGCTACATAAGGGGAGCGAGAAAATTACACTTGATACTGTATGTAATGCTATGGGAATATCTGCAGGAACAATAAGAAATTGGGGTGGAAATGAAATAATCTCTAAATTTAAGAAACAACAAGAACTACTTAAATTAGAAGAGAATAAAAAAATGTTGAATGAACAAATAAATAATTATTTACGTATCCATAATAATAAGATTATAAAGTCAAAAGATTTATATGCTCATTTAGGTATTATTAGAAATATATTATGGAGGAGATATCCAGACATTACAGCGGATATAACATGCAAAATAAAATTGCATAATAAGATTATAAGATCCAATGTGAAATGAAAAATAAATGAATTAATAATAAATTTTCTTCAGTAATGTAAAATATATACAATTATTTTAAAAGGAGAATGTTAAGAATGGATATATTACCTATTAGACCTCAAATTAAGGAAGGTGAGTCACTAAGTGGGTACTTAATGAGGTCGGCTAATCTACTTTATATTGATCCAAAGGATTTGTTAAAGCAAATTTGTTATGAATTTAATTTCCATTATTCATTTAGTAATATGGTAGGTAGGCATTCTTATTATGTTATTGCATTTCGATTGGATACACTCCCATTCAGATTCCTAAATAAAGATGGATTTTGTTATATTTTAAATAAGTTCCAGGAAAAAGTTGAGGGAATGACATTTGCTAATATATTTTACAAATTAGGATATGTTCATGATATGAACCCAAATGAATATGGATGTGTTTTAAGTAATAAATTAGTAGGTAATTTTAGGCGATTTTGTCCTAAGTGTTTAAATGAAGAAGGCATATATAAACTGTTATGGCAGGTAAGAGAAATAGATATTTGCGATAAACATAAGCTGAGGTTACAAGATACTTGTCCCAAGTGCAAAAGCAAACAAAAGTATTATTCAATAGAACTCTCTGAAAACAGGTGTTGTAAGTGTGGAGAAGATCTTGGTAAGATAAAACAATGTGAAGAAGTCAGGTATGAGAATATAGAGACACAATTAGGTTATTATAACGATTGGTTGTGTATGCTAAACCCTAAAATTATAATTAACAACCCAATTTATGGTCTAACTAATGAACAATCACTAGCTGCTAAATGTATGTATGTTGCCCAAAATCAGAAGGCATATTTTAATTCTTGGGAAAACGATATTCTTAGTAAGGCTATTACCAGAAATCTTGCTTATATTTTTAATGAAAAAAAGAAAAAACATCTAGTAACGCTTAATACAATATTCACAACTGTAAGAAAAAAAAGAATATCTCTTGAAGATTTTTCTCGTGTTAAAGTACCACAATCTTATATAAATTCTTTGAAAAAGAAAGATAAAGTGGTAGATAGAATAGATGCAAATACAGTATGTTTATCACCATGGTGTAAATATTATGGTAAAAATTTAGCGATTAAGGAATTTGATGGATATTCGTACAAACGTAGGCAGCGATTCAATCAATATGTTTGTATGGGTTGTTATATCGTTTATGAGTTTAATCAAGTAAATAAATGTTGGCAAACAATTGATAGTAAATTCTTTGATAATATAACAAAGGTTAAAGAGTTATTTTTACAAAATATGAGTATAGGGCAAATTGCTGAAAAATTAAGTATACATTTCTACTTAATTAAT
This sequence comes from Clostridium muellerianum, assembly GCF_012926525.1. GTDB lineage: Bacteria > Bacillota > Clostridia > Clostridiales > Clostridiaceae > Clostridium_AM > Clostridium_AM muellerianum. The sequence continues at coordinate 78,536 of NZ_JABBNI010000011.1, forward strand.
AAAATTAGAGGATATTTACTTAATATGAGTCTCTTGCCTGATGAGTACAAAGGAGACTCAATGAATATACCTGATAACATAGTAGAGCAATTTAGATACTTACTTTCTATGAAGGGTGAAATTAGGAAACTAGGAAAATTAGTATATGGGTGGAATAGTCTACAGTACTATTATTATTACTGGCTACCACAAGTACGTGAGTTATTTTATTTTGATAAAAGTATTCTGAATAATCGCGTTTCAAATGTTAAGGTATACAAAAATCAAGGAACAGACTGGAATAAGGAGCTAGAAATCGCTATAGATTATCTTTGGAAAAATAATATAAATATAAATCAGCTCAACATATGCAAAACAGGAGTAATAACACTCCATTATTATAAAGTTAATGGTATGGAAGGGTTTGTAGCTAAAGTTAGAAAGTTACAGCAGTACATGCGGAGGCTGGAGTATAATATTAATATGAAAATACAAATTTCAAGTTATATAGAAAGCATAAATTGTACTAGGTTAACTCTGAAAAAATTGTGTAGTGACTTGAAAATTAGTTTGGATAATCCAAAAAATTCAAGAGTAGGGCTTAAAAAGTGGATTATCAATCAAATTGATCAATATAATAATAAAAGAAAGTTTACAATTCAATATCAACATAAGAAGCAGATTGAAGATATTATAGTAGAGAGTTTTAAGAATGGGATTCGGGAGTCTATTAGAAGTATTTCACTAAAGTTATCTAAAGGCGAGCATTATATAGAGAGATCTCCAGAATTACTAGAGTTTACTAGGAATATTATTAACCAGTATTATAGTTAATGCGCTATAAAACATTTTGAGGTAATTGAACAGTTTCTTATAAAGATAAAATCGAATATTTTTCTCGAAAAAACCTGTGTAGATTTGTAATTAAAAATTTATACAGAGTTTTTTGTTTTTACAGATTGATGATAATTAAGATATCTATAGGGTATGGTAAATTTAAGATTATAGCTAGGGTTTTTTACATACTAAGACTATACCATAAATTTATTAAAAAACTCTTCCACTTTACATAAAATAAATCCTCTTATGGAAAATTAACCTAAGAGGAGTTGGTGGAGATGATTACCTTGAATGAAAAGCAACAAATAATTCTTAAATATTATAGAGAAGGGAAATCACAAAGATCAGTACAAAGAGAAACTGGTATTGCTAGAGATACTATAAGAAAATATATACGACAGTATGATGAAAAGCTTAGAGAACTTAATAATCTTCAAGATAGAGATGATGTAAAAAAGGCAGATATCATATCAGATATAGTAGAAGCTCCCAAGTATCATGGTGGTAAAAAAAAAGAAAAGTTGTAACTGAGGAGGTTGTAGAAAGAATAAAATACTATTTAAAAGAAAATGAAACTAAGAGAATTAAAGGATTGAGTAAACAGCAAAAAAGGAAAATTGATATATATGAAGCTTTACTATCTGATGGTATAGAAATAGGATATACAACGGTAGCTCAAGCAGTTAATGATATTCAAAGGAAAGGCCGAGAGGCCTATATAAAGCAAGAATATGAATTAGGTGAATGCTGTGAATTTGATTGGGGTACTGTGAAATTATACACAGATAATAATATTTTAAGAGAGTACCAGATGGCTGTATTTACTACAGCACATGGTAATTACAGATATGCTAGATTGTTTCCAAAACAAAATACCAACTGTTTTTTAGAATCACATGCACTATTCTTTGAAAAAATTCAAGGTGTATATAAAACTATGGTTTATGACAATATGAAAGTTGCGGTGAAAAAATTTATAGGTAGAACAGAAAAAGAACCTACAGATGAGCTCTTAAAGCTATCGCTTTATTATGGATTTAATTTCAGATTTTGTAATGCATATTCAGGTAATGAAAAAGGTCATGTTGAAAGGAGTGTTGATTATATAAGACATAAGGCTTTTTGTGATAAAGATACTTTTAAATCTTTAGAAGAAGCTAACGCTTATCTTGAAAGTATTTGCGATACTTTAAATAACAAATCTCAACCTAGTTATGGTAATAAAAGTGCATCACAAATGTTTGGCGAAGAAAAAGAATATATTCTTCCAAGAATGCCTATGTATGAAACAGCTGAAATTATAGACTTAAGAGTTGATAAGTATTCAACCATAGTTACTGATACATGTCATTACTCAGTATCAGATAAGTATATCAATTGCTTAGTTAGGGTGAAAAAATATTCTAATAAAATAATATGTTTCTATAACAATAAGAAAATTGCAGAACATGTTAGAAAATATGGGTTTAATGAATGGATATTTAATATAGATCATTATCTAAATACTCTAACAAAAAAGCCTGGATCACTTACTCACAGCGTAGCTGTTAAACAAATGGATTCCAGACTAAAAAAAATATACAGTAGTTATTATACCCAAAAAGAAAAAGAATTTATCGAGTTGTTAAAATTTATAGGAGAAAATGGATTGGAGAAAATTGAAAAAGCAATTCAAGTAATACTATCAACCAATTCTATGGATATAAGTACTGAAAAAATAAAATTTATATGTAATAGAGATGACTCCTTAGATGTATATAATAACTACTTTGAAAACAGAAGCTCTGAAACCATAGATAAATCAAAAGAAATGCTTGGATACTATACAAAGATGCTTTCAGCTGCTTCTAAAGAAGAAACTTATGGGGATGTGATAAATTAGTGAGTGATAAAAATAAAAAAACAATTCTTAAATCTATAAAAGAATACACTGAATATCTAAAGTTATCTTCAATAAGAAAAAATTTAGAACCCATTATGCAAGAAGCTACTATAAATGATATAAGCTATGAGGAATTTTTATTGAAATTATTAGAATCAGAATACGATACAAGAGTAGAAAATAGCAAGAAAAATAGGATAAGACTTGCTCAGTTTCCTTATAAAAAATATCTTGAAGACTTGGTTATTGATGATCTTCCAGAAGATGCAAAGAAAAAAATGAAAATTATATCGTCGTTAGACTTTATTAAAGAAGGTCAAAATATTATATTGGCTGGAAATGCTGGTACGGGGAAGACTCACATAGCCATAGGAATTGGCATAAAAGCATGCTTTGAAGGTTACAAAGTATTATTTACCACTGTACCTTTATTTATAAATCAACTCAAAGAATGCAGATCAAACAGAACTCTTCGAGCTTATCAAAACAAATTTGAAAAATATGATTTAGTAGTGTTGGATGAATTTGGATACATTTCTGCTGATAAGGAGGGTGCAGAACTTCTTTTTACAAATTTATCTTTAAGAACTGAAAGAAAATCAACAATAGTTACAACTAACTTGTCTTTCGACAGATGGGGAGAGATATTTCAAGATCCAGTAATGACAGCAGCAATGACTGACAGACTTACTTATAAGTCATATATGATTAATATGAATGGTAATTCTTTCAGGTTAAAAGAGACTAAAAAATGGATTGAAAATTTGCCTAGTTAATAAATTGTTTCTATAAAAAGTGGAAGTATTTTTGAGTATATTTTGGAAGAAATTTAATGTATAAAATACAGCTAGGGTATAAAATAACAGAAATAAAAAATATATTTTCGAATAATATTATACACTCTATGGTATTTTATATTATAAAAAGAAGGCTTTGTGACATTATGATACTATAAAATATATTAATAATTAATATTGTAACTAATTATAGGTAATAAATGTTGTAGGATTTTATAGCTTTGATAATGTATTTAAATAAAAATGTACTTCAGTAGTAGTAATATTTTGTGAAGCAAATATTATCCATATAACTCTCACTTGACAAAACAACGTTTTTAGATTACAATTTTTGTAATTTAATCCATAAAAGGCAACGAAAAGGAAAGTAGATAATGAGATATGTTACAGAGAGCTTCGTTTGCTGAAAAGAAGCACAAAAGGCATTATTAAAAATGGTCTTGGAGCTTAGTACCGACTACTATAAATGTATAGGCTACCATGGGAACGCCCATTATAGCGTCAGAGTATCGAATATATATTTATATTCCGTACTTGAAGAGGTCTGCATTGTGAAATGTAGATAAATTAAGGTGGTAACACGAAGCATATGCTCTCGTCCTTGAAATATAGAGTAAAGGAGGAGAGCTTTTTTATTTATTAATACCTAATAAGCTAAATATTTAAAAATAGAAGAATGGAGGACATTTATATGAAAAGATTATTATTAACCGCATATGGATTATGTACAGAGAAAATAAAAGAAGCATTTTACGAATTACTTCCTGAAAATATAGATTTTTCAACATTTAAAGTAGTCATTGTTACTACATCACAACCTGAACTAAAAGAAAAACATCATCAAATGATTTCGGTAAAAAACACATTTCATGAAATGGGATTTAAAAATGTTAATTTCATTGATATTGAATTTGAAGACCCACATAAGTTACAAGATTATGATATTATTTTTTTAAATGGCGGATACCCCTTCTATATTTTGCACCATCTTAAGAGGACTGGTGGTGACATCATATTAAAAAGGTTAATTGATGATGGTAAAATTATGGTTGGATTAAGTTGTGGCTCATATATTTTAGGAAAGGATAACCTTCTTTTAAATTATCTTTATCCAGAAGATAACATATTTCATACAACAGATATGAGCACATTAAATGCAGTAGATGTAAGAATATGGCCTCACTTTAAAGAACATTGCGGCATCCATCCAGAATTAGCAGAAAGAATTTTAGAATTTGAAGCAAAATATAATTATGAGGTTACTCGTTTAAACAATGACCAAGCATTGTTAGTTCTAGACGATAAAATAGAGAGAATAGGATAATACGTATTTTTCTTATTAAACGAAATAACTTTTTTAGTATTTTTAAGGGCATTGGTTTGCATAAGTATTTAGAATGATATTTTTATAGTTATAAGCCTGTAAGGACTGCTTAATTGCCGAATACAGATTAGGACATTTTATCTTATAATTAATACGGATTGTGGCAAAGATACTTATAAATTATGACAGCTTCAAAATATAAAAATATATATTTTAGCCAGTATTTTATGACAATATTAATTATAACCCACATATGCTTATTTGATTAAATTAAATTGGTAAGTTTCATAATAGCTAATAATTACAAGTGTATAATAATAAGTTTATAAAAACTATGATTAATTTGTAAATACAAATCAATCATAGTTTTTCTTTGTTATGAGTTATAACTGACATTTGGAATGAAAAAGAATAACTTAAACAAGAAGTATTAGAAGTGATAGAAACTAAAAGTTTTAGAAGAGATAAAAAAGAGTGGATTAAAAAAATTTGACTCCGAAGAAGTAAATTAGTAAAATTATAAAATCAGAAGATAAAAATTTAAAAGAGGTAAAAGGTAAAAGAAACATTCACCTCAAAAAGGAGAAATAAATAATGAGTGTAGCATCACCAATAACTGAATTTGTAGGATCAGTAAAATATGGAGATACAGTAGGTCTTGTTATAGCAAATGTGGACAGTTCTTTGCATGATAATATGGGATTAGATAATGGACATCGTTCCATAGGAATTATAAGCAATAGAACAGGAGTGGGTTCGCAAATTATGGCTGCCGATGAAGCTGTGAAAGCGACTAATACAAAAGTAGTAAGTATTGAACTTCCAAGAGATGCAAAGGGTGGAGCAGGACATGGTTGTTTAATCATACTTGCAGCAGAAGATGTATCTGATGTAAGAAAGGCAGTGGAAATTACGCTTAGTAATACAGAAAGAAATTTTGGTGACGTTTATTTATTTGATGCAGGTCATTTAGACTTGCACTATACTGCAAGGGCAAGTTTTGCTTTGAATAAAGGCTTTGGTGCTCCTATAGGAAAAGCCTTTGGAATAATTGTAGGTGCTCCAGCAGGAATTGGAGTTGTAATGGCAGATACTGCGCTTAAAACTGCAAATGTTGAACTTGTTAATTATTTAAGTCCAAGCAGCAAAGAGACTTCACATTCAAACGAAGTCACCATAACTATAACAGGAGATTCAGATGCTGTAAGACAATCGGTAATTGCTGCTAGAGAAGTAGGATTATCTATTGCTAAATCAATGGGGGAAAAACCTGTATCCATTACAGGAAAACCTTATATTTAATATATTAATTAAGATTGTTTTATTATTCATATTGATAATTATGAATTTAGATCATCATACCTTGAAAATTGAGATATTACTGTAGATAAGAATAAACAGTTTAAGTGGAATGAATAATTGAGCAAAAGAAATGCTATTATATAGCCTTGCTACATAATGGCATTTCTTTTATTATTTTATATATTTCATTCCAGTTTAACACTCTTGTTACATTTTCATTTACGGGTTTTCTATTATAATTAGTATCTATAAGTAATACCTTAAAACCATTTTCTGATAACTGCAAAGCATTTTCATAGCAATCTTCTATAAATATATCACATTTAAGTTTTCGAGCCATATCTACTTTATAATGAGTACCTAGAACAAAAACATCATCGTAAGGAATACCATTGTTGTTTAAGTAAGAGTAGGTGAGAAGTTTTAGATCTTTATCCCTGGCAGTAACAAAATAAATATTATTTAGTTTTATTAATTCTTCTATTACTTCTTTAGCATTTTCTCTTAAACTCACATTATCATTATGCATTTTGAACTTGTTTTTATTAAAAAAATCATAATACTCATCTCTAGTTACTCCCATAACTATATCAATTTTATACTCTGTTACTTTATCAATAGTTACATTCTTATTAAAGTATTTATTGGCAATATCTAGCCAAAAGTAAGGGTCAGTAATTGTTCCGTCAATATCAATACATATATTAAGACTTTTCATATTTAACACCAACCTTTAATTTCATTTTTTGTTAATTTATAGAATTAATTATGGAAGTTTGGTAGTTTCTTGATATTTCATCGGGAGTTTCTTCTAAGTTAATGAATGTAATAAATTTGCTAGGAATGCTAATTTGTTGTTTTGAATTGTAATTAGAGTTATACAATGTTTTAGAAATTGTGGTTATAAATAAACTTATCATTAAGATCATACTAACAATTATAAATTGCTGTTTGTCATAATCAAACATTTTTAATTCACCTTTCCTTTTCAAAGTTGTAGTAGGTAATAAGACATTTTATAACCAATATTATAAGTTTTACTGCAATTTATATTAGATAAAAAACTAGGAATGAAGATAAAGTACCTAAAATTGCGCCGGCAAATACATCAGAAGGATAATGTACTCCTAAATAAATTCTAGATGTACCAACAAGAGAAGCTAATAGTATAAGGAAAAAAGTTATAGGTGGATAAAACAATGAAATCATAGTACAAATAGTAAAAGCTGCTGTTGTATGTCCTGAAGGAAAAGAATATTCATCTATTCCGATCTTTTTTATATTTAGGTTATTTACTATTAAAAATGGTCTGATTCTACTTATACTTTTTTTAAATATTTGAGAAGTAATAGTACTTAGTATTAAAGAAATTGTACATTTTGTTCCAACTATACGAATAAAGTAATTTGGATTTAATTCCGTAAAAAGACAAAATGTAATTAGTGAAAAGTTAGATGCTAAACGAGTAACTAATGGCATAATAAAATCTAGACATTTACATTTCAGTGACATATTAATTGTTTTAAGTAAAAATGTATCGCCATGCTGTATATAGTTTAGTATCTTCATAGGAAATCAGCCCCCCTTTAAATACATTATATATGCTTATTTTTAAGAACATTTTAAGATATTGTTAAGTAAACTTAAAATAATAATATAAATTTATAAAGCATTTATATATAAAAAATGGTTTACAAAAGAATTTTTGAAAAAACATAATATGTATCTAGAATCAATAATATTTGAACTTACAGAGAGGACATGTATTAAGGATTACAATAGCTTAATATTAATTATCCCCAAATAAAAGTTTGATTTTGCTAATATACTTCTTTGGTATTTTTCTTTCACTATATTTTAAAGGTTTAATCATATTCAAAAATATATCTACATCTTTTTGTAATACTCTTATAAAGAATGAACCATCATCTTTTTCTCCTTCAAGTAAGTTAACATCTATATAACTATTTCTAATTTTAGATTTTAATATTGATAATGATCTCATAGTTCCACCAGTAAAATATGCATAATTTATGTAATATCGATTATTGTCATTAGGGAATAATACATTATATAGTTTCTTTTCATCTTCGCTCATAATAACTTTACCTCTCTTTCTAATTATTTTTAAATGTTTCAAAGTAATAATATGAATTTATTTAGGTAGTATAAATTTAAAAGTTAAAATTGTAATAGGTTTATATCTATAAGTGTTTATTTGAATTTAATGTTACCATGCAAATGTTATGTGAATATTAAAACTATTTTAATTAAACTTTATATATTTGTTAAACAAATAAATTGTATATGACGCAAAGAAGGGGATGTTTCACTAAGGCATATTCAAAAAAATAACAAGTCAGTATGTTAGTATATTTTGCGTCATACTGCGTCAACAGAACCCTTTGATAGAACAACTATCAGCGGAACCTGTTTCCTTGTCCATCGCAAAATATACTAACATCTTTGACTTGCTATTTTCTTTCATATGCCTAATAGAGTTATGTGCAAATAAATATAAAATAAAAAAGCAATAACATTTTTATAATAAGCACTAATATAGCAATTCTAACACTTTCACATAGATAAAATTGAGAGATGTTCTTTATTATGCTAAAATATATTATGAGGGTGTATTCAAATTTTTAGTTAATATGGAAGTAAAATTCACGTGTCCACTGATGAGTTTGAGTTATTGAGTTTCTTGAAGTAAGCGAAAGGAAAGTGTATTCGGATGAAAAGATTAAAACATATACTTATAGTTGTAATTGGTGTAGTTATAGCATCACAAATTTATTTTGATTTTTTAATTCAAGATTTTACTATAGCGCTTTCGGTAGTTATATTTCCTATATTTCTTTATAATTATATTGAGCTAAATCCTATAGGAACAGCTATATTAACAGGAGTGTCGTGTACGCTTTATAGGTTTATATGGGTTTATTCCAGTAACATGAATTTTATGAAAACCATTAAAATAACTACACCACAAATAATATTTTTTACTATTTATGGATTTATATTTTACTTTTTATATTATAAGAGTAAGAATAAAGATCTAACAAGATTTATACTTTCGGTACTTTGCTGCGATTTTATTTCAAATGTTGTTGAAATAAGTGTTCGAACTAAAATAATTGGTGAAAATGGTAATATGATTAAGGCTCTTTTCATAGTGGCTTGTGTAAGAACTTTAATGGCCTTGATTATATTAATAGCAATGAAACATTATAAATCATTTCTTATAAAAGAAGAACACGAAGAACGTTATAGAAAGTTGATGTTAATGATGTCTAGTTTTAAAAGTGAAATATATTTTATGAATAAGAATGCTTCTGAAATAGAAGATGTAATGCAAAAGTCTTTTTCAGCCTACGAGATTGTTTCTAAAAATAATTATTCTGAAGAACTGAAGAATCTTACCCTTGATATTGCTAAAGATGTTCATGAGATTAAGAAGGATTATATCAGGGTTATGAGAGGACTCGAAGAAATGTCTGATGAAAAAATAGATGTTGAATATATGAAAATAAAAGATATTATAAGTATTTTAGAATTAGATACAAAGGATTACATAATAAGCAAAAAATTAAATATTGAACTGGATTTTCAGGCTGAGTGTGATTTTTATGTTTCACAACACTTTTATTTGGTATCGGCCATAAGAAATCTTATTTTTAATGGAATAGAAGCTATAGATAGCAAAAAAAGAGGGGTAGTTAAGCTGAAGATCAAAGAGATAGGAGATGAATACATTTTTATTGTATCTGATAATGGGACAGGCATAAATGAAAGTAATTTGGATTTTATATTTAGTCCTGGGTTTTCTACTAAATATGATAAAACTGGAAGTATATGCAGAGGAATAGGTCTTACCTTGGTAAAAGATTTAGTTCAGCATATCTTTAAAGGAAGTATATCTGTGGAATCTGTAAAAAATACAGGTACAACTTTTACAATAAAAATACCAATAGACTCATTTAGGAGGTAAGTATGGTGCAATATTATATTATTGATGATGATGCCAGTATTGTTAAGATATTGACTAACTTGATTGAAGAAAATGAGTTAGGTGAAATAATAGGAAGTTCTAATGATGGAGAAACAGCTCTTAGAGAAATAATGGTTTGCAATCCTGATATTGTGTTAGTTGATCTGCTTCTACCTAAATTAGATGGGAATAGTTTAGTAAGAGAAATAAAGTTATTAAACCCTAGGATTAAGTTTATCATGATTTCTCAGGTATCAAATGCAAAGTTAATAGAAGAATCTTATAATTCTGGGATTGAGTTTTTTATTAGTAAACCTATCAACAAAATTGAGGTGGAAAAAGTTACAAGTAAGGTGGCAGAGAAAATCGAAGTTGAAAATATGCTTGATGGTATAAAGAAAGTATTTAAAGACGTTAGCCCTGAAAAGAAATCACAAGACAATAATATTAAAATAATAAAGCATATTCTAGGTAGGTTTGGTATGTTAGGTGAAAAAGGAACGAATGATATTATTAAAATTTGTATGTACCTATTGGAGACAAAAAAATCATTTGATGAATGTAATTTTAACGAATTAAGTTCTATGCTTGGAGATAACCCTAAAACAGTACAACAAAGAATAAGAAGAGCAATTAAAATTGGATTAACCAATCTTGCATATATAGGAATAGAAGATTATTATAATGAAAGTTTTCAGGATTATTCTAAGGGTATGTTTGATTTTGTAAGTGTTAAAGCTGAAATGGATTATATAAAGGGAAAGAATAAAACAGGAGGCAAGGTAATAATAAGTAAGTTTTTTGAAGGATTGTTATTGCAGTGTGAAGACTACTAAAAATTTGCTGAATATTAAGTGTAAAGTTTTACATGTTGTGGTTGTATAAGTATAATATCAAATAAAATGCTTTTGAAAATTCAGAATTTTTAAAAGCATTTTATTTTTTTGATTAAATATTTTGAAGCAATCTGAAGCAGCCTGAAGCATTTTGTAGTCGGTCTAGTATAATCAATTATGAAATTACTAGTATAATTAATTTCAATTTATTCAATTGAAAAACTAATTATTCAAATAAATTAATTGTATGTTTTTCATTTATATTTATAGGATACATTCTTTGGGAGATAAGAAAATATAAGAATTCTACATAAAGATTATTTATAAACATCAAAGAAATGAATTTAATTTTTTAAAGTGAATCATAAAGGATACCTTCATACATTACTTGCTTATAACACATATTTCATATTGAGTGAAGAAAAGCCTTTTGATATAGTTAAAAACCATAGATCTATAATAGGTTATAACTTTTACAGTTAGTTGTAATCATATTTTTTAAGGGAGGTTATTATATGAACTTATTTGCTAGAAAAAAAGACGTAAATTCTATTTTAGACAATAATAAAAATAATTCTCTAGAAAGGTCTTTAGGTGCATTTGATGTAACATTGATGAGTATTGGAGCAACAATTGGAACTGGAGTAATGGTACTAGCAGGTGTTGTGGCTGCAAGAGATGCAGGTCCTGCCGTAGTTTTGTCATTTATTGCGTCTGCAATTGCTTGCACTCTTGTAGCTTTGTGTTATTCTGAATTTGCATCATCAATTCCAACATCAGGAAGCGCATATGCCTATATCTATGTATCATTAGGTGAATTTATTGCTCATTTAGTTGGTTGGTCACTTTTTATTGGGTATACAGTGTGTGCTGCAACTGTAGCTAGTGGTTGGTCATCATATTTCAACAGTTTACTAAAACAATTTGGAATTAAGTTACCAGGTGCTTTTGTAAATATCCCAAGCCAGGGAGGATTAATAAATATTCCAGCAGTAGTTATAGTATTGGTTATCACTCTTCTTCTATCAAGAGGAACTAAGGAAAGCAAAAAGATAAATAATGTTATGGTGTTTACAAAACTTGGTGTTATAGCTCTATTTATAGTTGTAGGTGCATTCTTTGTGAAGCCAGTGAGATGGCAGCCATTTATGCCATTTGGTTTTAAAGGCGTATTTGCTGGTGCAGCATCTGTATTTCTTGCTTTTGCAGGTTTTGATGCGGTTTCAACTTCTGCTGAAGAGGTAAAAAATCCTCAAAAAAACCTACCAATAGGTATTATTGCTTCAATGATAGGATGTGCGCTTATATATGTTATAGTTAGTTTGATTTTAACAGGAATGGTTCATTATACAAAGCTAAATGTTGGTGATGCTATGGCCTATGCATTAAGTTCTGTAGGTCAAGGTTGGGCAGCCTCCTTACTTTCAGTAGGAGCAGTTATAGGAATTTTAGCAGTTATACTTGCATACGTTTACGGAGCGTCACGTATATTATTTTCAATGAGTCGTGATGGATTACTTCCTAGAAAATACTGTAGTGTAAATAAAAAAACAAACGTTCCTGTATTTTCAACTTGGGTAGTAGGATGTCTAAGTGCTTTATTAAGTGGTGTTGCAGATATAAAGCAATTGGCTGATATTACAAATATGGTTCTTCTAGCAACATTTTCACTTGTAGCAATATCTATAATTATTCTAAGAAAAACTCATCCAAAATTAGAGAGAAGTTTTAAAGTACCTTTAGTTCCAGTATTGCCTCTAATAGCAGTAGCATGTTGCGTATTTCTTATGTTTAGTTTATCAAAAACAACATGGTTATATTTTGGAATATGGGTTGCGTTAGGGGTAGTTGTTTACGGAGTATATTCACATAAAAATAGCTTATTACAAAGTGAAAGTAGCTATAATGAGTATACTAGCAAAAAGGTGATTAATTAACTAATATAATTATTTATGTGTATGAATAAAACACCTATGTTCAATTAGAACATAGGTGTTTTTAATGAAATATTAACATGCATTTTTTACTTTTGTGTAATGAATACAGTAGTCATTTTATTAAATTAAAAATATAACATGATCAACAGTTAGCTGTAGCCTTTTGCTTTATGTTATGAGTATTCCATGTAAATGATAAGAAAAATATTGCTAAAACACATGAAATAAGTAACATTATAAAGCCACCATTCCAACTAAATTTATCTACAATAGATCCCATAGCCATTTCGGCTAAAACTTCTCCGCCCATATATCCAAATAATCCTGTAAATCCAGCTGCTGTTCCAGCTGCTTTCTTTGGTACAAGGTCCAGGGCACTAACTCCTATTAACATAACAGGTCCATATATTAATGCACCAATAGATGCCAATGCACAATTTATAGCTAAAGGGCTTGTACTTTTCCAGTATACAGCTGTTGCTATTGCAACACCAACCATACATATTATTCCTATTGGAGCACGTCTGCCATTAAAAATATGATCGCTAATCCATCCAACTATTATAGTTCCTGGAATTGCTGCATATTCAAATAATGCAAATGCTATAGATGAATCTTTTGTGCTAAAGTGTCTTACTTCTTGAAGATATGTTGGTACCCAGTTTATAACACCATATCTAACCAAGTAAACGAAAACGTTTGCTAAAGCGATACACCATAAGAGTTTATTGTTAAATACGTATTTAAATAATATTTCTTTTGCTGAAAGTTCTGCTTCTACATTTTCTACATTTTCTTCAACTTCAGGATAATCATTTCTATATTCTTCTATTGGAGGTAATCCAACAGATTGAGGGGTATCTCGTGCAAATATCATGTATACAAATCCACCTATAATTGCGATTAATCCAGGTAAGTAAAATGATCCTTTCCATGTTCCGAAAAGGGATACACCAATTAAAACGATAGTTGCTATAAAGCCACCACCTATATTATGTGCTGTGTTCCATATAGACATTTTAACTCCACGTTCATTGTCCGAGAACCAATGAGTCATTATTCTTCCACATGGAGGCCAACCCATACCTTGAGCCCAACCATTTAGTAACATTAATATAAACATAAGTGTGATATTTGGAGCATTAGGTATAAATAGATTAACCACTCCAGACAATATAAGGCCTATAGCTAGAAAAAATCTAGGATTAGATCTATCAGAGACATTTCCCATAACAAACTTACTTATTCCATAGGCAAATCCTAGAGCGGAAGCTACGAAACCGATTTCGGTTTTTGTAAACCCTTGATGAATAAAATACACTTTAGCTAGTGCAAAGTTACTTCTTACAAAATAGTAAATGAAATATCCAAAATAAATGCTTAAAAACATTTGTAAACGGTATCTTTTATAAGCTGACGGTATTTTATCTTCGGGCATTCTTGCGATGTGTGGTGCTGGTTTTAAAAAATTCAACATAAACAATTCCTCCTTTTGTAAAAAAAGTCAAGCAAATAACAAAGGTTAACAATGCGAATAACCTCTATTTTTGCTCGACTCTAAATCTCTTAAGCAATCAATATTTCATTTAACCCAATAATAACATACGTGACTAATTATGTCAATAATTATCATATTAGGAATGATTTGAGCAAATATTAATATAAATTACTTATATTAATTTTTATGGACTTTTATGATTAAGATATAACTGTAATTTAAATTTTTTTATGAATTGACATAATACAACATGGTTACTATAATTGTAATAATCGTATATGATATAAAAGATTTTGATTTTGTATATCTTGCAGCAGGGCCAAAAGGAACTGCTTTAAAGATAGAGCCCTTAAGCATTCAAGGACTTACTAATGCTGAATGGGTAGATGTGTGCGAAGAATAAATAATTTTTAAGAAAAGAGGTATATTTATGATTGATGTTTGTTTGCTTGGATGTGGTGGTAATGTGCCAACACCAGATAGGAATCTTACCTCTTTATTAGTATCTTATAAAGGGAAAAAAATTTTAATAGATTGCGGAGAAGGTACTCAGGTATCTATGAAAGTTTTAGGTTGGGGATTTAAAGATATAAGTGTAATTTGTTTTACACATTATCATGCTGATCATGTGATTGGTCTCCCTGGACTTTTGCTTACTATAGCAAATTCTGGTCGAAGAGAACCTTTATACATAGTTGGACCAGAAGGACTAAGAGAAGTAGTAAAAGGGATTACAGTGGTAGCTCCAGTGCTTCCGTATTATGTAGAGTTAATAGAACTTCCAACTAATGATAGAAGCTATTTTGAAGATAAGATAATTCAGATTTGTGACATAGAGTTGAGGGCACAGCCTGTATATCATACTATGCCTTGCCTTGCTTACAGTATAAATATAAATAGAAGTAAAAAATTTAATGTTGAAAAAGCAAAGCTTAATAACGTGCCTTTAAAGTTATGGAACTTACTGCAAAAAGGGGAAAGTATAAAACAAGGAGGAAAAACCTATACGCCAGATATGGTTTTGGGAGAAGATCGTAGAGGACTAAAGTTAAGTTATTGTACAGATACTAGACCTACAGAAGAACTTGTTTCTTTTGTAAAAGAATCCGATATATTCGTGTGTGAAGGAATGTATGGAGATGATGAAAAACTTTCAAAAGCATTAGAAAATAGGCATATGCTTTTTTCAGAAGCAGCTTCGATTGCAAAAGCAGCTAAGGTAAAGGAACTATGGCTTACTCACTTTAGTCCTTCCCTTGTAAATCCTGAAGATTATATTTTAAGTGCAACAAACATATTTGAAAATACATTTTTGGGTAAAGATAGAAAAGTATCAACTTTAAATTTTAAATAATTTTATAAAAGTATTATGTTTTTCTAGTTATATATTTTGAATATTAAGGTCAAAAAAATGTGTAGCAGCTGGTTTATATATGCCCTTATCATATACACACCAGCTGCTAAGTAGATCCTAATTCAATAAGCTCATTTTCAGATATTTGAATCCTAACAACCATCCTTTCTGTAGCAATTGTCTAAAATCCTGACTAAGAATAACAGGTAAATAGAAAAATTACTTTTATTGATCTCTGTTTAACCTAACAATACCATTCAATACTTTAATTTAATATATTAAAAAAATATACTTATAGAAAATTAGAATAGAAACATTAAAATTAAGGGAATATATTATTTGAATCAGAACCTACTAGACATAACATTAAATGCCCATTGGTGTATCCCTCTTCTTTCTACAGATTAAAATATTGAACAAAAGTTTAAAATTTTGGTGGTATCACCCCAATCTTATTTATTATCAATAGATATGTTCTTATGTTTATAGGTTAGCTATTGATTAATTAAATAATACTATATCTGCTGAAAAAAGTCAATATTCTGAATAGAACAATTATTTTCAATTTGAAGAGAATGATATGAATATTAAAGGAGCGAAAATTTTATGAATCAGCAAGTGATTAAAGATGTTAAAAATTTAATGCTTAGATTTAATGAAGATGATGTACTATCCTTATCTTCTCAGCTTGCGTATAGCTTAATATTTGCTTTTTTTCCATTTTTAATATTTCTTATGACTGTATTAGGATATAGTTCTATTAATAGTGCAGACGTGTTAGCAGGATTAAATAAGGTTATTCCAAGGAATGCTTTAGAATTAATTAAAAGTACTATAGTAGAAGTTGTAGACTATAAAAATCCTCATTTGTTGTCTTTTAGTTTAATTTTTACCATATGGTCGGCTTCAAGTGGATTTAACGCTGTTATTAAAGGGTTGAATAAGGCTTATGACGAGTTAGAACATAGAAGTTTTTTGAAAGTTCAATTTGTAGCAATATTATGCACTATAGGATTAGTGATTGCAATATTTACTATGATTTTTTTACTGGTTTTTGGTCAAATAGTCGGAAATGCTTTAGCTTTTAACCTTGGGTTTTCAGAGGAGTTTAAAATTGTGTGGAATGTAGTAAGATACATTATTATTATTATACTAACCACTTTTATTTTAGCGGCATTATATCATTATACGCCTTGTAGAAGGCTTACCTGGAAAGAAGTTAGTGCTGGTGCAGTATTTGCTACCATCGGATTAATACTAGTGTCAATTGGTTTTGCATTTTATGTAAACAATTTTGGGAATTATTCTAAAATATATGGAAGCATTGGTGCTGTAATAATATTGTTAACCTGGCTATTTCTTTTATCAATTACTGTGGTTATGGGAGGGGAATTAAATGCAACATTAGCCTTTGATAGAGAAGGAAAAGAAAAATTTCCTGAAAAAAGTTTTTAAAGAGGTTGGTTTAATATTGGTACCAGCCTTTTTATTTTTGTAGTTTTAAATTTTTGTTTGATTTATGAATGTGTATAAATTTTTTTTAAGTTAATAATAATATAAAGTGTGTGTCTAAAGTAAAAAACTTATTCTAGAAGGTGATAGATTGAAGCGTAAGGATTACATGAGAAAGGTTTATAAAAACTTTTATGATTTTATAACAGAATGTTCTAGTAAGGAGCTGGAATACTTTATTTTGAACTCTAGTTTTACCACAGATTTTAATACAAAAATAAAGCAATTGATTGAAGATATAGAAAGTGAAGGAAAGAGTAACATAGAAGCCACAATAATATTTAGTACAAAAGGTGAAATAGCTCTAATAGATAGTTACATAATAGGAAGGCATGTAGCCAATAACTATAAAATTTACATGGAACAACAGTATAAACAAAATTCCTTAAACAAAATAGTTCATTACATAGTAAATAGTAATAAAAAGTCTAAAAAGGACTTTTTAATATTATCTTTTGTAGAATTATATAATACATTAGAAAGTATATATTGTGACATAAAGTGCAAAAAGGAAATGGTAGATAGATATAAAGAGTCTTATAATTTAAAAAAGTATGAAAATGATAACTGTGTAGTAATAATTGCAGTAATATTAATATTGGAAGATATATGTAAATATATGAGTATAGAAGAAGAGATTTTAGTAGAGGCTATTGATTTTCAGGTAAATAAATTGTAGTCAAGGTATTTTAAGTTTCGACAATACTAACTGGATAATTATGAAAATAATTACAGTAAAGGAATTTAAAAGTTGATGGATTTGGTATTACAGGCTTTTTAATGTCATATAAAAGAGATAACTTATAATTGCCCTTATCATGAAATGACATATTTTTTTAAAAGTATGTGCTAATATAGTGTTGAAGTTAATTACGGGGGGGCAAAATCATGGTAGTAGAAAATCTGGCTAGAACTCAGAAGACAGAAAAAGTAAGGTATGATTATTTTTACAGACTACTAAAAAATGAAATTTCAATAACATATGGAACAGATACTGTAAAACTACAGTCTTATGGTATTGAAGTTGAAAGACAGGATTTTGTAGATAATAAGTTAATGAACATAGAAAGGGATTCCGTTAAGAGTATAAGTACCCAAAGATATAAGGTTCATAATTTATTAAAAATGTTATATGATAATTTGGTATCACCTATACACTTAATAGAAGTATTGGGTGAAAATATTGATGAATATATAGTTGATTTTGATAAAGAAATAAAATATATTGCTTATTAGAGCATTTACAGAATAAAGAGGAAAAAGTCCTCTTTTTTTCTTTTGAATACTAAGTTAATGCAATAGTTCAGACTTTAAAAATAAATAATTTTATCTTATTATATTAAGTAAGGATATTTAAATACATGTTTAATTAAACACGGGGGTGATATTTTGATTTTGGGTGTTGGGATAGACATTGTTGAGATAAGAAGAATTAAAGAAGCTATGGAGAAACATACAAATTTCATAGATAGATTATTTAGCAAGAATGAAATAGAATATTTTAAAGTAAGAAACTTAAGGGCCGAATTTGTGGCTGGAAGGTTTGCTGCAAAGGAGGCTGTAGTTAAGGCTATGGGTACTGGGTTTAGTGGATTTGAAATTAAAGATATTGAAATAGACAGGACAGCGTCAGGAAAACCTATAGTAGTTCTAAGAGGCAAAGCTAAGATGATAGCGCAAAAGTATGGAGATTACAAGATTCATGTAAGTATATCTCACAGCTTAGATAACGCTGTAGCTTATGCTGTAATGGAGGTGGATAAGTTTGAAGATTGCAACATCAGAAATAATAAATAAAATAGATAGTTACTGCATAAATGAATTAAAAATACCTGGAATTGTTCTAATGGAGAATGCAGCTTTAAAAGTTATAAAAAATATAGAATTGGATAAGTATGAAAGCTTTTGCATAGTGTGTACTAAAGGCAACAATGGTGGGGATGGATTCGCAATAGCTAGACACCTACATATTTTGAGTAAAAAGGTGCAAGTTTTTTTAGTTGGCGGAAAAGATAATATGAAGCCTGATTGTAAAGTTAACTATGATATATTAAAAAGTATAGGAGTTAAAATAAACAAAGTAGACAATTTAGAAGATGTTAATGAACTAAGAGAGTGTGTGGAAAGAAACGAAGTAACTATAGATGCAATTTTTGGAACAGGATTATCAAGAAATGTAGAAGGTATATATGAATCAGTTATATCTATAATTAATGAGAATAGTAAGTATATTATATCCGTAGATGTACCATCTGGGTTCGATAGTAATACGGGTAAGGTATTAGGAAACTGCATAAAAGCTGATAAAACAGTATCCTTTGAGATGTATAAAAAAGGATTTTTAAATTATGGAACAGATAAGGTTACTGGAAAAATAGTTATAGAAAAAATAGGGATACCCCAAAATGTTGTAAGCAAATTTCATAATAATGAATTTATTATGGATAGCAGCATGATAAAAAGTAATTTAGTAAAGAGAAATAAGTATTGTCATAAAGGGGATTATGGAAAGGTTACTATTTTTGCAGGATCAAAAGGATTTACAGGAGCAGCATATATTTGTACTGAAGGTGCTGTAAGAAGTGGATCAGGACTTGTAACATTGTGCTGCAACAGCGAAATTCAGCCTATATTAAGTTCTAAATTAGTAGAAGCTATGACTGTTTTAATTGAAGAAGAAAATAGAGTTGAAGAACTTATATGTAAAAGTGATGTTATAGCTATAGGCCCAGGAATGGGAAACAATGAAGATACTCTTAATATACTAAAGAAGATTATAAATAAGGCCGAGAATCCGGTAGTTATAGATGCAGATGCGATAAACGTATTGGAAGGACACCTGGATGTTTTAAAGCATAGAAAATGTGAAATTGTCTTAACACCTCATTTTGGAGAGATGTCAAGAATAACAGGTTTATCTATAGATTATGTAAAGGAGAATAGATTAGAAGTAGCACAAAAGTTTGCTAAAGAAAATAAAGTTATAGTACTTTTAAAAGGATACAATACTATAATTACAGATGGTAACAGCATTATGATAAATCCTACAGGAAATAGTTCTATGGCCTCAGGTGGAATGGGTGATTGTCTTACTGGAATGGTAGCTTCATTTATAGGTCAGGGATATGGAACTATGAATTCGGCTTGTATTGCAGCCTTTATTCACGGATATTGTGGTGAAACATTATCAAAAGAAATGTTTTGTGTAAATGCAACACATATATTAAACAATATACCATTTGTGATTAAAAAACTGCAAAAATAGTAAATAATCTATAAACCTTATAGAATATAAAAAGACATAGAAGAATATTATTAATAGTGAAATTGATACTCTGTTGCAAATTTTTTTCAGGAGGAATAAAATGAGAAGTAAACTATTAATATTGACTACTATGTTTTTTTTATTTTTTTTGTTGTTATCAGGTTGTAAGGATAATGGAATCAGCTCAGAAAAAATTATTAATAATTTAAAGAATCTAGATAGCTATAGTTGTGATATAGATATGAAAATAGAAAATGATAAACAAGTTGTAAATTATAAAGGAAAGCAATTTTACGATAAAAGATATGGATATAGGTTTGAGCTTGAAAATAATAGAATTATGATATATAAAGATAATAGCATAGTTGTAAAAGATTTAAAAAATGGATTTAAGTACAGTACAGATAAGAATTTTGATAGTGTTTTTAAGTTAAGTTTTGTAGGGGAATACATAGGCCTTATATATACAAATGAAAAAATAAAGGTTTCTACAAAAATTATAAATAATAAAAAATATGAAGTTATATCTTTAGATATTCCGGGAAATAATAAAAATATTAGCAAGGCTGATTTATATGTAGATTCCCAAAATGATAAACCAGGATATTTAATTATATATGATTGGAATGGAAAAGAAAAAATTAAAGTAGAATACTCTAAATTTGATTTTAATACTAAATTAGATAAAAGTATTTTTAATGTAGATTAACAAAACGAAATTTTGCATAGATTTTTTTAGATTTAATATTACTTTATTTTGAAATAAATTTAATTTTTGAAAATTTAAGAGGCATAGTTGTTAAAAGTATTGTATAATTAGTAATATATAGAAATATAGTTTAAATTTTACTATATCAGGAAAGGTGGAGTATTTGTGTTTAGACATTTCAGGTCTACGTGGGTAGAAGTAGATTTAGATAACCTTGCATATAATATGAAAAACATTAAGGTAAAATCAAAAAGTAAAGAGTTAATAGGCGTAGTAAAAGCTGATGCTTATGGTCATGGTGCAGTAGATGTGGCTCCAGTACTTTTACAAAATGGAGCTACAAGATTAGCTGTAGCTGTATTAAGTGAAGGCATTGAACTTAGAAAAAGTGGAATTAAAGAACATATAATGATATTAGGGCTTACACCTAATACTCTAACAGATGATTTGTTAAAATATGACATAGAACCAGCAGTAACTTCTTATGAGTATGCCTATGAGTTGTCTAAAGCAGCGCATGCTATGGGTAAGATTGTAAAAATTCATGTAGCAATAGATACTGGCATGGGGAGAATTGGATTTTTACCTGATGAGAACAGCATTAAGGAAGTGTATAAAATAAGTAAGCTTCCTAATGTGGAAATAGAAAGTTTATTTTCACATTTTTGTACTGCTGACGAAAAGAACAAAGATTATTCACATAAGCAGTTTGAAAAGTATAATTGGTTTTACGGAAGGTTACAGGAAATGGGGGTAAAAATAAATATTAGAGATATAGCTAATAGTGCAGCTATAATGGAATTGCCAGAAACACATTATGAGGGGTCAAGGCCAGGAATAATACTTTATGGATATTATCCTTCAAATGAAGTTGATAAGAAAATGTTAAATATAAAACGAGTTATGACATGGAAAGCTACTGTGATGCACATAAAAGTTCTTGAAAAAGGAGAAAGTATAGGGTATGGAAGAAAGTTTACAACAGAAAGAAACAGTATTATTGCTACATTACCTATAGGATATGCAGATGGATATACTAGGCTTATGTCCGGTAAGGCAAAAGTTATAGTTAATGGAAAATTTGCTCCGGTAGTTGGAAACATCTGTATGGATCAGTGCATGATAGATGTTACAGATGTAGGAAACGTGAAAGTAGGAGATGAAGTAATACTTATGGGAAGCGATGGAAACTTAAAATTCGATGCTGATGATATAGCAGAAATGTTAGGAACAATTAATTATGAGCTGCTATGTATGATAAGTAAAAGAGTACCTAGAGTTTATATTAAGAATAATAAAATTGTAAAGGTCAGGGAATATATTAAATGTTAAATAATTTATTATAGGGTGGTGAAGAAAAAATTTCTTTGCTGCCATGAGTAATTATAAATTTACTGAAATTACATATATATAAGTAAAGCTTAAACATATAGAATTTGAATTTTGAGGGATTTTTAGCGGAGCTTATGTAAAAAATGAATGTCTATTCATTACTTTTATAAACTATAAGTTGAATTATTAGTAGTAATGAGAATGGATAAATTTATACTGAGCATAATATATTAATAAGTTACATTTGAATATAACTTTTAGAAAACTATATATTAAACTGCTTTCTGTTAATTTATACATATATATACATATTAAGTTAAGATAACATGTTTATAGTACATAATACTACAATATATTTGCAACAATAAGAGATTATTTGTAAAAAATACAAGTAGAAAAATGGGGAAAATACAGATAATTTCTTTGACATATTAATGGTATTAGGACTATAATTAGTATGTATATATTTTCGCTTAAGTTAATAGGAGGTATTAATTTGCATATGTCAAATTCAAAGAGATTAGTGGTAAACCTCTCAGAAACACTTTATAATGAATTAAATAAAGTACTTCAAGAAGATTGTAAAAAAAGCAGTGAATTTATTAGAGAAGCTATCATACTATATATTAAAGAGAAAAAAAGATCAAATATAGCAGCAATGGAAAAAGGGTATAAAGAGATGGCACAACTTAATCTAGAATTTGCAGAAATGGGCTTTGCAAATGACATGAAAGATTTTAAAGAATATGAAGCAAAGCTTTCGGAGAGTGATTTAGCTGATGACAACAATAGTAAAAAGAGGAGATATATTTTATGCTGACTTAAGCCCAGTAGTGGGGTCTGAACAAGGAGGAATAAGGCCAGTAATCATTATTCAAAATGATGTTGGTAATAAGTACAGTCCTACGGTAATAGTAGCAGCAATTACTTCTCAGATAAATAAGGCAAAACTTCCAACACATGTAGAAATTTCATCAGAAGCTTATGGACTCAATAAGGATTCGGTAGTATTGCTTGAACAGATAAGAACTCTAGATAAAAGAAGATTAAAAGAAAAGATAGGTCATATGACAGATATAGATATGAAAAAAGTTGATGATGCACTTTTAGTGAGTGTAGGATTATAATAACTTTGATATAGGAAGAATTCAATCTTCCTATTTTTTTATATATAAAAATGAAGTTTTGTGATAAAATAGTAAGTGAATTGCAATTGTTTACTTATTAGGAGGTTGAGATTGTGAAAAAAAATGTAGAAGAGCTAAAAAAGATAGCTCAAAAAGTTAGAAAAGATATTATAATGATGCTAACTGAATCAGGATCAGGTCATCCAGGTGGTTCACTATCTTCAGTAGAAATTTTAACTACATTATATTTCAATGAAATGAATGTAAACCCTGAAGATGTAAGAAATACAAATAGGGACAGATTTGTTCTTTCTAAAGGCCATGCTGCACCTGTATTATATAGTACACTTGCAAGAAAAGGATATTTTGACGTTGCAGAATTAAAAAAACTTAGAAAACTTGGATCAATTCTTCAAGGTCATCCTAATATGAATGAGGTACCGGGTGTAGATATGTCCACAGGATCATTAGGACAGGGAATATCTGCAGCAGTAGGTATGGCTTTAGCTGGAAAAGTTGATAAAAAAGATTATAGAGTATATACATTACTTGGAGATGGAGAACTAGAAGAAGGGGAAGTTTGGGAAGCATCAATGGCAGCAGCTCAGTATAAATTAGATAATCTTACTGCATTTGTTGACCATAATGGACTTCAAATAGATGGACCATGTAAAGAAGTAATGTCCGCAGAGCCTATTACTGACAAATTTGCAGCTTTTGGCTGGAACGTAATAGAAGCAGATGGACACAATTTTGAAGAGCTAATTAATGCTATAGAGGAAGCTAAGAAAGTAAAAGGAAAACCAACAGTAGTAGTATGTAAAACTATAAAAGGTAAAGGAGTATCTTTTATGGAAAATCAAGTAGGTTGGCATGGAAACGCTCCAAGTATGGAACAATGCGAGCAGGCTTTAAAGGAAATTGGAGGTGAAGAATAATGGCTAATAAGATTGCGACAAGAGAAGCTTATGGAAAGTCTTTGGCAAAAATAGGTAGAGAAAATGAAAATATAGTTGTACTTGATGCAGATTTATCTAAATCTACTAAAACAGCAGAATTTAAAAAGGTTTGCCCTGAAAGATTTATAAACATGGGAATTGCAGAAGGTAATATGATGGCAGTAGCAGCTGGTATGTCAACTTGTGGTAAAATACCTTTTGTAAGCAGCTTTGCTATGTTTGCAGCAGGAAGAGCTTTTGAGCAGATAAGAAATTCTATATGTTATCCTAAATTAAATGTAAAGATATGTGCAACTCATGCAGGAATAACAGTAGGAGAAGATGGAGCGTCTCATCAATCTGTAGAGGATATTTCATTAATGAGAAGTATACCTAATATGACAGTGATATGCCCAAGTGATGCAGTAGAAACAGAAGCTGTAATTAAGGCTGTTAGTGAACTTAATGGGCCTTGCTATGTAAGACTTGGAAGATCAGGTGTGCCGGTTATAAATGATAGACCTGAGTATAAATTTGAGCTAGGAAAGGCTGTAACACTAAGAGAAGGAAAAGATGCAACTATTATTGCTACAGGTATAATGGTAGATGCAGCGTTAGAAGCATATAATACTCTTTCTGAAGAAGGAATAAAGGTTAATGTTATAAATATACATACAATAAAACCTATAGATAAAGATGCTATAATAAGTGCAGCAAGAGAAACAGGAGTGGTAATAACTGCTGAAGAGCACAGTATAATTGGTGGATTAGGTTCTGCCGTGTGTGAAGTATTAAGTGAAAACATTCCTACACCAGTAGTAAGAGTTGGAATAAAGGATACTTTTGGTGAAAGTGGAAAGCCAGCAGAGCTTTTAAAAGCTTATGGATTGACTTCAGACGATATAGTAAAAGCAGTTAAAAAAGGTTTAAACTTGAAATAGGATAATATGTAATTGGCGGTATTTTAATAAAATACCGCCAATTTTAATTTAAGAAACTTGAAGTTTAGGAGTAATTTTCTATAAGTGTATCATTTTATTAACAAAAAATTAGCATAATACTTTTTAATTTGATGTCGTATTATGTTATAATGTTTTTATTAATGCACAAGAGTCTGTAAACTTAATATGCATGTAAGGAGATGTTTGAATGATACAGTTTAATAATGTAAGCAAAGTGTATAATAATAATATATTTGCCCTATCAAATATAAACGTAAATATAGAAAAAGGGGAATTTGTTTTTTTAGTAGGACCTAGTGGAGCAGGTAAATCTACCTTTATAAAAATTCTATTAAAAGAAGTACAACCAACCAGTGGTAGTATAATAGTAGGTAATACTGATATAACAAATTTAAAAAGAAGTAAAATACCATATTATAGGAGAAAGATAGGAGTAGTGTTTCAAGACTTTAGGCTAATTCCTACACTAAATGTTTATGAAAATGTAGCTTTTGCTATGAGAGTAGTAGAAGCACCTTTAAAAGAAATAAGAAAAAAGGTACCAGTAGTTTTATCTCTTGTAGGATTAACTAATAAATATAAGGCTTTCCCACATGAGCTATCAGGTGGAGAACAACAGAGAATATCTTTAGCAAGAGCTATAGTAAATAGCCCATCTATACTAATTGCAGATGAACCTACAGGAAACTTAGATCCTGAGACTTCAATGGATATTATGGAAACTTTAAATGATATAAGTCGTGCAGGAACTACTGTTGTTATGGCAACTCATGCTAAAGATATAGTAGATACTATGAGAAAAAGAGTTATAGCTATAGAAAAAGGCGTTATAGTGAGAGATGAGCAAAGGGGTGCATACGGATATGAGGATTAGTACAATTAAATTCTTTATAATAGATTCTTTAAAGAGTTTAAAGAGAAATAAAACTATAAGTAGCGCAGCAGCAGCTACTGTTGCAGCAACTCTTTTCATATTAGGAGTTTTTTGGCTTACTATATTGAATGTTAACCAGGGAATTCTTGAAGTAGAATCAAGAGTAGAAGTACAAGTTGTATTAAAAGATAATATAACCATGCTGCAGCAAAGAGATTTGGAAAAGAAAATAAAGGATGTAGATGGTGTAGAAGAAGTTAACTATGAAAGTAAAGCCCAAGCTATAGAAAAATTTAAAAAGCAGCTAGGAGATAAAAATAAGGGATTATTGGATGGATTGGAAAAGGACAATCCTCTTCCTAATTCATATATAATAAAGGTTCAAAAACCAGAAGTAGTATCTAATGTTGTAACTGCAATAAAGGATATGACAGGTATAGATCAGATAAAAGACGGTAGGGATGTTGTAAACAAAATTATAACAATAACAAAGACTATAAAGTGGGTTGGAAGTGTAATGTTTGTAATACTAATGGGAGTTTCATTATTCTTAATAGGTAACACTATAAAACTTACAGTATATTCAAGAAGAAGAGAAATAGGTATAATGAAATATATAGGAGCTACAGATTGGTTCATAAGATGGCCATTCATAATTGAAGGTATGATAATTGGAGTTGTAGGCGGTATAGTAGCAGATATAATTTTATATTATGCTTACAGAATGGCTTATACAAAAGTTTCATCAGGATTAGTAATGATTCAATTAGTTGAACCTCAATATGTTTTATTCAATATTCTAGGATTATTTATATTAGCAGGTATGATTATAGGAGCAGCAGGTAGTATTTCTTCTATAAGGAAATTCTTGGATGTTTAATAGGCATGCAGTTTAATACTGCATGCTCATTTTTTATAAGTTTTAGAAATAGTTTTGCAAATTTATTTTTAATGTTATAATTATTTAAGATTTATATAAGTATATAAATATACAGATGTATAAGTTTTAAATTAAAGAGGTGAAAAATTTGAATAATAAAAAGAAATGGATAGCATTAACCATAGTAGCTGTACTTGTTACAAATACCATTACTTTATTTGGAACAAAATCATACATTGTGAATAACAGCAAAATAGGTAGGTTCTACAAACTATTTCAGGTGGAGAATGATTTATATAGATATTATGATGGAAATATAAATGAATCGGACTTGGTAGAGGGAGCTATTAAAGGAATGACAAGTGCACTAAATGATCCTTACACAGTGTTTATGAATAAAAAAGAATTTGATGAATTTAATACTCAAACAGAGGGGAATTATAGTGGAGTAGGAATACACGTTCAAGCTAAAGATGATAAAATTATTATAGCTGATGTAATTGAAGACTCGCCAGCTAAAAAAGCAGGAATACTTCCTAAAGATGAAATAGAAAAAGTAAACAATACTCAAGTAACAGGAAAAGAGCTTGATAATGCAGTTGCCTTAATGAAAGGTAAAGAAGGAAAGGAAGTTACTTTAACTTTAAATAGATCAGGTAAGGGAGTTTTTGATGTTAAATTAAATACAGCAAAAATAAATTTAGTTACAGTAAAAGGAGAAATGATAGATAGTAATGTAGGTTACATACAAATTTCAATGTTTGATGAAAATACAGCTAAAAATCTCAAAAGTAAGCTTGAAGAACTTAAAGGCAAAGGTATGAAATCACTTATAATAGATTTAAGAGGAAATCCAGGTGGGCTTTTAAATGAGTGTGTTGATATGGTTTCTAACTTCTTACAGAAAGATAAAGTTGTGGTTTCTACTATAGATAAATATAAAAATAAACAAGAATATAAATCAAAAGTTAATGGAGAGTTTGTAGGATTACCTCTTACAGTTCTTACCAATGTAGGTTCAGCTAGTGCTTCAGAGATATTTTCTGGTGCTATAAGAGATTATAAGATAGGAACTTTAGTTGGTGAAAAGACTTTTGGAAAAGGTGTTGTTCAAACTATGTTAGATACAGGAAATGGGACTGCACTTAAGGTTACAGTTTCAAAATATTACACTCCAAAAGGAGAAAATATACATCATATTGGTATAAAGCCAGATGTAGAGGTAACTTATCCGGATGAACTCAGAAAGAAGGAATATGATAGAAGTGCAGATCCTCAATTTAATAAGGCACTTGAGATAGCTAGAACAAAAATAAAATAATAGACATTTATGATTTTAATTAAAAGTAAATATACATAATATATTTATGGATTTTAAGTTAGGCAGTGTTTTCTGTCTAACTTCATTTATGGAGAGGGGAAAATAGCTTAATGAGTATTTTGTTATATACTTTAAAATCAGTAGCATTTGCGTTGACAAACCCGTATTTAGTGACATTTTTAGTGATTTTAGCATTTGTGCTTTATAGACGAAATAAAAAAACTACTATCATGCAGAAGATGATAATAGGAGAAAGAATAAATTCTGCTTTTGAGCTTACTATATCTCAAATTGTTATAGGTATTTTTGCAGGTACTCTTGCTAGTATTATGATGTCATATTTAGGTATTGTGTTTGATGAAACTTCAGCTGTAGATTTAATATTTTTGCTGTCCATAGTTTTTATGTTTTTCAATCAGAGATTTATATGTTTTTCTTATTCTGGATCAGCACTTGGCATTATAAGCATGCTATTAGGATTTCTTGCAGTTAGTTTACAAATGCCTAGGTTAGATTTATTAAAAATAGATATAGTAGCCCTTATGAGTATGATCGCAGTGCTGCATTTTATAGAAGGACTTTTGATAATTGCAGATGGTAGTACAGGTTATATACCTGTATTTACAAATAGAAATGGTAAAATAATAGGTGGTTTCGCTCTTCAAAGATATTGGGCACTTCCTGTAGCCATGTTTTTTATTCTGCATAATGCATCGAATATAGGAGTTTCATCGCAGGTAGCTGTGTCTACACCAACCTGGTGGCCTATAGTAAAAAATTCTTTACCTGAAAATATATTAAAAAATGCACTTCTTGTTTTAATGCCTTTTTATGGAGTTATAGGCTATAATAGTATAACTTTTACAAGAAGTAAAAAGGAAAAGAAATTTATTTCTGGAGGTCTAACTATAGTATATAGTTTAGCTTTGTTTGCATTAGCACAGGTAGCTACGTTAAATGTATTTTTAAAAATTTTAGTACTTATATTTGCGCCACTTGCACATGAAGGAATTTTAATTTTACAAAGACAATTTGAGTTGAAAGGTACTCCTAAGTATATAAGTAATGAAGAAGGTATAATGGTTTTAGAAGTTGCGCCTAATTCTCCAGCTAATGAAATGGGGATTTCAACTGGAGATTTGTTAGTAGAAGTTAATAGTGAAAAAATAGAGGATGAAGAAAAGGTAACCAAAATTATTAAGGAAACCTCAAATTTCATTTGGTTTAAGGTAAAAAAGGTTACTGGTAAATTTGAAGAAGTAAGTTATAATAAAATGAATAATTCGAAAAGATTAGGAATAGTATTTGTGCCAAAGGGTGTGCCAAAGGATAGTATGGTAGTAAAATTTGATGAAACAAGGTTTGCGGAGATATTAGATAAAATAAAAAATAGAGATAAGGATGAATAGAGAATGGGAGAGTTTAAGATACATTCTAAATTTAAGCCTACAGGGGATCAGCCAGAAGCTATAAATAGTATAGTAAAAAGTATAAATAGTAATGAAAAGTTTCAAACTCTTTTAGGAGTTACAGGGTCAGGTAAAACTTTTACAATGGCAAATGTAATTGAACGTGTAAAAAAGCCAACTTTAGTTTTAGCTCATAATAAAACTTTAGCAGCACAATTATGTTCGGAGTTTAGAGAGTTTTTCCCGGATAATTGTGTAGAGTATTTTGTATCTTATTATGATTATTATCAACCGGAAGCTTATGTTGCTCAAACAGATACCTATATAGAAAAGGATGCTTCAATAAATGATGAAATAGATAAATTAAGACATTCAGCAACTTCTGCTTTGTTAGAAAGAAGAGATGTAATTGTAGTAGCATCAGTATCTTGTATATATGGATTAGGAAATCCGGAAGAATATAAGAAGCTTACTTTATCCTTAAGAGAAGGTATGATTAAGGATAGAGATGAAGTCTTAAAAAAGCTTGTAGAAATACAGTATGAAAGAAACGAAGTGAATTTTGTAAGAGGTACATTTAGGGTAAAAGGTGATGTGCTTGATGTATTTCCTGCATCTTCCAGTGGTAAAGCTATAAGAATAGAATTTTTTGGAGATGAGATAGATAAAATAAAGGAATTTGATGCATTAACGGGGGAAACCATAGGAACTAGAAAGCATGTGTCTATATTTCCAGCATCTCACTTTGCAGCATCTAAGGAAAAGTTGGAAATGGCTATAAAATATATAGAAGTAGAATTAGAAGAAAGAGTAAGGGAACTTACATCTCAAGATAAGCTTTTAGAAGCACAGAGATTAAAGCAAAGAACTAATTTTGATATAGAAATGATGAGGGAAGTGGGCTATTGCAGCGGCATTGAAAATTATTCGAGAATAATGGATGGCAGGGCAAAAGGAACCCCGCCTCAAACACTTATAGATTATTTTCCTGAAGACTATTTGCTTTTTATAGATGAAAGTCATGTTACTATGCCTCAAGTAAAAGCTATGTATGCTGGAGATAGATCCAGAAAAGAGTCGTTGGTGGAGTATGGATTTAGATTACCTTCTGCTTTTGACAACAGACCTCTTAAATTCAATGAATTTGAAGAAAAATTAAATCAAGTAGTTTTTGTAAGTGCCACTCCAGCAAATTACGAGTTGGAACATTCCACCAACGTGGCAGAACAAATAATAAGACCAACTGGACTTTTAGATCCTAAAATTGAAATTAAACCTATTAAGGGACAAATAGATGATTTATATACAAATATATTAGAAACCATAAAAAGAGGATTTAGAATTCTTGTAACTACTCTTACAAAGAAGATGGCAGAAGATTTGTCAGATTATTTTAAGGAAATGAATATTAAAACAACATATTTACATTCTGATATAGATACCATAAAAAGAATGGAGATAATAAGAAATTTAAGAAAAGGTGAAATTGATGTTTTAATTGGAATAAATCTTTTGAGGGAAGGATTAGATATACCTGAAGTTGCTTTGGTTGCTATACTTGATGCGGATAAAGAAGGTTTTTTAAGGTCTGAACGTTCTCTTATTCAAACAATAGGAAGAGCTGCTAGAAATTCAGAAAGTAAAGTTATAATGTATGCAGACAATATGACAGATTCTATGGATAAAGCTATATCTGAAACAAATAGAAGAAGAGAAATACAGATGGAATATAATAAAAAGCATAATATAACACCTAAAACTATTAAAAAAGACATAAGAGAAGTAATTGAAGCTACTAAGATTTTAGAGGATAAAGCACAATATGATAGTTTAGAAGAGGCTGTAGAGGCAAATAATGAAAATATAGATTTATTAATATCAAAGTATGAAAAAGAAATGAAGCAAGCAGCTAAAGAATTGCAATTTGAATTGGCAGCTCAGTTAAGAGATAAAATACTAAAATTAAAAAAACAAAAAAATAAGAGCTAATGATTATGAAGTGAAGTGTATTTAGGTATATTTACTATAAGAAAAATGAGGAGTGTAAATAGAAGTAATGAAGGATAAAATAGTAATAAAGGGTGCCAAGGTTCATAATTTAAAAAATGTAGATTTGGAAATTCCAAGAGATAAGTTAATTGTATTTACGGGATTATCTGGTTCAGGAAAATCCTCTTTAGCTTTTGATACATTATATGCAGAAGGTCAAAGACGTTATGTTGAATCTCTATCTGCTTATGCAAGGCAGTTTTTAGGACAAATGAATAAGCCAGATGTAGAATATATAGAGGGATTATCTCCAGCAATATCTATAGATCAGAAAACAACAAGCAGGAATCCTCGTTCTACTGTGGGAACTGTTACTGAAATATATGATTACTTAAGGCTTTTGTATGCAAGAATAGGAACACCGCATTGTCCTAAATGTGGAAAAGAAATAAAACAACAAACAATAGATCAAATGGTAGATAGAATAATTTCCATGGAGGAAAGGACAAAAATTCAAGTATTGGCACCTGTAATAAGAGGACGAAAAGGAGAGCATGTAAAAGTATTAGAAAATATAAAGAAGAATGGATTTGTTAGAGCTAGAATAGATGGAAATATTGTAGAGTTAGATGAAGAAGATGTTAAGCTTACTAAAACCGTAAAACATACTATTGAAGTAGTTGTGGATAGACTTATTATTAGAGAAGATATAAGAAGCAGGTTAGCTGATTCTATTGAAACTGCACTAAAAATATCTGATGGTATTGTTATTATAAATATTATTGGAGGAAAAGATATTTTATTTAGTGAAAAATTTGCTTGTGTTGACTGTGGTATAAGTGTAGGAGAAATAGCACCAAGAACATTTTCTTTTAACTCACCTTATGGAAAATGTGAATGCTGTGATGGTTTAGGTACTCTTATGGAGATAGATGAAAATTTAGTGGTACCTGATAAAAGCAAGAGCATTACTGGTGGAGCTATTGAAACAATGGGCAGCGGAAGTTTAAAAGAGGATTCCTGGACTTTTAGTATATTAAAGGCACTTGCTAAGGAATATAAATTTTCTTTAAATACACCAGTTGAAAAGCTGGATCCAGAAATAATGAATATTATATTTTATGGTACTAAGGGACATAAGATAAAAGGAAAGTATAAAGGCGAAAATGGAGTAATGGAATTCAACCATGCTTTTGAAGGTGTTATTAATAATTTAAAAAGAAGGTACTTAGAAACTAATTCTGATTACATTAAAAGCCAGATTGAATCATATATGAGCGATACGCCATGTACTGAGTGTGGTGGAACTAGACTTAAGAAAGAGGCTTTAGCTGTTACTGTTGGAGAAAAAAATATAGCAGAGTTTTGCAAAATGTCCATAAAGGATGAATTGAAGTTCTTAGATGAAGTTGAATTGTCGGAAAAAAATAAGGTAATTAGTGACCAGATATTAAAAGAAATAAAAAGCAGATTAAAGTTTTTGATAGATGTAGGACTTGATTATTTAAATTTATCTAGAGCTTCAGGAACTTTATCTGGAGGGGAATCACAAAGAATAAGACTTGCAACTCAGGTGGGATCAAGCTTAGTAGGTGTATTATACATTCTTGATGAACCAAGTATAGGGCTTCATCAAAGAGATAACGATAGATTAATTGCTACCTTAAAACATTTAAGGGATATTGGTAACACTTTAGTTGTAGTAGAACATGATGAAGATACAATGAGAGAAGCAGATTTTATTGTAGACATAGGTCCGGGAGCAGGAGAACATGGTGGAGAAATAGTGGAAGCAGGAAATATTGATAAGATAATTAGCAATAAACGATCTATAACAGGTCAGTATTTAAGTGGAGAAAAGAAAATACTTATTCCTGCACATAGGAGAGCTGGTAATGGAAAATATATAACAGTAAAAGGAGCTAGACAAAATAATTTAAAAAACATAGATGTAAAATTTCCTTTAGGAATGTTTACATGCATTACAGGGGTTTCAGGATCAGGAAAAAGTACTTTAGTAAATGAAGTATTGTACAAAGGATTAAATAAGATACTAAATAAATCTAAGAATAATCCAGGACTTCATAAGAATATACTTGGAGTAGAAAATATAGATAAAATCATAAATATAGATCAGAGTCCTATAGGAAGAACTCCAAGATCTAATCCGGCTACGTATACAGGAGTTTTTGACATCATAAGGGAAGTTTTTGCTAGTACTTCAGAATCTAAAATGAAGGGATATAAGCCGGGAAGATTTAGTTTTAATGTTAAAGGTGGAAGATGTGAAGCCTGCAGTGGAGATGGAATAATAAAGATAGAGATGCAGTTTTTATCAGATGTATATGTACCATGTGATGTTTGTAAAGGAAAAAGATATAATAATGAAACTTTACAGGTTAAGTATAAAGGTAAAAATATCGATGATATTTTGAATATGACAGTAGAGGAAGCCTTACAGTTCTTTGAAAATATACCTAGGATAAAAAATAAATTGCAAACCCTTATGGATGTAGGGCTTGGATATGTAAAACTAGGTCAGCCATCAACCCAATTGTCGGGAGGAGAGGCTCAAAGAATAAAATTAGCATATGAATTATCTAAAAGAAGTACCGGGAAGACTCTGTATATTTTAGATGAGCCAACCACAGGGCTTCACATAGATGATGTAAGCAAACTTATAAGTATATTGCAAAGAATTGTAGACACGGGAAATACAGTGATCGTCATAGAACATAATTTGGATGTTATAAAATGTGCTGACTGTATTATAGATCTTGGTCCAGAAGGTGGAGAAAAAGGCGGAGAAGTTATTTTTGTTGGAAAACCAGAGGAAATAGTAAAAAGTAGCAGGTCTTATACAGGACAATATTTAAAAAAGATGTTATAATTTAATAAGACTAGCAGCTAATCTACTCTGATGCTAGTCTTTTCATGTGTAAGAGGTATATTAAGTAAAGTTCATTAAAAAGTATAGGAGCAAGAAGGTGATTATATGGATCTGAATAAATTAAGTTTAATCTTTAAAATTATAATAATAGCTATAGTTTACATTATAATTTTTTTAGCTCTTAGAATAATGTATAAAGATATAAAAGGCGGGGGCAAAAAAAATAAAAGAAGAAATAGAAAATCTTTTGGATTAGAAGTTATCAATGCTGGTAACAATTCTAACTTAAGAAAAGGTGCTGTTATACCTATTCATGGTGAAATAAGCGTAGGAAGAAAAAGTGGGAATTTTATTGTATTGGACGACCCATATGCATCAGGTTATCATGCAAGGATATTTTTAAAAAACAATGATTGCATATTAGAAGATTTAAATAGTACTAATGGCACATTATTAAACGGAAATAAATTAAAAGGCAGGAAGTATTTAAATTCAGGTGATGAAATTACAATAGGAAACACATCATTTAAAGTAATAAGGTAAGATTAAATTTTTAATTTAAAATTGGTGGTGAGTGAATTTGGATACTAGTAGAGATGAGAAAAAACTTTTAAGATATACATACCTTTTGTGTTTGGTGTGTTTTGCTAATTTGGCTGTGCTTAAGCAACCACTAGATAGGAATGCTATGGTTATGGCTGTAGTTACATGTTTGCTTATAGGATATTCTTATTTTATAATAAGAAAGTTTTTTTCTGATGGAGATAAATACATTTTTATATTTTCAAGCATACTATCTGTCATAGGTATTGTTATGATATATAGATTAAATATGGCTAGTTCTATAAAGCAAATTATATGGTTTGCTATAGGAGTAACAGGCTTTATATTGATAGTTGTTGTACTTCCAGACTTAAAAAGTTTTAGTAAATATAAGTATATATATTTAGTAATTACTATAGTTTTTATGGGGGTTGCTACGTTATTTGGTAGGGAAGTTAATGGTTCTAAAAACTGGATTTTCATAGGAAGCTATGGATTTCAACCATCGGAATTTGGTAAACTATTTTTAGTAGCCTATCTAGCATCTGCTTTAAAGGAATATAAAAATTTTAAAAATTTAATAGAGCCAGGAATAGTAGTAATGCTATGCTTAGGATTTATGGTATTACAAAGAGACTTAGGATCTGCGCTTATATTTTTTGGAATATCAATAACTATGTTATATATAGCTACATCTAAATTTAAGTATGTAATTGCATGTTTTGCGTTATCTTCAATAGGAGCTGTAGCAAGTTATAAGCTTTTTGATCATGTAAGAACAAGAGTATTAATATGGCAGAATCCTTGGCCATATGCTACAACAAAGAGTTATCAGGTAGTACAGTCTATGTTTTCTATAGCATCAGGAGGACTCACAGGATCAGGACTTGGACTTGGACATCCAGAATATGTTCCAGTTAATACTACAGATTTTATATTTGCAGCATTATGTGAAGAGTTAGGGATACTTATAGGTTTCGCTATAATAATATTGTATTTCTTACTTTTTTACAGATGTATGAGGGCTGCGGTATATGAAGAAGATAATTTTTCAAGGCTTTTAGCAGTAGGATATGCGGCTATGATTGCATCACAAGTTTTGGTTATAGTAGGGGGAGTTATGAATGCTATTCCACTTACAGGTATAACATTACCTCTTGTAAGTTATGGAGGAAGTTCTATGCTTATTACGTTTTTTTCTTTAGGTATAATTCAGAAGATATCAGAAGAGGGTAGGTAGATTATGAATGATATATCAAATAACATAAAAAAGGTTCTTATGATTTTTTTGATATGCTTTATAGGGTTAATATCCTATATAACTTATTTTGAAATGGTTGAAGGTCCTAAGATAGTAAATAATTCATATAATAGAAGGCTGTGGGTTAAAAGAAATGAAGTTTTAAGAGGAACTATTTATGATAGAAATGGAAAGCCTCTTACTAAAAGTTCTAGGGTTAACCAAGAAACTCAAAAAAGAGAATATACAGGTGGAGAAATATTTGCACATGCATTAGGATATGTAGATATAAAATACGGTATCACAGGCTTAGAAAGAAAATATGATAAGGAATTAATGGATACTGATATTGAAGATAATATTAAGAGTTTAATAAAAAATAAAGGTAAAGAACAAGAAAAAATAGGTGATAGTTTAAAAACTACTTTAGATTATGATGTTCAAAATAAAGCCTATGAGCTTTTAGGAGATAATAAGGGTGCTGTGGTAGCACTAAATCCTAAAACAGGAGAGGTTTTATCTATAGTTTCAAAGCCATCTTTTAATCCTAATAACTTACAAGAAATATGGCAATCTGTAAATACTGATCAAAATAGGCCTCTTTTAAACAGGGCTACAACAGGATTATATCCGCCGGGATCAACCTTTAAAACAGTTACAGCTGTAAGTGCATTAGAGAATATGCCTGGCATTAGAAATAGGACATTTGAAGATAACGGAGAATTAAGAATAAGTGATAAATATTCGCTTCATAATTTTGCAGGTGAAACATTTGGAAGTATAGATTTTAAAAATGGTTATGTTCATTCAAGTAACGTAGTGTTTGGTACTTTGGGACTAGAACTTGGAAATGACAAATTAAAGGAAACATCAGAAAAATTTTTCTTTAATAAGGATATACCAGCAGATGGAATTCCAGTAGAACAGAGTAAGTTCCCTACTTTAAAAAAGTATGAAAAAGGAAGTATTGCTCAAAGTGCTATTGGGCAGAGTAGTGATTTAGCAAGTCCACTTCAAATGGCATTAGTTTCAGCAACTATAGCCAATGGTGGTACAATGATGAAACCTCAATTAGTAAAAGAAGTGGTAACAAGTAAAGGACAGCTTGTTAAATCAGTGCAGCCAGAATCATTAGGTCAAATTATTTCTACAAATACTGCCAATACTATGAGAGATTTTATGAAATCTGTTGTTGAAGAAGGAACTGGTGGAAATGCTTCTATTGAGGGAGTGGAGGTGTGCGGTAAAACAGGAACAGCTGACCATCAAGAGAATGGTAAGGATGCTCCACCTCATTCATGGTTTATAGGTTTTGCTCCTTATGATGATCCACAGGTAGCAGTAGCAGTAATTGTGGAGAATGGAGGACAAGGAGGTAAGGCAGCAGCTAGTATAGCATCAGAAGTAATGAGAACAGCTTTAAAAAAGTAGAAAATAAAGGTGGTGCTTAATTTGAAAATTGAAGATATTAATAAAGCCAGTAATGGAGATGTCATTGAAGTTCTAGCAATGGTAAATGATAAAAGAACAGGATATAAAAAGGACGGAAGCCCTTATATTATTATGATAATGCAAGATAACACAGGCTCTATATCTTTTCCAGTATGGGATAACTATGATAGATTAATGAATTCAATGGAAGAGGGGAGCATTGTACATGTAAAGGGATTTGCAGGAAGTTTTAATGGAAATATGCAAATAAAAAATCCTGTAATACAGGTAGTTCAGAAAGATGTAAATTATTCAGATTTTGTACCGTATTATGATGTTCCTAAAGAACTTATTGAATATTTTATTGAAACTATAAATAAATTAGAGGATAGGTATAAAAAGATAGCTGTGGCGGCTACAGGCGCACTAGGATATAGTGAGGAAAGATGGAATGCATTTTTAAATTGTGTTGCAGCGGAAAAATTTCATGGTAATAAGAGGGGAGGACTTTTTATACATACTGTAGGTGTCATGAAAACTATGGAAAGTATATTGAGTAATTATATAGATAATCCATTTTATATGAATGCAAGTAGTGTGATAAATAAAGACAGACTTATATTAAAAGCAGTAGTGCATGATGTTATGAAAATAAAAGAATATCAGTACGATGGTGTAATAAAAAGGAAGCCTATAAAATTGGATCATATAATAATGGGGGCAGCATATATATCAGAAATAAATAAAGAAGTAGGAAATGTTCTTTCAGAAGAAGAGTTAGATGATATATGCTATTCTATACTTTCACATCATGGTGAGTTTGGAAAATTTGAAACTAAGGGCGTAGAAGATATATTGTTAAATGTAGCTGATATAGTAGATAGCCAAATTGTAAATGCTGTAGAAAATAAAATATAGATTGGCATTAAGTGAAAAACTAAAGCTATGAAATTAGGCATCTGAAATAAAATAACAAGTCCAATATGTGACGGATATTTTTGTAAGACAAGGAGACAGGTTCCGCAGATAGTTGTGCTATCTAAGGGTTCTGTGAACGTAGTGTTATAAAAAATAGACTAGCATATGGACTTGTTATTTTATTTCAGATGCCTCAAGGTGTTAAACCTATATTTCATAGCTTTTATATTTCTATTTACTTTATAGTTATGTTAAAAAAGAAATTCGCTAAATTTATAATATAAATATTGTTTGAAAATGAATTATAAATGACATGTGTAGCAACAATCTGTCACCATAAATAGCAATATCTTACATAAATTTTTAAGTTTTATATTTTCCCGGGAAATTTTGTTGTAAAAAGTAAAATTATTATTATTTTAATGATATAATATAGTCAATAATAGGGTTATTTAAAATTGCCATAAAAATACAAACTGAATTGTTTTTTTATGGTATAAAAAGGAGAAAATATGAAAGGAAAAACTCATGCAGGCCTTGGAATAGTTACTTTTTTATCAGTTTATAATAATTTGCCAGGAAAATTTAATTATATTGGTATGATGGTAGTTATTTTGGCATCAGTTTTGCCGGATATTGATCATCCTAAAAGTATTATAAATAAGTATATATTGCCGTTTAGAAATAAAGCTACAAAGGTTACTTTATATATGTGTTTGGGTATAATAATTTTATGGTATGATTATTTGTATGCAAAACAACCTGCATTTAAGGCATTAGGAGTTTCTTTTATGATGATAGCCATATCATCCCATAGAAATGGATTAACCCATAGTCTTTCAGGCATGATTATATTTTCTTTTATAGTGGGATATATAGGAAATATGTATAACATACATTATCTGGTATATTATTTCATGATAGGTTATGGGATGCATTTATTATGTGATATGGCAACTAATAGAGGGGTTCCTCTCTTATATCCTTTTAAAAACAAAAAAGTGAAATTGCCTATTACGTATAAAACTAATTCAAAAATAGGTAATTCTATAGAAGAATTACTTATGGTATTTGGACTTTTATTTATAATATACAAGCTTCCTCAAATTTTTGCAAAGTAATGTTTAGTAAAAATATGCATTGGTTAAATAATATTCAGATATTTTAGGAGTGATCATGTGTTTGACTTTGAATATCATTTGAAGGTTTTACCTGATAAGCCAGGGGTTTATTTAATGAAAAATAACTTAGGTGAAATAATTTATGTCGGTAAGGCTAAAGTATTGAAAAATAGAGTAAAGCAGTATTTTCAAAATTCACGAAGCCATTCTGAAAAAGTGAAGGCAATGGTAAAAAATATTGCTGAATTTGAATATATAGTAACAGATTCTGAAATGGAAGCTTTAATTTTAGAATGCAATCTAATAAAAAAGTATACACCAAGATATAATATATTATTAAAAGATGATAAGCATTATCCTTTTATAAAAATTACTACCAATGAAGATTTTCCAAGAATATTTGTAACTAGGATTTTGGCTAAGGATGGTGGAAAGTATTTTGGTCCATATACAGATTCTTCAGCAGTTTATGAAACTATAGAACTTTTGAAGAAAGTATTTCCAATAAGGACCTGTAGAAAGTTGATAAAAGAGAACAGCGAAAAAGTAAGACCTTGTCTAAATTATCATATAGGTTTATGTAAGGCACCTTGTGGTGGGAATATAACAAAATATGAATATAATAAAATGGTTTCTGATGTCATAGAATTATTATCGGGTAAGGATAAGTTTATAATAAGTTCATTAAGAAATGACATGGAAAAAGCTTCTGAAAATTTAGAGTTTGAAAAGGCAGCAGCATTAAGAGATAAAATTATGGCTGTAAATAAAATTACAGAGAAACAAAAAATAATAACTGGAAACTTTGAAGATGAAGATTTTATTAATGTTTATAGTGATGAAAAAGACAGCTGTATTCAGGTGTTTTTTTTGAGAAATGGTAAGATAACAGGGAGAGAACATTTTATTATAGAAAGTACGGAAGGTACTAATAGTAAGGAAATAATAGCTGATTTTATAAAAGGATTTTATGGCGGAACTGCATACATACCTAAAACATTGTATGTTCCTGAGGTGGAAGATCAAATGTTGTTAGAGCAGTGGTTGGCAATAAAAAAGGGATCTAAAGCAAGTATAAAGATTCCTCAAAAAGGAAGCAAGAAAGATACCTTGAATTTAGTACAAAAAAATGCAAAAATGACTTTAGAAAACTTTAAATTAAAATTTATTCAGGATAGAAAATTGTATGATGAGTCATTAAAAGATTTATCTAATATACTGGAATTAGATAGTGCAGCTCATAGAATAGAAGCTTATGATATATCAAATATTCAAGGGGTAGATTCAGTAGGTACTATGGTAGTCTTTGAAGAAGGAAGACCTAAAAATAGTGATTATAGAAGATTTAAAATAAACACAGTAAAAGGTGCTAATGATTATGAAAGCATGCGTGAAATTTTAAGCAGAAGATTTCAGCACGGTTTAGATGAAATAGAGAAGATACAAAAAACTAAATTAGAATTAAGTGCGGGAAGGTTTTGTATATTTCCTGATTTAATTCTTATGG
Source organism: Clostridium muellerianum (assembly GCF_012926525.1). Lineage (GTDB taxonomy): Bacteria > Bacillota > Clostridia > Clostridiales > Clostridiaceae > Clostridium_AM > Clostridium_AM muellerianum. The sequence continues at coordinate 120,244 of NZ_JABBNI010000011.1, forward strand.
ATGGAGGAAAGGGTCAAGTTAATATTGCACTAGAAGTCTTAAAAAGTTTTAATATACATATACCTGTTTGCGGCATGGTTAAGGATGATAAGCATAATACAAGAGGACTTATATACAATAACGAAGAAATTTTAATAGATTCACATTCTAATGTTATGAAACTTATTACTAGAATACAGGATGAAGTTCATAGATTTGCTATAACTTATCACAGAAGTTTAAGGAATAAAAGAATTCTTCACTCCATACTGGAGGATATACCAAATGTAGGAGAAAAGAGAAGAAAGGAACTTTTAAAGAGTTTTGGAAGTATAGAAAATATAAAAACTGCAAAATATTCAGAACTTATAAATGTGCCTTCTATTGATAGGAAGGCAGCAGAAAGTATCATAGAGTATTTTAAAAATAATAGCAAGTAGAGTATTTAAAGAAAACTTATAAGCTATTTCAGATAAATCTTGATTAAGCATAATACATACATTATACTAGATATGATACATAATTTTAATTTTCAAGGAGAATATGTAATGAATAAATTTAAAAATTTTAGTACAAAGTTAGCTAAAATATTAGATCCAAGAGATATAAAAATAGATGAACCTATGAAAAATCATACATCTTTTAAGGTTGGAGGACCAGTAGATATACTTGTTACCCCTGAAAGCTTTAAACAGGTTACAGATGTTGTAGGCTTTTGTAAGGAAGAAGGAATACCTTATTATATAGTAGGTAATGGATCAAATTTATTAGTAAAAGATGGTGGAATAAGGGGCATAGTTATTAAACTTTGTAAGTTAGATGCAATAAAAGTAAAAGATGATAGAATAATTGTTCAGAGCGGCGTAACCTTAAAGGAAGTATCAGAAGTTGCTATGGAAAATTGTTTAACAGGTTTTGAATTTGCATGCGGTATTCCAGGAAGTATTGGTGGTGCAGCTGCCATGAATGCTGGTGCATATAATGGCGAAATTGTAAATGTAATAGAGAGTGCTAAAATTATAGATCAGGATGGAAACATAAGAGATTTAGATAAAGAATCATTAGAACTTGGATATAGAAGAAGTTCTATATTAAAGTATGGTTATACAGTGCTTGAAGTAACCCTTAAGCTTGATAAAGGTGATTGTAGTAAAATAAAGGATAGAATAGATGACTTAAATAGGAGAAGAAGCGAGAAACAACCATTAGAATATGCTTCAGCAGGTAGTACATTTAAGAGACCAGAAGGTTATTTTGCTGCAAAACTTATAGAGGACAGTGGGTTAAAAGGAGTAAGTGTTGGTGATGCAGAAGTATCTAAAAAGCATTCAGGGTTTATAATAAATAAGGGAAATGCTACAGCAAAAGATATTTTAGATTTAATATCTGTTGTTCAGCAAAAAGTTAAAGAAAATTTTGATGTAGAGCTTTTAACTGAAGTTAGAATATTGGGGGAAGAATAGTAAAAACAGTATTTAGTTTTTAAAATTATAGTATAAAGAATGGAGAATTTAGCAGTAAAGTCTATGTTAAATTCTCCATTTTATATTCTATTCCTTCTTCAAAATTGTTGTGTTATAATTATAAAGTAAAAATTCACTTAAATAGGGATTAAATTTTAACAACTTACGTAATTTACTACTTATTGGAGGTTTAGCTATGAGATTTGTTATAGTAACAGGACTATCAGGTGCAGGTAAAACTCAAGCTATAAGGAACTTGGAAGACTTGGGATATTTTTGTGTAGATAATCTTCCACCTACGCTAATACCTAAGTTTGCAGAAGCTTGTTATCAAACTGATGGTAAAATAGACAGAATAGCTTTAGTTATAGATATAAGAGGTGGAAAATTTTTTGATGATTTGTTTGAAAGCCTAAAGCTTTTAAGAGATCAAGGATATAAATATGAGATTTTATTTTTAGATGCTTCTGATGAAGTATTAATAAAAAGATTTAAGGAGTCTAGAAGAAAGCATCCTTTGGCTCCAGATGGCAGAATACTAAATGGTATATTAATGGAGAGAAATAAGCTAAGAGAAGTAAAAGATAGAGCAGATAATATTATTGATACTTCAAAACTTGCCACAAGAGAACTTAGAGAAAAAATTACAGAGATATATGCAGAGGAAGGTCAATTAGAAACTCAACTTATGATAACAGTACTTTCTTTTGGCTTTAAATATGGCATACCGGTGGATTCTGATTTAGTGTTTGATGTAAGATTTTTACCAAATCCATATTACATACCAGAACTAAAAAAATATTCAGGTAATGATAAGATGGTTAGTGACTATGTTATGAATTTTAAGGAAACCCAACAGTTTATAGATAAGTTGGAAGATATATTGGAGTTTTTAATTCCAAATTATTTAAAAGAAGGTAAAAGACAGCTAATAGTATCTATTGGATGCACAGGTGGGCGACATAGATCTGTGACTATTGCTAATTCTATTTACGAAAAATTAAAAAAGGATGGACACAAGGTTAACATAGATCATAGAGATATAGAAGAAGATGTTAACAAAGGTGGTAAAAAGCTATGAAAATAGTAGATTGGCTTAGGCCTGGTATAAAAGTTAAGAGATGGGTTATGCTTGGCAGTATGGGAATATTGTTTATTGTATTTGGTGTACTAGAATTTGTAAATAGAAGGCTTTATAGTATTTATTATATATCCTTTTATTTATTTTTAATTGCATCAGGAGTATTTGTTTTATATGTATCTATAATGCAGGGAATGCGTTCAATAATTGCACTAATAAATAAGGGATATCTGAATGTATCAATAGATTCTAGAAAACTTGAGAATCTTATATATGAAAAAAGACTTTTAGTAAAAGGACCTAAAGTTGTAGTTATAGGTGGAGGAACAGGATTATCAACTATGCTTAGGGGTTTAAAATATTATACTTCTAACATAACAGCTATAGTTACAGTAGCAGATGATGGAGGAGGATCTGGGGACTTAAGAGAGGATCTTGGGATGCTCCCTCCAGGTGATATAAGAAACTGCATTCTTGCATTGGCAGATACTGAGCCATTAATGGAAGATTTGCTTCAATATAGATTTAAAGATGGAAGATTAAAAAATCAGAGCTTCGGTAACTTATTTTTAGCGGCTATGGATGGGATATCCAGTAATTTTGAAGAAGCTGTTCATAAAATGAGTTCTGTTCTCGCTGTAACAGGAAAGGTTATGCCAGTTACTTTGGATAATGTAATCTTAAAAGCAAAACTAAAAAATGGAGCTATTGTGGCAGGTGAATCTAATATTCCTGATGAAGCTATAAAGCAAAATACATCTATTGATAAAATATTTATAGAACCTAAAAATGCAAAACCACTTAAAGAAGCTATAGATGCTATAATGGAAGCAGATGCAATAATACTTGGACCAGGAAGTCTTTATACCAGTGTTATTCCTAATCTTCTAGTTAAGGATATAGCTGAAGCTGTTAAAAAAACTAATGCTATAAAATTGTATGTATCAAATATAATGACGCAGCGAGGAGAAACAGATGGCTTTGGTGTAGAGGATCATATAAAGGCCATATTTAAGCATGCAGGTAATGGAATAATAGATTATGTTGTTATAAACATAGGTAAAATAGACGATGAATTGGAAGGCAAGTATAAAGAAGAAACTTCACATTTAGTTAAAATAGATAATGTTGATGAACTAAAAAAATTAAATGTAAATGTTATAGAAGGTGACTTTATAAGAATCAAAAATGGACTTATAAGACATAATTCTGAAAAACTTGCTTCAATACTAATAGAAACTATTATGGAGAAAAAACTTCTATTCGATAGAAGAAAGATTATTGAGTATTTCTATTTATCAGAAAGATTAAAACAAAATAAGAATAAATAGGAGAATAAAGATGTCATTTTCACTGAAGGTAAAAAATGAAGTTTGTAGATATGTAGAAATGAGTAAAGAAGAATCAATAGCAGAGCTATCTGCAATAATGAAAGTCAGTGGCACAGTATTACTTGGAGGAAACAAACAATTTAGTTTTAAGGTTACCACTGAAAATCCAGCTATTGCTAGGTTTGTATTTAAGTTATTAAAGGATCATTTCAATATTCATACAAAAATAATGGTAAAGAAAAGTAATTCTTTAAAAAAGAATAATGTATATATGATTTTAATTACGGAAGAAATGGGTGTAAAAGATCTTTTAAAAGAAGTAGGGTTATTAAAGGAAAATGAAAATGTATTTTCATTAGATTATAGTATACCTAAAAATATTTTAGAAAGTGAAAATTGTAAAAGAGCTTATATTAGGGGAGCTTTTTTGGGTGGTGGAAGCATAAGCAATCCTGAAAAAACTTACCATTTAGAATTTGTCACTCATGATAATGAATACGCAGAGGATTTAAGTTTGCTTATAAATAAGTATGGATTAAATTCAAAAGTAATACAGAGAAAAAGCAGTTTTATAGTTTATATTAAAGAAGGAGAACAAATAGTAGATTTATTAAATATAATAAGTGCGCACTCTTCACTTTTAGAATTAGAAAATGTAAGAATAATGAAAGAGATGAGAAACAATGTAAATAGGCTTGTTAACTGTGAAACTGCTAATTTAAGTAAAACTGTAAATGCAGCAGTAAGACAAGTTGAAAGTATAAAAATCATTCAGAAAGAAATTGGTCTTGCTAGGCTTCCTAAAAATTTGAGAGAAATTGCAGAACTTAGATTAAGTTATCCTGATGAATCTCTAAAGGAATTAGGAGAAATGCTAAATCCACCTGTAGGTAAGTCAGGAGTTAATCATAGGCTTAGAAGAATAGAAAAAATAGCAGAGGAAGTTAGAAAAGAAGGAAGGTAGGCTGGGGGCATGTCAAAGCATGAAGATATAATTAAGTATATACTTTCACTTGAGGTTGGGACTAAGATTTCTGTTAGAAGTATAGCTAGTGATTTAGGAGTTAGTGACGGAACTGCATACAGAGCAATAAAAGATTCTGATGCTCTAGGTATAGTAACTACTATACCTAGAGTTGGAACTGTACGAATAGAAAAAGTAGAGAAAAAAAATATTGAAATGCTAACATATGGTGAAGTAATAAATATTGTTGATGGGACACTATTAGGGGGAAAAGATGGTGTGTATAAAACCCTGCATAGGTTTGTTATAGGGGCTATGACCATTGATGCTATGGAGAAATATTTAATAGCAGATTGCCTTCTTATAGTAGGTAATAGAGAAGAAGCTCAGGAATTAGCATTGATGAATCACTGTGGAGTGCTTATAACAGGAGGATTTACATGCAGTGATAAAATAAAAAAGTTAGCTAATGAAAGATGCCTTCCTATAATATCTACTACTTACGATACATTTACTGTAGCTAGTATGATTAATAAAGCTATATCTGAAAATCTTATAAAAAAGGATATAGTTTTAGTTGAAGATATCCTGTGGTGGATGAAGACGGAAAGCTAATAGGTATAGTGACATTAAAAGAGTTATCTAATAGTGATGAATGTGAACTTGTAGGTAAGATAATGCATAAGGAACCTATAACAGTTACTCCGAAGACTACGGTAGCATATGCAGCCCATGTAATGGCCTGGGAAGGTATTGAAATGTTTCCAGTAGTTAAGGGCAAGGCTTTAATTGGTGTAATAACTAGAAGAGATGTTATTAAAGCTCTTCAATACATGGATAGACAGCCTCAAGTAGCGGAAACATTGGAGGATCTAGTGCTTAAGAATTTTGAATTCAAGTGTGACAATGATAAAGCATACTTTTTAGGAAAAGTAACTCCTGAAATGTTAGATCCTATAGGAACTGCTTCGTGGAGTTCTTTAAATATGTTAGTATCTACTATGGGTATTATGACATTAAGGCAAAAAAGTAATATAAATGTTTTAGTTGACAGTATAAACACCTATTTTATGAAACCTGTACAGATAGATAGTAAAATACAAATATATACACAAATAATAGATACAGGAAGAAATTTTTGTAAGGTTGAAATAGAAGTATATGATAGTAAAAAAGAAATTATAGCAAAAACATTTTTATCTGCAAGGATATTAAGAAGATAAATAAACTTTTGTCATTAAATAAGGGGGTATGTATTAATGTTTACGCACATAGTATTTTTTAGATTAAAGGACAAAAGTCCAGAAAATGTAGAAAAGGCTAAAGACATTTTAAAAGCTATGGAGGGAAAAATACCTCAGCTTAAAGAGCTAACTGTGGGAAAGGACGTAGTGCATTCAGCTAGATCATTTGATGTTGGAATTATTACAAAGTTTAATTCTCAAAAAGAAATGGATGAGTATCAAGTACATCCTTTCCATGTAAATGAAGTATTGGCAAATTTAAAACCAATGTTAGAATCATCAGCGGCTATAGATTTTGAGGAATAGCCTTTATAGGACTGAATCCTGCATTAAACAGGACTTAGTCTTTTTTTATGATATATGTATTATTTGAAATCTAATCAAGTGATAAAAAATTTAATATATAATTTATTTTACACTTTTCCCTATAATGATATAATTTATTTATTGGTTGACGATAATTAAGAAGATGAAAAGGAAGAAGGTGAGGGAGTTGGAAGACAGGGCATATGAATGGGTAAGTTTACATCAACATACAGGATATTCTCTTTTAGATTCTTCAGCTAAGATTCCTGAACTTATAAGTAGAGCTAAAGAATTAGGGATGAAAAGTATAGCTATAACGGATCACGGAGTAATGTATGGTTGTGTTGATTTTTATAAAGAAGCTAAAGCACAGGGGGTAAAACCTATAATAGGTTGTGAAGTATATGTTGCTGAAAAATCTATGCACATAAAGCAAAATGATAAAGAAAATGAAAATTATCATCTTGTGCTGCTTGTAAAGAATGAAACAGGATATAGAAATCTCATGAAAATAGTTTCTAAGGCTTCTGTAGAAGGGTTTTATTATAAGCCTAGAACAGATCATGATTATTTAAGAGAACATAGTGAAGGATTGATATCACTAAGTGCTTGCTTAGGAGGAGAGATTCAATCTTATATTTTAAAAGGCAATTTGATTAGAGCAAAAGAGATAGCTCTTTTATATAAAGATATATTTAAGGACGGTTTTTATCTTGAACTTCAATATCATGGTATGGAAGAACAGGAAAAGGTTAATGAAGAACTAATAAAAATGTCCAAAGAATTAGATATTCCATTAGTTGCTACAAATGACGTGCATTATATAAAAAAAGAAGATTATAAAGCCCATGATGTATTATTGTGTATACAGACAGGAAAAGTTGTAGACGAACAAGATAGAATGAGATATCCTTCAGATGAATTTTACTTGAAATCTCCAGAAGAAATGTACAAGATATTTTCTAGGGTTCCTGAAGCTCTAGAAAATACAGTAAAAATAGCGGAGCAGTGTAATTTTGACTATGAATTTCATAAGTCTAAGCTACCTAAATTTCCGCTGCCAGAAGGTGTAGAGCCTTATGGATATTTAAGGGATCTATGTTACAAAGGATTGATACAAAGATATGAAGCATTTGAAGGATTAAAAGAAACTCAGTTTAATATAGAAAGCATAAATAAACTAGCAAATGATGACGAGGAAGCTAAAAAACTTGTAGAAAGGCTAGAATATGAGCTTTCTATTATAAAGCAGATGGGATATGTGGATTACTTTCTTATCGTATGGGATTTTATTAACTTTTCTGTGGAAAATGGAATAATGACAGGTCCCGGAAGAGGGTCTGCAGCAGGATCTATAATTGCATATACCCTAGGAATAACTAAAATAGATCCAATTAAATATAGTTTATTATTTGAAAGATTTTTAAATCCTGAACGTGTGTCTATGCCTGATATAGACTCAGATTTTTGCTATGAAAGGCGAGGAGAGGTAATAGACTATGTTGTGAAAAAGTATGGAGAAAATAGTGTTTCTCAAATTGTAACCTTCGGAACTATGGCTCCTAGAGCATGTATAAGGGACGTTGGAAGAGCTATGAATTATCCATATATAGAAGTAGATAGAATAGCTAAAATGGTACCTACAGTGTTAAATATAACTATAAATAAGGCGTTGGAATTAAGTGCTGAATTAAAGGAAGCTTATGAGAATGAAGAAAGAACTAAAGCATTAATAGATATAGCTAAAGCTTTAGAAGGACTTCCAAGGCATACTTCTACTCATGCGGCAGGTGTAGTTATAGCTTCTCAACCATTAGTTAATTATGTTCCTTTGCAGAAAAATGAAGACAATATAGTAACTCAATTTACTATGGGTACATTAGAAGAACTCGGACTTTTAAAAATGGACTTCCTTGGTCTAAGAACACTTACAGTACTTAGAGATACAGTAAATATGGTCAAGGATAATAAAGGAATCCTAGTAGATTTAGATAAAATAGATTATGATGACAAAAATATATATAAGATGATAGGAGAAGGCAAAACTGTAGGCATATTTCAGTTAGAATCTGCAGGAATGACATCATTCATGAAAGAACTAAGACCTGATTCTCTTGAAGACATCATAGCTGGTATTAGTTTGTATAGACCAGGTCCTATGGCAGAAATACCTAAATATATTAGTAATAAAAATAACCCTGAAGGTATTGAGTATTTAACGCCTGAACTAGAATCTATATTAGGTGTAACTTATGGATGTATGGTATATCAGGAACAGGTTATGGAAATAGTTAGAAAACTTGCTGGGTATTCTATGGGAAGAAGTGATTTAGTAAGACGTGCCATGTCTAAGAAAAAATACCATGTAATGGAAGAGGAAAGACACAATTTTATACATGGTATAGTAACTGAAGATGGAGAAGAAAAGGTTCCAGGATGTATAAAAAATGGGATATCTGAAAATGCTGCCAATAAAATATTTGATTCTATGATGGATTTTGCAAGTTACGCATTTAATAAGAGTCATGCTGCTTCGTATGCAGTAGTGGCATTTCAAACTGCATACATGATATATTATTATCCTACTGAATATATTGCGGCTATGCTGAATAGTGTGAAAGGTGACAATGACAAGGTTGCTTATTATACTAGATTTGCAGATAAAATAGGAATTCAGGTTTTAACTCCAAATATAAATGAGAGTTATGCTAAATTTGCAGTTAAAGGTGATAAAATAATATTTGGACTTTCTGCTATTAAAAACGTAGGAGAAAATGTAATAGATAGTATAGTAAAATCAAGAGAAAGTAAAGGTACATTTTCAAGTTTAGTTGACTTTTGTAATAAAATAGACGTTTCATGCATAAATAAAAGAGTAGTAGAAAGCCTTATAAAATCAGGAGCTTTTGATTGTCTTAATGTATATAGGTCAAAATTACTTGCAGTTTATGAAAAGGTACTAGATGGTGTAAGTAATTCTAGGAAAAAAAATATAGATGGACAATTAAGCCTTTTTACAGATTTTAAAAAGATAGATGTTAATATACAGTATCCAGAAATAAAGGAATTTGAAAAAAGGCATATTTTAGCTATGGAAAAGGAAATGACAGGGCTTTATTTATCCGGACATCCTTTGGAGGAGTATGAGAAAACCTTAGATTTCAAAACTAGTGCTAAAACATCAGATATAATAGGCGATGAATCCTTAGAAGACGAAATAGTTCAGCAGTCTAAGTTAAAAGATGGAGACAAAGTAATTATAGGAGGCATTATATCATCAGTAGTAAAAAAGATAACTAGAAATAATGATATGATGGCTTTTATAAAAGTAGAAGATTTATATGGAGTAATAGAAACTATAGTATTTCCAAAGGTGTTTCAAAAGTATAGAAGTTTGGTAGATGAAGATAGTATAGTACTAGTAAAAGGAAGAGTAAGTGTAAGAGAGGAAGAACAGCCTAAAATACTATGTGAAAGCTTAGAACCGTTGATAAAAGAAAATACTGAAAAATTGTATATACAAATAGAAGATGAAAATAGTTTAAAAATTGTGATGGAAGAAACCAGGCCGCTGTTTTTAGAATTCAAAGGAAATACTCCTGTTTATTTCTGTACGAAGAAGGAAAGAAAAAAATTTAGAATAGATAAGGATCTTTGGGTAAAAAATGACATAGAATTATTATCGAATTTGAGAAAAAAATTTGGTGACCAAAATATTAAATTAATTTAAAAAAGTGTCAAGTATATTTTTTAAACAATAAACAAAATATATAGAGAGAAAGTATAATATACCTCTCTCTATATGTTTAAAAAATATAGTATATATTCATATAAATTGTTGAATATTTTATAGGTTTCGATTAAAATTAATAGTATATAATAATGAAAATTAAACCATTATATGTTATAATGAAAAAGTACTTATAATAAAGAACATAATAAATATTGTATAATGTCCGTGGGACACAAAATGTCCCGGTGGTCATAGGAGGTATTAAGTATGAAAACAATAGCTGTACTAACAAGTGGTGGAGATGCACCAGGAATGAATGCTGCCATAAGAGCAGTGGTAAGATCTGGCCTAGATAAAGGTTTAAAGGTAATGGGAATACAAAGAGGTTATAGCGGATTAATAAATGGTGAAATTTTTCCAATGGACAGACATAGTGTAGCTGATATTATACAACGTGGGGGGACTATGTTAAGAACTGCTCGTTGTGAAGAATTTAAAACAGAAGCGGGTAGAAAAAAGGGTGCAAATATATTAAAAACTTTTGGTATAGATGGATTAGTAGTAATAGGAGGAGATGGATCTTTCCATGGTGCTCAGTTACTGTCAAAGTTAGGTATAGCAACAGTGGGAATACCAGGTACTATAGATAATGATTTGCCATATACTGAATATACTATAGGATTTGATACTGCTGTAAACACAGTTTTAGATGCTATAAATAAGTTAAGAGATACATCAACATCACATGAAAGAGTAAGTATTGTTGAAGTTATGGGAAGAAACTGCGGAGATATAGCACTTTATGCAGGACTTGCAGGTGGTGCTGAAAGCATAATTGTTCCTGAAAAAGGATATAAGCAAGATGAATTGTGTAGAACTATATTGGAAGGCAAATTAAGAGGTAAAATGCATAATTTAATAATACTTGCAGAAGGAATTGGTGGAGCAGATCAGCTAGCGGAAAAAGTAGAAGAAATTACAGGTATAGAAGCAAGAGCTACTAAACTTGGACATATTCAAAGAGGTGGAAGCCCTACTTGTTCAGATAGAGTATTAGCTTCTAAAATGGGATTTAAAGCTGTTGAATTATTAGCAGAGGGAAAATCTTCAAGGGTAGTCGGAGTAATTGATGGAAAAATAAAAGATATGGATATAGACGAAGCATTAGCAATCCCAAGAAATTTTGATGAGAAGCTTTATGATATAGCAAAAATATTATCATATTAAAAATATATGTAATTCAAAATTTATATTATATTAAGGAGAGTAAGCTATGCAAAAGACTAAAATGATTTTTACAATTGGACCAGCAAGTGATACAGAGGAAGTTTTATCAAAATTAATTGAAGCTGGAATGAGTGCATCAAGACATAATTTTTCTCATGGAGATCATAAAGAGCATGGAGAAAGAATTGAATTAGTAAAAAAATTGAGAAAAAAATATGATAAGCAAATAGGAATAATACTTGATACTAAAGGTCCTGAAATAAGAACAGGGTATTTTCCAGAAAAAGTAGAATTAGTTGAGAACACAAATTATACTATAGTTTGTGGTGAAGATGTAGATGGAGATGCTACAAGATGTAATTTAAGTTATCGTGAATTATACAAAGATGTTAAACCAGGAGATATGATATTAATGGCTGATGGTTTAATTGGTATGGAAGTTCAAGAAGTTAAAGGAACTGATATACATTGTATTATAAGAAATAGTGGAATGATAAGTACTAAAAAAAATGCAAATGTACCAAATGTAAAAACTAATCTTCCTTCTTTTACAGAAAAGGATGTTGAGGATCTGAAGTTTGGCTGCGAAGTAGGTGTTGACTATGTAGCTGCATCTTTTATAAGAAAGGCGTCAGACGTTTTAGCTATAAGAAAGTTATTAGAACAATTTGGTGGACATGATATACAAATAATCTCTAAAATAGAAAATCAAGAAGGCGTTGATAATATTGACGAGATAATCAAGTTTTCAGATGGAATAATGGTTGCTAGAGGAGATATGGGATCAGAAATTCCAATAGAAAAAGTTCCAGCAGTTCAAAAGATGATAATTGAAAAGTGTAATAAAGCAGGTAAGTTTGTTGTGACAGCTACACAAATGCTAGATTCTATGGAAAGAAACCCTAGACCAACAAGAGCAGAAGCTTCAGATGTAGCTAATGCTATATTAGATGGTACTGATGCTGTAATGTTAAGTGGAGAATCTGCAAATGGAAAGTGGCCTGTAGAAGCTGCTCAAACAATGGCAAGAATAGCACAGCAAGCTGAATCAATATTAAATTATAAAGAAATATTAAATAAAAAGAGAGAATCTCATATTTATAATGTAGCTAATGCTATAAGTTTGGCTACATGTACTACTGCATCAGAATTAAATGCTTCTGCTATAATAACAGCTACACAAAGCGGATACACAGCAAGAATGGTTTCTAAATATAGAACAGCCAGCCCTATTATAGCTGTAACTCCAAGTGGTAAGGTTGCTAGAAAGTTAGCTTTAAACTGGGGTGTATTTCCAATTTGTGCAGAGAAAATGAATTCAACAGATGAGTTAATAGAAAAATCTGTTGAAATTTCTCTACAAACTGGATATATCAAAAAGGGAGATTTGGTTATAATAGCAGCAGGTATACCTGTAAGCTACTCAGGAACAACAAATATGCTTAAGGTTCATATAGTTGGAGATATATTAGTTCAAGGTAGAGGTGCAGGTAGTAAACCAGCATATGGTAATGTAAAAGTAGTTAAATCAGTAAAAGAAGCAGATGAAATTATTGAAAAAGGTGATATTCTCGTTGTAAAAAATTTAGATAGAGAATATATATCTATACTTGATAGAGTTGCAGGTGTAATAGGAGAAGAAGGCGGATTAACTTCACATCTTGCTATAGAATGTATATCAAATGAAATACCTATAATATGCAACGCTGGTGGTGCAACTGAAGTATTAAAATCAGGAGCTTTTATAACAATGGATGTTATAAGAGGAATTGTTTATAATGGAAGAACTAATATAATGTAAATCAAAGGGACTATTGCAATAGTAATTTTTAGATTGCTTTGAATAGTCCTTATATAAATAAATATGTACACGTAATAAAAGGGCTGATACACTAATTAATTAGTGTATCAGGCCCTTTATTTTAAATTTAGCTTCAATTTTATTGACATTCGATGTATGTAATAGTAAAATTTCCATTAAATAAAGTTACTAAATTAATTAAGGAGACAAAGGTATGAATTATAAAAATTTGGTGAATTCAGGATTAAAAGTCTCGGTAATAGGTTTTGGAGGAATCCCTATACAAAGAATAGATGGAGAAAATTCCAAAAAGGTTATAATAGCTGCAGAGGAAAAAGGAATAAACTTTATAGATACAGCTAGAGGATATTCTGTCTCTGAAGAATATATAGGAGAGGCTTTATTAGGAAGAAGAGATAAATGGATTATTGCTACAAAATCTATGGCACGAGATAAAAACACTATGATTAATGATGTAAATAAAAGCTTGAATAATTTAAAAACTGATTATATAGATCTTTATCAACTACATAATGTGAAAACTTTAGAAGAATATAATAAGGTTTTAGATAAAGATGGAGCTTATGCAGCTTTATTGGAATTAAAGGAACAGGGGAAAGTAAAGCATATAGGAATAACTTCTCATAGTATTGATATTTTAAAAATTGCTATTGAAAGTGGAAAGTTTGAAACTATAATGTATCCATATAATATAGTAGAAGATCAAGGAGAAGAAATTTTTAAAAGGGCAAAGGAATTGAATATAGGGGTAATAGCTATGAAACCTATGGCTGGTGGAGCTATTAAAAATGGTACATTAGCATTAAAGTATATATTACAAAATGAAAATGTAACTTGTGCTATACCAGGAATGGGTACAATAGAAGAAGTAGAAGAAAATGCAAAAGTTGCTTCAAATGAGATTAAATTAACAGAGTCAGAAGAACTAGAGGCGAAAAAAATATCAGAAGAGTTAGGCACTGAATTTTGTAGACGCTGTGGTTACTGCGGTCCTTGTACTCAAGGAATAGATATACCAGGTATATTTTTATTACAGGGATATAAAGAAAGGTATGATTTGCAAAACTGGGCTGAGGATAGATATGAAGCTTTGAAAGTTACAGCAAAAGATTGCATAGAATGTGGAAGTTGTGAAGCCAAGTGTCCATATAACTTACCAATAAGAAGAATGCTGAAGGGTGTAAAGAAGACATTTGGAAAATAAAATAAGTTTTTATAAAAGTTTTGCTTGAAAATTTATATGAAAATAATGTATAATAAAATGATTTGTGGTTAAAATAACATGATAGGGAAATAAGAGACAACTGATTCTATTTCTAGCACCTTTTATTTAAAAGGTGCACTTTTTTTAGGTATAAAATTCCTCAAAGTTAAGAAACTATATAATATAAATTATTAATAATTTGGAGGGATTTTCATGAGCGGAAAATTAAGCTGCAGCGCAGGAAAATGTGTAAATAATATAAATGGTCTTTGTAGTGCTAATAATATACATGTAGTAGGATCAGAAATTCATAGTAGTAAAGGAACTGAATGTGAAACTTTTATGCAAAGAGGTTTTATGAATGCTATGTCTAATTTTACAAATATGAATTTAGTTGGAGAGTTCAAACAAATATTTAGCAGAGACTCTATAGAAATGAGTCCAGAAATAAAATGTGAAGCGGAAAATTGTGTTTATAATGCAGATAGGTTGTGTAGTGCAAGTAATGTTCAAGTATATGGTCCAGATGCAAGAAGTAGTGGAGGAACTCAATGTGAAACTTTTAAAGAACATTAAAATAAGCGGATTTATCCGCTTATTTTTGTTTTTAATAGACAAATTTAATGCTAAACTGTAGAATAGTGAAAGAAGATTTAATATGGTAGGTGGAAGAATGAATAAAAACATTTTTATAAATAAAAATGAAGAATATGATATGAAGATAACAGGAATGGGATACGAAGGTGAAGGAGTAGGTAAAATAAATGATTTTACAGTCTTTGTGCCTGGTGCTTTATTAAATGAGAAGGTTAAAGTAAAAGTTGTTAAAGTAAACAAGAATTTTGCTTTTGCAAAGCTTATAGATGTTATAGAAGCTTCGGAACATAGAACTGAGCCAGTTTGTAGCATATATAAAAGATGTGGAGGATGTCAACTTCAACATTACTCTTATCAGGCACAGTTGGATTTTAAAAAGCAGAGAGTTAAAGATTGTTTAGAGAGAATAGGAAAATTAAAAGTTCAAGAATCCGGGGAGCAGCTTATAGATAATTTACAGGACTCAGGATTAATTTTACATGATACTATTGGAATGGAGAATCCTTATAGGTATAGAAATAAAGTTCAGCTGCCTGTAGGAGAGCAAAATGGAGAGGTTAATATAGGATTTTATGCTCAGAGAACTCATGAAATAATAAATATGGATACCTGTAATATACAACATGAAGCAGCAGATAATATATTAAAATTAATTAAGGATTGGATGAGAAGATATAATATAAAATCTTATAATGAGCAATTACATAGTGGAAGTATAAGACATATAATGATTAGAAAAGCTTTTAAAACAAATGAAGTTATGGTAGTTATAGTTAGTAGAAGTAATGAGTTGCCTCATAAAAAAGAGCTTATAGACATGCTGCTAGAAAGTAAGGAGAATATTGTTAGTATTATACAAAATGTAAATAGTAAAAAAACTAATGTAATTTTAGGGATAGAATGTATAACTTTATGGGGAAAAGATAACATAAGTGATTATATAGGTGATTTTAAATTTAATATATCTCCATTATCTTTCTTTCAAGTAAATCCGGTACAGACAGAAGTACTATATAATAAGGCATTGGAATATGCTTCATTGACTGAAAGTGAAACTGTATTTGATGCATACTGTGGTACAGGTACTATATCATTATTTTTGTCTCAAAAGGCTAAAAAGGTATATGGAATTGAAATAGTTCCACAGGCTATAGAAAATGCTAAAATAAATGCAAATCAAAATAATATTAATAATGCGGAATTTATAGTAGGGGAATCTGAAAAAGTCATACCTGAATTAATAAAAAGCGGAGTAAAGGCAGATGTAGTAGTTGTAGATCCACCAAGAAAGGGATGCGAGAAGAGTCTTTTAGAGGCTATAGCACAAATGGCACCTGAAAGGATGGTATATGTTTCTTGTGACCCCGGAACTTTGGCTAGAGATTTAAGCATATTAGATGAATTAGGATATAAAGCTACTGAGGTTCAACCTGTAGATATGTTTCCACAAACTGCCCATGTGGAGACGGTTGTCCAATTAACCCACAAAAATGCAGATGGTTTTATTAGTGTAAAAATGGAGTATGATGAGAGTATTGATAGGTTACCGAATCGAGTAACTTACTCAAAGATACAGGAATATGTAGAGAGTAAATACGGATTTAAAGTACACACAGCATACATCGCTGAGGTTAAGCGTTCACTTGGTTTAGATATGTACGAAGCACCGAATAAGGTTGAAGAACTAAAGTACCCACATCAATCAGCACCAGCACATAAGGTGGAAGCAATTAAGGATGCCTTGAAACACTTTGAGGTTATATAATGTAGATAAGCGATTGTGTATGCAGTCGCTTATTTTAATCTGTCATACATAGTATCACGTACAGCTATAACCTAGTTATTTCAAGGGTTATAGCTATTTATATTTTAAGGCTTTATTAGAGTTTCTTCCTTTATATATAATTTTTATTGGCGACAGAATAAATATGCTATTTTATACTTCATAGTATAAGTTTAACTGTACATCAAAGTTAGTACACTTTTCACAGCCTGTGCATCTTTACTCCTAATGTAATTCTCAAATTGCTTAATTATTTCTTTAGCTCTATCATCAGCAGTGAGTCCACCCGTATATACAAAGGTTTCATTGTATCCTATGACAAGTATAGGTAGGTGGTCTTCGCTTACTGTTTCAGTGTGTATGACCCATCCAATAGGCAAATCTCCTAATACCTTTATTGGATAATCCCGTGGCAAGTCGAGATAAACGTTAATGTAATACTCAATTTGTGACTCAGCAACAGGTGTCACGAAGTGTGCGGTGCTTAGCGGACCTATACCTACCAAGTCATAAAGCCCGTCAGCTATACCTTTGCACTCTTTTTTAATAGTTGTTAACTCCATAATATCGCATTTGGGGGTTTTATAAGCCTGTTTTTTACACTTTAAGCAATACAACACGGGGTTACACCTCACTTTCAGTAGTTTTGTATACCCTAAGAGCATGAAATCCAAGTACAGCACCAGCATCAAGTTTTTCTGCAAATTCCTCATAATTTCGTATGCCGGTGACGATATTGCCCAGTTGTAGTTGAGAATACGATTTTGGTACTTGTAGAGCTTCATTATTATTCCATGCTTCAAGTGCTGTTTTGTAGGTCCATTTGAGTTCGCCTAGTTGGATACAGTATACTTGACCAGTTTTATTTGACATATTACCTGACCTCCTTTATTTGCTATAAGTTTAAACTATTATATACATCAGATATTACTTCTTTCGTTATGCCTATATACCTCAGAGTTACAGATGCACTGCTATGGTTTAGCATCTTTTGTAATGTATTGATAATAGTAGGATTATTTTTAATGTTATTTACGTAAATGTGGTACGCAAAAGTTTTGCGTAGACTATGTGTCCCATAGTTACCTTTTATATTTAGCTCTCTTAGCGTGGTTTTTATGATTTTATGAGCTGATTCAACTGTTAATGCACCAGAGCCTTTTCTACTCTTAAATAGATATGATTCATAATCTATACCTTGTAATGTGTCCAAGTAGAGCCGTATAGCACTCTTAGCACTATCATTCAGGTCAAACTCCCTTTTCTTATCAGTCTTCTCTTCGCATATAACCACTTTATCTACTATTGTATCATCTATCAATACATCTTTAATCTTTAGTCGTAGTAGGTCGCCAGCTCTCAGTCCAACATTGATACCTACGGTAAACAGCGTGTAGTCCCGCTTATTCTCTTTTCCGAGTAGATACTGTTTTACTTTCGCTATGTCCTTGGTACTTTTTATCGGCTCGACTTCGTCAGCTTTTACCTTTAATGTATTATTTGCAGTCATAAATATCTCTCCTTTTCCAATGCTAACTTATGAGGTTATTATAGTATAAGTTATCATACAAAACAAGAACATTTTAGAAAAATCTTAATGAGAGTACAGCAAACATAGGTATATCAATGGTTGTAGCATTTGTGCTGAATGCTAAGAAATAAACAAAGTTAGCATTGGACACCTTTAGTTTAGTTAAAGTCAATAGACTTTAACTAACTTCATTTTATAAAACCAATAACTATTATAAATAAACTACTTTTGGACTTGTTTCGTTATGCCTGTGTAGTTGGTTTAAAGTATACTCCAAATAAACGTGACTACAGGCTTTTATCAGCAGAACTATTAAATGAATAGCTTAATTGTTTAATTGATTTAGTCAAAAGTAGTTTATACTAAAGAATAATGTTGAAAAGTAAGCACTCATTTATATACAAAATTATCTAATCAATATATAATTGAATTAGTTTGCAGTAGTAAATAATTGTGCATTAAAGATTGTTTAATTAATCTCTCTTTATTAGGCAGAAAAAGAGAGGCAGGATTATCTGAAATAGAGTATTTTATTGTTAGGAGATGAAATTATGGAATGGATAGAACGATTAAATAATGCGGTTAATTATATCGAAGAGAATATAAAAGAAACTATTGATTTGGAAGAGGTTTCAAAGATTGCATGTTGCTCAACATATCATTTTCAAAGGATGTTTGCCTATATAGCAGATATACCATTATCAGAGTACATTCGTCGTAGGAGAATGTCATTAGCAGCTGTAGATTTACAGAGTGGCAATGAGAAAGTGATAGATATTTCACTAAAGTATGGATATGATTCACCGACAGCATTTAACAGAGCTTTTAAAAGTGTACATAGAATAACACCATCTCAGGCAAGAGAAGAAGGTACAATATTAAAAGCATTTCCTCCTATCAGCTTCAAAATAACAATAAAAGGAGATAGTGAGATGAATTACAGAATTGAAAAGAAAGAAGAATTTAGAATTGTGGGTGTTTCAAAACCATTAGAAGCAGAGATTGAGAAAAACTTTGAGATTGTACCTAAAATGTGGGAGACTGCTGCAATGAATGGAACAATACCTAGAATTGCTTCCATGATGGAGGGAATGCCAATAGGACTCTTAGGAGTAAGTTCCTGCAATGAATCAGATAATTGGAGATATTATATTGCAGTTGCGAGTAGTAAACCAATAGAAAATGATTTAGAAGAATACATTGTTCCAGACTCAACTTGGGCAATTTTTTCAGGAGAAGGAAATGGACAATCTATTCAGGAATTAGAAAAAAGAATTGTAACTGAATGGCTTCCAACTTCAGGATATGAATATGGAAATGCACCAGATATTGAGGTGTATTTAAATGCAGACCCAGAACATGCTAAGTATGAGGTTTGGATTCCGGTTATAAAGAAGGAGAATTAGATATGATACATTTGGTATATTGTGATGATAAAGAAAAAGTATTAGAAAAAATATTAGATGGCTCTAAAACAATGATTATCAGAGCAGCAGCAGGGAGAAAGATTCCGCATAGTAGAGTATTTGATGGTGAGAAACTTTACTTTATGAAAAAAGGCACAGCAAAAATCTCGGCAAATGCCACTGTCAAATCAGTTCAAAATTATGTTAAATTATCAGAAGATGAAATAGTAAAGGTGCTTGCTGATAATCAAGAAAAATTAAATTTATCTAAAAAACAACAAGAACGCTGGCATAAAAAATGCATGTGCTTGGTAGAGTTTGAAAATGTGAGCGAAATAAAGCCTCTTGACTTTGACCGTCAGGGTAATATGGATGATTGGCTTATTCTTGAAAAAATCGAAGATGTAGTTGTAGGTACAAGCATTCCGTATAACTATGACAAAGCTAAATTTTAGGTGGTGTTTCTATGGCAATGTGGAGTCCGTGGCGTGGCTGTCATAAATATAGCGAAGGATGTAAATACTGCTATATTCATAAAGGTGATGCTAAAAGAGGTGTAAACACAAATACTATTGTAAAAACAGATAATTTTAATGCACCTGTTGCAAAGAACAAAAAAGGTGAATATAAAATCAAATCGGGTCAAACCGTGTACCTATGCTTTTCTACAGACTTTCTTATTGAAGAAGCTGATGAATGGAGAGAAGAATGTTGGAAAATGATAAAAGAACGCTCAGACCTGAATTTCATTTTTCTCACAAAGAGAATTGAAAGGTTTTTATGCTGTATTCCAAATGACTGGAACAATGGATACGACAATGTGACTGTTGGATGTACTATTGAAAACCAAGATAGAGCAGATTTTAGGCTCTCTATGTTTGCGACATTTCCAATAAAGCATAGGAATGTAATTTGTCAGCCACTTATTGAAGAGATAAATATTGAAGAATATCTGGACAATGTTGAATTGGTTGTAGTTGGTGGTGAATCTGATAGAAATGCAAGACCTCTGAATTACAATTGGGTTTTATCTCTCAGAGAGCAGTGTATAACTAAAGGAGTTCGTTTTGAGTTTAGACAATGTGGAACTCACTTTATCAAAGATGGTAAGGAATATACACTTAATGTAAGAGATTTATGCAGTCAAGCAAGAAAAGCAAATATTGACTGTTAATTACTTGTTTAACGAGAGGATACAGTGGAAGAGCATATTTAAGATACATCTGTAAAACAGGTATAGATATACCTTAGAATATGTCCCTTTTTAGGTCTCAACATCGCAATCAACCTAACTAAAAAGTTGTCTTAATCATAAATTTATATTAATGAATAACTAAGTAGGATATTGAGAAGTAGTAATACTTATTTGACTAACAGATAAATAGTAATTTATAGGGTGGTATGGAATGGATTATCGATTAAATGAGAAAATACCTATTTTGACTTTAGCAGATTTACGTCAATCAGTTGGCTGGAATAGAATGGAGCGAGAATTAGGAAATCCGAAACTACAAGATTTTCTTACAATTGCTTGTTATGATAATTCAAAATTGATTGGGTATGTATCTGTAGTAAGTAATGGGGTGCTAGATGCATATATACAAGATTTAATGGTTAGGCCTGACCATCAAAATAAAGGAATCGGAACGGAATTGATGAATAAAGCAATCAGTTATATAAAAGAAAAAGGTATTTATATGATTTCAGTAATTTATGGTGAAGAAGAATTAAGAAGTTTTTATGAGCGATTTGGTTTCTATACAATGCTTTGTGGGCAAATTGAAACATATAAAAGTAAATAGATTCCTAATTACCTAAATTTCGTACAAATATAAAACTTATATTTGCACATAATTTCCTGTTAGCATTAACCATAATATTCCTTTAGCTTCCAATTTTTTAGGCGAAGCCTACTGGGATAATATACAAATGTTAAAAATGGTAACACTAAAAATAGTTAAAATTTGATTTCTAGTTTTGGATTAATTTGTATTGATTGAAAGTAAATTTTCAACC
>NZ_JABBNI010000012.1 GCF_012926525.1 Clostridium muellerianum
TGTTTGGTGAGAGATTCAATTATAACATGAAATAGGGGGTCATTGTTTTTTTATTTAAAAAACTCTGTAACCCTTGATATATAAAGAAAATTTATAAAAATAGTGTAAAAAAATTTTACACTAACAATTCTATCTAGGAGGACTATCTATGAAAAAAGGAGCAGTAGAAAGAAATTTTAGAAAGATAAAAAATCAAATTCCTCAAATAGAAGAAATAGTAAAACACACTAAAACAAATGCACTATGGGAGCATGAAGCTGCTGTAAGAAAGAAAATAAGGCATCTAAAAGAATTTGAGGATGATGGTATTAGGGATTTTAAAGGTGTTTATGAACGATATTTAGAGATATTAGAATACATATCTGAAAGACTTGTAGATGACTATAATAGAAAAAATGGCACTAATTTTAGTTTTAAGGAAATAGTAAAACATAATTATGATAGCTATTTAGGTTCAGGAATAATTAGTGTGCTTATAACCAAGCATATACCTAAACTTGTATCTAAAGAATTTGATAATGTGTTTCCAGTAAATCCTAAAGATGAATATGAAGATGCTAGGAAGCTTGTGAGAAAATTTTATCTTCATCTAGGAGAAACCAATACAGGGAAAACTTACACTGCAATGCAAAGGCTAAAAGAAGCTAAAAAGGGAATATATCTTTCACCTTTAAGAATACTGGCATTAGAAAACTATGAGAGATTAAACTGGGAAGGTGTAAAATGCAACCTTATGACTGGTGAAGAGGAAATAATTGTAGAAGGGGCACAGCACATATCCTGTACCATAGAAAAGTTGGATATTAGTGAAGAGTATGATATAGCAGTTATAGATGAGATTCAGATGATAAAGGATGATCAGAGAGGAGCGGCATGGACACGGGCATTACTTGGATTAAATTGTAAAGAGATACATGTCTGTGGAGCTATCAACAGTAAGAATTTATTGGTTAAAATAATTGAAGATTGTCAGGATGAATATGACTTTAAAGAATATAGAAGAAGCATACCGCTTGCGGTGGAGTACAATTCTTTTTCTCATAAAAATATTCAAGATGGAGATGCACTTGTAGTATTTTCAAAAAAAAGAGTATTAGAATTAGCATATTATTATGCAAATTTAGGTATAAAAACAAGTTTGATTTATGGAGATTTACCTCCAGAGGTAAGAAGAAAGCAGTATGAGCAATTTATAAATAAAGAAACAAAAGTATTAATAACTACAGACGCCATCGGTATGGGGGTAAATCTTCCAATCAGAAGAATTATATTTATGGACGTGAAGAAGTTTGATGGTACTGAAGTAAGATTTTTAAATTCACAGGAGGTAAAACAAATTGCAGGAAGAGCAGGTAGAAAGGGTATATACGATGTTGGGTATGTGGCATCTTATGGAGGCACTCAAGAATTTATAAATGATATGATAAATACAACAGATAGAATTATAGAAGAAGCAGTTATAGGACCAAGTGAGGTTATACTGAAAATAAAAAGTCTACCTTTAAAGGAGAAACTTGCGCTGTGGAGTACACGAGAAGAAAAGATATACTTTTATAGAAAGATGGACATTGGAGAATATATCATAATATTAGAGAACATAAAGAGTTATAAATTAGATGAAAAACTGGAGTGGACTTTATTAAAAATACCTTTTGATGTATCAAATCCTACCATGATGGATGCTTTTTTAAGCTATGTAGATGAGCGTTTTATAGCTAAGAGAGATATTATTTCTAAACCTACTTGTTTATTAAAAGGACTTAACGAATTGGAACTTTACTATCAAAAGATAAATCTTTATTATTCTTTTTCTAAAGTTTTCAACTTGGAATTTGATGAACAGTGGGTTTATGACGAACGCATAAAAGTAAGTGAAGATATTAATAAAATATTATTGAATATATAACAATAATGAATGTGAGTGTTGGTGATGTAAGTAGATCTACGTAAAAATTAAATCTATTTGCGTTCTTTTTGTATAGATAACTGTAATTATGAAAGCTTGTATTATCGTGCCAAAACAAAAGTTTAGGAAACCATACCTACACTTGCTAAAATTTTTTGATTAAAAATATATTGTAAGCCATTTACTTTAACTCCATATTTCCCAAAGGATATATTACTTCAGCAAGGATAAAATATTAATGAATTTAAAAATATGTGCTTGTAGGAGGTAATTTATTATGGGAATATTTGATAGCATTTTAGGCAATGACGATGATAAGAAGAAGGATAAAGATGAAGGAAGACTTACACTTCATAAAGAAGAGCTTGATATAAATAAAAGTAGGGTTCAAAAGGGTGAAGTCGAATTAAGCAAAGAAATTGTTGAAGAACAAAAAACAGTGGATGTTCCAATTACTCATGAAGAAGTTGTCATTGAAAGAAGATCAATAGATAATGAAGCTAGTGATACGCCTATTAGTGATGAAGAAACAATACGTATTCCAGTAAGTGAAGAAAAGATCAATGTAGATAAACATACTGTGATAACTGGAGAGGTGTCTGCGCATAAGCGTGAAGTTGAAGAAACAGAACGAGTTGATGAGAAACTAAAAAGAGAAGAAGCTCGTATAAATACAAATGGTGATGCAGAGATAATAGATAAAAATTCAGATGATGGTTTCCACTAAGAAACTTATAAAATAAATTAGAAAAACACCTCTCAAACTCAGGAGGTGTTTTTTAGGAGGATGTAGCATGTTAAGTAAAGATATACCTAATAAAAGAAATGTTCAATATTTAACAGGTGCTTCCATTGGTGGAATAATTGGTTTTATAATTGCTATTTTATATAAGTTCTCCATTTTAGCTATACCTGGATTTATAACTATATTTGCAATTACATCAATTGATCCTATGATAACTGGAACTATATTAGGTATTGTTATTGGAATAATTATAGGTGGATTGATAGCTCAAAGCAACACATATAAGGACAGTGGTGAAAGGATTTTAAAGGATAATTCTCATGATACTAACAGTGATGTGAAAATGCAGCTTCGTAAAGAACAAATGAAAATATCTAAGGACAAAATAAAAACTGGTGAGGTATCCATTCACAAAGAAGTCTTAACCAAAGAGGAGAATATCACTGTACCTGTAAAACAGGAGGAACTTGTTATTGAAAAAAAGGTTTTTGATCCACAATCTCAGAGTGAATCAAACGCCCATACTGAAACTATTAGAATACCTATTAGTAAAGAACGTATTGATATACACAAGGAACCAGTAACTTTAGAGAATGTTTCAGTTACTAAGCATAAATATAAAGAGATAAAACATATAACTGAAACACTAAAAAAGGAAATACCTCATGTTGATATTAGAAAAAACAATAAGCAAAAAAGAAAAAGGTAGTAGCAAATTTGTTACATCTATAAGTATTACCGGGTGACGTAAACAACTTGTTAACAATCTGTTTTGCTAATAAACGTTCAAGGTCTTTAATAAAATCAGCCAAATTCAGATTTATCGATTGCAAATATAAACTCAATTTACTATGCAGATAGATCCAAATATAAAAGATAAAGCATTTATTGACTTAACATCAACAAATGCTTTTCTTTTTTATAATATGTATTTGAAGTAGCAGAGTAAGTCAGAGGATCTTCACCTCTTTCTCCACATAAAACTTTAAAGTTTGCTTGAAAAATTGGTTCTATGATTATTTTAGTAGGACTAGAAGAATGCTTTAATACTTGATAAAACTACTAGTAATCCTACAATAATAACAAATGCATTACTAAGATTTTTTCTGTATTTAGATAATGTAGGTACTTTGTATATTGCGTACATAGGTAGTATGAATAAAATCATTGCAATTAGTGGTGCATTAACCATATCTATAAGATCAAGGATACTTGGATCTAAGAAAGCAACCATCCAGCATGTTAAAATCATGAATACAACAATAATGTTTTTAACTGTTTTGCTGTTTAAATCTTTTCCACAAGATTTAGCACCTTGAACAATAATATCTTCCAAACCTTCATATGCGCCTATATAATGTCCAAGGAAAGATTTTGTAATAGCAACTAAAGCTATGATAGGAGCTCCATAAGCGAATAATGGCATTTTATATTTGTTAGCAAGGAAAGAAAGAACTGGTAAATTTTCTTTTTTAGCAAGTGCAAGGTCAGCAGAAGTTACACTTAAAACAGTACTGAACACAAAGAACAATACAACACAAATTGTTACTGTATAACATACCTTTTGAATTTGGGCACATTTACGGTCTACATTTTCCATTCCATAAGTTTCACGCTGTTTAACAACAAAAGTAGATATCATTGGAGAATGGTTAAATGAAAATACGATTATTGGTAAGATAAACCAAGCTATTCCTAATACAGTACCAATACCAACTTTTCCACCTGCTGGTGCAAAGTTACCTGCTAAACTTAAATTTGATACACTCCATTGTGGAATCAAATATAAAGATAGAAGAACTAAAGTTGCTATAAATGGATATACAAGATAGCTCATTACTTTTACAGTAACCTCTTGTCCAAAATTTACAATGAATATTAGAAAAAGAACTAAAACAAGTGATAATACAATTCTTGGTGGTGCTTGCATATTCAATTGATTTTCTATGAAACTCTTTGCAGTATTAGTTAATGAAACTGCATACATTATTAGTATTGAATAAATAGAGAAGAAATAAACAACATCAAAAACTTTACTTGCTGTATTTCCAAAATACTCTCTTACAGTAGCTGTAATTCCCTTATCACCAGATTTAGAAAAATAAATCATTTTTGCCATAGCTCTGTGTGAAAAGTACATGATAGGGAATGCAATTATAGTAATTAAAAGTAAAGATAATATTCCACCTGCTCCTGCATTAATTGGTAAGAAGAGTACACCTGCTCCAATTGCTGTTCCAAAAAGGCTCATAGCCCAAGTTGTATCCTGACTATGCCATTTGTTAGCGTCTTTATATGCTTTCATTTCCTGCACTTTTTTAGTTTGAATCATTTTTAACGTCTCCTTTATACTTATTTTTGGTATCGTTACTTAAACGTAAACTAAAATCTAATTGGTACAAATATTTTTCGCTTTTCCACAAATTGATGAAGTTATTAATATCAACATTGCATTTTTTAAATATTCTGTTTAGTTCGAATTAAAGATGATTTTTATTCTCTTTGCTCGTAACCGTTATCATAGTTAGCGATAAAATTCCAATAAATTGTGTCTTTATTACCTTACGTTGGGTAATCTTTAATACCTAACATAATCATTTCTAACCCTACTATCCTTTGTAAAAGCACAAATAGCTTAATATGTTCGAAACAGAAAAGACAATTAATAATTCCATTAATAATTCAAATTTGATTATTACTATAAGACTATACAAAAGACATATTAATAACCTATAACAAACTATTTTAATCTATTTATTTATTTTATCTTCACCTCCATAATTATTATTTTGAAAAATTGAAGAATAAAATTTCAATTGTGAGAATAAATAATTATTAACATAATAATTATTTATTGCAATAAAAATATATCACACGAAAAATGTAATGTCAACATAGTATAATAAGAAACATGTATAATAGAGTCTAATGAATAATTAATTTAGGAGTTTGACAGTTTAAATGTTTTTTAGTATTTAATTAAAACTGTACTAAATTTAAAAAATGACTTTTCAGCCTTTTTTATAAAAATATCAAATATTTTTAATGTTTGTAATAATTCAATTTGGTGTTATAATATATACAAGTTTAGCCATCGTTTCTAGTATTCCGATATTCTAAATACTAAAAAATGGTGGCTCTATACATTTAAAAGCTCAATTTACTACTATTAGTGAGGTGGAAATTTTGAATGACAGAGAATTAATTGAAAAATATATACCTATGGCAGAATTTATATCAGCAATTTTAGGAAATAATTGTGAAGTTGTAATACATGATGTTACGATTCCCAATAATTCTATAATATTTATAAAAAATGGACACTTAAGCGGTAGGAGAGTAGGGGGACCTCTTACAAATCTAGTCCTTAACATAATACAGAATGAGAGCTACCAAAGTAAGGATTTTGTGGCAAATTACAAAGCAGAGGGAAATTTTAAAACCTTCAGATCTGCAAGTTATTTTATAAAAAATGAAAAAAATAAAATAATAGGAGTAATATGTGTAAACGTAGACATAGAAGATTACAATAATGTAAAAAAACTAATGGATAGCCTCAGTTTTATATCCAACGAGTCTGTGAAAGAAATCGAAGATATAAAAACCCAGGATAAATTCTATGATAATGTAGATGCTCTACTCCATACTATAATTAACGATATAATCCACGATGTAAACATAGATCCCCAAAGAATGTCAGCTGAAGAAAAAATGTATGTTGTAAAACAACTATACGATAAAGGGGCATTTAACCTTAAAGGTGCAGTTGTTGAAATTGCAAAGACACTCCAAGTATCAGAGCCTACAATATATAGATACCTTAACAAATTTAAATCTTCCCATTGAAATAAGGTAAGTAGGATACTAAAATATATCAAATTCGTTGTACTAATAAATATGACCGGAGGCAATGTCATCAACTTATAGCAACAAAAATTGTTCCGATTTTTGTAAGGGGGACTGACCCATTACAAAGTGTGCAACAATCCTGAGCAAGCGCAGCTAGCAAACATGTTCTTGATATGAGGTGGATACCACTCTAAAACTTATAAAAAGTTAGCAAATAATTCTGACATGTCTTATTGAATGAAGAAATAGTAATATGAGCATCAATGGTTTAAGAAATAGCTATTGATGCCTTATTTTTGTTGTTACTTAGATGGAGTGTATAAAAGTATTTGGTAGTAGAAAGATTTAGTATAGTCGTTTAAAAGTTTTATTATAATATAATTAGATGAGCTATAGAACTAGTTAGTAAGCTAATAACAAGCTAATGATTTGAGCTTAGAATGGTAAAAGTGTATACTAATTTAGAATGTTAATTTATAGGAGGAGTTCATGAGTTGGAGTAAAATGAAGCAAAGTCTAGAGAGTTTTCTTTGTCCTGCATTATATGGCAGGCTAGAATATGGTGCCACCAGCTATAGATATTTATCTGATAAAGTTGGGCAATGTTATATAAAAGTAGATAAAAAGAACATATTCAATATGAGTGATACAAGGACCTTAATTAGATGGTATCAGACAGAGCAGGAAATCAAAAATGATCCAGATATTCAAATTCCTATTAATAATGAGGAAGTTGAAAAGGTAAGAAGGGATACTAAGGGGGCAGTACCAGAGGATAGGTTAAAAGTAATTGCAAGAAATAGAAAAATATCAGAATATGCAAAGGAAATACTATTTGCACAGTCAGCATTATGCAAATCAAATTTCAATGATGTAGTGAATAGATTTTTAACTATTTCTATAGAGGAAAGTTTAGAGAGTAATGATATCTTATTAAATGTATTGGCATTGGTGGACAGACGAGTGGGAAAAAAGCGACTTTTAAAGATGGCTGAGAAAATGAAGTTGAAGCACCCAATTGTACAATATTTCTATGAACTTCGACTTAGTGCTTGATATAGGAAAATGATTTGAGCAGTGATACTGATTTCTAATCATTGTTCAACAAAAGGTAGTTATAGAAGCAACTAAAAAATATAGTAGAAGAGTTTCTATTGGAAGATAACATTTTAGTAAAAAGTTTGCTTGGAGAATTAGGAAAATGCTAAATTTGCTGGGTTCGTAAGTATCCTGAAAAAATGCAAACAAATTGTTAATAATTTTTAGTAGAAGAATATGTAGTAACTTACTTAAAAATTATTTGAAATGAATAATGAAAAAATTACATTTTATCATAATATTGCTATAAAAATATTTTTATAGAATGTGATTAAAAAACTTATAAATAATTGTAGAAAGATGATTTTTGTAATGTAAACAGGAGTCATCTTTTTTAGTTTTGTTACCATGATATATACCTTTTAAAGAATACTTACCACTTATATTTTTAAGTAATGTGAGAAAACTACATGTATATGCTAATAAAAGTAAAGCTTTATTGATATTATGTTTGTAATTTTTTATATAAGTATTGGTTGAGCTTGCTTAAGCATGTAGTCATGAAGTAAAATTTACTTTTCTAAAGGAGGTAATTATTAATGGCACATGAAAGACGAGAAAGAGAAGAACATTCAGCTGGTGGCGGACTTCTACATTGGATAGGAAGGTTTATAGCAGTTGCAGTTATTTTAGCAATAACATCATTTTTGACACCAGGTTTTACTATTATTGGTATGTGGTCATTTTTATTGGCTGCAGTGGTAATAAGTGTAATAGATTATTTAGTAGAATCCTTTATGGGAGTTGATGCATCACCTTTTGGAAAAGGAATAAAAGGATTTATTATTGCTGCTATAATAATATATTTAGCTCAATTTTTAGTTCCTAATATGAGGGTATCTGTAGTGGGTTCAATATTAGCAGCTTTGGTTATTGGAGTGATAGATGCAGTATTCCCAGGAAGAGTAATGTAAGTATGTTTTAGTTTAATATATAATTTCAGATTTATATAAACTTACATTCTTATTATAGAAAACTGTTTAAAGATTAGAGACCATGCAAAATCATAGTATTTTGTATGGTCTCTTTAATGTTAATTTATATTAAGATATTTTTTAAGATGCCTAAGTTTAGTAAAATTAATGGAAATATTTTTAGAATAGTTATTGACAGCTAAGCATAAAAGAATTAATATAAACATATGAATGAGTAAACATATGAACAATTAAACATATACTGAATAGGGGGAGAGCAAGTGGAAAATAAAAGTAATATTGAGGTTTGCAATTGTAATGTAATACATGAAGATGTAATAAATAAGGTAAAAAAAAGTATACCAGAAGAAGAAAAATTATATGATTTGGCAGAATTTTTTAAGGTATATGGGGATACAACTAGAATAAAAATAATATGTGCTCTTTTTAAATCAGAAATGTGTGTTTGTGATATAGCAGCATTATTTTCAATGACTCAATCTGCAATATCACATCAATTAAGAGTTTTAAAACAAGCCAGACTTGTAAAGTTTAGAAAAGAGGGAAAGGTTGTTTATTATTCCCTTGATGATGAGCACGTTAAACGTATTTTTGATCAAGGATTACTTCATATTAATGAAAGATAAGGTGAAGGTGGTGTTAAAGTGACAAAAGTAATAAAAAGAGGGAAAATACCTAATAAGACTATTAAAATACCCAATAAGAGTATTCAAATTCCAGCTAAAAGTACAAAAGATAAACTGAAAAAAGAGTTTATATTAGAGGGATTAGGTTGTGCAAATTGTGCAGCTAAAATGGAAAGAAATATAAGTGGAATAAAAGGTATTACAAATGTCTCTGTGAATTTTATGACAAAATCTTTAGCATTAGAAATCGAAGAAATAAGTAAAACAGATGAGCTTATTGCAGCAGCTGAAAAAGTTGTAAAAAATATTGAATCACAGGTTGTTATGAAGGAAAAGGTATTAAATAAAAAATTAGTACAGGAAAAATCCCATAGCCATAATGGACATGTTCATGAACATGAGCATAATCATGGTGAACAATTAAAGAAAAAAGAATTAATTAAATTATCTATTGGTACAGCAATATTTGTAATTGCATCTGTTTTTCAGTTTAGTTTTTGGGTGGAAGCTTCATTATATATTATAAGTTATTTGCTTATAGGTGGAGAAGTAGTAATAAGGGCTTTAAAAAATATATCAAAAGGACAAGTGTTTGATGAGAACTTTTTAATGAGCATTGCAACTATTGGAGCTTTTTCAATTCAACAATTTCCGGAAGCTGTAGCAGTTATGTTATTTTATCAAGTTGGAGAATTGTTTCAAGATGCAGCTGTAAATAATTCTAGAAAGTCTATTTCTTCACTTATGGATATACGACCAGATTTTGCTAATTTAAAACGTGGAGATAAAATAGAAAAGGTTACACCTGAAGAAGTAAAAGTAGGAGACTTTATTATTGTTAGGCCAGGGGAAAAAGTTCCATTAGATGGCGTTATAATAGAAGGGAAATCTATGCTAGATACTTCTGCTTTAACAGGGGAATCAGTACCTAGAGAGGCTGTAATTAATGATACTATATTAGGTGGTTTTATTAACAAAAATGGAGTTTTAACTATTAAGGTTACAAAAGAATTTTCAGAATCTACATCAGCAAAAATAATAAACTTAGTAGAAAATGCAAGCAGTAAAAAAGCACCAACAGAAAAATTTATAACAAAGTTTGCTAGGTATTATACTCCAGTGGTTGTTATATCAGCTGTGTTATTAGCAGTGATTCCTCCTTTAGTAATTAGTGGGTCAAGCTTTTCGCAGTGGATATATAGAGCATTAGTATTTTTAGTAGTTTCATGTCCCTGTGCATTAGTAATATCAATACCACTAGGCTTTTTCGGCGGCATAGGTGGTGCTTCTAAAAATGGTATTCTTATAAAGGGAGGTAATTACTTAGAAGCTTTAAATAATGTTGAAATGGTTGTTTTTGATAAGACAGGTACCTTAACAAAAGGTACGTTTAAAGTTACTGAAATTGCTGCCTTTAATAATATGACAAAAGAAGAAATATTAGAATATGCTGCTTTTGCAGAAAGTTATTCCAATCATCCAATAGCTACTTCAATTTTAAAGGCTTATGATAAAGAAATAGATAAGAGCTCTATGAAAAATTATGAAGAAATATCAGGACATGGAGTAAGAGTAAATATAAATGAAAAAGAAGTATTGTGTGGAAACATTAAATTAATGGATAAAGAAAAGATATGTTACAGTAAGGTTGATACTTTTGGAACAGTAATATATGTGGCTATTGATAAAAATTATTCAGGCTATATTGTTATATCTGATGAAGTAAAAGAGGATGCTAAAACAGCAGTACAGGGATTAAAAGGTATAGGAATCAAAAAAACTGTTATGTTAACAGGAGATAATAAAGTTGTGGGTTCTAAAGTTGGACAAGAATTAGGAGTAGATGAAGTTTATTCAGAACTTCTTCCACAAAATAAGGTTGAAAAACTTGAAAGCATTGAAAAAGAAAAATCACCAAAAGGCAAACTTATTTTTGTAGGAGATGGAATTAATGATGCACCAGTACTT
This sequence comes from Clostridium muellerianum, assembly GCF_012926525.1. GTDB lineage: Bacteria > Bacillota > Clostridia > Clostridiales > Clostridiaceae > Clostridium_AM > Clostridium_AM muellerianum. The sequence goes on from NZ_JABBNI010000012.1 coordinate 11,128, forward strand.
GCAAGAGCAGATGTAGGCATTGCAATGGGAGGAGTAGGTTCAGATGCAGCAATAGAAGCAGCAGATGTGGTAATTATGACAGATGAACCTTCCAAAATTGTAACTGCTATAAAAATAGCAAAAAGAACAAAGAATATTGTAATGCAAAATATAGTTTTTGCATTGGGGGTTAAAATAATAATTTTAGTATTAGGAGCATTAGGAATTGCAAACATGTGGGAAGCAGTATTTGGAGATGTAGGTGTAGCAATAATTGCAATTTTAAATTCTATGAGAGCATTAAAAGTAAAAAATGCATAAGATTATAGATACTAATTAGAAAAGAGTAAAAGAGATTATTTCAAAGGCTAACTTGTGAGATTTTGAAATAACCTCTTTTATTTAGGTTATCATTAGAAAATTTATTTTTATTTTTGTAGTCTAGGCTACAGAAAATATTTAGAATTGTTTGTATAATTTAAAATTAATAGATGTAGAAATTCAATTTACACTAAAATCAAAAATTAGATAAGGGGGTTATCAAAAATGTTAAAACTTATAGGTGTTTTTATAGTAATAGTTGGTTTTGCTTTAAAACTGGACACTATAGCAGTAGTTTTAATAGCAGGACTTGCTACAGGACTTGTAGCAGGACTAAGTTTTATGGACATATTAGGAATACTTGGAAAGGCTTTTTCTGATACTAGATATATGACATTATTTGTTCTTACTTTTCCAGTAATAGGTATATGTGAAAGATATGGTTTAAAAGAAAAATCAATTGACCTAATAAAAAATACGAAAGCTATTACAACAGGAAAAATACTTACATTATATATGTTTATAAGAGAAGTAGCAGCGGTTCTTTCTATAAAATTAGGAGGACATCCTCAATTTATAAGGCCACTTATAAATCCAATGGCTCAAGGTGCAGCTGTTAGTAAATATGAAAATATAGATGAAGAGGATGAAGAAAAAATAAAAGGGGCTTCAGCAGCTATGGAAAACTACGGAAATTTTTATGGACAAAACGTTTTTGTTGCTAGTCCGGGGGTACTTCTTATTGCAGGGACAATGGGCAAGTTAGGATACAATGCAAGTCAAATAGATGTAGCAAAAGCTTCTATACCTATTGCTATATTAGCTTTTATAATAGTAGTTATACAAAATCTTTGGTTAGATAGAAGCCTTAGAAAAAAATATGAAAAAAGAATTGAGGGTGATAATAAATGAGTATAAAAATAATATCTAAAATCCTTTTAGAAATTTTCTGTATACTATCAGGTGTAATGATGATTGTTACAGCATACTATGTCTCAATAGACAAAAAGCACCCTACAAGAATAGGCACAACAGCCTTTTGGGCATTACTTGGAATAGTTTTTATGGGTGGTACATATATGCCAAATGAGTTAACTGGCGGACTAATTCTTATTATGGGGATATTAACTGCTTTAAAACAGGTTAATATAGGCAAACTACTAGAACCTACTGAAGAATTTAAAGAAAATCAATCTAAAAAGATAGGAAGTAAGATATTTGTACCTTCAGTTATACTTGCAGTAGCGGCTTTTGTAGTAGCACAATATACAAAGCTTGGAGGAGAGGTTGCTATAGGAATATCTGCTTTAGTAGCAATTATATTTACTATTATTATAACAAAATCTCCTTTAAAGAATGTAATTGTAGATGGAGATAGAATGATGCAGCAAGTAGGACCTTCTAATATACTTCCACAGCTTTTAGCAGCATTAGGAACTGTGTTTACTACAGCTGGAGTTGGACAAGTTATATCTCAAGGAATTTCTACAGTTATGCCAAAAGGAAATATACTTTTGGGCGTAATAGTGTATTGTATAAGTATGGCTATATTTACTATAATAATGGGTAATGCTTTTGCAGCTTTTGCTGTTATAACAGCAGGAGTGGGAATACCTTTTGTATTCTCTCAAGGCGCAAATCCAGCCATAGCATCGGCTTTGGCACTTACTGCAGGATACTGTGGAACATTGATGACACCTATGGCTGCCAATTTTAATGTGGTGCCAGCAGCATTACTAGAAACTAAAAGCAAAAATAGAATTATAATAACTCAATTACCAGTGGCTATATTATTGCTTATAATTCATATAATTCTTATGTATAAATTAGCATTTTAAAGGAGGTTTTTAAATATGAAAATTTTAATTACAGGTTTTGAGCCCTTTGGAGGTGAAAAAATAAACCCTGCATTAGAGGCCATAAAGAAGGTAAAAGATAATATAGAAGGGGCAGAAATAGTAAAGGAAGAGATTCCTACTGTATTTGGAAAGTCTATAGAAAAGCTTGAAGAGGTTGTAAAAAAACATCATCCAGATGCAGTAATATGCGTAGGACAAGCAGGTGGAAGATTTGATATAACAGTAGAGAGAGTTGCTATTAATATGGATGATGCAAGAATAGATGATAATGATGGCAATAAACCTATAGATGAAAAGATATTTCAAGATGGTGAAAATGCTTATTTTTCAACGCTTCCTATAAAAGCAATAGTAAAGGAGATAAGTAATAACGGCATTCCAGCATCTGTATCTAATTCTGCAGGTACTTTTGTATGCAATCATATAATGTATGGATTATTGTATATCATTAACAAAAAATATCCTAATATAAAAGGTGGCTTTATACATGTTCCTTATATACCTATACAAGTAGTTAATAAAAAAGAGGTACCTTCAATGGCTTTAGATGATATGGTTAAAGCATTAGAATGTGCAGTAATAGCAATACTAAAAAATAAAGAAGATATAAAGTTATCTTGTGGTGAAATTTGTTAAAGATTATATATAAAAATGAATAGTATTTTAAAATACATAGCAGTTTTTGTTGCTATGTATTTTATTTTAGCTTAAAATTAAAATAAATATTTCAAATGAAATTTTTTAAAAGGAGTGTGATACGTATGTATATAGAACTTTTTGATAAAGAAAAGCAGGACGAAATGAGATCGTTTTTTTTAAAAGAATTAGCTCCTTTAGGTAAAAAAAAGCAGTATAAGAAAAGTGAATTTATAGATATTGAAAAAGAAAATTTTGTAGCAATAGTAATTAAAGGTAAAGTTAAAAGTATAATTTGTAATTCAAGGGGGATGGAAAAAGTACTTTATTTTCTTCAAAGTGGAGAGATATTTGGAGAGATAAATTATTTTGTAGGAGGAGAAAGGTCGCTAATTGTGTTTATGGAAGCTTCGGAAATAGCATTGGTTAATAAAGAAATTTTAAATAAGTTTTTGGAGGAGAATTCCAAAGCTTATAATTTTTTTATTCACAGCATAGTTAGAAAGTATAGAATATCTGTTTTACAAATGGCAGATAGTTTATTTTGTTCTTCTAAAGCTAAAATAATAAATGCTATATATAGGATGCTTATTCAAACTACAAAAATTTCAGAAAGTAAATGTTTAATAAACATACCAATGACACAACAAGAATTGGCAAATTTGGTGGGTTGTTCTCGTATAACGGTAACAAGAACTTTAAAGTATTTAAAAGATGAAAAAATAATAGAGATGAGAAACAAGAAAATATATGTTTTAGATATAAACAAACTTAAATATATAGTTGAAGAATAATGTTAAAATAGTATTAGGCATCTTCAAAAAAATAACAAGTCCATATGCTAGTCTATTTTTTGTAATACTGCGTCCACAGAACTCTTAGATAGCTTAAGCTTCTGCGGAACCTGTCTCCTTGTCTTACAAAAAATATCCATCGCATATTGGACTTGTTATTTTCTTTCAGATGCATTAATTTGTAAATTAATGCTATTTTAATATTTTGATAAAAAAATATTAATGTGGTATAATTTTACTTAAATGTTATATTGTTATTTGTAGTTTTTTTAACAATCACAATTAACATTTTTCAAAATTGATATAGTTAATGCGCATTAACTTATAAAAATAATTATCAATATTTTTAATTTATAGTGTATAGGAAGGGTGATTTTTATGGATTGGAAAAAACTATACGAAAGTAAACTAGTAAGTGCAAAAGAAGCAGTTTCTAATATAAAATCTAATAGTAGAGTAGTTGTAAGTATTGCAGCTGCAGAACCTACAGAGCTTATAGATGCACTGGTTGAAAATAAAGAAAACTATGAAAATGTAGAAATAGTGCATATGGTAGATGTGGGAGAATGCAAGTATGCACAGGAGGGAATGGAAAAGTACTTTAAATATAATTCTACATTTGTAGGTACTAATACTAGGGATGCTGTTAATTCTGGAAAGGCAGAGTTTACTCCCTGCTTTTTTTGTGAAATACCTGGATTGTTTAAAGATGGATATTTACCTGTAGATGTGGCATTAATTCAAGTAAGCAAACCTGATAAACATGGTTATTGTAGTTTTGGAATTTCCAATGACTATACTAAGCCAGCAGCAGATTGCGCTAAAATGGTAATTGCAGAAGTAAACGAAAATATGCCTAGAGTTTTAGGAGATTCATTTATACATGTATCGGATATCGATTATATAGTAGAAACCTCACATCCTGTAATGGAGTTAAAACAGCCTAAGATAGGAAAGATTGAAAGAGCTATAGGAGAGTATTGTGCTTCATTAGTTGAAGATGGTTCTACGCTTCAAGTTGGTATAGGAGCTATTCCGGATGCAGTACTGTTATCCTTAAAGGATAAAAAGGATTTAGGTATACATTCAGAAATGATATCTGATGGGGTAGTTGATTTAGTAGAATCAGGTGCAATTAATAATAAGAAAAAAACTTTGAATCCAGGAAAAATAGTTGTAACTTTCTTAATGGGCACAAAAAAGTTGTACGATTTTGTAGATGATAATCCTATGGTAGAGACTTATCCTGCAACTTATGTAAACGATCCTACAGTTATAATGAAAAATTCTAAAATGATTTCAATAAATTCCTGTGTTGAAGTAGATTTTATGGGACAAGTATGTTCTGAAAGCATAGGAATGAATCAGATAAGTGGAATTGGAGGACAAGTTGATTTTATAAGAGGAGCTAATATGTGTAAAGATGGAAAAGCTATCATTGCTATACCATCCACTGCTGCTAAAGGAAAAGTTTCTAGAATAGTTCCATTTATACAAAAAGGAACACCTATTACAACTTCAAGAACTGATGTAAATTATATTGTTACAGAATATGGTATTGCTAGGCTTAAGGGTAAATCTTTAAAGGAAAGAGCTAGAGCACTTATAAATATTGCTCATCCAGACTTCAGACCTTGGCTTATAGAAGAATATGAAAAAAGATTTAGAAGTAAATTTTAAGTATAATGAGATACAACTGCCAATAACCGAAGAAACGTTAAGCTGTATTCCGACTGATATATGTTGTGCAGGAACACTCACTTCATTTAAGAAGTTCTAATGCCTGAGATATTAAAAAATGCCTATCTTCTCAAATGTGACGTCCTGTCACTTTCGGAGCTTTTGCCGTCCTGGCAAAAATTACGGCATTTTTCAATATCTCAAGCATAAGAACTTCTAAAATTTGCTCGAATGTTCCTGCACAACATATATCAGGTCTTCATACAGCTTAACGCTTCTTCTTAGTGCATTGCGTATAGCATTATCTAAAATTTATAAAAACATCTTGGAAGAGATTGATCAATTAAATTGTTGAAAAATCTAATACGAAAATATATTCAATGCGGACTCCACCTATAAAAAGTTGTGTTGCAACGCACTTTTATATGAAAATTACACGTTCCATATATCCTTTGCATATTTTTTTATGGTATTATCAGAAGAAAAAATACCTGATTTTGAAATATTCATTATGCACATTTCCTGCCACTTATTTTTATCTCTATAAAGTTTATCTATATTATCTTGAGCATTTACATAAGAATCAAAATCTTTTAGAACAAAGTATTCATCATTTTTTTCTAGCAGTGATGAATATATGTCTTTAAATTCAGAAGAAGATACATTTAGAGAAGTATCAATAAGTGAGTTTATTATTCTTTTTAGTCTAGGATCTGAATAGTAATAGTCATTTGACTTGTAACTATTATTTTTTTCTAAATTAAGAACCTCTTCTTTATTCATGCCGAATATTACTATGTTTTTATCACCTACAGCTTCTTTAATTTCAATGTTAGCTCCATCTAAGGTAGCAATGGTCACTGCACCATTCATCATAAATTTCATATTTCCTGTTCCAGAGGCTTCTTTAGTAGCTGTAGATATCTGTTCACTTACATCAGCACAGGGAATTATTTTTTCAGCTAAAGATACAGAATAATTTGGCAAAAACACAACTTTTAATTTCCCATGTATGGCATCTTTATCGTTATTAATTTTGGAGGCCACTGTATTAATAAATTTTATAATTTGTTTTGCAAGATAATATCCAGGTGCAGCTTTTCCTCCAAAGAAAAAGGTTCGTGGAATAATATCCAGGGATGGATTTTCTTTTAGTTTGTAATACAGGTTTAAAATATTAAATACATTTAACATTTGTCTTTTATAAGCATGAAGTCGTTTAACCTGTACATCAAATATAGAATAAGGATTTATCTCTATACCATATACTCTTCTAGCATAGTTGCAAAATGATATTTTATTTTTTTCTTTTACTTCTCTAACTTTATTTTGGATATTTAAATCATCAGCATACTTCGAAAATTTTTCTAGTTCTAAAGGGTTTTTAATCCATTGATCTCCTATAGTTTCACATAATATTTTTGTAAGACTTGGATTTGCTTTAAGAAGCCATCTTCTATGAGTTATACCATTAGTTTTATTATTAAATTTTCTTTCATAGAATTCATTAAAATTCTTAAGTTCTTTATTTTTTAAAAGGTCTGTATGGAGTTTTGCAACACCATTAACGGAGTGACTGCCGACTATAGCTAAATAAGCCATTCGTATTTCACCATTAAATATTATTGACATGTCGTTAAGTTTTTTATTATCATTTGGGTATTTATTTTTAATTTCTTCACAAAATCTTTTATTTATTTCTTCAATTATCATATATATCCTTGGTAAAAGCTTTTTAAACATGTATATAGGCCACTTTTCAAGAGCTTCTGAAAGTATGGTATGATTTGTATAAGACATAACATTTGTAGTGATCTTGAAGGCTTCATCCCAGGATATTTCTTCTTCATCAATTAATATTCTCATGAGTTCTGCTACAGCAACAGATGGGTGAGTATCATTTATTTGAACAGCAATATATTTATCTAATTCATTTATAGGAATGTTCATTTTTTTATAAGTTCTAATTATGCTTTGAAGACCTGCACTTACAAAGAAGTATTGTTGTTTAAGTCTTAATAGTTTACCCTCTTCTTTTGAATCATCAGGATATAATACTTGAGATATAGATTCTATAGAATTTTTATGTTCTACGGCTTTTGAATAATCTCCTTTACTAAAGAAATCAAAATCAAAATCGCTGTCTATGACTTCAGCATTCCATAATCTTAATGTATTAACAGTGTCTGTATTATATCCTATTACGGGAGTATCATAGGGAACAGCTAAAATTTCTTCATAGTTCTCATGTATAAATTTCAATGAATTATTTTTGATTTCAGTACGTACATTACCACTAAATCTAATTTTAACAGCTTTATTTTCTTTTCGTGTTTCCCATATGTTTCCGTCTCTTAACCAATGATCAGGAACCTCTACCTGGTATCCATTTATTATTTTTTGTTCAAAAAGTCCATAGTAATATCTTATACCACAGCCGTGACCTGGAATACCTAAGGAAGCCATAGAATCAAGAAAACAAGCAGCAAGTCTTCCAAGGCCTCCATTTCCCAGACCAGCATCACTTTCCACTTCTTCTAGTTCATTTAAGTTTATGCCTAACTCTTTTAAGGCTTGTTTGCAAACATCTTTTATTCCTAAATTTAATAGATTATTTCCTAAAAGTCTGCCTATTAAAAATTCCATAGAAAAGTAGTATACTTGTTTTTTTTTAGTATTTTTGTATTTTCTATTAGTTCGCATCCAATTTTGCGATGAATATTTTTTTACCAATTCGGAAAGGGCAAAATATTTATGAAGATTAGATGCTCCTTTAATATCCTCGGAATACATTGTAGTCAGTTCATTTATAAAATCTCTTTTAATGCTTTTTTTGTCAATATACATAGTATCGATCATCCTTTCATGCAATACTAATTTTACTTATATTGGTACTATTTATATATTATAGCATAAAAACATATAAATACCATTCGAAAAAATTAAAATGTCTATTAAGTTATAAGCATTAATGGTAGAAAATTAATATAGAACTATTGAAAGCTATGTGTAATAAAAAAAGTAAAATTTTATAGTTTATTTAAAATGTCAAGATAATTAATCATAATAAGTTTTAACTTCAAATTTGTATGTAATTTGATTAAAAGGAAAAAATATAGCGGTAAATATCAAAAAAAAAGGAATTTATACTTCCTTTGTAGAATATATATTTCCAATATAATATGATTATGCAAAAATTATTATAAAATAATATGATGACCTAAAAAATAACACCAATTAAGAGAAAATTATCATATTGTGGAATATCTTGAATTAGATGAACCTATTTAATTTTTCATAAGATTTTTTACCATCTAGAATTTAATAGTATTGAACTCAATTCTATAATGATGTATTAAAGTAAATTAATAAATCAAAATAGTATCATAAGGAGTGATTTAGATTGGATAGAGAACCGATGCTGGATATGTTTCTTTTTGAAACAAATCAGCTTATAGAACAGTTAGAAGAAATAATTATTCGATGTGAAAAAGAAAAGAAGCTTCAAGATGAAGATATAAATGAAATTTTCAGAATAATGCATACAATAAAAGGTTCTTCGGCAATGATGATGTTCAACAATATTTCTGTACTTGCCCATTCTTTAGAAGATGTATTTTTCTTCATAAGAGAGAATAAAAATACTGTAATCGATTTTGAAAAGTTATCTGAATTAGTACTTTCAGGTATTGATTTTATAAAGAATGAAATAGATAAATTAGAAAATTCAGACGAAGCGGATGGAGTATCAGATTCTCTTGTAGAAAGCATAAAGATGCATCTAAGCATAATGAAAAGTAATGAAAATCAGGATCAAAATCAAGAGAATGAAACAGATTTACAAAAGGCTCAGGAGGATAAAACGCAATATTACATAGGATTCTGTAAAAATGAATCCTTAAATGTTAATGCAACAAAATATTCTGTGCTTATTTTATTTGAAGAAGATTGTGAAATGGAAAATATAAGGGCATATACTGTTTGGCATAATATTAAGGACATTACCACTGAAATTTATTACTTTCCTGAAGATATTATGGATAACAATGATAGTGCAGACATTATAAAAAAAGATGGATTTTTAATGTATTTTGCTACTGATAAATCAAGAATAGAAGTTGAGGCATTGCTAAATCAAACTGCTTTTGTACGAAGTATGGAAATAAATGAAATTGATGAATATCCAGAACAAATTACGGATTCAGTTCAAACTGAAGATACGTCTGTTGGCAATGAAGATACTTCTATTTCTAATTCAGAAGAAAAATCCTATGAACCTGAACACGATAATAAAAATAATGAAAATAAATCAAAAACATCAAAACAGCAGAGCATTATAAGTGTAAATATTTCAAAATTGGATATGCTTATGGATTTAGTAGGTGAGATAGTTATTTCGGAGGCTATGGTTACAAGAAATCCTGAAATAGAAGCTTTACAATTAGATGGTTTTAATAAAGCGGCAAGGCAATTAAGAAAGCTTACTAATGAACTTCAAGATATTGTAATGTCAATAAGAATGGTTCCTGTATCTATGACTTTTCACAAAATGAATAGAATAGTTAGGGACATGAGCAAAAAACTAAATAAGGAAGTTGAACTGGAAATTATCGGAGAAGAAACTGAGGTTGATAAAAACATTATAGATCATCTTTCAGATCCTCTTATGCATCTTATAAGAAATTCGCTGGATCATGGATTAGAAGATAAAGAAACTAGAATAAAGAATGGCAAGGATGAAAAAGGAAAGATAACTTTAGAGGCTAGAAGTGAAGGCGGAGATGTATGGATTGTAGTTAAAGATGATGGAAAGGGTATGGATAGGAAAAAGATTTTAAAAAAAGCAAAGGAGAATGGACTTTTAACAAAGAATGAAAATGAACTTACAGATAAAGAAGTTTTTTCGTTCATACTTTTACCAGGCTTTTCTACAAAAGAAAAGGTTACTGAATTTTCTGGACGTGGAGTTGGTATGGATGTAGTTAAAAAGAATCTTGAAAGTATTGGTGGAACTATATCAATAGATAGTACTTTAGGAAAAGGAACTACTATGGTTATAAAAATTCCTTTAACTCTTGCAATAATTGATGGTATGGAAATTGCCGTAGGAAAAACTAAATACACAGTACCAACAACCTCTATAAGAGAGTCTTTTAAACCTTCAGCAAAAGATGTTACAGAGGATTGTGATGGAAATGAAATTATTATGATAAGGGGTCAGTGCTATCCTGTATTAAGGATTCACAGAGCATTTAATATACAAACAGAAACTACTTCCATAGAAGATGGAATTATGGTAATGGTAGATGGAGATTCAAAATCAGCATGTATTTTTGCAGATAAATTATTAGGAGAGCAGCAGGTGGTGGTTAAAGCATTACCTAAATATATAAAAAAGGTTCAGGGAATTGCAGGATGTACCATACTAGGTGATGGCAGTATAAGTTTGATTATAGATGTAAATGGTATTTTAGAAAAGCTATAAATATACATCTAAATTTTAAATAGTATGAAATATAAATATTTATATTTTTAAGACATTGATAACTAAGGTTTCTGATTTAGTTTAGATTAATTGTTTTATATAATTTTAAAGAGTTTGTTTTTATAATAGGGGGGACATTATAAATGAATTATCTTAAAAATTTAAGTATAAAATCCAAAATTTCAACAGCCTTTATATTGGTAAGTGTGTTAATGCTTGTTATGGGCTATGTAGCTATTAGAAATATTAGAGATATTAGCAGTTTGGATACAGATTTATATGAAAGAAGTACAAAGCCATTAGCTAATTTAAATACAATTTCATTGGACCTTGAAAAAATGAGCACCCTGGTGCGAGGTGAAGTTATAAGTTCTGATTTAAATGAAATTAACAGTGACAAAAATGAAATAGCAAATTTAGATAAAGATTTAGATAGCAATATGGCAGAGTTTGAAAAAACTATTAAGGATGAGAGTATTAAAAATGAATTTAATAATTTAAAAACTTTGATGGATAAATATAGACCTATCAGAGATAAAGTATCAAACCTTGCAGTTGCTCAAAATGATGCAGAGGCTATAAAAATAATCAATGAAGAAGGAACTGAATTAAAAAAGTCTATAGATAAATCCGCTAAAAATTTATTCAATTTGAAGATAGGACGTGCCAAAGATAAATCAGATACTAATACCTCTGCATCTAATAAAACAGTAACTATAATTTCAATTTTGATTATTACATTTGTAATAATGGCATTGATAATAGGAGGATTCTTAGCACATATAATAAGCAAACCACTAAAAAAGCTTACTGAGGTTGCAGAAAAAGTTACTATGGGTGATATTGAAGCTGATGTACATGTAACTTCAAAGGATGAAATAGGAAAACTTCAAGGTGCTTTTAAGGATATGGTTGAAAATATAAGGGAAAATACTAATGCTATAAATAAAATAGCTTCAGGTGATTTTAAAGTTCAGGTAAAAGTAAAATCAGAAAAAGATGTACTGGGAAAATCTATAGCAAAAATGATTGATAACATGAAACTGTTAATGGATGAAACAAATAATTTAATTGAAGCAGCAGAAAAAGGAAAATTACATGTGAGAGGAAATTCATCAGCTTTTGTTGGGGAATGGAAAAAACTTATAGAAGAAATAAATAGTTTGATAGATGCATTTGTTGTGCCAATAAATCTAACATCGAGTTATGTTGCAAGGATAGCTAATGGGGATATGCCATCTAAAATAACAGATGAATATCTAGGAGATTTTAATGAAATTAAAAATAGTTTAAATAATTGTATAGATAATATTAATGAATTAGTAAAGGATGCAAATGTGCTTGTTGAAGCAGCAGTAAATGGAAAATTGGATGTAAGAACAGATGCAAGTAAACATAGTGGAGATTATCGTAAAATAGTAGAAGGTGTAAATAATACCCTTGATATTGTAATAAAACCGTTAGATGAAGCCAATAATGTTCTAGGAAGGTTAGCTTCAAATGACTTAAGCATTTCAATGTCTAATGATTATAAAGGAACATTTAAAGAATTTTCAGGTTCAATAAATGCTGTACTGGAAAGACTATTAAGTTTACAGGATGCTTTTGTTAAAATTTCAAATGGTGATACAAGTATATTAGAGCAATTCATCAAAATAGGCAAAAGGTCTGAAAATGATAAATTAATACCTGCTATTATAGAAATGATGAGTACAATACAGAATTTAATTAATGAATCAAAAACACTAGCTTTTGCAGCCGTAGAAGGTAATTTAGATATTAGAGGTGATGCAGAAAAGTTTAAAGGTGGTTATAGAGAAGTTATTGAAGGAATTAATAAAACTATGGATGCAGTAGTTAAACCACTTGAAGAAGCTTCAAGCACAATGCAAAAGATGTCACAGGGAGATTTAACATGTAACATGAGTGGATCTTACAAAGGTGAATATGCTAAAATGCAAGACTCCTTGAATTTCACAATTAGTTTTTTAAATAAAATATTAAGTCAAATCAATAATGCATCTACAGAAGTTGCTTCTGGAGCAAGACAGGTCTCTGATGGAAGTCAGGCATTATCACAGGGGGCTACAGAGCAGGCAAGTTCTATAGAAGAGTTAACAGAGTCTATTACAGAAGTTGCAGCACAAACAAAAGAAAATGCAGTTAATGCAAATGAAGCAAATGGACTATCATTAAAGGCAAAAGAAAATGCAGAACAGGGCAATAAACACATGGCAGAAATGCTTAAGTCTATGGAGGAAATTAATGAATCCTCTTCAAGTATTTCAAAAATTATTAAAGTAATAGATGAAATAGCTTTTCAAACTAATATACTTGCTTTAAATGCAGCAGTAGAAGCAGCAAGGGCAGGACAGCATGGTAAAGGCTTTGCAGTAGTAGCAGAGGAAGTTAGAAATCTGGCAGCGAGAAGTGCAAATGCAGCTAAGGAAACTACAGCGTTAATAGAAGGTTCGATTAAAAAGGTAGAATCAGGCACTGAAATAGCTAATGAAACAGCTAAAGCTCTTAATGAAATTGTGGAAGGCGTATCAAAATCAGCAAGTTTTGTTTCAGAAATAGCTTCAGCATCTAATGAGCAGGCATCAGCAATAGCACAAATAAACAAGGGAATTGAGCAAGTATCACAGGTGGTACAGACTAATTCTGCTACAGCAGAGGAAAGTGCAGCAGCAAGTGAAGAACTTTCAAGTCAATCACAAATATTAAATGAAATGGTAGGGAAGTTTATACTTAATAATGTAAGTTCAAGCTATACAGAAATTGAAAAGAATCAGTACAAAAATAAGGAAAGCTATGTAAATGATATGAATTATGCATATAGAGAAGCAGCAGTAACTTCTACAAAACCTAAAATAGCTCTTAGTGATAGTGAATTTGGTAAATATTAAAAAAATATTACTTATGAAGTTATAACTTTTATGAAATTTGAATTGAAGGAAGGTGTATTAAATGTCAGAAATAATTGATGAAACAACAGAATTAACAGAGGATACTCAGAAAGGGAGATTTTTAACATTTTCAGTAGGAAAGGAAAGTTACGGCATAGAAATTAAGTATGTTAAAGAAATAATTGGTATACAGGAAATAACAGAAGTGCCAGAACTTCCTGACTACGTAAAAGGTATAATAAACCTTAGGGGTAAAATTATACCAGTGATGGATGTAAGATTAAGGTTTAAAAAAGAACCTAAGGAATACAATGATAGGACCTGTATAATAGTAATTGATGTTGATGAAATTTCTATAGGATTAATAGTGGATAATGTTTCAGAAGTGCTTACAATAGAAGAGGAAAATATCGTTCCGCCACCAGATTTAAAAACAGGATTTCATAATCGTTATGTAAAGGGAATAGGTAAAGTAGGAAGCGAAGTTAAACTTTTATTAGATTGTGATAAAGTTTTAAGTGATGATGAAATTGATGTTATCAAGGAATCTGTATAAGATAATTTTTAGGTTCAGGTAAAATTTGCTTATAATATTAATGTAGTATATCTTAAAGTTATTTAATAACTTAACAAATTATAATCTGAACCGTATAAGAAATAATCTAGAGACATTTAGTGATTTCATATTAATTTAAATGGAAGATGAGATATTAGTAATGGTACTCTGACTGGACGAAATAAATAACTTAGTTAGAAAGGAATTAATGCTATGAAATGGTTTTACAATATGAAAATTTCTAAAAAAATTATTACCTCAATTACTGCTATAGCAGTAATTGGTGGTTTAATTATTGGATCAATAGGATTTTTATATATTAATAAAATTAATAGTTTAAGCAAGGTAATATATAGAGAAAATATAGCACCATTAACTCCTATATATAGAGTGGAAGCGGATTTTTTAAAAGTACGTAATACTTTAAGAGATATGGCATTAAGTAAGTCTCAGGATAAATCTCAATATGTTAATACAATAAATGATTTATATAAAGATTTAAATAACAATTTAAATGATTATGATAAATATATATCCTCTAGTGAAGAGGATCAGAACTATAAAACATTAAAATCTGATGTAGATAAATATACAGTAATAAAGGATAAGATTATTAATTTGATACAATCCAATCAATTGGATGGTGCTGTAGCATTAATGAATGGCGATGGTAGTATTATAACAAATGAGCTAGACACAGCTATCACAAAAGCTTTCAATATTAATAATAAACAAGCTGATGATCGTAATAAGATGAATGAAGCTAATGGAAGTAGAGCAGAAATATTAATGTTTGGGATTGTTTTATTATCAATAGCTATGTCTATACTAATAGGTTTATTTGTTTCAAAAGTAATTAGCAAACCTTTAAATAAAATGGTGGATGTGGCAAATAGCATTTCTTCTGGAAATCTTAATGTAGATTTAAATATTGATAATAAAGATGAAATTGGAATTCTTGGACAAGCATTTAAGGAAATTATACAATCGTTAAAAAATCTAATAACAGATTCCAATATGCTTGCTGAAGCAGCAGTGGAAGGAAATCTTACCAAGAGAGTTGATGTAAGTAAGCATAATGGAGATTACCGTAAAATAGTAGAAGGTTTTAATAATACATTTAATTCAGTAGTGGAACCATTGAATGAAGCCAATGAAGTTTTAGGCAAAATGGCAGTAAATGATTTTACTGTAAAAATGGATACAAATCAAAAGGGAGAGTTTATAAAGTTTGCCAATTCAATTAATACTGTTCAAAGAAATCTACTTAATGCTGAAGATATTTTTATTAAGATTTCAAAGGGAGACATAAGTAGATTAGATGAGTATAAACAAATAGGTAGAAGATCTGAAAATGATAAATTAATACCATCAGCTATAGCTGTTATGGAAGTAATACAGAATTTAATTAATGAATCTAAGAGGCTTGTTTTTGCAGCTGCAGATGGAGATTTAAAAATAAGAGGAAATGCAGATAAGTTTAATGGTGGATATAGGGAACTTATTGAAGGAATTAATAATACAATGGATGCAGTGGTTAGACCAATTGAAGAAGCTTCTGCTGTAATGAAAAAGATGTCAGAAGGAGATTTAACACATTCTATGAATGAAAATTATAAGGGTGAATATGCTAAGATCAAAGACTCCTTAAATTTCACAATTAGTTTCTTTAATGAAGTATTAAATAAGATCAATAATTCAGCTGCAGAGGTTGCTGCAGGGGCAAGACAGGTATCAGATGGAAGCCAAGCTTTATCTCAAGGAGCCGCTGAACAGGCAAGTTCTGTGGAACAATTAACAGTATCTATTACAGAGGTAGCAGCACAAACAAAAGAGAATGCTGCTAATGCAAATAAAGCAAATGAGCTAGCACTTAAGGCAAAAGAAAATGCAGAGCAAGGTAATGAACATATGGTTGAAATGCTTAAATCCATGGAAGAGATTAATGAATCTTCTTCGAGTATCTCAAAAATAATAAAGGTAATAGATGAAATAGCTTTCCAAACCAATATACTTGCTTTAAATGCTGCAGTAGAGGCAGCAAGAGCGGGTCAGCATGGAAAAGGGTTTGCAGTGGTGGCAGAAGAGGTTAGAAATTTAGCAGCAAGAAGTGCTAATGCAGCTAAAGAAACTACAGGTCTCATAGAAGGATCTATTAAGAAGGTGGAAACTGGTACTGAAATAGCTAATGCCACAGCTAAGGCTCTCAATGAAATTGTGGAAGGTGTAGCAAAATCTGCGAACTTTGTTGGAGAGATAGCATCAGCTTCCAATGAACAAGCGGCAGCCATCGCACAGATAGATAAGGGTGTTGAACAAGTATCACAGGTTGTACAGACAAATTCCGCTACAGCAGAGGAAAGTGCAGCAGCAAGTGAAGAACTTTCAAGCCAATCTCAAGTGTTAAAAGAAATGGCTGGAAAGTTTAAACTTAAGACTGAGACTTTTAATTATTCATTACATGGAAAAAAACAATTTGAAAATAAAAAAAGTTATGTGAGTGATATGGATTATTCATATGAAGAAGTAGCAACTTCAAGCAAACCACAAATAGCTCTTAGTGATAACGAATTTGGTAAGTATTAATTAGAATGAAAATATTTTGAAAGGCTATTGGGTATTTTTAAATTATTACAATAGCCTTTCAGATGCTTAGGAGTGAAATTATGATTAGTATAAAGCAGGATGAATTTAGAGAGCTGACAGAATATTTAAAAAGTAATTATGGAATAAATCTTACTAAAAAGAAAATTTTAATAGAAGGAAGATTAAATAATATTTTAATAGAGAAAGGTTTTAAAAATTTTAGGGAATATTTAAATTACTTATTTAGTGATATGTCCAAAAGTGAATTAACGCTTCTTATTAATAAACTAACTACAAATCACACTTTTTTTATGAGAGAAGCTGATCATTTTGATTACTTTAAAAATAAAATTTTACCTTATTTAGAGGAGACAGTAAAAGATAAAGACTTAAGAATT
This sequence comes from Clostridium muellerianum, assembly GCF_012926525.1. Taxonomy (GTDB): domain Bacteria; phylum Bacillota; class Clostridia; order Clostridiales; family Clostridiaceae; genus Clostridium_AM; species Clostridium_AM muellerianum. The sequence goes on from NZ_JABBNI010000012.1 coordinate 28,331, forward strand.
TGGAGTGCTGGATGTTCTTCTGGAGAGGAACCATATACTCTGGCTATGATAATGGAAGATTATTTTCAAGGAAATAAAGGATTTTGGGATAAAAAAATATTGGCTACAGATATTTCTGTAAATGTTCTTCAAACAGCAGAAAAAGGTATTTATACAAAGGAATCTATAGAAAGAATTCCTCCAAATTGGCAGTTAAGTTATCTAAATAAAATTAATAGTAATGAGTATCAAATTTCTAATAAACTGAGAAATGAAGTTATTTTTAGAATTTTCAATCTTATGGAGGAGGTATTTCCCTTCAGAAAAAAGTTTCATGTAATATTTTGTAGAAATGTAATGATTTATTTTGATGCTAAAACAAAAATGGAGTTAGTAAATAAGTTTTATAAAATGACTGAACCAGGAGGATATATGTTTATAAGTCATTCAGAGTCTATTAGTAGAGATGAAACTGATTATAAGTATATAATGCCTGGAGTTTACCGGAAAGGATAGATTATTATGTATGCGAGTAAAAAAATAAAAGTATTGGTGGTGGATGATTCTCTTATATTTAGGGAAACGGTAGCTAAAGGTATTGCAGAGGATAGAGGAATAGAAGTTGTTGCTACAGCTTCTGATCCATTTGATGCAAGAGATAAAATAATTAAATTTGAACCGGATGTACTTACATTAGATGTAGAAATGCCTAAGATGAATGGTATAGAATTTTTAAAAAGACTAATGCCGCAGTATCCTATGCCAGTTGTGGTAGTAAGTGCAGTAAGTAATAATGTTTTCGATGCTTTAAATGCAGGAGCTGTAGATTTTGTTACTAAACCAGATGGAAGAAGCGTTAATGGATTAGAGGGATTTATTAAAGAATTAGTTACAAAGATTAAGATAGCTTCTGTAGCAAAAGTTGGACAGTGGAAAAAACAAAATAATAGAGGAGTTTCAAGTAATACTGTAGGAAACAATATTTCAAATAAAATAATTGCTATAGGTTCATCTACAGGTGGTACAGAAGCTGTAGCTACTATATTGCAAATGATGTCTAAAAATGTGCCGCCTATACTTGTAGTACAGCATATGCCTCCTGTTTTTACAAGAATGTATGCTGAAAGGCTTAATAATTCATGTGCTATGGAAGTAAGAGAAGCTAAAAATGGTGATAGGATTTATAATGGACTTGTGTTAATAGCCCCAGGAGATTATCAAATGGCATTAGAAAAAAGAGGGGCATATTATTATGTTAGATGCTTTAAGGGTGAAAAAGTTAATGGACATTGTCCATCTGTTGATGTACTTTTTGAATCAGTGGCAAGAGAAGTAGGAAAAAACGCTATAGGAATTATACTTACAGGTATGGGATATGATGGTGCTAAAGGATTACTTTCTATGAAAAAAAGAGGAGCTGTTACTATAGGTCAAAATGAAGAGTCTTGTGTAGTATATGGGATGCCAAAGGTAGCTTATGATATAGGAGCAGTACAAAAGCAAGTTTCTATTGAAAATATAGCAGGCTCTATATTCCCTTTTTTTAACAGGAACAATGCTTAAAAAAGGAGAACATACAAATAACTAAATATAAATGATGTGTATGAGATATGGATGGCACATCATTAAATTCGGAAAGCATTTTATTGGAACAAAATGAATCATCAATAGCTTATGTAATTAATAATTTTATATAAAAGGAAAATAAATAATAGGAAGCTGTTTAAAGTAATTTAAACAGCCTCCTTGTTTATAGTTTATTGGTTACTACTCTGTAATTCCAACAGAGTCAAAAGCAGAATTTACAGCACTTACTTCATTTGATGAATCACCATATATTTGCGAAGCTGCAGATACTAAAGCATTTCTTGCAGCTGAAAAGTCTGCAGTGGATGATAAGATTTCAGTAAGAGCTTTATAGTAAATTTTAGCTGTCTTGTCACATCCTATAGATTTTGCAATCAAGAAAGCTGCTTTGTTAGGTATACCACTGTTTGTGTGAACTCCACCATTATCGCTTGAACCATTAACATAATCTTTCATGTTATCTGGTTGATCATAAAGTGTTGGATCAGCAAGACTTCTTAATGCATCACCAGGTTTATTTGGTGTGTAAATTTCATCGCCTACAACCCAATCGTTAGCATTAAATTTCCATGTTCCACCATTTTTTACATTGCATTTATCATAACTTTGAACTAAAACTCCAAAAACATCGGAAAATGATTCATTTAAAGCACCGGATTGATTACGATAAACTAAATCTGCAGTATTTTGAGTTACACCGTGAGTTAATTCATGAGCAACTACATCAAGGTCACCGCTGAAATAAGTAAATTCAGTACCATCACCATCACCATAAACCATTTGTTCTCCATCCCAATAAGCATTATCATATGATCTGCCATAATGAGTTGTAGAAATTATATTCATTCCCTTATCATCTATACTATTTCTTCCAAATAAATTTTTATAAAAATCATAAACTACACCAGCATTATAATGTGCACTAACGGACGCTTTGAATTTTTCAGTACTAAATTTATTTGTAGTATTAGTTACTAGACTTCCAGGTTGTACCTGTCTATTATTAGCTGTATAAGTTTTTATTTTTCCACTCATTGGTTTTGTTGAATCTATCATTTGATAGTTACTTCCTGATTTGTACAAATTTAGAGCTTTGTTAGTTCCATCAACTGCAGTTCCAGTTCCAGTTGTAGCGCCATCGTATCTTATATTACTTTCTTTACTAACTATGTTTCCTGATAGAGAATCTATTAGCACTTCCCAGTTTCCTATCTCAGGTTCTGTGTAATATATATTTACACTATATACTAAAGTAGGAGTTCCATCTTTAATTACAATTTGAGTTGTAGCTGTTGGTTCTTTTGCTAAAGATGTATAAGTGAATTGTTTTTTAGCAATATTAATTGCTTCCTTTGGTGAAATACACTGAGCTTTTACATTATCAAGTGGTTTATAATTTTTGTTAATAGAGCCTATTATATTTTTTATAACACCATCTTTATCAATAGACATTACAAATTGACTTCCTCTTATTGGAATATTGTTTATTGATTGTGTTACTTTAACTTGAGTATAACCTAAATTGTCTTTTTTCATAGAAATTATTTTAAAGTTACTTTTTCCGCTTGCATTTGTGAAAGATGATTTGTTATTTTCGAGATATGTGAGAATATCTTTTTCGGTAATTTGTATTTTAGCTGATGATTTACCTTTGAAGAATATGTTAGTTTTCTGATCTTCAAAAGAAGCTGAATTTTTGTTTTGGGAAACAGTTATAGCATCTTTAGCATTTGGATTATTCATAGAATTCTCCTTTGCTGAAACACCAATAAAAGAGCAAGAAGTAGATACAAGGGCTGCCGTTAACATAATGGATAACATGGTTTTTTTCATAATAAAACATCCCCTTTTTATTATATTTAATTGTAAGTTTTATGAATATATAGAATTGAGTTCATGCAATAATTATATATTGAATAGAAGTAGATGTAAAATTATCGAAATTATGGAAAAATAAAATATGCATGCTTTTTTTAACACTATGAAATATATAACAAACTTTTATAATTAAATTTAATAAAATACGTGGCAAAAAATGTATTTTATCATAATTTTTACAATGTTAAAAGAATTTTAAAAGAATTACAAAAAATAGATTATCTTTGTGTATGATAGTTTATTTTAATTATGAATTGTTAAATATAGATTATTTATTATAACAATAAAAATATGCTGTTTAAAAATACATTTTTAATGAATTATCTTTTTACCTTATTGAAAAAAGTTATAAAAATAAGAGCTATGAAATTAAGGAATAATCCTGGATTTCATAGCTCTTAGAATTTAAATTATATATATATTAGCATGGTAGTGAAACAGAGAAAAATAATTCACATCATTTTTCATAAATGTAATGATTTTGTCTTAGGATATTGTTTTAAACTCATAGCCCTGGCCTTTAAGGTATTCTATAATTTGAGGTAATGCCTTAGCTGTTTGATCTTTACCATAGGTATCGTGCATTAGTATAACTACTTTTTGTTGTGTTCCAACACTTTCCTTTACATGTTCTAAAAGTTGCTCAGCATTTTTTCTTCTTCCTTCTGCATCAAAGTCATAAGCATTCCAATCTATACTATACATGTCTTTTTCTTTTAATCTGGAATTAAACTCATCTAAGTTTGGATCATGATAATACTGTCTTGACATATAACCACCAGGCATTCTTATTACTCTTGTATTAAAATCTTTTCCTAAAATGTTTTTTATAGCATTATTATCCTGTTCAACTTCATCCATATAATGATTCACATCAAGTCTATTTCCAGGATATAATTTTTTCATACTGTGAGAATAAGTATGATTTCCGATAGCATGTCCTTCTTTAAATATCTGGCTTACCAGTTCTTTACTTCTTTCATTTGCTTCAACATTTTGTCCCATTAAACAGAATGTTGCTCTTACATCGTAGTTTTTAAGAGTTTCTAATATTCTAGGGGTTACAGTAGTTGAAGGACCGTCATCGAAAGTAAGAAATGCTATTTTTTTGCCATCATTTTCTCCCTTACCATCTAATATATCTTTTACTTTTTTTGCATCATAAGTATATTTTTTTCCTTCACTGGATACATTATGTTTATTATCATCTTTATTGTCCTGTGATTTATTTTTATCCTGATCTTTGGCGCTAACATCTTTATCATCTTTCTTAGAAGATGGATCTTTATCTGTTTTAGCTTCAGGTGTCTTGTTAGCGGATACTGCTTTATTAGCTTGTACTTTAGAGCCATAAAAATAATTATAACCTTTATATGATAAGGTAAAAATACCAATTAGTAATAATAAAATTAGGGCGCTATTTCGTATAGCTTTAATACGATTGTTTCTTTTGATCATAGTAAATTATCTCCTATCTGTTCTTATTAAATCAAGATAAACTTGATTTATGTAATTGTGAAATTTTGAGTTTAATTTTACGGGGTTACTTTTATTATACAAAATTGTACAAATTAAAACTATAGGATTTACCATAAAAAATGAAATTTTTATATTACAATTTTGTAATATAACCTTTTTATTTAATTTCTGACAATATTTTACAGTATTTTTTTGGAGATAGTCCGAAGTTTTTCTTAAAGGCTCTAACGAAATTAGAATAATCACTAAAGCCACATTCTATACAAGTTTGGGTTATGCTTTTACCATTCTTTATTAAAGAATTAGACATAATAAGTCTTTTTTGAAGTATATAATTATGAATGGTATAGCCTGTTTGCATTTTGAATTTATGCATGAGATGATATTTGCTCATATAAAATTTAGAGGATAGGGTATCTATGGACAAATCCTCAGATAGATTTTCATTTATATAATTTAAAATTGAGCTAATACGTTCATCATATTCAATATCTGATAACTCTTTTATATTTTGCATTCCTAAAAATAATCTATTAATATAAACCATAAACTCTAAAAACAATGAAGATCTTAGTATTTCATATGCAAATTCTTCACTTTTATATGCATTCTCTATCTTAAAAAGTAAGTTTTTTATATTTGAAATCCATTTATCTTCTAGTCTTAACAGATTAAAATGTTTTTTAGAAGCAAGTTCAAAACAAGTTAATAAGTTACATCCGCTGTTATGCTTTATTAAAAAATCTGAATTAACCCAAATTATTATGCGTTCATAAATACCAGTAGGGTCTATTACAGCTTTGTGAATATCATTATTATTTACAAGAAGTATATCCCAGGGTTTTAACTTGTAAGCTTTACCTTCTATAAGATAAGTTACATTTCCGGATATGAATACAACTATTTTATTAAAATTATGATAATGAAATTGAAATTGTGTATCGTTTTTATCTTTTAAATGGAAAATTTGAAAGTCTTTTTTTAGATAACCTTTTTTTATTTTTAAAGTTTCGTTTTCTAACATACTATTACCTCTACATTAAGTTTCAATAAATATGCTACAGCATTTTTTGCAATATTTCAAGCATTTTTAGCAATAAATATAGTAAAAAATTGTAATATAATAAATAAGAAATAGAAAGTAAGTAGTAAGCAATAAAAAAGCAGAGAACTGCTTAATATAGTCAATTTGGAGGTATAATTTAATGAAATTATTTTTTAAAACTTACAAATCATCTATTATATTATTATGCTCTATAGTCTTAGGAGGTGCTATAGGAATTATTTTTGGAACAAAAACCTCTATATTAAAACCATTTGGTGATTTATTTTTAAATTTGATGTTTATGATAATAGTGCCATTAGTATTTTTTAATGTTACTTCAGCTATAGCTAATATGAATGGTATGAAAAGGCTTGCAAAAATTATGGGAAGTATAGTTATAGTATTTTTTAGTACAGCACTTGTAGCGGCAATAATCGGTCTTATAGGTGCTCTCATAATAAATCCTACTAAGGGAATTGATTATTCCATTATAAAAAAAGTAATAACGGAAATTCCAAGCAGTTCTCAAAAACTAAAGCATTTGGGAGCTTTACAGCAGTTTGTAAATACTGTTACTGTAACAGATTTTGTAGGACTATTTTCTAAGAACAATATGCTGCAACTTATTCTTTTTTCAATACTTTTTGGTATTTCCACAGCTATGCTTGGTGAAAAAGGTGAACCTGTTGCTAAATTTTTAGAATCTGCTTCAAATATAGTTATGAACATGGTAAAAATTATAATGTATTATGCACCTATAGGTTTAGGATGTTATTTTGCAGCCATAATAGGTGAATTGGGTCCCCAAATACTTCAAGGATATTTAAGAGTATTTATTCTTTATATAATTCTTACAGTGATTTACTATTTAGCATTTTTTACTTTTTATGCTTTTTTAGCTAATGGAAAAGATGGAGTAAAAACTTTTTGGAAAAATGCTCTTCCACCAACAATTACATCTTTAGCTACATGTTCAAGTGCTGCATGTATTCCTATTAATTTAGAAGCTGCAAAAAAAATGGGGGTTCCTGAAGATATAGCTGAAACTGTAATTCCATTAGGAGCTAATATTCATAAGGATGGATCTGTGTTTGGTGGTATTATGAAAATTATTTTCTTATTTGGATTGTTTGGAAAGAATTTAAACAGTATTTCTACGCTTCTTGGTATCATATTAGTAGCATTTTTAGTAGGTGCTGTAATGGGAGCTATTCCAGGTGGTGGCATGATTGGTGAAATGCTTATTTTAAGTGTGTATGGTTTTCCGCCAGAATGTTTGCCTATAATTGCAGTTATAAGTACGATTATAGATGCACCTGCAACAGTATTAAATTCTACAGGAAATACAGTGTGTGCTATGATGGTAACAAGAATGGTAGAAGGTAAAGAATACATTGAAAATTCTCTTAGGATGTAAAGTTTCGATTTTTATGATAAAATTTAAGTGAACTTTTTATTAAAAAAGCTCAAGATAATATTTTTTAAAATATTATTCATAAAGTGATTAAAAAAGTTTTGTAATTTGAGGTGAGAAATTTAATGTTAAAACTTAAATATAAAATTTGGTTACAGGATGATGGAAGAACTTTTGGAAAAGGAGTATATAATCTTTTAGTAGGTGTGAAAAAGAAAGGATCACTGTCGGAAGCTGCAAAAGATATGGGGATGTCCTACAATAAGGCCCACAATTTAATTAAGAATGCAGGAAAAAGATTAGGTTTTGAGCTTTTAGTGAGCAAATCAGGCGGTAATAAGGGTGGAGGTTCTGTTCTTACGGAAAAAGCAGAAGACTTTATAAAAAACTATGATGAATTTTTACAAGAATGTGATAAATGTTTACAAAATGCTTTTTTAAAATATTTTAAAAATTAAAAAATGTGGAAAAATGTTTACAATAATACAAAAAATCGTTATACTTTTATTAGTGTAACGATTTTTTATTTTGAATTTTAGGAGGAGATTATATTGAAAAAAAATTTAGTAGTTTTAAGTGTTTTAGCTAGTATTTTAATTTTTTCTGGATGTTCACAAAAAAATGCAGAAAGTGCTAAAGAAAGTCCTAAAAATATAACTATTTCAGCTGCAGCAAGTTTAAAGGAGTCATTGACAGAAATTCAACCTAAGTTTGAAAAGGATAACAATATAAAACTTACCTTTAACTTTGGAGCATCAGGAACACTTCAGAAACAAATAGAACAAGGAGCACCATCAGATGTGTTTATATCAGCTGGCAAACAGCAGATGGACAAACTCGAAAGTGAAAATTTAATTGACAAAGACAGCAGAAAGAACTTATTAAACAATAAATTAGTATTAATAGTGTCAAAGGATTATAAGGATAAGATAAAATCAACTTCAGATCTTGTTAATATTAGTGCTAAAATTGCAATGGGAGAACCTACTGTAGTACCAGCAGGACAATATGGAAAAGAAAGTTTAGAAAAGTTAAATTTGATGGATAAATTAAAAGATAAAATTGTATATGCAAAAGATGTTAAACAGGTAGTTCAATATGTAGAAAATGGAGAAGCAGCAGCAGGTATTGTATATAAATCAGATGCTACTGTATTAAAAAATAGTTCAATAGCTGAAGTTATTAGCGAAAGTTCTCATAAACAAATAGTTTACCCAGAGGCAATAGTTACAGCATCTAAAGAAAAAGAATCAGCAAAGAAATTCTTAGATTATTTAACTAAGGATAGTTCTAAGGAAAGCTTTAAAAAATATGGATTTGATATAAGTGTAAAGTAAACATATAATAGAATGTAATTTACTATTAAAAAATTTAATAGTAAATTACTAAATATAGGACAATTAAATTAGAGGTGTGAATCTAATATAATTTAAACTTATATAGAGGTTTGTTAAAATAAACAATGAGAACTTAAAGTAAGCTAAACTACATCGGTTATATGAAACTTATAGTATAAGCAAAAAAGAGTGCATTGCAAGTTGACACAATTTTCTAAAAACGCTATACTTGATGATATATGGTACAATGGGGAAATTAAAACAATGTAGATATAAAATATATTTAAATTATTTCAGGTACTAGTTATCTAGTATTTCAAATAATTTAGGTTTAGATAATCTTTAGCATGTTATGTTATTTTTTTAACATTTTTTAGACAAGCATATAATTAGTACATTATAAATTGACATATAAGTATATAATATTTTTATGATGAAAGGAGAATGCAAATGGATAGTGCTATGCTAAAACCCAGCGAATTAAGTGATGCTTCTATAGGCAGCGGATGTGGCAAAGCAAAATTGACAACTTTACAGCAATTGGTATTAGGCATTTTGGCAGGTGCGTTTATAGCTATTGGAGGAGTTGCCTCTGCGGTAATTTCACACAGTATAACAAATGTTGGAGTATCTAAATTTGCAGCAGGAGCAGTGTTCCCGGTAGGACTTATGCTAGTTGTAATTTGCGGAGCAGAATTATTTACAGGCAATTGTCTTATGGTTGTACCACTAGTGGATGGAAAAATAAACTTAAAAGAGCTTTTAAAAAATTGGGTAGTAGTGTATATAGGGAATTTTATTGGTTCTGTTTTAATAGCATTTTTAGTATTTGAAGCAGGAGTATTTGCTATAAATTCAGGTAAGCTAGGTGGAGTTGTAATAAAGGTTGCATCTACAAAAGGAAATCTTTCATTTGGAACAGCCTTTGCTAGTGCTATAATGTGTAACTTTTTAGTATGTTTAGCTGTTTGGGGAGCTTCAGCGGCTAAGGACATTATTAGTAAGTTAGTTATAATATGGTTTCCTATTATGGCTTTTGTTGCTTGTGGATTTGAGCACTGTGTAGCTAATATGTATTTTTTAACTGCAGGTATATTTGCTAAATCCAATCCAGTTTTTGCAAAAGCTTCTGGAATAGAACCTGATAAGATGATAAATGGTTCACATGTAATTCAAAATTTAATACCAGTTACTCTTGGAAATATAGTAGGTGGTGCAGTAATGGTAGGACTTACATATTATTTAGCTTATAAGTATATTCCATTAAAAAAAGTAATGAAGTTTCAGATAGTAGTTTAAGTAAATAGAAGTTAGTTTGATTGAGCTCGTGAAGCGTTAATTCATGAGCTTTTTGTATGTAAAAAGTTTATGAATTAATATATGGCTATGGAATATATATATAATCAGTGTTATCATATGATTAAAAAGTTTTTAATCCATACAGAGTTTAGTCTAGTATTCTAAATTAAGGTGTATTGAAAGGAAGTAAAGAATGATAGTTAATAAATAAAATAGTGGAATTGAAAAAGTTTATGATTCTATGCTAATAGGATTCTTAATAGACTAATTAATGTACATTTATAGTAGAGGATAAATTGAAGGAGGATTCATATGAGAAATTTAAAGATGTTAATACAATATGATGGAAGTAGATATAAGGGATGGCAAAAACAAAATCAAAAAGGTAATGATGTGTCGACTATACAGGATAAAATAGAAAATGTATTATCTAAAATGACAGGAGAAGATATTCAAGTAGTTGGTTGTGGAAGAACTGATACAGGGGTTCATGCTGAAAATTATGTGGCAAATTTCCATACTGATTCTGCCATGACAGTAGAAGATATGTTAAATTATGTGTATGAGTTTTTACCTGAAGATATAGGAATTAAATCTATAAGAGATACTAGTGAAAGATTTCATGCTAGATATAATGCAAAATCCAAAACTTATGTATATAAAATAAATAATAATAAATTCAGGAATGTGTTTAATAGAAAGTATGTTTATCATATTAACGAAAGACTTAATTTAAATGAAATGAGAAATGCAGCAGAAGTTTTAATAGGTACTCATGATTTTCAAAGTTTTACTAGTTTAAAAACTAAAACTAAATCTACTATTAGAACTATTAATTACATAACTATAACAGAAAATCAAGGCATGATAGAAATAGAGGTAAATGGAAATTCGTTTTTATTAAATATGGTGAGAATAATTGTAGGTACGCTTTTAGAGGTTGGAAAGGGAAATCTTAAGCCGTCTGATGTAGAGGCAATTTTATATGAAAAGAAAAGATCAGAGGCAGGTCCTATGGCAGCAGCAAAAGGTTTGAGTTTAAAGGATATCCAATATTAGTTTTCGGTATAATAAGCAAATTAAAATTTAAAAATTATTTCATAGACTGAAAATGAAAATTATAATATAATAGTAAATATTGGTTTTACTAATACCAGTTTAAGATTCATTTGTATAGTGCTTAGACACTTTGTTTGAATTTTAAATTAATTGTTCACTAAATTGTAGTAATTAAATAAAGCAAGTAGGATATATTTTTATGCCGAAATTTATGAAAAGTAAAGGAGATTTAGAGTTATGAAATTAAAACTAATTATAAGTAAATTATTAGTCGTGCTTTTTGTTATGTCTATAACAATATACATGCCTTTAAGTAATGTCCATGCTGATGCATATAAAAATGTTACTTTAGGAGCAGATTTAACTGATAGTCAGAAGCAGGAAATGCTTAAGTATTTTGGCGTTACTAAAGAAGAAGCTAATGTACTTGAAGTTAATAGAGATGAAGAAGCTAAGTATTTAAAAGGAGTCGCTTCTGAAAAACAAATAGGAACTAGATCTATATCTTGCTCTTATGTAGAACCTACTAATGAAGGTGGATTAAAAATAACAACACATAATATATATTGGGTTAATGAAAGTATGATAAGAAATGCTTTAATTACTGCAGGAATAAAAAATGCTAATGTTAAAGCAGCAGCTCCATTTAATGTATCTGGTACAGCGGCTCTTACAGGAATACTTAAGGGGTTTGAAAATAGTACTGGTGGAAAAAAGATTGATGAAAACAAAAAAGAAGCAGCTAATGCAGAATTGGTTACTACTGGTAATTTAGGCGAGAAAATAGGACAGGATAAAGCAGCTGGTTTAGTAAATGAAGTTAAAAAAGAAGTAGTTAAAGAAAAACCTAAAAATCAAGAGCAAGTAGAAAAGATAGTAAAAGATGTAACAGGAAAGTACAACTACAATTTAAGTGATGAAGATATAAAAAATCTAACGTCTTTAATGAATAAGATAAATGGATTAAATTTAAACTTTAGTGATCTAAAAAGTCAATTAAATGGTGTTACAGATCAATTAAAGGTAACATTACAGAGTGATGAAGCTAAGGGCTTTTTTGCTAAAATATGGGCTGCCGTTAGAAGTTTCTTTGATAATATATTTAAATAGGAAGATTTGGATTATATAATTCGTTACATTATAATGTTTTTTATAGTTTAAAAATAATGCGGCTCAAAGTGCAGTGAAAGTTTTGATTTTAACTTTTACTACGGTATATAGAATAAGCGTTTACTCACTGCTAAATGTTTTCAATTAGTCTAAAGCTCAAAGTTAAAGAAACCCTAAGAACTTTGCCAAACTCGGTTCCCTCAAACAAGGCTAAAGTTCTAAGGCTTTCCTTAACTTCTCGCTAAGACTAATAAGAAAACAATTTAGCTAATGTGAGTAAACGCTTATTCTATATACCTACATAAAAATTAAAATCAAAACTAGTAACTTCAGTTGTACATGTAATTATTGCTAATTTTATAATTTACCTCCTAAAAATTAAGGTGAAGTTTAATGAAGCAAGTGTTCCTGCACAACATATATCAGCCGAAATACAGCTTAACGTTTCTTCGGTTACTTACATTGCAATGTGCTTATATTATAATCTGTAGTTAATGTTTTTTATTAAATAACTACCTTATATCCCACTCCTCTTACAGTACGTATAATGTTATGTTCATTATCTCCAATTTTGTCTCTAAGATATCTTATATATACCTCAACAATATTAACATCTCCATTAAAATCAAAGCCCCAAACTTTTTCAAGAATTGTAGGTTTGCTTAAAACTAAACCGTTATTAAAAAGCAAGTATTTTAATAGATTGTATTCTGTAGGAGATAACTCTAAAAGTTTATTTTCAAAATATATTTCATGAGCTTTATCATTTACATAAAAGTTACCAATGGACATAATGTCATTTAATTCAGGTGTGTTGTTACGAAGTCTAGCATTTATCCTAGCTAATAATTCTTTAAAGCTAAATGGTTTGATCATATAATCATCGGCACCTAAATCTAAACCTTTTACACGGTCATCTATATCATCTTTTGCTGTAAGCATAATGATAGAGGTTGATATCCATTTCTTTATTTCTGAGCATACTTCATAGCCATTGATGCCTGGAAGCATTATATCTAATATTATTATGTTAGGATTCAGTTCCTTTGCTAAAGAAATGGCTTCATAACCATCAAAAGCAGTATGTACAATAAAGCCCTCATCTTCTAAACCCATCTTTATAAACTCAACTATGCTTTCTTCATCGTCAACTACAAGAATATGTATTTGTTCTTTAATTAGTGGATTCATAAAAATATCTCCTTTTACAGCAAAATTTAATTATTACAATGATTAAAACACAATGCATAATTTTTTTATGTGCAATTTTTTTTTGCATTTTCGATTATAACACTACGAAGTTTTTGCTTTATATATTCGTTGTGATAAACGGTATCTGTACTAAATTTACATTTATTTATAAGTGATATAAAGGTTATTTTTCTGTTATTTTTAAGAAGATTTCTAACTGATCTGTTTATTTTTTTATTTATAACTTGTATTTCTTTATAATATGCCATTTTTTTTAGTATATAATTTCTTAATTCAGGATATTGTCGTATCACAAATCGAGTTACGTCGGATCTTTCAGCAATAATAGCGAAACATATTCTTTCATCTTTTGAAATCATATCTTCAATAGTATTAATAATGTTAGTTTCATATTCTTCTATATTTTTAAAGCTTAGTTCTTCTTTACCGCGTATATTTGAATTACTAAAAGAATTTTCCATATTTGATCCCCTTGTTGAATAGTTTTTGTCTTTTTAATAATATATTATAACGATTAATTTGTAAATTCATTTTAAAGTTAATCGATCATATGTGAAATTTATGAAAATATTTAGTTAATATGTTTACTAAATTTCATTTTATACTTTATAATGATATGTATAGATTTAATATAGGGCTAAATTGTAACATAAAAAATGACTTTCAGATTGTTAAGCTAACTTGTTCTTTCGCAATATTTCATAGAAAGGCTAACAATACATAAACTATAAAAATAGTTTTATAAGTTATAAAAGAGTTAAATTAGTTGGTTACAATTTAAAAGGAGGAAAATGAATTATATGAGGAATATTTTCGATATATTTAAAAATCATATGAAAAATGTTTTCAGAATATATAAAAGGGACATGAAAAATATACTAACAAGTTATGTTACATTAGCTATAATTATAGCTCTATCTATACTGCCTTCACTTTATTCGTGGTTTAATATTAAAGCTTGCTGGGACCCTTACGCTAATACAAAAGGACTTTCAGTTGCAGTTGTTAATTTAGATAAAGGAACGGAATTTAGAAATGTAAAAATAAATGTTGGAGATGATGTGATAAAAAAGCTAGCAAATAATCAAGCTATAGGATGGAAATTTGTTAGTGAAAGTGAAGCTGAAAATGGTGTGAAATATGGAAAGTATTATGCTAGTGTAACTATACCTAAAGATTTTTCACAAAATCTTCTTTCTATTGTAATTCAGGATACTCCAAAGAAAAGTGAGTTGGTATATTCAGTTAATGAAAAAAGAAATGCCATAGCCCCTAAAATTACTCAAAAAGGAGCAACTAATTTACAAGAGGAAATTACGAGAAACTTTATTCAAACATCAAGTGACACTATTTTATCTTATTTAAATCAGTTTGGAATTGAATTAGATAAAATAAAACCTGGACTTAAGAATATTGTTGATGTTATTGTTAATGTAGATAATAGCATACCTCAAGTTGGTAAAGATTTAGATAACTTTTATTCTCAATCTGTAGAATTTCAAAAGTATATGCAAAATGTCCAAAAAAATTTACCTGTTACATCTGATGCATTAAATAAGACTTTAGGTATTGCTCAAACAGGAAATGGATATATTTCAAAGACTCAGCAATCTCTACAAGCTATATCTCCATCTATAAAGTCAAATTTATCTCTTGTAAAAGATACAGCAGATAATGCAGAAACTCTTTTGAAAGGACTTCAAGATTTAAAAACATCAGATACAGGAGCCAACAGGAAGGTTTTAGTTACAGTTAGAGATAAATATGCAGATGGAGTAAAAAAGCTTGATAACATTTTAAGTTTATTAAATTCAATAAATAATGTTTTAAATAATGGTGTATTAGAAAATTTTATTAACAATCTTTCAAATGTTAGAAATCAAATGTCTGATCAGCAAAACTTTCTAAATTTGCTTATTAATACTATAGATCAAGGTAATCAAGTGTTGCCTGAGAACATAAATTCAGCAGTGCAAGGTGCTGGTAAAATTTCAGGTGCATTAGGTAATATCATTGATAACTTCGATACTCAAATTGCTCCAGTTGTTGATCAATCCTTGAAAAATTTTGCTGGATTATCAGATGATTCAGTAAAGATTTTACAAAATATGCAAACGAACATGCCATTAGTTAGCAGCTTAATTGGAGGGATAAATACTGCATCTGGTTCAAGTGTGGATAGATTGAAGGAACTAAAAGATAAGTTCCCTAAAATACAACAGGATATACATTCAAATGCGGAAAAATTAAAAGGGCTTAGTGATGATCAGAAGTTTAATGAAATTACTAAACTTCTAAAAAAAGATGCTAAAAAAGAAAGTGATTTTTTAGCAAACCCTATAGATTTGAAACAAAATAGAGTTTATCCAATACCTAACTATGGTTCGGCTATGTCTCCGTTTTATACTACATTATCTCTTTGGGTAGGTGCATTTATATTACTATCATTATTATCTGTAGAAGTTAAAAGTTTTGAAGATGGTGTAAAACTTGGAGCAAGGGAACAATTTTTTGGAAGGTACTTTACTTTTGTAACTATTGCAATTATGCAGGCTTTAGTTACAACTATAGGTAATTTAATTCTTTTGAAGACTTATGTTGTATCACCTATTATATATGTAATGTTAGGAGTGTATACAAGTATTGTATTTACTATGATTATTTATACTTTAGTATCTGTTTTAAGAAATATAGGTAAGGCTTTAGCTATGGTGGCAATGGTATTACAGGTTTCAGCATCAGGAGGTACATTTCCAATAGAATTAATGCCTCAATTCTTTCAGAATATAAATCCTATGATGCCTTTTACTTATGCTATAGGAGCAATGAGAGAAACAGTGGGCGGAATTCTGATGCAGGCATTGGTTAAAAATATATTAATATTATCTATATTCTTTTTTATCTCCGTATTCTTTGGAGTATTCTTCAAAGAAAAGGCTAATAAGTTAAGTGAAAAGTTTGTAAAACAATTTAAAGAAAGTGGGTTAGCAGGAGAATAGAAGAAACGTTAAGCTGTATGAAGACTAATATATGTTGTGAAGAAACATTAGAATTTCTTAAATGAAGCGAGTGTTTCGGCATAACATATATCAGTCGTAATACAGCTTAACGTTTCTTAGATTATTTGCAGTTACGTCATATTTTTATAAAATTAAGTGCACTAACTAACTTTTTTAGAAGGTTCATTATTAGGTTTGCTGATATTCTGCAGCGAACTATTCTTTCTTGAATAAGCAAAATAGACAAACAAACCTAGTATTAACCATGAAATAAAGTATATCCATGTTGCTTTAGATAAATTAGCCATTAAGAATAAGCTAAAAATTACCGCTGCAATAGGAAGAGCTGGAACAAAAGGTGTTTTAAAGTTTCTTTTTAAATTTGGATGTGTCTTCCTAAGGGTAATTACCGATAAAGATACAAGCATAAAAGTTGTTATAATGGCCATATTAGAAACATCTGCTAACTGTTTTAAATCTACAAAGCCTGATATTAAAGCACCAATACATCCTATTATAAGTGTTGAAAACATTGGAACGTTAGTTTTAGAGTCTACCTTTCCAAAAACTTTTGGAAGTAGTCCGTCACGACTCATTGAAAATAATATGCGTGATGCAGCGAAGATATATGCTAACATGACGGCCATAATTCCTATAACAGCACCAACAGAAAGAATGAATGCTGCCCAACCTTGTCCTACATATTTTAATGCAAATGCCATGGCATCACCAATATTTAATTTTGAGTAATGTACAATACCTGTTAAAACCAAGCATACCATAACATATATAATAGTACATGCAATTAATGAACAAACAATTCCTATTGGCAAATCTTTTTGAGGATTTTTAACTTCTTCAGCTGAAGTTGATACAGCATCGAATCCTGTAAAAGCAAAGAATACAGAAGCAGCTCCAGCAAACACTCCCTTTGCACCGAAAGGCATAAAAGGATGGTAGTTTTCAATATGTATGTAAAATACGCCAACAGCTAGAAATAGAATTATAACACCTATTTTTACAAGTACTAATAAGTTATTTATTTTTTTACTTTCCTTTGTTCCTCGTGAAAGAAGGAGAGTAATTAATAATACTATAATTATTGATGGAAGATTGATAATTCCTCCTTGACTTGGGATAGTTGTAAATTTACCTGGAATATGTATTCCAAGTTCATTTATTAAACCATTGAAGTATGCAGCCCAACCGCCTGCCACAGCTGATAAACTCATAGTATAACCTGCTATAAGTGACCAGCCTACAAGATGAGCAATTATCTCACCTAAAGATACGTATACATAAGCATAAGCACTACCAGAAGTTGGTATGGATGATGCGAATTCAGCATAACATAATGCTACAAGCATACATACAATTGCAGAACAAATAAATGATAGCACAACAGCAGGACCAGCATCTCTTGATGCAACTAATCCTGTCAAAACCATAACACCAGTGCCGATTACAGCGCCAATGCTCATTAAAGTTACATCAAATGCACCTAAAGTTTTCTCCAAAGAAGTAGATTTATTGCTATCCAATATTGAATCTACAGTCTTTTTTTTAAAAAATGAATACAATTTCAAGTCCTCCTTTTAGTGTTAATCTTATTATTAATATTAAAAAAAATATCTAAAAACGTCAAATTCATATAGGGAATATTTAAGACGAAGAGGGTATGAATGCTAATTACAGGTCCAAAATTCGCCATATTACTTGCAAAGCATAATAATTTATGTATTAAAAAAATCAAAAATAATAGTAATATTTTGCATTGAATAAATAATCTGAATAATTATATATCAATTTTAGAAGGAAATATTTCAACTTTCAATATTGAATTGACGATAATTTTTAAATAGTAAAACTTATCAGAAAAATTTATGCAAGTACAGTAAATTTGGTGTTTTATTTAAAATATTTGAACTTCATAGATAACTTTTTAATATTTAATAAGGTGGTTTAATAGAAGTGGTTAATAGTAAATTTATTTTAACATTTTGTCTAAAATAAACCTGACTTACTGTCCAATTTACAGGATTACATTTTATTTATAATATATGTATATTTTATTTCATATAATAATCTTGAGAATAAATGTAAACGATTAATTGTGAATTATTGACATATAAACAATTCAGAATTATAATAAAATTAAATCAACTGGTCAGTAAAACTAGGAATGACAAAAGTATTAAAGAGAAATATGTAGATAGTAAAAATATAAATGAGCCTAAATCTTATTAATTATTAAAAATGAAGTTCTTTAAACTATTATATTTGAAGAACTTTAAATAATTTTATAATGGGGGTTAATTTATGCAAAAGGAAGTTCAAGGCAGGAGGGGGTCGTTTTTAGAATCACTTTTTAAGTTAAAAGAGAACAATACTAATGTAAAGACAGAAATTCTTGCTGGAATCACTACTTTTATTACTATGGCATATATAATATTTGTTAATCCAAGTGTACTTAGAATAGCAGGTATGAATTCAGGAAATGTTTTGGGGGATGCAGCTGCTAAGTATAATGTAGGCACTGATCCGGTGGTATCAGCTGTATTTGTTGCTACCTGTTTAGCTGCTGCTGTTGGTACGTTCATAATGGGATTTTACGCCAATTTACCTTTTGCTCAAGCACCTGGAATGGGACTGAATGCATTTTTTACGTATACAGTGTGTTTAACATTAGGTTTCACATGGCATCAAGCACTTTCGGCAGTATTAATGTCAGGAATATTATTTATAATTATTACGGTTACATCTATACGAGAAAAAATTGTTGATGCAATACCTCAAAACTTAAAATATGCTATGTCTGGTGGAATTGGACTTTTTATTGCACTTATTGGTTTAAAAAGTGGTGGTATAATAGTTTCAAGTCAAGCAACTCTTGTTAGTTTTGGAAACTTTGCAAAGCCAGGAACATTGCTTACTATAATGGGTGTTATAATAATTGGTATATTAATGTCAAGAAATGTTACAGGTTCTATTCTTATAGGAATTGTTTTAACTACAATTATAGGCATTCCACTTAAAGTTACTTCTCTTGCAAATTTACATGTTTTTAGTGCACCACCTTCTCTTGCGCCTACCTCTGCAGCATTTGATTTTTCAGGACTATTTTCAAAAGGTGGAGTTTCTGTAGCGGGTGCAGTTTTAAGCTTTGTTATGGTAGTTATAACAATTTGTTTAGTTGATCTTTTTGATACAATTGGAACACTTGTTGGAACTGCTACAAAGGCGGGAATGGTAGATGAAAATGGTAAAGTTTTAAGATTGAAAAAGGCTCTTATTTGTGATGCCATAGCTACAACTGCAGGGTCGTTTTTTGGAACTAGTACTGTTAACACTTATGTTGAATCAACTGCTGGTGTTACAGCAGGAGGAAGAACTGGACTTACTTCTGTAACAGTAGGGGTATTATTTATTCTTTCATTATTTTTCTCAGGCCTTGTTGGGGTAGTTCCTTCACAAGCTACAGCGCCAGCTCTTATTATAGTAGGTGCTTTAATGATGGGAGTAATTAAAAATATAAACTTTGATGATTTTACAGAAGCACTACCTTGTTTCTTTGCTATTTCATTAATGGCTTTTAGTTATAGTATAGCTAATGGAATTGCAGTTGCTATGATTGTTTATCCAATAGTAAAAATAGCTACGGGTAGACATAAAGAACTTAATCCTATAGTATATATATTAGCAGTATTGTTCATTTTAAGGTTTATACTGCTTCCGTTTGAATAGGGCATATTCAAAAAAATAACAAGTCAGTATGTTAGCATATTTTGCGTCATACTGCATCAACAGAACCCTTTGATAGAACAACTATCAGCGGAACCTGTTTCTTTGTCTGATACAAAATATACTAACATCTTTGACTTGTTATTTTCTTTCATATGCCTAAAACGCAATATTTTAATATAATTTTAGAGGAAGAGCAAAGTGCATCTTCCTCTAAAATTATAAGCAGACATTCAGAATATGATATTTTGAGATGTTCCATTACTTGTAATGCAATAATGAAGAGGGAGGATAGTATTTTGAATTCTAGATATTGAAAGGGGAATAAATAAATGAATAGAATAATAAATCAAATTGATATAGCTATGTCTAGGAAAAAGGCAGAACTTGTATTAAAAAATGCTTCCATAATAAATGTATTTACTCAAACTATTGAAAATAAGGATATTGCGATAGATGAGGATACAATTGTAGGAGTAGGTAATTATCAGGGAACTTGTGAAATTGATTGTAGTGGTTTATTTGTTTCACCAGGATTTATAGATTCTCATGTACATATAGAATCTTCAATGGTAACTCCTGAAATATTTTCGAGTTTAGTTATAAAAAGAGGTGTTACTACAATTATTGCGGATCCTCATGAGATAGCTAATGTTTTAGGAGAAACAGGTATAGAATTTATGATTGAAAATAGTAAAAATGGTGAGATCGATACATTTTTTATGCTCCCATCCTGTGTGCCATCGGTAGACTTCGAAGATAACGGTGCAGTACTCAAAGCACAGAATTTAGAAAAACTTATAGACAATCCAAAGGTTTTAGGACTTGGAGAAGTAATGGATGTCAATGCAGTTATATCTGGTAAAGAAGAGATGATAGAAAAAATTGCAATGATCATGAAATATGGGAAAATCATAGATGGGCATTGTCCAAAGGTTAAAGACAAAGAACTAGATGCTTATTTATGCGGAAATATTAAAACAGATCATGAATGTGATGATTATAAAGAAGCTTTAGAAAAGATAAGCAAAGGAATGTATGTAATGCTTAGGGAAGGATCTGCTGCTAAGGATTTGAAAAAGTTACTGCCAGCAGTGAATAATAAAAATTACAGTAGGTTCGTATTTTGTACTGATGATAGACATATTGAAGATTTAATAAATGAAGGAAGTATAGATAACTGTATAAGAATTGCTATAAAAGAGGGAATGGAACCTATAAAAGCATATACTATAGCATCTTTTAATGCAGCTAATTGTTATAATTTAAGGGATAGAGGTGCTATTGCACCAGGCATGAAAGCAGATTTAGTAGTATTTGAAGATTTAAAAAAACTAAATATAAAAAATGTAATTAAAAACGGAAAAGTATGTAATGATAAAAATACATTTGAAAGAGTTCAGGGTAAAAGATCTATAAATGTGGATTATGTAAAAGAAGATTTATTTAGTATTCCAGGCAAAGGAGAATTTGTTAATGTAATAAGGGTTCAGCCTGGTTCACTGGTAACTAAAAATGAAAAGAGAAAAGTGAAAATAAAAAATGGTGTTGTTGAAGGTATAGAGGAAGTACAGGAGGTTATTAATAAAATAGCAGTAATAGAAAGACATACAAATAGTGGAAGACATTCTGTAGGATTTATTGAAGGATTATGTCTTAAAAATGCAGCTATAGCACAGACAATTGCTCATGATTCTCATAATATAATTGTGATAGGTGATAATGATAAAGATATGGAAGTTGCAGTAAATAGCATTATACATAATAATGGAGGGATTGCATTTGTATCTAATGGTGATTTATTGGAATTTTTAAGTTTACCAATAGGAGGGCTTATAACATCTGAGAATCCATTAGTAGTTCTTGATAAAATTACAAAGTTGAACATTTTAACAAGAAAGTTTGGAATTAAGAAGGAAATAGATCCATTTTTAACACTTGGTTTTATGGCATTGCCAGTAATGCCAGATATTAAGATAACCACAAAAGGTTTATTTGATTATTATAATTTTAAGTTCATAGACTTATTTGTAGACAATAATTGAAATTAATACAAGCCTTACACAGAATAAGTATTCTATGTAAATAATTTATCTATAATTAAGATGTAGTTGTTATTAGAAGAGAGGTATAATATGGGGAAAGATATAGAAAAAAATATACTTAATGCAGCAATTAAAGTAGTATCCCAGGAAAAAATAAGTGGTACTCGTATGCATATGATTGCTAAAGAAGCTAATATGAGCCAGGCTAATTTACATTATCATTTTGCAACTAAAAACGATATAATGATAGCTATTTTAGATAGTATTCAAGAACAGTTTTCTAGTAGACGTACAAAGTATATTGATTTAAAAAATAAAAGTACTGCTGAAAATATAAGAGGTTTTTTTGAGCAAAAAAAAGATGAAATTCTTAATAATAAAGAAGCTGAATCTATACAAGTTGATTATTGGGTTCAAGGTACAGCAAATGATGAAATAAGAAGTAAGTTTCAAAATACTTTTAACATATGGCGAAGTAATATTAGTGAAGTTTTAAATAAAAGTGAATTTAAAGATGATTTAGATAAAAAATATAATGATATGATACCATTTATAATGGTATCAATCATGTTAGGTGCATCATTTCAGTATCTTATTGATGAAGGAAAATTTGATTTGGAAGAGTATTTTGATATTGCTGAAAAGATTATGTTTGAGAAGTATTTAAAAACAGAAAAGTAGATACAGATAAAAGCAATAAATGAAAATGCTATTAAAAATTATTTTTAATTAAAAAATGAAGTTGCTGACCAATACTAAATGTCAGCAACTTTATTTTTTTATTTTTATTAAGTTAAGAATAAAATATATATTTATAGATAACTTAAATTCTTTATAGAAATTACTCGGGAACGTTTACATCGCTGTGAACAGTATTATCTCCGTGATTTAAAAATGCATTAAGAATTACTGCAACCACAGATGAAGAAACTATACCACTACTAAAAATTGATCTAAAAATTTGTGGAGTATGATCAAGTAAAGTAGGAACAGCAGTTATTCCAAGACCTATACCAATGGAACAAGCAACAACTAGCATATTTGAGTTTTTATCAAAATCTACACTTGCAAGCATTTGTATGCCAGCTACTGCAACCATTGCAAACATTATAGTTGTAGCACCACCTATGACAGGTTGAGGAATAATTGTAGCTATAGCCGCAAATTTAGGAATTAAGCCAAGAAATATTAGAATAATTCCAGAAGTTACTACAACAAAACGACTTTTTACTCTGCTTAAGGCCAACAATCCTAAATTTTGATTGAATGTTGTGTAAGGAAAAGAGTTAAAAATACCACCCAAAATTGATGCAATTCCTTCAGCCCTAAGACCGCGAACTATATCATCTTCAGAAAGTTTTTTTTCACAAACCCTAGCAACACCAAGATAAGTACCTGTTGATTCAATCATTACTGTAAGCATAACGAAACTCATCATAATTGCTGAACCAATTTCAAATTTAGGAAATCCAAAGTTAAATGGATGAACAAAATTTACCCATTTTGCACTTGCAACTATTGAAAAATCAACCTTATGCATAAAAGCTGCAACTATTGTTCCTAAAATAATACCATTTAAAACTGAAATAGCTTGAAAAAATCCCTTAAAAAACTTATTAGACAGTATAACTACAATCATTACAAATGATGCAAGTAAAAGATTAGACATGCTTCCAAAATCTTTAGCACCTGAACCGCCGCCAATGCTTGTAACTCCAACGTTAACTAAGGAAAGACCGATCATAGTAACAACTGTACCAGTTACAACGGTAGGAAAGAATCTTAATATTTTTCCATACAAAGGAGCAATTAAAACAACCAGTATTGCTGATATAATTATGGAGCCATAGGCGGTCGGCATTCCAAAATTTTTACCAATAATAATTAGAGGACCAACGGCTGCAAAGGTACAACCTAAAATAGCGGGCAACTTAATACCAATATGTGGACCTATACCTATTGACTGAATTAAAGTTGCAATACCACAAGTAAATAGATCAGCGGCTACCAAAAGTTCTAGTTGCTGTGGAGTTAAGCCAACAGCTCCACCAATTATTATTGGCACAGCTACAGCACCTGCATACATTGCTAGTACATGTTGAAGACCTAAAGTAAAAAGTTTAGGAATTGGAAGAACTTCGTTTATTTTGTCAACATTCTTGACAGTTTTTTCTGACATTTGTAACACCCCCCATAAAATTTTTGTATTAATGTAATAAGTTGTGAAATAATTATGTACACTAACAATATAATAAAAGTAAATTTTTATTATATGCTTAAAATTAAAGTTGTGAAATGTCTTTAAAGTGAAATAAAGTTTTTAAAATATGACTAACTAGTTAGTTAATATTATTAAATAATATTAGCTTGTATTTGTCAATATCATAATGTTAAAAAAATTCACAAAAAATAAAATTTTGTTAGTTTTCATAAAAAAAAATTAGATATATTTTTAACAGGAAAGTAATTGCTGAAATTTTATAAGGTTGACAAAATGTTTTTCATGTTATAAAATTGCATTAATTAAAACGTTTACAATATTGTTGCTTTTTTACTGTCTATGAAATTTAGAGGATATTTAATAGAAGAAATGCTAAAGTTAAGGTTATAGACATATAACACTATAATTAAAGCTTACATTACTTCGATTAAAACTAAAGTTTAATTTTAGTTCTATAACAAAGCTAAGATTTTCAAGTTGGATATTCATATAATGAACTATACAATAGAAATTACGTACACTTATGAAGTTTTATAGAATATCTATATATTGAAAAGTGTGTATATTAAGGTGATTTGTTGAAAAATAGAATATGAGTGTACAGTAAATAGCATACTACATGCTGTACTAATTTATGAAGAGTTTCCCAGTTAAGGGAACTGCATGCAGAGATAATAATTTAAAATGGAAAATTATATCTCCACAGCACGTGAGTAATATGCGTAAATAAGCTTGTCTAATTCTTGGCTAAGTTTTACTACCTCGTTTGAATAGAGGCAACTATTTATTTCCATTAATTTATGTAAACTTTCTCTAAGTAATTCGATTTGTTCTTTCATAAATTTCATCTCCATACAATAATTTGAACGACATATGCTATTATAATATAATATGGATAATATTTCAACATTTTAATAAAATATGTAAAAACTACATGTAAATGTTTTATGCATAGCGAAATCAACAGTAAAGTGGAGAATAGGAAATAGTTGTTAACAATTTTTTTACAAATTAAGCATAATGCGACTTAATAGAATTCATTTTTTAGAAGACCGTAAAGATACATATCATATCTTTTTCCATCTCTATGAATAAATTCCCTATAAACTCCTTCTCTCTTAAAACCAAGGTTTTCGTAAAGGGTAATAGCAGGTTTGTTATAGGATAAAACATCAAGTTGAATTCGATGCAAATTAAGCTCTTGAAATCCAAACTCTAAAGTCATTTCCATAGCTTCTTTGCCATAGCCTTTTCCTCTAGTTTTCACATCGCCTAGGCCTATAAAAACTATTGCTGTACCATTATTCCAAAGTATATTTTCAAAACCTGTAACGCCAATAAATCTATCTTCGTCTAAAGTTCTTATGGCAAAAACATAGCTGTTATTAGATTTTCTTTTTTCATTCAGCATTTCATATAATTGAGCTGAGGACTTGGGAAAAGCTGTAGTCATATCATATAATCTTAGAAAATCTACATCATTATACCACTCTTCCATATATGATATATCTTTTTCATTTAGTGAGGTTAGTCTTAGATTTTTTCCTTTTAATAAACTTTTTAAACTTGTATTCATTATTAAAATCTCCCCAATATATAAATTATTTTTTTAAAATTTTACATTTATAAATTATATGGCAAGTGCCATTTCTTAAAAGACAGTGATTCTTATAAGTAAATTCCATTTGAACTTAAGAATTACTTGATAGTTTGATTTTAATTAATACTAATTCCTATGTCAATTTTTTATATAATTAAATTGAGGAGAATAATATTGATTCTCCTCAATTTATATTTAACATTAGCAGTCAGGTTTTACTTTTTTACAGCATCTTCTTTTCTTTTCTTTATGACATTTACATTTCTTTTCCTCGCAACATCTTACAGTTATATGGAATTTTTGGCAGCATCTATGATTTTTATGATGCCTATGACACTTATGATGTTTATGACATTTACATTTTTCACACATGTTAAACCCTCCTTATTCTCTTAAGGTATATTCAAAAAAATAATTAGTCAGTGCTTATATAGTTGACTTGCTACTTTTTTCATATATCTAACCGTTACTAAATTTTAAAAATTAAATAAACTAATTTTTGTTTTTTTCTTATGCTTAGTACCATATTATTGTTTTAAATTAAAAATGTTACTTTTATAAAAAAGTTCTTGCCCATTACCTTACGTAATGTGTTAAAATAATTTAAGTAGAGGTGATAACATGTGCCAAAACGAAAATAACTTATTTACTATTGGTGAGTTTTCAAAGAAGGCAGGAGTTACCTTAAGGACATTAAGATATTATGATAAGATAGGATTGCTTAAACCCAGCTTTCATAATAATTTAGGTCATAGGTTATATAGTAAGCAGGATTTTGGAAGACTGCAGAAAATATTAACCTTAAAATTTATAGGTCTGTCTTTAGACGATATATCCAATATAATAAAATATGATACTGATGATCAAGATTTGAAAAATCCTCTTGAAATACAAAAAACCATAATGGAAGAAAAAATACAACATATACAAATGGTTATAAAAGCTATTGATGAAGCTGTGCATATGTTAGATAACAACAATATATTAAATTGGGATAAGTTTGTTAATATAATAAATGTAATAAATACAGATAAAAAGTGGATTGAACAGTATGAAAATGCTTCTAATCTTAGGGCAAGAATTAGAATACATGAGTTATTCAGTACAAATAAACAGGGCTGGATGAATTGGTTTTTTAACAACCTTTATGTTCCTTCTAATGCCGCCATACTTGAGGTTGGTTGTGGTGATGGAAGCCTTTGGCAAAAGAATTTTTCAGATATTCCATGCAATTGGAATATAACATTAACGGACTTCTCTAATGGAATGCTTAAAGATGCTAAAAAAAATCTAGGAAATAATGCATCAAGATTTAAGTTTAAGATAGCTGATGCACAAAAGTTGCCTTTTAAAGATGCTTCTTTTGATGTAGTTATTGCCAATAACATGTTGTATCATGTAGCGGATAGAGAAAAGGCTTTTTCAGAAATAAAAAGAGTGTTAAAACATAATGGATTATTTTATGCCTCTACAGTTGGTAAAAACCACATGAAGGAAATGAGGGAAATTGTAGCAAAGTTTAATTCTGAAAATATAACTACTAAAAGCTGGGACCTAACAGAAAGTTTTCAATTAGAAAATGGCTTTGAGCAGGTTTCAAAATGGTTTAAAGAGGTAAAACTAAAAAGATATGAAGATAGTTTAATTGTAACAGATCCTATTCCTCTTGTGGATTACATATTTTCTATGCCTGGAAATACAAAAGATATTTTTACTGAAGATAAGCTTCAAACTCTTATAAAATTTTTACAGGAAGAAATAAAAAAAGCAGGAGGAATTTATATAACAAAAGATACAGGATTTTTTCAAGGAATAAAATAATTTAATTTAAGAAAGGATTGATATTTTATGAATAAAAAAATACCATTTTCACCACCAGATGTAGGAGAAGAAGAAATAAAAGCTGTAACTGAAGTTTTAAGATCAGGATGGATTACTTCAGGACCTAAAACTGCTGAATTTGAAACAAAAGTAGCAGAATATTTACAAACTGGTAAAGCTTTAGCTGTAAACAGTGATACAGCAGCTTTAGAACTTGTTTTAAAGGCATTTGATATAAAAGAAGGAGATGAAGTTATAACTACTCCTTATACTTATACAGCTACTGCAAGTGTATCTATTCATAGAGGAATTAGACCAACATTTGTAGATGTTAAAAAAGATAGTTTTTTAATAGATATTGATAGAATAGCTGATGCTATAACTCCAAAAACAAAAGCTATTTATACTGTAGATATTGGAGGATTACCTGTAGATTATGATGCAGTTCGTGAAGTTTTAAAGGCTAAAAATCGTGAGGATATAATTTTCGTTTCAGACTCTGCTCATGCTTTTGGTGCAAAATATAAGGGCAAAATGGTTGGCAGTCAAGCTGATTTTCACGCATTCTCTTTCCATGCAGTAAAGAATTTCACTACTGCTGAAGGTGGTGCTTTAACTTTTGCAAATAATAATTTTAGAGGACACGAAGATTTATTTAAGCAGTTTAAATTAGAATCTTTACATGGTCAATCAAAGGATGCTCTTTCAAAAATGAAAGCTGGAGCATGGAAATATGATATAGTTACAGATGGATTTAAATGTAACCTTACAGATATAGGTTCTGCTATTGGTCTTGTACAATTAACAAGATATGAAGAAATGCTAAAAAAACGTAAGGCAATATTTGATCTTTATTGTAAATATTTAGGCGAAAAAGATTGGGCTATACTTCCATCAGAAGGAGACGGAGATACTGTAACTTCTTATCATTTATATCTTTTACGTGTTAAAGGTTTTAGCGAAGAGCAAAGAAATGAAGTTATAGAAAAATTAGCTGAACTTGACATAGCTACTAATGTTCACTATACTCCATTACCAATGTTTACGCTTTACAAGAATTTAGGATATAAAATTGAAGATTATCCAAATACTTATGCACAATATGTAAATGAAATTTCTTTGCCACTTTATTCTCTTCTTACATTAGAAGATGCAGAATATGTGGTTAAAGAGTTTATTAAAGCTGTAGAACAGGTTAGAAAATAAAGATCAAGAAAGGATTTTAAATTATGAAGGTTAATTTTTATACTTCTTTAAGAGAATACTCAGAGAAGAAAGAAGAATTTAATAAAGCTATATTTGACGTTGTAGAAAGCGGAAGTTTTATATTAGGACCTAAAGTTACAGAGCTAGAAGAAGCTGTAAAAAAATATACTGGAGCAAAGCATGCAATAGGTGTTGCATCTGGTAGTGATGCCTTAGTAATAGGTTCTCATGTACTTGGATTTGAAAATGGAAAAGAAGTCATAACATCACCATTTACATTCCTAGCATCAACATCTTGTATTGCAAAGCATAATGCAAAGCCTATATTCGTAGATGTTGATGAGGAAACTTTCGATATAGATGTAAATAAAATAGAAGAAAAAATAACTTCAAATACTGTTGGTATAATACCTATACATCTATTCTCTCAAATGGCTAATATGGATAAAATTATGGATATAGCTTCAAAACACAATATAAGTGTTTTAGAAGATGCTGCTGAAGCTTTTGGTATGAGATGGAAAGGAAATGGTACTGACTATAAACATTCTGGAACTATAGGAGATTTAGGTGTATTTTCCTTCTTCCCAACTAAAACTTTAGGTGGCTATGGTGATGCTGGTATGATAGTAACTAATAATGATGAACTAGCAAATAAAGTTAAAATGTTCAGAGTTCATGGTGCATCTAAAAAGTATCATTATGACTATATAGGATATAATTCAAGACTTGATTCAATGCAAGCATCTATACTTTTAGTTAAGTTGAAATATATAGATGAAGCTATAAAGAAAAGAGAAACTGTAGCAAATTGGTATAAAGAAAGACTTGCAGATTGCGAGTATATAAAGACTCCTGTAGTAAGAGGAAACCAAAAGCCTGTTTACTACGCGTTTAATACATTAGCAGAAAAAAGAGATGAACTTGCAGCCTTCTTAAAAGAAAATGAAATAGGCACAAGTATTTACTATCCAATACCTCTTCATCTTCAAAAGTGCTTTAATTATTTAGGATATAAGAAAGGTGATTTCCCTGTTGCTGAAAAGTTATCAGAGAAGGTACTTGCACTTCCTATTTATCCTGAAATAAAGGAAGAAGAAGTAGATTTTGTATGTGAAACTATAAAGAAATTCTATAGTAAATAAAACTTTAATTAAGAAAAATCATATGCACTGCATATGATTTTTCTATATCTCTATTCAAGTCCAGTTCTTATATTGTTTATACAACTTAAATGTATACCCTTTTCTTCCATAGCTAATGCAGTTTTTTCATAATCATACTCAAACTCTATGAATTCTACATTTAAATTATTATTTTGCAAATCTAAAATAATATAAGTTCCGTTTGGTCTTCCTATTTTAGGTTTACCTATGCTTCCATCATTTAATAAGATTTTATTTCCATAGTGTTTTTCATAAGGTATGTGGGTATGAGCACATACTAATATATCTCCAGAAAATTCTTTTAAAGCTTCTTCAGCTTCTTTTGAATTTTCCTTTAAATATTCATTCATATCTCTATTGCTTCCATGAACAAAAACTATTTCTTTGTTTTCAAATTTAATTATAAAGTTTTTAGGAAGTGATTTTAAATATTCTTTATTTTCACAAGTTAACTCATGTGCAGCCCAGGGCATACAAAATTTGTTGACTTCATTAGATCTTATATAATTAAACTTTTCTTCTATTACGGCTGCATCATAGTTTCCTAAAATACTTATTATTCTTTTTTCTCTTACAAAGTCTATAACTTCATTTGGATATGGTCCGTAACCTGTTAAGTCTCCTAAACAAATTATAGTATCTGCATTTTTTTCTTGTATGTCCCAAAATGCTGTTTTTAATGCTTCGATGTTACCATGAATATCTGATATAACTGCTATTCTCATTTTTTCCTCCTACGTTAAAGCGTATTTATAATTAATATAGTATTAGGATATAACAAAAACTTAATGGTTTCAATGCTAAAACTTATTTAACTCAATTTTTTACAGTTTAAAAATAATGTGGCACAACTAACTGAAGAAATGTTAAGCTACTTAATATATTTACTGTATTTAAGAGGTTTTCCTTGCTCCCAAGGTTTATAACTGTTAGCAAATTTCACTCTTTCCTCAAAGGTTGGATGATCATAATTCCACAGTTTATATATTATTCCTGGAGAAGGAAGTACTAAGCTAGTTTCGTGTAATTTTATCATAGAAGATGCTGAAGATTCATTATCCTTTGTAAGTTCTAATTCAAATCTATCTGCCTCTGTTTCTGTGTATCTAGTATAGGTGTTAATTGCAGGTTGAGCCATAAACATGAATATGTTTAACATTAATATTAAAAGAGGAAGAGATGCTATATCATACAGCTTTGTAAATCCCAAAGCTCCAGATGAGTTTTTTATAACCCACATTGAACTTTTGTCTACAAGATAAAAAATAAATATACTTACGATTCCTCCAAGTACAATAGATTTCCATACGTGCCCCATTAGGTAATGTCCCATTTCATGTGCTAATACTCCAAGAGTTTCTCTTTCTGTTAAGTTTTTAATAGTAGTATCCCAAAGTACTATTCGTTTTGTGTTTAATACTCCTGTCATATAAGCATTCATTTCTTTAGTGTCTACACTTTTATTTACTTGGTATACATTACAATTTTTAATAGATGCCTTATCAAGTTCTTCATATATTTTGCTTTCCAGTTTAGTATTTTGAATCTTTTCATATTTATTAAAAATAGGATCAATGTACATAGGACTTATAAAAGTTACAAAAGCAATTACGGGAATTAAAAGAAATCCCAGGTTAAACCACCAGTAATTTGGAAACTTTTTTATAAGTAAATATGGTATGGAAACAAAACATGCACCCACTAAAGTATAAATAATAAAACTTTTTAAATTATCTATAAGCCATTTGTTAAAGCTTTGATTGGAAAGTCCAAAATCATGTTTTAATGTAAAACTGCTGTAATAATCTAGTGGAAGATTTATAAGTGTAGTAATTGTAGAATATATTATAAAGTATAAAAATATAACTATAAATAAATTTTTGCTTTTGCTTAAACAATAATCCCTTGTAAAAGTGGATAAACCTGAAATTAAAAAAACTACAGGGATTAATAAACTCATTACTAAATTTAGAATCCATAGATTTACTCTTTTATTATGATAATCTATGGCTTTTGCTGTAGGTGGCGCAATGGTTGTATTGATATTTCTAACTTCTTTGATAGAATATGTATATTCTTGAACTAATCTTTTATTATTTTTATCTTCTGTAATTTTTACAGAAATTGAAAATATTGCAACTATCAATGTCACAATTATTAGAGATAGAGTTAATTTTCTTTGCATTTTTATTTACCTGCCTTTATATATTTAATATGATGTCTACCTGTTGTAGTATTACCAATGGGTAGAATTCATTAATAATATTTATTATACTTTATAATTTATGATAAATAATAGCATATTATTAATTAAAATTTTGAGGCTTTGTCATTAAACAAATTGCATTTGAATAAATATTTTCATTGTTATTTTAGCATAGAAAATACTTTTCTTTAAACAAAGTTAAAAGCATATTAGGAACATTATTGCCAATATGTGAAAGATTTTCAAATTAAAAGGAATATAGTTTGTGGTGAAGAATATTAAAACATAAAATAAAGTTAGGAGAGATGAGTATGTCAGAAATACTTGTTAATGTAAATAGAGGACCTTTGATTGAAAGCATACACAGGGGAGACATAGCAGTAGTTAATAGTAAAGGACAATTGTTACATTCTATAGGAGATGCTTACAAAGTTGCTTACATGCGATCTGCATCAAAACCAATTCAAACTTTAAATGTAATTTTAAGTGGTGCAGCAGATAAATTCAAATTTACAGATGAAGAAATTTCCATAATGTGTGCATCCCATTATGGAGAGGAATTTCACAGAAAAGTAGTAGAAGGTATATTGAAAAAAATAGGATTGACTATAGATGATCTTTTATGCGGTACTACACTATCTTTAAGTGATAAATACAAAAAGGAACTTATATGGAATCATGTAAAGCTTAATGCTACTAATACTGATTGTTCAGGAAAACATGCAGGTATGCTTTCTGTGTGTGTTCATAAAGGATATGATATAAATAATTATAATTCAAAAGAACATGTGGTTCAAAAGGAGATAAAAAAGATAGTAGCTCAGATGTGTAATATAGACGAAGAAAAAATATTTATAGGAATAGATGGATGTACAGTGCCTGTATATGGTATCCCTTTGTATAATATGGCATTAGGATTTGCTAAGCTAGCCAATCCAGATAATTTGTCTGAAGACTATAAAAATGCTTCTGATAGGGTATTTAAGGCTATAAATAATGCGCCAGAGATGATAGCAGGTACTGATGGGTTTTGCACAGAACTTATAAAAAATACTCATGGTAAGTTAATAGGTAAATTTGGAGCGGAGGCAGTCTATTGTATTGGGATAAAAGGAATGGATTTAGGTATAGCGTTAAAAATAGAAGATGGAAATTCCAGTAGAGCGCTGTATCCAGCAGTTATACAATGTCTTGAAGATTTAAATGTGTTGGATGAAAATGAAAAAAAAGCTTTGAGTAAATTTAAGATAATTAAAAATTTAAATAATATAGGAGAAAGTGTTGGAGAAATAAAGCCTGTATTCCATTTAATTTAACAGTATGTAAAAGTGTAGTTAAATTGATTTTAATATCGTCGTAGAGAGAAAGTTTAGAGGATTTAAACACAAATTCATAGAGAGTTTGTGTTTTTTATATTTACCATATTAATGTTATAATATATTTTTAAGATATTTTGTTATAAGTCATAATGGAAGGTGGGTGGAGTTTTTGTTTAATTTAAAGGAAAACAAAAAGATATATGTGGTTACAAATAGAAAACTAATAGATAAAGATAGTAATTTATGTAAAGTAATAGAAAAGTGTGCTCTTAAGGGTGCTGATGGTGTCATATTAAGGGAAAAAGATTTAGAATATAAGGATTTAAAACATTTAGGTGAAAGTATCAAAATTATAACAGATAAGTATAAAATTCCTTTAATTATCAATGGAAATATTAATGCAGTTTTGGATGTAAATGCTTATGGATTTCATACAGGTTTTCAAAACTTCAAAAGTATAAGAGGAAATGAAAATATTTGTGAAAACCTTGTTGTAGGTGTATCTGTTCATAAAGTAGAAGAAGCAGTGGAGGCAGAAAAGTTAGGAGCAAATTATTTAATAGCAGGACATATATTTGAAACGGATTGTAAATTGGGATTAAAGGGAAGAGGAATAGAGTTCTTAGAAGAAATATGTGAAAAGGTTACTATACCAGTTATAGCCATAGGAGGAATAAAGGAAAATAACATAAAAAAAGTTTTAAATACTAAAGTTTATGGAGTTGCAATTATGTCTTCAGCTATGAAGATAAGGTGAGGCTTAGAACTACTTATTCAGGACGATATTAACGATTAGTAGCAGTATAGTAACTCTAAATCATTGAAGCTTAAGAGTTACAGTGTTTTCAGAGTGTGTTACATATGGTGGAAATAGGATAAAAGTTCATATTAGTTGTAGATAAATAAAAAAATATTAAAAATATATAAAAAAAGTGTTGACATTTGTTAATGTGGTTGATATAATTATAACTGTTCTTGGAAAGATGGTCGAGTTGGTTTAAGGCACCGGTCTTGAAAACCGGCGTACGGGTGACCGTACCTAGGGTTCGAATCCCTATCTTTCCGCCATAAGAAACACCTAACTATGAGTTGGGTGTTTTTTTTATAGAATTAGCTTATTATAAGTGTTATCATGTTATATAGAGGTGAAGTGAAATGGATTACAGCAAGATGATTAAAAATTTTCCTAAGGTTGAACTTCATTGTCATTTAGACGGAAGTGTAAGGCCACAAACTATAATTGATATTGCTATAAAACAAAATATAGCAATTCCAACTACTAAATTAAATGAATTTGAAAAGTACGTAAAAATTTCTAGTGAGTGTAATTCTTTAAAAGAATATTTGGA
The DNA here is from genome assembly GCF_012926525.1 of Clostridium muellerianum. Classification (GTDB taxonomy): domain Bacteria; phylum Bacillota; class Clostridia; order Clostridiales; family Clostridiaceae; genus Clostridium_AM; species Clostridium_AM muellerianum. The sequence goes on from NZ_JABBNI010000012.1 coordinate 63,403, forward strand.
TAAATTTGAATTACCTATTAAAGTTCTGCAAAGTAAAGAAAACATATATAGGATAACCAGTGAACTTTTAGAAGATGTTTCAAAAGACAATATAAAATATATAGAAATTAGATTTGCACCTTTCAATCATATGCAAGCAGGACTTAAAGTAGAAGAGGTTATAGAAGCCGCACTTAAAGCTATGTCAGATGGAAGAGAAAAATATGGGGTTATGTCTAATTTAATTTTGTGTGTTATGAGGCATGAATTTCCAGAAAAAAGTAAGCTTTTAGTTGAAATAGGTAAAAAGTATATTGGAAAAGGAGTAGTAGCAGTAGACTTAGCCGGTAATGAACAAGATTTTCCACCAGAAATTCATAAAGAAGCTTTTGATCTAGCTAAAAACTATGGTTTTCATTGTACAATACATGCAGGTGAGACAGGCATTGAAAAGAATATAATAAAGTCTATTGAGATTTTACATGCAGAAAGAATAGGACATGGGGTATATGCATTTAAGGATGAAAAAGTAGTTAAATACTTAAAGGATAAACAAATACCTTTAGAAATGTGTATAACAAGCAATGTGGATACAAAAGCAGTAAAATCATATAAAACTCATCCTATAAAAAAATATTTAGATGAAGGATTAATGGTAACAGTAAATACGGATAATATTACTGTTTCTAATGTGTCTATTAATGATGAGTTTGGTCATTTAGTTAGAGAGCAAAATTTTACTTTAGAAGATATAAAAAAGGTAGTAAAGAATGGAATAGAAGCTTCTTTTGCTTCAGAAGATGACAAAAATATATTGAGAAAAGAATATAGAAAAGCAATAGAAATATTATAAGCATATTTAGAGGAGGCGATTTTAAGCTCCTCTATTTTAATTGTTATGATGATTTTCTAATATATACTTTGCTTTAATTATAGAGCTGCAAATAACTTTAGAAAACTTATAAACTTCATTAAAGCTTACTTTTTTATTAAGTAATAGATATTGGAGTTTTTCCGATACACTACACATGATACTGCAATCTCCTATTAAAGGCAGATTATTACCTAAAGCGGCGCCTGGATGTATGCCATCATTTTTTAATAATATCATTCCCACATCATTTTTAAGAGATAAAATAGAATCTACAGCTAAAAGATGTTTTTCTTTCTTTTCTATATGAGGAAACTTGCTTTTTATATTTAAAGAATTAATTGAAAAATCTAATGTTCCGTATACTTTAATACTTAAATCTTTTTTGTTTTCCTCAATAAGAGTTCCTGTAAGAGGTCCAACTAAATCTTCTATACAATCATTTGTTCCCAAACATAATATGGCTGTATCTTTGTTTATTAGATTATTATTTATTAACATGTTAGTTAATGCATCTTCAGCAGAAGGGGATGCTAATTTAACTTTGCCTATAATCATAAATATCACCCTTGTATAACAAATTTAAAATGTAATACTTATGCTTCCCTATTAATGTTTAAGTTATTGGTAATTGTATTTAAATATTTTTTTAAAGCTATAATTAAAATGATTATATTAAACAACTCAAATACATATATTAACATAAAAACATACCATAAAATCCAATTTTGGTTTTTAAATTAGCTGAATTAAATTATTTATTTAAAGTAATGATAAAATTTTAGGAGGATTATATAAAGGTTGGCAAAATATTCACGAAATAGACATTATGTGGTACATTCGCATAGCAAAAAAATATATACATAATTACAGGGGGTAACTATGAAAAACATGAAAAAAAGTGCAGCAATACTTATGAGTTTGCTAATGATTCCTTTAATGCTAATGGGATGTAAGCCAAAGGTCGCACCTGATGAAACTTCAAAAACTTTGGTTGAATTTGCTATTAAAGGAGATCAAAGTGGTTTATCAAAAATTGGAGTATCCCAAACTGAAATTAATGATGCTGCAAAGGCTGAAAAAGATGAATTCATTAAAGAAATAAAGAGTGCTTTTACAACTTCAGGTTTAAATGTTACAGATGCACAGGTAAATGAAATATATAAGGCAATTATAGATGACTTTAAAAAGGTTACAGTGACATCACAAATTGCATCACAAAGTGATAAAACTGCTGAAGTAAAATTAAAATCAACTTATTTTGATTTAGAAGGAATTTTTACGAAAGCTGCAAACAATGCTGTTGCACAATTTGAAAATTCAGGAATAACAGATGAAAGAGAACTTAAAACAAAAGTGACAGATGCATATATCAAAAATATAATAGCAGAATTAAAAAATGCTAAACCAGGAGAAGCTAAAGAAAAAACTTTTAAGTTTGTTATAAAGGATAAAGTTTGGCTCCCAGAAAATGAAAGTCAATTCTTTTCAGATGTAGCTAAATTAGTTTCTGGACAAAAGTAAATGTATAATTTTTTAAACTACGTTTGATATGATTAAGCACTATGAGAATTTATTAGGATATAATAATGCACTTATAGTGCTTATTTTTTATTGTGAAAGTTCAATAAAATTTATACTGTTATTTGTAATGATTTACTTAATGATGTTACAAATAAGTTTTTGTGTTCATTATGATTGTGTATAGTGTGAGATATAAATATTTTGCTAAGTTGTTATTCGGGTTAAAAGTTTTGAAACTTAAAGGGACTATTTTATTTTGCACATTTTCTGCAAAATAAAATAGTCCCTTTAATATATTATACTAGTTACCTGTCTTGTTTAAAGACAATTGACCTTTCATTATCATGTAGTTAAAGATTTCACTAAAAAGGTCCTTAGCTACTGGAGCTGATACCTGAGCTGCATAGTAATTTGATGGATCGGGCTCATCCACCGAAACTAATAAAGTAATTTTAGGATCATCTACAGGTGCCATACCAGCGAAGGAAGAAAAATATTTATCAGCTTCATAACCGCCACCTTTTGGGTTTGCCTTTTGAGCAGTTCCGGTTTTACCTGCGATGTGATAGCCATCAATAAAAGCATTGTGTCCAACCCCTGTTGGTAAGCTTACAACTTTTTCTAAATAGCCTTTTAAAGTAGAAACAGAGTTAGCATCAAGGATTTCTTTTTTACCAAAGTTATTAAAAGTTTTATCTACGACGGGGTTATTATTTTCATCTGCATGAGTTATTTGTTTCATAATGTGAGGCCTTATCCAGGTACCACCATTTGCTACAGAGTTTAATGCAGATAAATATTGAACTGCAGTAACAGAAAGTCCTTGTCCAAAAGCTAGGCTGGATAAATCAACATTATTTAATTTGTCAGGATTTTTAATTATTCCGATGGATTCTCCTGGCAAATCAATACCAGTTTTTTGACCAAATCCGAATAAGGATACATAGTAACCTAAACGGCCTTTACCCAACTGCTGTCCTAATTTCATGAATCCGACATTACAGGAATTTTTGATTATATCCCCAAAAGTTTCTGTACCGTGACCATTTAAATCCCAGCAGTTAATAGTATGACCATCTACTTTTAAACTACCATTACAATAAAAAGTACTGTTCTCATTTGCTACATTTTCTTTTATCGCTGCATAGGAAGTAATTACTTTAAATATAGAACCAGGTTCAAAAGCACTTTGTACAGCAATATTTTTTACAGTATCATCAATTGACTTCACAGCATTTCCTTTTGAATCTTTACCTGGATTGTTTGGATCAAAGTCTGGCTTACTTACCATAGCTAATATTTCGCCAGTTTTAGGATCCATTACAGTTATAGTAACTGATTTAGCTTTATTATCAGTTAAAGCCTTTTGAGCAGCTTTTTCAGCAATAGATTGAATGTTTTCGTCAATAGTTAAAACAATATCTTTGCCATTAACAGGAGCTTTATAGTCTGAGTTACCATAAGGTAATTGAGTACTATTTCTATCTGCTTCAAAAGTAGTACGTCCAGGAATCCCAGATAGTTCTTTATCATAGTTTAGTTCTACACCAGAAACACCTTTACCTTCTAAGTTTACATAACCAAGTACTGAAGCTAAGAAATTATTATTTGGATAATACCTTTTGGAATCGGATGATATAATAAGACCTTTAATTTTTAATTCATTGATTTTGTCTACCTGTGGTTTATCAATACCTCTAGATAAAATAGCAAACTTTATTGGAGTTCCAGTAGGTGTAGTTCTATTAAAAACAGCAGATATTTTATCAGTGGGCATATTTAGTATAGGTGATAACTTTGCAGCAAGTTGATCCATAGTCATCTTTTTATTTAGTAAACTATCTTTTAATGTAACCATATCAAGATCAACTCTATAAGCATTCATGCTTACAGCTATTTCCATACCGTTACGATCTAATATTCTACCTCTTCTAGCGGGAATTTCGAAATCGTTTGTCCATTGTTTTAAAGCTAGGGATTTATAGTTTGGAGACTTAACACGCATTATGTAAAAAAGTCTTCCTACAATACCTAAAAATATGAAAATTAGCATAACTAGTATAAAAAATAATTTTTTGGATGAATTGTTTTTTTTCTTTTGTACCAGAATGGTTACCTCCTTTTTATATGATGGCTTTTTAGCAATCATTTAATGTTATAAAACTATTATAAGATATAATTTACAAAAAATCATACAATAATGCTAAAAAATATTAAGAATTTAAAATATTGAAGTAAAAATAAGTATTTCTTTGTCAATATATTATATAATGATAAATTATAGTATCCATTTTTAGTTAGTAATTTAGGTGTGCTGGAAAAGAAATTGAAAAAAGCTAGTTAAGGTTATTTTAATAAAAAAACAACTTTAACTAGCATATATATTAGAGCTTTTGTCTCTTTGTATAATGAGTATGAAGAAGATCATGGGCTTTTTTGCCTCCAACTTCTCCAATAAAATCTTTATATAAAGCTAGAACTTCAGGATTTTCATGAGATTTTCTTAAGGTTTTATTCCTATCCTCTCTATATATAGCTTCCATTCTTTTCTTTACAATATCTAAATCTCCAAAGTGATATGGTTGACCTCCGCCGTCAATACATCCTCCAGGACACGCCATTATTTCTATAGCATGGTATTTTGATTCACCAGATTCTATTTCTTCAAGAAGCTTTCTTGCATTACCAAGACCATGAGCTACACCAATATTTATTTCTTTACCGTTAATGTTGATATTAGCTTCTTTAAGCCCATCAAGGCCTCTTACACTATGAAATTCTACTTCTTTTAAAGTTTCGCCTGTAATCCATTCATAAGAAGTTCTAAGAGCTGCTTCGATTACTCCACCAGTAGTTCCAAATATTACAGAAGCACCTGTAGATTCTCCAAGAGGATTATCAAAATCTTCATCAGGAAGTTTATTAAAGTCTATTCCTGCTTCCATTATCATGTCTGCAAGCTCTCTTGTAGTAACTACAAGATCAACATTTTTTTGGCCTTCATGCTCTAGTTCTGGTCTACTTATTTCATATTTTTTTGCAATACATGGCATAACTGAAACTACTACAATTTTAGATGGATCAATATTTAATTTTTCTGCCATATATGTTTTAGCTAAAGTACCAAACATTATGTGTGGAGACTTACAGGTTGAAGGTACATCTAAAAGATCAGGAAATTGATGCTCTATAAATTTAACCCAGCTAGGGCAGCAGCTTGTGAGTATTGGAAGTCTTCCTCCGTTTTGAAGTCTATCAATAAATTCATGAGCTTCTTCTAAAATAGTTACATCTGCTGCAAAATCTGTATCACATACCTTATCAAATCCTAATCTTCTAAGAGCAGATACCATTTTACCAGTTACAATAGTTCCAGGTTCCATACCAAATTTTTCACCTAAAGTAACTCTTATAGCAGGGGCAGTTTGAACTACTACATATTTATCAGGATCAGCTAGTACTTCCCATACTTTAGCTACGTTGCTAACTTGAGTTAATGCAGCAGTCGGACATACAGATACGCATTGACCACAGAATGTACATTGTGTGTCAATCATAGGACGACCAAAAGCAGGGGATACTACAGTTTCGAAGCCTCTATCTACTGCAGAGTAAACCTGACAGGTTTGAACTTCGTTACACATAGTTTCGCATCTTCTGCACATTATGCATTTATCTAGATTTCTATATAGAGCACCACTAGAAGAATCCTTCTTGTAATTAGACATAGCACCTTTATATCTTATTTTTCTTATACCTAATTCAGCAGCAATTAATTGAAGCTGACATTGAGTGTTTTTTTCGCATACAAGGCAGTCTGTAGGATGATCCGATAATAAAAGTTCAACCATAGTACGTCTTGCTTTTATAGCTCTGAAACTATTGGTTCTAACGATCATGCCTTCAAAAACTTCTGTGGAACAGGAAGGTGCAAGATTACGCCTTCCTTCAACCTCAACTAGGCAGACTCTACAGGAAGAAGTTCTATTGACCATTTTTATATCATGAAGGTCAAGATAGCAAAGAGTAGGTATATTTATGTTTACTTTTTTCGCAGCATCTAAAATTGTAGTGCCTTCAGGTACTGATACATTTATATCATTTATAGTTAGATTTACCATTTTCATTTTTATAAACTCCTTTCTTAAAATTATTATTGCTTTGTAATAGCAGAAAATTTACAAGCAGTACTACAGCCACCACAATTTATACATTTTTCTTTATTTATTATATGTGCCTTTTTAACTGTACCGGAAATAGCCTCTGTAGGACATACTCTTGTACAAGCTGTACATCCAATACATTTTTCAGGATTTATGCTATATTTTAAAAGTGCAGTACAAACTCCAGCGGGACAGCGTTTATCTTTTACATGAGCTACATACTCATCCCAGAAAAATTTCATTGTACTTATAATTGGGTTAGGTGATGTTTGACCAAGACCACATAGAGAAGAATCTTTTATTACATAGGATAAATCTTTTAACCCTTCAAGATCCTCCATAGTGCCTTTTCCACTAGTGATGTTTTCTAAGATTTCTAAAAGTCTCTTGTTTCCAATTCTACAGGCAGTACATCTTCCGCAGGATTCATCCACACTAAATTGAAGATAGAATTTGGATATGTTTACCATACAGTCATCTTCATCCATTACTATCATTCCACCAGAACCCATCATGGAGCCTATTTCGGTAAGACTTTCATAATCAATAGGAATATCTAAGTGATCAGCTGGAATACATCCTCCAGAAGGTCCACCAGTTTGAACGGCTTTGAACTTTTTACCACCTCTAATGCCTCCACCTAAGTCAAATATTATTTCTCTTAAAGTTATTCCCATAGGTACTTCAACAAGACCAACATTGTTAATTTTACCTGCTAATGCAAAAACTTTAGTTCCTTTACTCTTTTCAGTTCCTATAGAACTAAACCACTGTGAACCTCTTAATATAATAGGAGCAATGTTTGCTAAAGTTTCTACATTATTTATATTGGTAGGTTTTTTCCACAGACCTATTTGAGATGGGAAAGGAGGTTTTACAGTAGGCTCACCACGGCCACCCTCTATGGAATTTATAAGTGCAGTTTCCTCACCACATATAAAAGCTCCAGCACCATATTTTAAATCAATATGGAAGGAAAAATTAGTGCCAAAAATATTGTCACCTAACAAGCCTAAATCATAAGCCTGTTTCATAGCAATCCGTAGTCTGTTTATTGCAAGAGGATATTCAGCTCTAATGTAAATATAACCTTTATTTGCACCTATACAATAACCTGCAATAGCCATAGCCTCAAGTACAGAGTTTGGATCCCCTTCTAATATACTTCTGTCCATAAAGGCACCAGGATCACCTTCATCAGCATTACAAATTATAAATTTTGTTTCTGATTCAGATTTTTTTGTCATTTCCCATTTTATACCTGTAGGAAAGCCTCCGCCTCCGCGGCCTCTTAAACCGCTCTTTTTTATTTCATCAATAACACTGTCAGGAGTCATTTGTGTTAAAACTTTTCCTAAGGCTTCATAACCATTCATTGCTATGTATTCAGTAATATCTTCAGGGTTTATAAGACCACAGTTTCTAAGAGCAATTCTTTTTTGTTTTTTATAAAATGGAATGTCTGTTTGTTTTGATATTTTATTTTTTGTATTTGGCTCGTTATATAATAATTCATCAACTACTATATTTTTTGCAATGTGTTCATATACAATCAGTTTTGTTTTTTCAGCAGTGACTTCAACATAAAAAACATTATCTGGTACAACCTTAACAATAGGGCCTTTTTCACAAAATCCAAAACAGCCTGTGGAAACAACATCAACTTCATTTTCCAGACCTGCATTTTTAATTTCGTTTTTAAGTGTGTTAATTACATCTAAACTTTTAGAAGCATGACATCCTGTTCCACCGCATACAAGTATGCTTCGTTTTATATTTTTGTTTGCATTTTCAGTGATGCGATTTTCAATTTTAGCTTTATATTTTTCTTTTAAAGTTGCTAGTTCTTCAAAGGATTTTACTTTATCCATATATTTCCCTCCACATTAAATTTTAATATTTTAGTTCTCAGCATACTGACTTAATATTCCTTTAACATCTTCAACCTTTACTTTCCCGTAAACCATTCCATCAATTACAACTACTGGTGCAAGACCGCAAGCGCCAACACATCTTAAAATATCTATAGTAAATAGTCCGTCTTCTGTGGAGAATCCGTCTTTTATATTAAGTTCCTTTCTAAATTCCTCTAAAACTTTTTCTGCACCTTTTACAAAGCAAGCAGTACCCATACATATACTTATTACATGTTTGCCTCTAGGTTCTATAGTAAAGTATGAGTAGAAAGTAACTACACCAAATACTTTAGCGGCACTAATATCAAGTTTATTAGCAATAAATATTTGCAATTCTTCAGGAAGATATCCAAACATATCTTGTGCTTCATGAAGCACGTTTATAAGTGAACCTTCCTTTTCTTCTAAATTATCTATATAGGAGGAGAGTTCTTTTAGTTTTTCATTATCTAATTTGCATACACCCATAATTTCCCTGCACTGCAGGTTTTTCACCATCCTTCTTTTTTATATTCTCAAAATAGTATGGGCATTATGAGGAATTTTTATTATATAATGTATGTTGAAATTTAAACTTCTTAAATAGATAACATACTGATAATTTTTAATTATCAAGGAACTGTTAGGTTAAGATGGAGGCAATCGAATAAAAATTATTTTTATATTAAAGAGAACCAATTAAAATTATGGTGAGTCTAATAGGTGAATTTTCGGATAGTATACTACTTGAAACATGGAGGTAAGTAATGGAATATATAATGTTAATTAGGAAAGCAAAAAAAGGAGACGGAAATGCTTTTTCAAAACTAATAAAAGCTTATGAAAAAGATTTATATAGGGTTAGTAAAGCTATGGTGAAAAATGATGATGATGCTTTAGATTGTATACAGGATACAATTTTAAGGGCTTATGAAAATATAAAAAAATTAGAGAAAGAGCAATATTTTAAAACATGGCTTATAAAAATCTTGATAAATAGGTGTAATTCCTTAATAGCTAAAAGAAAAAAGATTGTTTCCTATTCAGAAGTTTTTACAGAAGGTGAAGAAGATAATATTACTGAAAAAATAGAAGTGAAAAGTGCTATAGAAAAGCTGGAGGATGAACTAAAAATACTTGTAATGTTGTACTATTTTGAAGATATGAGTATAAAAGATATAGGTGAGAGTTTAAAAATACCTGAAGGGACAGTGAAATCAAGGTTATCTAGGGCAAGAAGTTATCTTAAAGAATTATTAAAAGATGATGAAAGGAGTATAATTTAATATGAAAAATGAATTTGATTTAAAGTTAAAAGAATATCTTAATAAAAATGAAAATATAGAAGTGCCGGGAAAAATTTCTCGAGGTGTTGATGAAGTGTTGATGAATTTAAATAATAGAAAGAAGAAAAATAACATAAAAAAGGTGATTGCGGCAGCTGTTGTAATTATAATATCAACATTGGGGATTAGGTCGGCTTTTCCAGCGTTAGCAGAGGAAATTCCTGTAATAAATAAAATTATTGGTAAAAATTCTATTTTTAATAGGGATTACAAACAATTTAATCATTTTGATAATCTTAAAAACATACAGAATAATTCTACAAATATAGAACAAACAATAAAGGATAATAATATTTCAGTAACATTAAAGGAAATAGCTTATGACGGAGCAGCTTTATATATTATTTATGAAGAAAAAGGAATAGAAGTTTCTGAAAAAGATTGTTTTAATGAGAAACAAACATTAAGTATAGATGGAAAAACATTTGAAGCTGGAGCTATAATGCCAGAAAAGATAAATAATGATACTGTGCGTGTTACAGAAATATATCCTATTGTTGGAGAAAAAAATATTCCAGATAAGTTTAATGTGGAGATTAATTTTACTCAAATACACGGACGTAATGGAAATTGGAATTTTAATCTTAGAATTGATAAGGATCAACTTGCTAAAAATTTAAATATAAAAGAAATAAATAAAAATATAACAGTAGGGTGGGATAGAGCTAAAATACTTTCATTAACCCAAAGTTCAGCTTATGTAAGACTTAATGTTGAACACACCCATTATAAGCCGGATAAATATTATTTTTCAATATTAGATGATGAAGGCAATGAACTGCAAGATGTTGATATGGGTGGAATTACAAAAAAGGGAATGAATAAAATTGTTACAAGTTTTTTTAAGGCAGATAAAGAACAAAAAATATCAAAAATAAGAGTAATAGAAAGGAAAATGGGATATTTTTCGCCAAATAAAATAAAGCATAGAAGTTATTTAAAGTTAAATGATACAGTTCCAAAAACAATATCCATTGGATCAAATAAAGAAGTGAAAGTTACTAAAATTCAAGAAAAAGATAACTATTATGAAGTTATTTTACAAACAAAAGTTTTATCTATACAGCAATATGGAGTTTTTTCAGGTGGAATATCTTTATATAATGAGGAAAAAAATGAAAATGATCGTGAAGCTTATAGTACAATTAAATTAGATGAACTTGGAAACAATAATTATAAAGTTTCTGTACTAAAAAAAGATGTTAAGAATGGAAAAAGTGTTTTAGTTTTTGGAAATTATGATGAAACTATAAGGGAATTAACTGAAATTAACTTAAAATAAAATTGATTTTCATAAGCAGTATTTATATGATCGATATCATTGTCAACACGTACATCGCACACAGCGAAAGCGACTATCACCAAATCAAAGATTTGGGATATCTACTTTAACGTGCATGGATAAGTTTTTCTAAGACTCAGATGGGTTAAATGTCTAAATGACATTTAACGAGCTTGCTCAGGTAAGAAGTATTCTTCACAAGCAAATTCCACCTGAGTCTAAGAATCACTTGGTTTCTCACTTTGATAAAAGAGTGAGTGCTAGCAATAGTAGTGATGAGATAAAAGTGATATAATAGTAAAAAGTTAGCTAGATGAAAGGATATATAATAATGAATGATAAAATTAAAGTTGAAATATTTGGTTTAAAATATAAAGAAGTTCCTCAAGGCTGCAGCTGCAGTCATAAAAATAATTCTTGCAGTGGTTGTGGTAGCGGAGAAGGTAAAAGTTGTGGAGGATGCAGTGGAGGAGGGTGTACAAAAACTGCTGAAGATAAGAAAACGAAAAATATAGGAGAAGTTTTTCAAGAATTAAAGGAATTTATTAATGACAGTGATGTTAAAGATAATGTGGAGCTAGAATTTATAGATTTAGATAAAATTGATATAAAGGAAAAGTATGAGAGGGTATATGAGACCATAAGTAAAGGATTTGAGCCACCTATTACAGTTGTAGATAATATAATAAGATATTACGGTGGTATATCTGCTGCTTTAATTTATAAGGATGTAAAAGAGCTTTTAGAGTGAAAAATGGCTATTGTAGCCACTTTTTTATTATATAGGAATTTTCTGTTTTTTTCAACAAAAAACCATGCCGTGAGGCGTTGAAAACAAATGATTACCAGACTCAAGGCAAATATTACAAGTAAAAAATTGTAAGTGGGGTTGATGCAAAAAAGGCGTTCCAGAGGACGCTTATGTTCTTATATGATACAAATTAATTTTAAAGAAAGATTGATATTTAAAAATTGATATATAAGCGTGGACAAAGTCCACGCCTATTTTTATAAAAATTAAAATTGCTATTTTTGATTCACTTTCCAATTAAGCCTTATTTGCATGCGAAACCAGAATACAATGTGCTTTAACTAAACAAAAAATTTGTTTAAAGCTTCATTAAGTTCTTGAGCCATTTTAGAAAGAACTTGACTAGATGAAGAAATTTCCTGTACTGAAGCTGATTGTTCTTCAGTAGCAGCTGATACCATTTGAGATTGTTCTACAGTCTTTTTGCTTAGATCATCTATATCTTTAACAGCTGACACAATATCTTCACTATTAGCAGTGATTTGTTGAGTAGCAGAGGAAATGCCTCTAACTTCTTCCGATACTTTCATTACTAAATCGGCAATTTCTTTAAATACACGTCCAGCAACATTTACTACCACTGTACCAATCTTAACTTCATGGGTACCCTCATTCATAGCTTTAACAGCTTTATCAGTATCAGATTGAATTTCACCTATTAATACAGATATTTGATTTGTAGCGTCCTGTGATTGTTCTGCAAGAATTTTAACTTCTTCTGCAACAACAGCAAATCCACGACCTTGCTCACCTGCTCTTGCAGCTTCTATTGCAGCGTTAAGTGCTAATAAGTTTGTCTGCTCAGCGATATCTGATATAGTATCCAAAATTTGTCCAATTTCTTTAGATCTTTCACCAAGTTTAGCAACTACTTCAGCTGAGTGATTAACTGTATCTTCAATATGTGCCATTTGAGTAACAGCTTTTTCTATAGATTTTTCACCTTCCTTAGCTGATTCAGCAGCTTTAAAGGAGTTGTTTGCTACCAGGTTTGTACTATTTGCTACTTGAGTTATGTTGGCAGCCATTTTTTTTACTACATTGGTTGCTTTATTTACTGTATCTAATTGAGCTTCTGCACTATAAGCAACATCTGTTATAGATACAACTACTTGGTTTGCTGCTTGTGCTGATTGGTCTGAGCTGGCGGTTAACTCTTGTGATGATGCAGCAAGTTGTTCGGCACTATTTTGCACTTTGCAGATTAATGTTTTCATATTTTCAATCATTTTTTCAAAACTATCAGCTAGATTTCCAAATTCATCATTAGAAGTGATATTTATTCTTTCTATTCTTAGGTCACCATCTGCAATTTTATCTGATGCTTCACGTATAATGTTAATAGGCTTTATTGCTCTTGATGTAATTATATAACAAATTAAAATACTAATTAAAAGAGTTATTATTGTCACTATAAGAAAAATAACTGTCAATGAATTTAGTTGATTTCTCAATTCTATTGAATTAATACTTACAGCAATGGACCATTCAGTTCCTGGAACCTGATCATATGAAGCTATCGTTTCTATATTATTATAGTTGTAGTGTGCAATTCCAGATTGTCCAGAGGTCATTTTTTTACCTAGGCTTTTAAAATCTTCAGAAATCGTTTTGTCTTGAAGTAAATTTAGTTTCATTACCAAATTAGTGTTTGGATGTGAAATAATAAAGCCATCTTTTTGAATAATAAAATTTTGGCCTGTATTTCCAACTTTATTTGATATAACTTTTTTGTTGATAACATTAAATGGAATATTTCCACCAATAACTCCAATTAATTTTCCATCTTTTTTTATTGGTGAGGCAACTATAATAGACAATTTTCCAGTGGATTTATTTAAAAGTACTTCTGAAAAAACAGTTTTTTGAGTACTTATGACCTTTTGAAAGTATTCTCTTTCTTTAATAGAACCTTTCCATCCTCGTGACGAATATCCATTTCCATTTATATCTGATACAAATATTCCATCATAAAGCGCAATTCTTTTATCCTCTTTTGTTATATAGGAAAGGATAATTTCGGGATTTTCTGATATTAAGTCATTAGTATTTGCAATCATCTCCATATCATTTTGACGAGCTTCTAGCCATAGACTAATTTCGTTGCCAATAGCATCAGTTTTTAGTTTTAATGTTTCCTCTGTTTGGTTTGTAAGTATATTGCTGGATTTCCAGTAATTAAAACCTGATAAGGTTCCTAAGGATAAAATCATCATTGCAATAATAATTACCATAAGCTTTGATTTAATGCTTTTCATATGTGTTCCTCCTCGATAAAAAATAGAATATTTCGAAAATTGATACGATTACATCTCCTATTCTTCAATTATTAATATAAAAAAGTAATTACTTAAAATAGCTTAAGGCATAATTTTGAAATATAGATTTATAATTTAAGTTTGTTTTAGTTAAAATTGTTGAATTTTGTATGCATATTAATGTAATTAAATATGGAAATATTAATACTATATTAATATAGAAGCTAGAGAAAATGCAAAAAGTGACATAATAATCTAAATTTATAATCTTATTAAAAATTTTAATCACTTTGTATTCAAATGTCAACTCTTAGAATCTACTTTTACAGATAATCCTATTGATTCTACATTAACTTAAGCTTTTTAGTAAGGGATATTTTCTTATTGTGATGCCATATTTTGACATATCTAAAATTCAGCAATGCTATTCAGCATGGCCGAATAGTTACTATTATATGTAATTAAACATATTTTGGTATTAAAAAATCTTTAATACTGTTAGACTTGGCTGAAAATAAACTATATAATTATCTATTTCATAATAAATTCCATACTTTTCTTTATAATGCTTAAGAGCATCTTCTAAAAATTTTTCTGTTACATTTAGATATTCAGCTAGGTCATGTCTTCCTTTAATCCCTCTTTCAAATGCGTTTATTAAAGATATAATTCCTACTAATTTTTCATATCCCCAGTTTCTAGCACGTTTTTCTTGTTTTACATTGATTATATTTGATTGATCTAATATATTACCAAAAGATGTGTAATGATGTCCAAGTTCTTCAGCTAAAATACATCTTTTTTCAGAAGATGTATTTATCTTTTGGTTTATAATTATTTTTTTATTCTTATATAATCCTTTGAAGCCATATGAAAGTGGTTTTTCTTTAATAGTTAAACCATTGCTTTCAGATTCAATAAGTAATTTATCGTAAGTCATATAATCCCCCCATCTTTATGTCATAAAATTAGTCTTCGTCATCAAATAAAGCATCTATATATTTTTCTAATAACTTCATTTTTTGAGGTGTTATATTTTTGCCTTCTAAATGTGCAGCTATAGTATCTATTTGATTAGATTGTTCTTTTACACTTTCTTCCCATCCCATAAGATATGAAGGTGAAACCTTTAATATAGTAGCTAGTTTTTCTATTGATTCTAATTTAAGGTTTTTTATTTCTCCACTCTCATATCTTTGTACAGTAGCTTTAGAAACACCTAAGTAATCACCAACTTCTTGAAGAGTAAAACCTAATTCTTCGCGTCTATTTTTAATTTTTTCATTCATATTCATTTCATATACCCCTAATAAAAATTAATTTATTTATATTATATCATAAATTACTTGATACGCAACAAAAAACACATATAACAGAAGAAATGTTACGTAAAATGTATTGACATGAAATATGGTACATGCTAATATTAAGTTGCGAAAAACGTTACTGAGGATTGGAGGTGATAAGTATGGTTAATGTAAAATTGCTAAAGGCCCAAATGGTATTAAACAATTATACTATAGGTAAATTAGCAAGGGAAATTGGTGTATCTACAAAAACACTATCAACTAGATTGAATAAATCACCAGAGAATTTTAAACAAGTTGAGATTGAAAAAATAGTAATAATTTTAAAGATTTCTGATCCAATGAGTATTTTTTTGACTTTTTAGTTACTTAAGATGCAACTTGTGATGAATTGGAGAAAATTGAAAGTAAAGAGATTAAAGATTAGATTATTCACTAGTTAAAGTTAATATCATTATTAAATAAGCTACATATTATACATTTAGGGAAAATGAGAAATGACATTGGATCAATTAATAGGCTATTTATTTAAGTAAGGAAGTGATAATGTGGTTAAACGCTATTATTGGCTAAAGTTAAAGGAAAATTTTTTTGAAAGAGAAGAAATAAAGGTTATTGAAAACAGTCCTAATGGTAAGGATTATATAATTTTTTATTTAAAACTTTTGCTTAAGTCAATTTCAAATGAAGGAAAATTAAAGTTTAGAAATATTATCCCATATACACCGGAAATGTTGTCAAGTATTACAGCGACAAATGTAGATACTGTAAGGATTGCTACTGATTTATTTATAAAATTAGGGCTTATGGAAATATGGGATGATGGAACTATGTTTATAGTTGAAACTCAAAATATGATAGGTTCGGAAAGCGATTCAGCAGCAAGAATGAGAAAGCTTAGAAATAAAGGGATTAAGGAAATACCGTCACATTGTGACGATAATGTTCATAATAATGATAAAAGTATTCAAAGAAGTGATATAGATATAGAGAAATATACAAATATAAAATTAGATAAAGATACAGATGAATATAAAGAAAATGAAGAAAAAATAAATTCTGATTTTTTTTATGAAAAGATTATACAATTATGCAAATACTATTCAGAATTAAAATGTGGAGAAAGTATAACATCACATTTAATAGAATTAAGTATTTTTATAAGGGATTATAAATTTGAATGGTGTAAAGAAGCTTTGAAAGAAACAATATTAAGTACAGGAAAGTTTGTTCCCAATTATATGGGAAAGATACTTAAACATTGGTCTATATATGGCAAACCTAAAAGTAATGTTAAAAAAGAAATTAATAACAATAAAAAAAGTTTATTTAATGATTTTCAGCAAAGAGATTATGTAAAAGAATATGGTGGATTTGATGAATTAGAAAAAAAGCTTTTAGGTCTAAAAGATTAGTGCATGACTTTTATATAGCAATAATGGCATAAAAGAAGCAATATATGTTGCATATTGCACTTGTTATTTTCTTTCAGATGCCTAAACCACATTAGTAAAGATATGAAATGTAATATTTTTTATAAAAACAGAAGATTTATATTTATTATATAAGGAGGACGATTATGATAAGCGAAGAAATAAAGGATTTATATTCAAAAGTAGAAGGAATGTTGTGGAATTATACTACATTAAAAAATGAAGTGAAAAATCTTGAATTGGATATAGAAGAATTGGAAAATGATTATAGAGGGTGTGGATCTATAGTATATGGGGAAAAGACGGGGCCGACTAATGCATTTAATAGTTCTGTAGAAAATGAAGTAGAATATAGAAGCAAAGAATTAAAATTTTTAATGAAATTAAAACGAAGTAAGGAGATTCAAGTTGAAAAAGTGGACAATGCATTAGAAAGCTTAAGTGATGATGAAAAAAAGGTAATAGAGCTAAAATATTTTGGAAATAATAAAAAGCTTGGGTGGCTGAAAATAGGTGAAATAATGGGGTTTTGTGATGTAACATGTAGGGCTTTAAAGAATGCAGCTATTAAAAAAATGATACTAATTATTTTTCCTTATAAAGAGTTTTGAAAAGTTTATTAAAAAATTCTGTAAAAATTCTGTAAAAATATATAGAGAGGTTTCGATGAGTTGGAGTAAACTATAAATAGTAAAAGAAAAGCATATTTACAGAGGAAGTAAAACAATTGATTTTTTTATATGATTTATTCATAGAATGGTTTAAAATATGTACTAATAAGTAATAGACCTTGCAAACGATGTAGTAATTAATACGTATTATATAATAACTGTCTTAAGGAAACATACCTTAGGATAAACTTAAAAAATATAATAAGTCCTATTATTATATATTTTTTATTTTAAGTAAGCACTAGTGAATAGAACTGGTGCTTACTTAAGTTTAGGAGTAGGTGAGAGGTATGAAAGTAGAAAAGATAGAAAAGTTTCACAAGATGAATACACATAAACAATTAAAGCAGCAAAATAGCAAAAAGAAAAATAGGGGAGATAAAGAACATCTTTCTTTTTATGACATAATAGAACTTATGAAGCATGATAGTTATTATAGACATAGAGGGGCTATAAGGCAGAAATAAGATAAAAGAATATATATAAAGTAATAATAGAGAATTCTTTTGGAAGTATAAGAGCAAAAAGAGTTCTTTTTTATTTATAAAAAACAATTTACTATTTAAGGGTTTACTATTTAAAGTAAATGATTTTGTTTTTGGAGGTTTTTATGAAAAATAAGTTTACAGGTACTGAGATAAGTTGTGATAGTTGCAATAGGAGATTTAAAATAAAAAAATTAAAAACAGAGTGGATAAATAGTAATGTTCAGAAAGTTTATTTTACTTGTCCATACTGTAAAAAAGACTATACTTGTTTTTATGTAGATAAAAGAGTAAGAAAAAACATTAAAAAAATAGATAATTTAAAAAAACTATATGATGAAATAGTTAGGGAAAATAAAGAAATATTACAACAGCTTAAAGAAAAGTATGAGACATAAATGATAAAAATATTTTAATAGCACACACATAGCTAAAATAGCATTAAACATAATTAAATTTTTATAAGGAGGTGAACAAGTAATGACCTTACAAGAGTTTATAAATTCACAGTAAATAGTATTTATATGTAGTTAATAGAATACTAGCATATGTGTGAATATTTATAAAAGAAAGATTTCAAAAATTAAGGAGGTAATAAAATGGCAGAAGAAATATCAACTCAATTAGATGGTATGCCTATAGCAAACATTGTATTAGCAGAAATTATTGATGAGGTAACAGGAAAGGCATATAGGTTTGATACAGCCGAAGATGCAGATACTAAGGCAGATTTATCAGCTGGAAAGGAAGAAATTTTAAGGGTAAAAAATAGAATTATTGCTATGAATAGAACAGAGGATATTTGTATAGGGTACAATACAAAACTTAAGAACAATACATTTACCACTGAGTTAATGAGCATTGTAGACGGAGGAGTAATGACAGGAACAGGTTATGAAGGACCTGAAATTGGTAAAGTAGTAAATAAACATCCCTATACATTGAATATATACACTGAAGAAAAGGATTATGATAGTTCAACTTTAAGATATGTAAAATTTTCTTTCAAGCATAATAAAGGAAAGCCAGTAGATTTTAAATTCCAAAATGGAAAATTTCTTGTACCACAGTTTGAAAGTCATAGTAGACCTAAAAGAGGAGAGAAGCCTGTATACATTAGCTATGTAAGTTCACTTCCTACTGATGAGTCAACACCAAAGCCAGTGACACCTACAGTACCAACACCACCAACACCAATAGAACCAAATGATAAAAAACCAGGTATAACTGTAGGATCAGATTGTAAAGTTACATGGACATTTACAAATGCAATTAATGATGCAGATGCAACTGTAACTAACTTTAAGGTTACAAAAAAGTCAGATGGAACAGCGATTTCTGGTAATGTAACTATAGATACTACTAAAAAAATAGTTACATTTGTTCCAACATCCATAGCTGCAGGAGTAACCTATACAGCACAAGCTTTAGCAATTAGAAGCGCAGGTAGCTCAACAGCAGATACTATACCAATATCAGTTGATTTCACAACTATATAGAATATATGCAATGTGAAATAGAGAGGAGAATATTTAGATGGAAGAATTAAAGATTACAAGTTTAGAAGATCTAAAAAATATGTCTACAGAAATAGTAGAATTAAGTCCTTTTTCTGGAACTTATCCTTTTTATGTAAGAGTAAAAAGACTTTCAATTTTAGGCTTATGTAATAGTGGACAAGTGCCTAATCAATTGTTAGGAGTAGCTAGAAAATTGTTTTATCAGGAAAATATTCAGCAAATAGATTTAAAAGAATATGGAAGCATAATTGATATTATATGTAAAAATACTTTAGTTGAGCCAAGTATAGAACAGCTTAAAGAAATAGGTTTAGAATTAACTGACTCACAAAGGTTTGAACTATGGGCATATAGTCAACAGGGGGTAGAAGGTTTAAAATCCTTTCGTGCAATCACAAAGAGTACTCTCAGTGATAACGATGGCCAAAAGTTACAAGATAAGACCAAGCAAAATTTTAAACATAAGCAATGATTATGATGCATTTTGTTTAGATGAAGCATGTGAGTATATTTTATGTGAACTATCTCAAGAAAAGCCTAAAGTTCCTAACTGGATTGATAAAAAAGAATATGCTACTAAACATGAGAAAGTTAATAATGGGACAATAGAATGGATGATGAAACATAACAAAGCACTCTAATTAGGGTGTTATTTTTTATAATTAAAAAGGAGGTGATAATTTGGCAATTGATGCAAGTTCTGTAGTTAATTTTATGAAATTAGATACTTCAAAATTTACAGAGGGATTAAATAGTGCTGGACAAAAAATGCAAGAGTTCACGGATTCTACAAATTCATTAGGAGTAAGAGTTAAAAGTTTGGGAGATGTTATGCAAATTACAGGAAGAACTTCAATTGATGGATTAACTTCACCTTTAGTTAATGTAGGCACATCAGCAGTAAAAACTAGTATGAATTTTGAAGAACAGATGTCTAAAGTAAAGAGAATCTTAAAACCTACAAGTAATGAATTTGAAAATTTGAAAGATAAAGCTATTCAATTAGGAAGTGAAACATGTTTTAGTGCTTCAAATGTTGCAGATGGTATGAATAATCTAGCTTCTTCTGGTTTTACAACTAAACAAGTTATAGAATCAATGCCTGATATTCTTAATCTTGCAGCTGCAGGTAATGTTGATGTAGCTACAGCATCAGATGTGGCTAGTAATGCTTTAAGAGATTTTGGTATTGAAACTGATAAAACATATCATATTACAGATGTATTGGCTGAGGCATCTGTGAATACAAAGTCAGGAATCAAAGATACTGGTGAAGCTTTGAAAAGTGTAGCACCAGTTGCTCATGCCTTAGGAATTTCTTTTGAAGATACTACTGCAGCAATAGGAATTTTATCAAAAACTGGTGTTAAGGGGGCTGAAGCTGGAGATATTCTCAAAGAAGCTTTTACTAGTATGTTAAATCCAACCAAAGAAGCTTCACAGCTAATGGAAAGGTTAGGAATGAATTTTTTTGATGCTAAGGGTAAAATGCTGCCATTAGGAGATGTACTTCAACAATTAAAGGAAAAGACTTCAGGATTAACTGAGCAACAAAAGAGCAATGTATTTAAAACTTTATTTGGTACAAAAGCTGGAACAGGTATAAAAACTATGTCTGGAATGTTAGCTTTAGTAGATCAAGGACCTGATAAGTTTAAGAGCTTCTCAAAGGAACTTAAGAATTGTGATGGTGCTTCTAAAGAAATGGCTAATACAATGAAGGGTAGTCTTAAGGGATCAATTGATTCTATGAAAAGTTCAATTGATAGCGCTGGCATTAAATTAGGAGATGCTTTAGTACCATCAATTAAATTAATTACTAGAGTTATAAATGGATTGGCCAATGCTTTTACACGTTTGCCTAAGTCTGTTCAGACAGTTATAGCTAATGTATTATTGGCAGTGGCTGCATTTGGTCCAGTAATAGTAGCATTAGGCAAAATTATATCTTCAACAAATTTAGTAGTAAAATCTTTTAGCAAATTAGGAAAGGTTCCATCAGTGAGTAAATCAACAGATAATCCCAAAAGTAGAACCTTAAAGAATGCTAAGAAACTAAATGTACCAAGTTCTTCATTTAAAAATATAGGGCAAGTAGCTGATAAGTCAGCAGGACAACTTTTAAGGGTTAGCAAAGCAGGAGAAAATGTTAATAATGCTTTTTCAAAACTTGCTAAGGAAGCAAAAAATGTGATAAAAGCTTTTCTTAACATTAATTCAGTAAGCAAAAAAACAGTGACAGCTCTTTCAAAAGTGAATATGGAAGTTAAAAGACTAACAAAATCTTTAATGGAAGCAAATATGGCAGCAGGTAAATTATCAAGAAATTTTAATGGGATAAACAAAGCAGGAAATCTAACAACGAAAAGTCTTTCAAGAACAGGAAAGAGTGTTAACCAATTAAATAGTACATTTTCTAAAGCAAGTTTAGGTTTAGATAAATCAACAAAATCTATTTTGAATTCTTTTACAAAAATATCAGCAGGGACTGGAAAGTTAGGAAAATCAGGAGGGGTAGTAAAGAAATTTGCTAGCATTTTTACTTTATTACCAGGCATTATTAATCCACCTGTATTAATAGCAGTTGCTGCAATAGCTGGACTGGGATTAATAGTTTATACTATTATTAAAAATTGGAGTGGATTTAAGAAAAAAGCAGGAGCTTTTTGGGAAGGATTTAAAAAAGGATTAAAAGATGGTTTTGATGGAATGCCAGGCGCATTTTTTGGTATTGGCGGTGCTATTGTTTCAGGACTTATAAAAGGGTTTGAAAATGCATTCCCAAATGCATTGGAAAAGATGAAGAAATTTGGAAATGGAATATTGAACATGTTCAAGAATATAATGGGGATAAATTCCCCTTCTAGAGTATTTGCTGAATATGGTAAATTCATAGGTCAAGGGCTTATAAATGGAATAAGTAGTATGGAAGAAAAAACAGAAGATAAAGTTAGATCTATAGGAGAAAGTTTAAAAAATGGATTAAAAAAAGCATTGGAAACAAATTTATATTCCAATGATTTTATAGAACTTGGAGTTAATACATCACAAAGTCACATAAATAAAATGATGGATAGTGCTAAGAATGTATCTGTTAAGAAGAATTTTACACAACTTGATAATGTTATGCTAAGTAAAACTTATGGAGAAGTTTCAAGTAGAGGATTAAAGGACATAAAAAATAATTCTAAATTGCTTAATTTTGAACCTAAAATAAATTTGTATGTTACAGTAGCAGATACAGGAGAAAAAGGCACTGCAAAACTTGCAGGAGAAGTTAAATCTATGACACAAAATGCACTAAAAAATGCAATGACAGATTTATTTATGAATGATGTTTTAAGAGATTAGGAGGTGGTTTAATTGGTTGATATAACAAGATTAGATACTTTTAATTTGGAACTACAATATAGTGATGGGGCTAATACTGGTGGTGTTATAACTAATTATAAACCACCTCGTCCTGCTTATTTTAGAAAATCAGTTAGAACGATAGCTGGATATAGTAAATTCCAGCATAATGTTAAAAGTGATTGTATTTTAGAATTTACTGTAGCATTTCAAATTAAAGGAGAAACAGATAGAGAGACACAGGAAAATTCAAATAAATATTTAGAGTTTATAAAAAGATTCTCTGAAAGATTTGTGTTAATTAATGAGTTTGGCGTGATTTACAAAGGATATTTTCAAAGTAAATTTGATTTGAATACAACAATTGAAGGAGATATTTATTATATATCAACAGAAATGTTATGCAATCATGATGTAAGCGGATGGGTGAGTGATACTAGTGAATTGTAGAGTAGAGATTTTTAAAAAATCTGGATATTCAAGTCACAGTACAAAAGATGAAGATTCAATAAAATTAAAAAATAGTTTAACTAGTGTAAGAATAAATAAGAGTAGAAGTACTTTAACTTCAGAAGCTAATATATCAATACAGTTCCAAGGATTACCACTTGCAGAATATCAAGGAGGTAATGAAGGAATAGTTGATAACTTTGCATTAATAAAAATATATGTAGATGAACAGGTAGAATTTACAGGAGTAATAAAAAGTTATAATTATGATGAAGAAAGCAAGATTATGGAGCTAAATTGTCATGATATGAGTTATAGGCTTTTAAATGCTACTGATGAAGTTATTGAATTTGTAAATACTACAGCAGTAGGCGTTATACAAAGTTTAGTTTCTAAAGTCGGTTTAGCTTTTACAAGAACAGGTGGAACTGATTATAGTATAAGTAAATTAAAAATAGAAGAAGGTACAGTGTATTTAGATGTTATACAGAGTTTACTTGAAACAATGAAGGCAAATTTAAGAGCAACTAAGAATGGAGAAGTTTTATTAGAAGAACAGTATCCAGATTATACAGAAGGTGCTGGAGATGTAAATCATTTTGATTGGACATACAGTGATTGTGAAAATACATCATCTACTAATGCAGGCAGAAATGCTTCACTTATGAGGAACATATTGAAAATAAAGTGTGATAAGAATTATGATAAATTCGAAGATCCAAGCATGACTAACTATCTTAATGGTGAAAAGTGGTATGATACTATAGAAAATTCACTTGCTAATACACAAGTCAAAAGAAGGGCTGTAGCTGGATATAAATTTTTAGATATGTGGCGAAATAGTACTCCTTTAACCACTTTACCTGCACTAGGAAATAAAAGTATAGATTTAAGTCAAGTTGTAAAATTGCTTAGAGAGGATACATTACCAGGATATTATTTAGTTGTTGGTGTTGATACAGATATATCAGCAGATAACTATCAGGATACTTTACAATTACAAGGTATGAGAGATAAAAGAACTATTTATAAAATACCTGTTCTACTTTCTTCAGGAGTAGAAAAGGAGGATAGTTAATGGCTAAAAAAGATTTTAAAAATTTTAGAGATCCTGTAGTTTATGTTCTTAATCAAGAACTTAGAAAAAGAAATCTTAGAAATAAGGTTTCAATTGAACCTGGATGGGATGGAGAACTTATACAGTATCCAGTAGAATTAATCAGAGATAGCAATAAGAAAGTAACTAAAATTATATATGCAACTGGAGCAGACCAGTGGTCCCAGAAATTAATTAGAGATGGTACTGGTAAAATATATCAGGTTAAAACTACATTCCCTGATTCAAGCACAGAAACTATACAAATAAATAGATTTGATAATGTAGTAAACACCATAACAGAGGTTTAGAGGAAGTGATATTATGGGGAACTCTGGAAGTCTCCCAAGCTTAGTTTTAAATTTTGATGAATTAGCAGATGCATTAGTTGATTATTTAAAGAATGGGATAGTAGTTAATTTAGGCAATGTAGCAGTTAATACAGCTACTATGGAGCAGTTGCTTAGTGAAATAAAAAATCAAATTCAAGGTGTTGATTATAAAGATTTAATCAATGCTTTAAATACTTTAGGTGCCAAGTTAGATGCTTTTGCTGCTAATTTAGGAATCACAGGAACTGAACAAATTTTAGGAGCTTGTTTTGATTTAGGCGCAGTTAAAGAAAGTATATTTGAATTTTCTTTAAATACAGAAGGGTATTTAACAGGAATAACTTTCTTTCAAAGTGCCTTAAGTTTATATGGGTTGAAAGATAACTTTGATTTATTTATAAATGATGGTTCAGGTGAAACGCAACTTTTTAAATCTGTTTATCCTAAAGGTTTTGGCGAACACAAATATATGAATGTATTTTTTAAAATATCTAAGGCAGCAAAGGTTAAAATAGTTTATCATAATGATTCCCAAAATAATAAAGTAGTATGGTTTGATTTTCATGTGTTAGATGTTCCCCATGTAAGCACTAGCAGTATAAGTTCAGGTTCAGGAGGAACTACTGATGGAAACTCTACAACAATAACAAGTGATTCTGTTAAATATCTCAGAAGATTTGTTGTAACAGATTCAAAAGATCCAAGTTATGTAGATCCTTTAAGTTTGAATATGGATTATTGGACTATGGCTGCAGAGCATATTCCAAATGACTTTTGGCAGGGGAGAAATGCTTTATTGCAAGGTTTGCAAAATTCATCTTCTGATGGAAATACCTATGAGAATTCAATTATAGATAAAATAACTAATTTTTATAGATATTTGTTTCAGTTGCAGCAAGATATAAGAAAAAATGGATTGGTATTGACTGATTGGCAAGATGATTATAATACATTTATGCAGTTATGTAACAAGGATGTTTTAAGTGGAGGATATGGTTTGCAAGCTTTAAGTAATGTAGAAAAAACAGAAATATATCTTACTTATATTTTTCAAACTATAACCTTAATATTTCCTTCATGTCAAAGTTTATTAACTACAGAATATATCAATCAATTTAAAACTTATCTTCCAGTGGATAGACTTAGGGTATTAGAATGGATAGATTTTTCTGATGTTAATCCTGATAAAAGTGTTGGAGCATTTGATTTAGATCTGGGTAATAGTGGAGATATGAGTACATTTAGAACATACATGAATATAGAACCAAGTGCTTTAGATCCTTCAACATTTGCTTTTAGTAATGATGAGGTTTTAAATCCTTGGTTTTTTAAGCTGTATAAAGATGGACAACCAGTAATTGGAGATAGTATTATTGCTGTAGATGGATTTTTTCCAGGAGATAAGTGGCAAACTAAAAAAGTTACAAGCTCTTATACCGTAGGTGATGCAAAAACTATGGCTGTAAGAGTTTTTTTACATGAACTTGGCCATGGTATTGATTTTCAGTATGGAACAATAAATGGAGTTAAGCTTTCTGATTTAAGCGAATGGAGAAACATTGGAGGATGGCAGTATGGAGATATGAAAATAATTCCAAAGCTGAAACCTACAAAATGGTCATGTGATTGTACTGAAGAAGATAAAGAACCTCCTATAAGTCTTTATGGATCTACCTTAGTTTATGAAGATTTTGCAGAAACTCATTCTTGTTATTGTATTAATCCCAATTATTTAAAAACATTTTATCCAAAACGTTTTAATTTTATGGAGAAGTATGTGAAAGGATTTAAGCCATATAGACAATGAAAAATAATAACGGTTTAGCCAAATATTGGGTTAATATAGATGAGTTCGTTGATGAATTTAAAGGAAAACTAGATCCTTTACTAATAAACAAGCTTAAGGAAAAGTTTAATATATTAAAAAACAGTGAGGAACTTTTAAGAGAAATAGAAAATATTCTTCCAGAAGAATATTTTAAATATCTTTCTAAGAAAATAAAAGATCTTGTAAATAAAAAATATTCTGGTGAGCAACATGTAGATGGTATAAGAGAAGATGTTCCACCATTAAAAGGTGACTTTGATGTAGTGTGGAAATCTCCTGGAGCAATTGCTCTTACTGATGTACAAATTGAAACTACGGGTTGGAAGCCTAATGATGCTTACAGTTTAAAAGTAAATCATTATAGTAAGGATAAAGATGGGCAAATAGTAAGTAAAAGAGAAAAGCCTTTGTTTATAAGAGTACCTTTTAAGGAACTTGGAGAGCATAAGGCTTTTAGTGTTTTTTATAATTATTTTGGTAAGAAAAACTATAAAATAAGGCTTGATGATGAAGTTGTTTTTACAGTACACAATAATTCAGGAAATTCTAGGCAGTTATATTTAGATATTGAATATTTATTATTAGGTAAGGACACACCAACAGCAGGATCTACAGCATTATTCTTAGATGTATCTGGGAGTATGAGTAATATTTTAGCTCAAATGGCTACTCTTATGACTAAATTTCTTGTTAATTTAGAGGATACAGACAAAGTTACAATATGTTTTGCTGCAGATAGAACAGGGGGATGTAAAAAAGGCACCTATGATTTTAGAAGAAAAGATTTTGTAGGTAAGGATAATGCTATTAAATTTATATCTGATATAGCTAATATACCACAATTTGGCGGAGGAGCTTATGACATTATGACCATACAAAGTGCTATTGATTATAACATGATTGACTTTGATAACTATATATTCTGCACTGACCAGACATTAGAACAACATCCTAATTCACAACTTTTAAAAGATAGAATTAAAAAATTTTTTAAAAACAAAGAAGTTTATACTATACCAGTAAATGATGAAAGTAAATCATACTGGCAGAATGTGTACGAAGATACAAATATATTTAAACCATTAGATTTACATTAAAGGAGAGTGATATCATGTCTGATGATTTTTATTATGTAGAGGGAAACTCCTCTGTAAAAGATATAATTAAATCTATAATAAAGGAGATAACTCAAAAAGCAGGAACATATGCATGGTCTTTGGTTTACCCCAATAATACAGATGCTATAAAAGATTATGCTTTAATTTCAACTAAAAATCTTTATTGTGATAAAGTATTTTATACTAAGTTTGAAAGAAGTGCTGCAACAATTCCCACAGGTAATGAACAAAAATTAATAGATAAATATAATAATTCAAAACCATTGACCACAGAACAATATAATCTTATGAAGAGATATATTGGAAGTTTAGATATTGGTAAAATTACAGGTTACATTAATAATTCATATTATAGTGAATCTAATGTACTTAAGAAAGAATCAGGAATGAGAACAGATGATGAAAATACTTTTACACAATTTGTTAGAACTGTGAGAAATATTACTGATGATGCAGAAATTACATTAATTTATAAGTATTTAAATGGTATTGCATTAAATACAAGTGAACAAAATCAATATCAAGTATTTAAAGAAGCTCATGAACTTACTTCAAGTGAAATAAATGAATGGACAAAATTAAAAAAAGATAGAAAGTTTTATAGTGATAGCATAGTTATTATCTTATTGAAAGAATATTTAATGCCTGATTTATTAAGCAATTCTGATAGATCATCACTTGCAAGCTATAGACAATCAATAGAACTTACAGATTTAGAAATGCAGCAATTAGCGAGACTTAAAGCTGGAATGGATAATAGAAACAACATAAGTATTAGTATAGGTACTGAAATTGAGGACAAACAAGTTATGCAAAATGAAAATGGTAAACAACAACAGATAACAATAAAGGATTTAGTTGAAGATAAAAGTTCATTACCAGCAAGATTTGCATGGTATAGAAATTTAGATTCAAGTATAGGGGATTGGCTGCCACTTCAATTTTGGATAACTCAGAATAAGGATAGTATAAATATAGTTCTAAGAGGAGATCCATCTGCTGATAATTATCCTTATAACAATTACCTTACAAGCTGGGCACATATAGGCGCATTAAAACCTGTTCGTGATGGAGCATATACAGATGATGTTTATAATTTTGGAGTGTGCACTTCTTCAGATTTAGAACCACAATATATTCCTAAATTTGGTTCAAGGACAGGAACAGGAATAACAGATTTTGTAATGGTAGGTAATAAAATTGGTATGCCTTATCAACCTCATTATGCAGCACATTATACTACAAATCAATGGATGGATAAATGTAATTTTAACGGTAGTAGGTGGAATATGAACAAGCATACATTTGATAATATAACTGTGGTTCATCCTGTAGATATGGAAAGAGGAATATTACAAAATGTAATGGTAGGAGATGCAACAGCTATAAATGATACAGATAGACTTGTTTATGAAGCAGATGGAGTAGAAGAATGGTACCGAAAGTTTAAAATTAATGCACCATATTCACTTTTTACTAATGGACCTAATGTTTTATATTGCATAGCTATTAGAATACCTAAATCAGATACAAACTAGGAGGGAATCATGAAAATTTTACTGTGTACTTTTAAGTATACAGAAAATATTCCTTGTGAATCAGCTAAATTTAAATATGAAAGTAAAGAGTATATGGCTAAAAATAATAAAACTAAGCTTTTGCGAGAAGTGCCAGAAGATATATTTAAAGAAAGCATGCTTAAATTATTAAAATTTCAAGAAAAATTATTATCAAAAACTCGTAGAAAACTTCTTAGAAGACATAAGAAATATATATGTAAATCTAAAAAAACAATATTTAGAATACTATTTACAGAACTTTATAAAAAAGAATTAAATTCTTCAGTAAGTGTTATTAATAGTAAGCTTAGGACTAATATAAATTTTCAATTAAAAGATCTACTTGAAAAAAGAATACATGTTAACTATTCAGCGAAGTTAATGAACATATATACTATAAATAAAATATGTACAAATAATTTTAAAGAATTATTAGATATAAACAAAGAAAGAATAAAAATTAATAGAGCAGATGTTGTAAAGAACCTTCTAAGAGAAGATATTGATTTTATAAATAGTCCTCAAAATAAATTATTAAAAAACACCATACAATTTTTATATAAAGTTAAGGCTCAAAATAATTTAAAATTTAAGCATTCAAGAGAACTTTCTAAGTCTAAATTTAAGATTCTAAAATGTTATAGGTTGATAAAAATTGACAACATTGAAAACAAAGTTTTGTTAAATCAACAAGGTATAAATTATGTAGATAAAAATATGGTGCAACTTCTTAAAAATTATAGTAATAGAAAATTGGAAAAGTACAATAGAATAAAGTTCAACAAAGTTTTTAAAGTACACAAAATATATAAAAATTCAAGTTATTTAATGAAAATTTGTAAATATAACAGGATTATAAAAGTTCCAAAAGTAATGTTATATCATAAACTTAATGTTAAAAAAATGTATAAGTTACCAAAGCTAAAGTTTTTAAACAGGTTAAATTTAGTTAGCATAAATAAAATGGATAAACATAAATTATTGAAAAATAAATCAATAAAAAATATAGATAAGTTTAAATTAAAATTTATAGAAAGCAAAACAATAAAATTTATAGATTTATTTGAAAATAAATTTGTGAAAAAAGGCGCTGCAGCAAATATTAATAAATGTTGTCTTAACACATTAAAAAGAGAATCTGCAGTACCAGTAGTTATAAATAGATGCAAGAGTATTATTAGAAAAGAATGTGTAACACCAGTAGTTATAAATATATATAAGAGTATTGTTAAAAAAGAATCTATTGGTATACATAAAACTTATGATAAGGAACACTTTAAAATAACAAAACGCTGGTGGATTATATCTCCAGGTACAGAGGTAGATGAAAAAATATTGCCATTGGATTATGACTATTTAGAACACCCATTGTTAGGCAGTCCTGGATTAGGATATATAAGAATAAGTTATCCAGATAAAAATAACTTTAGATCTAGCTTAGAGTACGAACAGGCATGTTTAAAACTAATAAATAGAATGATTGAAAATATGAAAGTTCAATATTTTATTAAGAATAAAGACATAATTCCATATGAGTATTTACCTAAAATTTATAAGGCTCATCCAAATTCAATAAATATAAATCCTTATATAAAGCATGATGACAGGATTAGAGGTGTATATGAAATACCTATGGCCATAAATATAATGATAGAGATGGTCAATTTTGTAGCTTTAATAGTACATCACTGGGCTAGCCAATTATGCTATTGTACAGGACAGGAGGCTATGTGGTTTATTATGGAGGCATTGGACAACTGGCTTAACTTAGATACAACTATAGATCGATTAAGTAAACTAAATGCTAAGGAACATTATAATAGAGCTTATAGATGGATCAGGTGGGAAGCTGAAAAAGTATTTTTTAATTGTGATTATGCAAAAGAAAGAGGTAGATTTAGAGGACTTAAATATGCAGGTCAACTGCTTTCAAATTTAATAGGATATATGAAAAATCATCATTTTAATATAGTCCCTATATGGCATGATGTAAGTAGAATGGATTATTGGAGAGCGCAACACAATTTAGATGATAACCCAAGCGACGATATTTTAATAAGATTAGATAAAGTAAAATGTAAGCGGCATTTAAATATTGAAACTAAAAGACTAGATAAAAAATCAACAGAAGGTACTCCTAAAAAATAAAATAGAAAGGAATTGATATTAATGTCAGTAAATTATAAAGCAATATCACAACCTAATACAACGTTTAATCAGCCAAGACAAAAAGAATGGATAGTATTTCATTCAGGCGATTGTGGATGGCAGATAAAAAAACAAACATCATCATTTTTAGAAGCACAAAGCGAAGTTAAAGAATTATTAAGTAATGGAGGTATGTATACTAGTATAAATAGAGTAATGATGTGTGAAGTAGTTCCAATTGATATGGTTATTACACCACAAGTATAGGATGTGAGTCTATGAAACTTATAAAAGTTAAAGATGGCTTATTAGAGGTTGAGAATTTTTTCTTGACCTCTTCTTTTAGTGATTTTGCTGGAGAAAGTAGTGTTACAAGGGATATAAGTACAGGTAAATTAAAGTTAATTTCTAATAATAAAATTGAAA
The DNA here is from genome assembly GCF_012926525.1 of Clostridium muellerianum. Classification (GTDB taxonomy): domain Bacteria; phylum Bacillota; class Clostridia; order Clostridiales; family Clostridiaceae; genus Clostridium_AM; species Clostridium_AM muellerianum. Next base: position 95,256 of record NZ_JABBNI010000012.1, read on the forward strand.
GAAAATTTAAATATGATGAATTTGTTATGGAACTAGAGAAAGAAAATTTTAATTCTATAGATGAAGATGATTATTCAATAATTTATTTGGGTAACGATCATTATACTTTTGGAATAAAAGATAAAAAACAAGATGAACAACATAAATTTTGGAAGATAATTAAACAAGATAACTATATACAGGCTTATATAAGCGATGATGGTATTAATTATACCAATATAGGTGGCATGAATTTTACAGATATAATTACTAAACAAGGATTTGAAAAATATAATAAAGATGAGTTTATTTTAGATAACTATAAAATTTATTCTAATCCGTATGTAACAATACAAAATTTTCCTGAAAATGTTGTTTGTGAACTATATGATTTAAATAATAATCTTCTGAAAAGTAGAACTTTTGATGATGATTTAGAATGTAAAGTATTTTTAGATGGTAACATTCAAGGATATTTTATTTTTAAAGATAGCAATGGAAATCAAATATATAGATCTGACTTATTGAATTTAATCTATGGTGATGTATATGTTTTTAGTCAATATGAATTAGAAATAATTTATAATGGTTCAGTAGTAACTAGCACAATTCCAACTACATTAAAGGATTTACAGGAAAGTATAACCATTAAAAATGTAGATTCTATAGATTATAAGGAATTGAAACTAGGAATAGAAACTATAAGTGATGATTTAATACAACTAAGTTTAGATGGTGTAACATATTTAAATACAATAAGTTTAGATTTATTACAAGGACAAAGCAAAGATGTATTTATAAAGATAACTAAAAATCCAAACAATTATAATTTTTGTGTTAGAGATTTTCAACTTGTTATAAATGGGTAGGTGGTGACTATATGAGTGAATTTTTTAATGTAACATTAAATGATGTACTTTTAGATGATAGCGTAATTTCTAATAGAACAGGTTGGACCAGTGAAAAAATATATAGAGAAATGATTAATAAAAGAATAACTAAATTTGAGGAACTTGAAGATGTAGATGTAGTAAATAAAAAGAATAATCAATTATTAGCTTATTCAGAAAGTAAAAGAAAGTTTATTACTATAGATGCAATTGAAGCTGGACAAATTATTGTAACTGGATTAAGACAAATATCTAAAACGGGCATAGTGGGTAGCCCTGAAAAGCCTGAAATAGTCAACATTCCTATTAATACAACAGATTTTAAGGTGCCGTCAGTGAATATTCTTAAGTATAATTTAGGTACTCAAGATATTATAGTAACAAAAAACGAGTTTATTAGTGGAGAAGCTAATGATTTTATACAAGACAATATGGTAGTTTTTGATGGCAAGGCACACTTAAAAACTGAGCATAATTATAAGTTTCAGGTTGAAAGAGAATTAGAAACTAAAATAGAATATAGTGTTCATTTTGAAAAATCTGATTTTAAAAGAGTTGAAGAGTTTAGCACTTTTGAACATGGAGTAACTGAAAATTTGAAAGTAATAGCAATACCATATGATAGATTATTAATACCAACTGGAGATATGAATCTTTCTAATGTAGAACATATAGACTATTTTAAATTAACTGCAAATAGTAAAAACTTAAAGGTAGTTTGCAGTGTGGATGGAGGCACTATATGGAAGACATTTAAAGGTGAAAAGTGGATAAATGTTAATTTAGATACTGAAAGTGTTAGAGTTAAAGGTATGGATATAGATGAATTCAATAAAATTAATGACGTTTTTTGGAATGAATTGATTACTACTAAAAAGATAAGATTTGCCTACTTGTTGGCCATGGATACTCCACAAGATATAGAAGAAATAGATAATTTAGATTTAAAATATGATGGTGAAGGTAAGTGGATACAAGCAAAAGAAGATACCTTTGATGTAATATATGCAAGCAATACATTATTACAGGTGTATGTAAAATTTAGTGGGGATATAAAGATTAATTATCAAGAAGATAATGAAGGTTTGAGTATATATGAAAATCATTGGACAAAAGAATGTTTTAAGGGTGTAAATTTATTAACTGATATTAAAGATATTTTTGTTTCAAATAAATATCATGCAATTTCAAATAGTGAATTTACTATCAAAAATAATATTGATAGTGTGGATAAAGAAACGGATATTAAACCGGAAAATCAATTACATTTAGTAATAACAGATAATAATATTACAATCTTAGATGTTTTTATATTACCTCAAAACACGCAAAAATATATATTAGGAATAAGTCCTAATTTAAAAGTATTTATAAAAGGGCAATTTGATGCAAATCTTTATATGACAGTTTGTTAAAGATAATAAAATTAGTAAAAAGGAGGAATTTTTCATGGCAAAAATCCTTAATTCAGAATATATAAATGGAATGATACAAAAAGTAGTTGAAACACCATTAGGTTATATAATAAATGGTATGTACTATGATAAGAAAACAATGACTCCAAAACCATTACAAATGTTTCATATGTATGGAAATTACCTTGACTTGGGTATGAATCAAAGACTTATATTAAACCAAGGAGGAATAAATCATAATAAATCAACAGGAAATATTATCGCAAATGATAGATATGATCCAACTATAAGTTATATATTTACAACTTTTGAAGAGGGGAATGCTTATGGATATCTTTTAAAGATAAAAGAATATGACGGTAGAATTAATGTCTTGAAGGAAGTAAGTTATGCTCATCTTGATAACAGTTATATTCTTTTTTTAAAATTAAGATCGTATATAGGACAAGATAAAAGATATTTATATTGTTTAGGGAATTGTCGTTATTATGACTCAAGCTATAAAGATTGTTTATTTAAAATAGAAAAGAATTCATTAACTTTTTCTGTTATAGATGATTTAGGTAGTAATTCTTGGTCAAGTCCAATAAAAGAAACTGATACTTTTATATATTATGGACAAACAAGTGGTGTAGGATACCATTATATAAAAAGATATAATAAAATAATAGGAAGTATAGAAAAAATTCCTGTTATTGAAAGAAATGATAAAAATTACTATAGTACCTGTTATTCAGAGTTAGTATCAAGCTCAGATACGGATTTTAGTGTATTCTCAACATTTCAAGATTTAACTTCACATAAAATAAAAATAATTAAATATCATTTTGATATAACACAAAGTGATATAAAAAATATTTGTACTGAAAAAGTTTACGACACAGGAGATATAGAAGATTCAATAACAAAACCAATATTAACTAATTCTGCTCATATACATTATGAACCTTTTATAACTACAATCAATAATAAATCTTATTTAAATATAGCAGTTTATGAGAGGTTTGCCTCAACTCCAAATAATTTTCCTTACTATGGCATATATACTTTTGAAATTGATGGAATTACAAAAGATATAACTTATAAAAATTTCTTACAAATAAATAGTTGTCTTAGAGGATTTATAGGAGTTAGAAATAACACATTTTTAGCAGCAGCTTCAGATACAGAATGCTATTTCATAAATTTTGAAAAAGAAAAGTTTGTTATTACAAATACATTAGCTAATAAACCATATCATATAGGAGCTGACTTATCAGAAAATATATGGATTATTAATGGATTAAATGAAGTAGAAGTATATTCTCCATATGTACCAATACATGTTAATATTGAGTATGAATTACAAGACTATAGTTATGAAGGAAAAGATATAAGTACACATATAACTGTAGCAGCTAAAAATTATTTAAATGAAAATACAGCTGCAAAACTGCAATTCACTATAAATGGTAATGCTGTATTCTTAAGTAATGGGAAAAATAATATTATTGATACAATATCAGAAATAGGTAAAAAAGAGATTCCAATTGTAATAAAAGGTGATGGTGCAATTACAATAGATGCTGAGGAAGTACCTTAAAAACAAGAAGTGAGATGAATTGGTATGTTTGTAAATAGTAAAAACTGTGAATTTAGTAAAAGCATTTTTGTAAAAGAAAAAGAAAAAAACAAGATAATACAAAGTTATAGTAGCATTATAATAAAAAATAAGGTTCAAATACCTAAATCATTTCTATTAATTAATAATAAAGATAAAAAAGAAAACTCAACTTATGTATTGAATAAAAAGAGATATAATTTAAAAAGTGTTTTTAATAAATCAACTTGTTATGTTAGTGGTAAAGATAGCAAAGGTATTCTAAAATATTTAAAAATAAATGCAGATAAAGAACAATCAATTACTAAGTATATTCATAAAGTTTCTAGAAATAAACTAATAATTAAAGATAATATTATAACAGTAAAATATTATATACCTTATCATAATGGAGATATATTAAAAATTAATGAAAAAGATATTAAAAATGAAATGAAAGATTTTAAAATTGTAGCACAAAAATATTCTTATATTGAATACGATATGGACTTTGAAGAAAATACAATAAAAAATATAGAAGGATTACCACAAGGAATGATATTTGATAAAAATTGTTTAAAGGGAACACCAATGATTTCAGGTAACTTTTTGATAAGTATTCAGTTAAATAATGGAACTATAATATCAGGTTTAATAATAGTACCTCAATTACCTAGGCAATTATAAGGAAGGAGAAACAAAGTAATAATGATTTATTATTTAATAAAACAAAATGATAATTATATATCCACAAAGTCAGAATTCTATAAACAGTTAGGACAACCTAAAGATGATACTCAATTACAAGATTGGTTTAAAAAATATGGAACAGATGATTTAAGTGTACTAACTAAAAGACAAGATAAGAATACTGACTTAGGAATAGATAGAGGCAATATTGGTAGTGGTAAATATTTTTCTATTGATTTTCCTAATGATTTTTTAAGTATAAGCAGGGTGGAGTAATATGGAAGAGATAATAACAACAAAATATTTAATACAAGATAAAAGTAACATTTTATATACCTTAAATAAAACTAATATAATACAATCTTCTTCTCAAATACTAGATGAAAATAATTTTAAAAATAATGGATTTAATGATGTGGCAATAATTACAAAGAATTTATTGATAAATAAATTTGGAGATTTAAAAGATGTTAAACTACTTGCCTATACTGATAATTCAGAAAAGAAAGATTGCAGGATGATTTATAATTGCAATGAGTATAAACCAATTGATTTGTTGGAAAGTGAATTTGAAATTATGATGTTAAAAGATAAAATATAATAATATCATGAAGCTTAACCATGGACTAGAGATAGTCTTTTTTATTTATTTTATACTTTTAAATATTAAAATACTATATGAACATAATGGAGAACGTATACATTATATATGTAAACATAAATAATAGAAAGGAAGTCATAACTTTGAAAAATGCAGCTAAAAACATATTTAATAAAATGAAATTCTTAGAAACAAATAATAGTGAGAATAGAGTAAATATGATTGAAAATAAAATAACATTTCAAGATGCATGGGTGGCTTGGGAAAATGGAGAAAAGTTTCCTGTAGCTTTTTTTGGGGATAGTACTTATGATGGATACAATACTACTGGATGGATTGGTAATTCTATAGGTACAGATCATGAACCACCTAATGTTTTTACTACTTATCTTCAGGATTTAATAAGAAAACATACCAATTCTAAAATTGCACGTATATATAATGCTGGATTTAGTGGACAAATAGCCCAATGGGGATATAAAAACATAGATGCTATATTTAGTGGCATATATTCAGATGTAAAGATGGTTGGTATAGGATTTGGTATCAATGATAGAATTGGAAAGGTTTCTACAAAGGACTATAAAGAAAAGTTTAGAGGGGATATAGAGAATATAATAAAATGGTGTTATTCAAAAGACATACAGCCATTTTTATTAACTACTCAAGCAACTATAGAACCAGGAACTATAGATTACAATTTATATCCATATCGTACTAGTGAAAATATAAACTCTGTGGCTAATAGAGTAAAAAAAGAACTTGCTAAAAAATATGGTATAGATTTGATAGACTTAAATTATTATACAGAAAAATTTTTAGCTAACAATAAGTTATATAAACTAAAGGATATAATACCTGATAATCTTCATTTTATTGATTCAGGACATAAATTTGAAAGTGAAGTTATATTTGCTCATTTTTGTCCAAGGGTTATTATGATAAATAATGATAAACCTTTAATATTAGATTTTAGTTCTCAAAATATTAAGAGCAGTATACCAAGTGATAAAATATCCTATGAAAATAATTTGTTAAATTTATGGTATAACAATTACAATTTTAAAAGTTATGCTTATTATGATAAAGGAAATAAACATAATATATTAGCACAAGATTTTATAATATTTAATATGGAAAATGACATGAATGTATATACGGTACAAATTAATTCTGGTAAAGATCATGAAACGAATTTATGTTTGAGCGATGAGAAAAAACCTTATGTAGTAATAAATGATAAGAAATTAGTTTTACAAGACACATTCAAGCAGTATTATTTTGAAGAAGCTCTTATGTATAGATTAATTAAAAAATATAGTTTGAAGTTTGGACTTAATACAATGCAATTATATACAGGAAATAACAATAAAGTTTCAGCAGTAGGATTTTATATTAAAAAAGAAGTACCAAATTGTAGTTCTAAAATATCTTTTATTCAGAAACTAGATGGGGTTGAGAGTAAAAATAGTGTAATTCCATATAGTTATAAAAATTATTTTAACAATAATGTTTTATTTAAGTTAAAATTAGATACCAATATAGAAGATTACAAAGATTTAATAATACCTATTTTTGATACTGTAAATAGTGGGATATTTTTAAATTTAAAGGATACTGTTTTAGAATTATGCACATACAAAAGAGAAAAACTAGAAATTGATAATATTGAAGATTATATGGAAATAGCATCAGTAGATATAGGTGTAAGTTCCAAAAGTATTGTAGAAACAGGTATTTATATAGAAATTAGTGAAATGAGTATTAAAGTTTTTATGGATATAAAGGAAGAACCTATAATAGATTATTATACTAACGGAAAAATATTAGGATCAGGAACATTTGCAAATTTTGTTAAAGTACCAGAGGCAGATGGCAATGATTATGCTATTGTTTATATTGATGTATTGTGTAATTTATAATAGATAATTATTAAAAAGTCATTTAAAAACAAAATACAAATATAATATATTAGGCATCTGAAAGAAAATAACAGGTCCAATATGCGACAAATATTTTGGGTAAGACAAGGATACAGGTTCCGCAGAAGCTTAAGCTATCTAAGGGTTCTGTGGACGTAGTAAGTATTACAAAAAATAGAATAGCATATGGACTTGTTATTTTTTTGAAGATGCCTTATTTGCAGGAGACGTAATATGGAAAATGAAGTATTTAAGCTTGCACTGCAGCAGGGATTATGGGCAGCACTTTTTGTAGCACTGCTATTTTTTGTATTAAAAGAAAATTCAAAGAGAGAAGAGAAGTACCAAGACATTATATCAAAACTTACAGATAAGTTTGAATGTATAGAAAAAGGACTAAATGGTATTAAGGAAGACATTAAAGAAGTTAAAGACAAGATATTTAAATAGGAGATGAATTTATGATAATAACTTATGATTTTGGACATGGGATAGGTGAAGACAGAGGGGCGGAAGGGTACAGGAATGAGGAATATGATTGCAGACAATATGGTGTTTTAGTAATTGAAAAATTGCAGAGTTTAGGACATACTTGTTATGATTGTACACCATCAGCAAGCCCTGCATTATCTTTAGGTCAGAGTCTTGCCTATAGAGTTAATAAGGCTAATTCTATAGGTTCATCCATTCATTTAAGTTTTCATGTAAACGCTTATGAAACAGATAAAGCTAATGGTTGTGAAGTTGAATATATAAGTGATTCGGGAAAATTCTATGCAGATAGAATATGTAGTGAGATCTCTAATGCTTTAGGTTTTAGAAATAGAGGAAGCCAATTAAGAAGCGGACTATATGTGCTTAAATATACCAATATGACTTCTATATTAATAGAACCTTTTTTTTGTGATACAAAGAGTGATTGTGATAAATATGATCCAGAAAAGTTGGCAACAGCTATAGTAAAAGGAATTACTGGACAAACAGTATCAAGTCAAACACAAATTACAGTGGCAGCACCAGTAAAAATTCAAACAGTATCAAAGTATCCGGAAACTATTCCTGAGGGAGTATTCCAAGTACCAGGAACTAAAGCATATATTGAACCACGTACTGATGGAGGAATTGGTATACATTTAGATAGAGGAAACTATTTTGTTATGAAAAAAGGTGAGATTTCAGTTTGTTGGAATGACAATAATGGACATGGTGGAAGTAAAAGAATATCTGGTTAGTGGAGAGCTTTGTCAGAAATCTTTTCTAAATTCTCATTTTATCAATTAAAGGATAAGATGAGAACTTTACTTTTTATATGGGAATTTTCTATTTTTGAGCAAAAAGTATACCACCAAGCCTTGTAAAAAAATGATTTTTAGGTTTGAGAAAATATTACAAGTAAAAAATTGTAGGTGGGGTTAATGGGAAAAAAGGCATCCCAGGAGACACTTATGTTCATGAAGTTAATAAAATACCTATTTTTTAAATTATTAAAAATACAGGAGGAAAATGACATGTTAGGAAATGAAGTAGCAAGTATAATCTCACAGGGAGTAATAAGTATTTTAGGAGCTTTAGCTTCTTATGGCATAGCGGTAGGAGTTACTTATCTCAAAAAGAAAAGGCAGGTTCTTATAAAACAATTAGGTATAGATAAATATGATGAGAATTATAAAATTGCTAAAGATATTTATTATATAGTAGAGCAGCAATTTAAATTTATAGGGCAGGCAGGAGAGCAAAAGAGAAAAGAATTTGATAAGCTGTTAATTCAAAAAATACCAGGGATATCTCAAGAAGAATTAGATCACTTTAGAGAATCCATTTGTGGAAGGGTAAATAGTGAAATTAAAGATGCAGAACTTTTAGCTCCTGCATTTGATGAAACTAAAGATGTTGAAGATGTATTGAGTATTAATAAGTTACAAGAAAATGTTATAGCTACTGAAGTAAATACTGTTCAAACACCAGTATAATATCATTTGTATTAGGTTTAACTAATTTGATTGTTTTACCTTCACAAGTGATATTTTTTCATTAAGTAAATTATAATACAGCTAGCTAAGCTATTGTTATCACTAACTAAATATATAGTAAATATTAAAGATAAAGAGCCTTATGCTATTTAATAACATAAGACTCCTTAATTCCTTTGTAGACCTTAAAAGTTTTAAGAAAGAGCTAATTCATCACTTATAAAATCTTCACACTTCTTATTGTTGAACAAATCCAAAAGTTTAGTTATAGTTAGAGATTTCTTTTCTTCACCACTTATATCTAAAATTATTTCTCCACCGTGAAGCATTATCAGTCTATTTCCTATATCTATAGCGTGATTTAAATTATGTGTTATCATAAGGGTGGTTATATTTTTTTCAGCTACAGTTTTTTTAGTTAATTCTATTATATTTTCAGATGTTTTTGGATCTAAGGCTGCAGTGTGCTCATCTAATAATAATAAATCAGGATTCGATATGGTGGATATAAGCAGAGATAAAGCCTGCCTTTGACCACCAGATAATAAGCCAACCTTTGTATTTAGGTTATTTTCAAGCCCTAAAGAAAGATTAGATAATATCTCTTTAAAAAAAACTATATTTTTTTTGGAAACACCAGAGCTTAGTCCAAATTTTTTACCTTTATTATAAGCCATGGACAAATTTTCTAATATGGTCATAGAAGGAGAAGTACCTAAAGCAGGATTCTGAAATACCCTGCCAATAAATTTTGTCCTTTTATGTTCAGGAAGATTAGAAATATCCATTCCATTTAAATTAATAGAACCACCATCTGGTAATAGTGAACCAGATACCAAATTTAAAAGTGAGGATTTACCAGCTCCATTACTTCCTACAATAGTAATAAAATCTCCCTTATTTATATGAAAGTTTAAATTTTTAAATACTGTTTTTTCATTTACTGTATCTTTATTGAAAACTTTTTGCAGATTTTTTATTTGAAGCAATTTTTACACCTCCTGAAGTAAAGCTTTTTAAAGCTTTAAAGCCTAAATTTAACTTTTTGCCATTTAAAGATAAAGCCATAATAACAATTATGCAGGTTATAAGCTTTAAATCTGTTGGAGGTAAGCCTAACTTTAAAGCAAGAGATAAACTAGTTTTGTATAATATTGATCCTAAAATTGCAGTGGTTGTTGGGAGTAAAAAGTGAGCTTTTTTAAAAACAGATTCTCCAAGTATAACTGAAGCCAAACCCATTACTATAATTCCAGTGCCCATACCTACATCAGAAAATCTCTGATATTGAGCCATCATAGAACCTGATACTGCAACTAAACCGTTTGAAAGCATAAGACCTACTATTTTAATAGTTCCTATGTCAATGCCTAAAGAAGTCACCATTTGAGGGTTGTCCCCTGTGGCTTTTAATACAAAACCAAGTTTAGTTTTTAAAAATAAATCTAATGCAATTTTAGTTAAAATAGCAAATATAAAAATTATAATTACTGGAGAAATGCTGCTAGAAAAAATAGTACTTTGTGCGAATAATGGAATATTCGCTTTACCCATTATTCTTAAATTTATAGAATAAAGACCTATCATCACTAAAATACCTGAAAGCAGGTTAGTTATTTTAAGTTTAACATGAAGAAGTCCAGTAACTCCTCCTGCCAAGCAACCTACTATAAAAGCTAAAATTAAGGACATAAAAGGATTTATACCTTTTAGTAGGGAGGTGGCAGTAACTGCCGCCCCTAAAGCAAAGGTTCCGTCCACTGATAGATCTGGAAAATCCAATATTTTATAAGTTATATAAACTCCAATAGCCATTATTGAGAATATAAAACCTTGTTCTAATATATTTATAATGAACCCATCCATTACTTAGCACCACCTTTAACTATTTCTGCTTTTGATTTTAAATCATCTGGGATAGTGATACCAAGTTTTTGAGCGGTATTTTCATTTATTGTAAGTTTTGTTTCCTTTAAAGTTTGTACAGGCATATCAGCAGTTTTTTTACCATTTATAATATCTACCGCCATAAGTCCTGTTTGGAAACCAAGTTTGTAGTAATCTATACCTTCAGTGGCAAGAGCTCCAGCTTCTACATGAGCTTTTTCAGCACCTATTATAGGTATTTTCTTTTCAATACATTTTGAACTTATAATGGACATAGATGATGCCACTAAGTTATCTGTTGGTGTATATAAAACATCAACTTTAGAAAGTAAAGTGCTTAAAGCTTGAGCTATTTCATTAGAACTAGTAATTCCCACAGGAACTATTTCTAAATTCATTTTTCCAGCTTGCTCTTTAGCAAGTTTTACTTGAAATTCTGAATTTGCTTCACTGGTATTATATAATACACCTATTTTTTTACAGTTAGGTGATAATTTTTTTATCAATTCAAATTGTTTGTCCATAGGTAACGCATCACTGGTACCTGTAACATTTGTACCTGGCTTATCCATAGATTTTGTAAGTCCAGATTTAACGGGATCAGTTACAGCAGTTATAAGTATAGGAATATCCTTTGTACTATTATAAGCTGCTTGAGCTGCAGGGGTTGCTATTGCCAGTATTAAATCTTTTTTGTTTGAAACGAAATTGCTTGCGATGGTTTGAGCTGTTGGTATATCACCTTGTGCGTTTTGAAAATCTATTTTGATTTTATCTCCATCCTTGTATCCTTTAGAACTAAGAGCATCTATAAAGCCCTTACGAGTTGAGTCTAAAGCTGGATGTTCTACAAGTTGACTTATTCCAATGTTTACCACCTTGTTAGATTTGTTTTCATTTTGGCTATTGTTTGAAGAGCATCCTGTAAAAACAGAGATACCTAGAAATAGTGCGCAAGTTGCACACAATAATTTTTTCGCTACCATACTACCATCCTCCTAAAATATTAAGTTATAAAAATAAAAGCTATTTTAAATTTAAAGATAGCTTAATTAATCTTAAATTCTACTATGCTACTACCATACTACTTAATGCTACAAAACATACTGTTTATAATACACATTTAGGTTTTAATTTGCTACAAATATTTTTAGAAAAATTCATTCTAAAAACTAAAATAAGATACGTTAGAAACAATAATATAGTAAATCATATTAAATGTCAATAAATAATGTGAAATTCCTAATATTCTCATTTAATGATAAAAATAATAAGTGACTAGATGAAAAATTTCAATTAGCCATATGAAAGAAAATAACAAGTCAAAGATATGGTGAATATTTTATGTCACACAATAAAGTAGATTAAACTGATATAGCATAATTTAAAATAAACTAATAGTTGACTGGTTATTTTGGAATATGTTTTAATAGATATCGGGTATAGAACGATGGGCAAGGCCTATAGTAACTTCATTTAAATGAAGAAGACCTATACTTAAAAATATACATACACTTAAATGCTCACCAGATCTAGCTATACCTATTTTTCCACCTACGTTTAATCCGGTAGCTTTAGGTGCAAGTTCGCATAAAGCATCTTTAGTAGCACCAGCCACAGCTCCATCATGTACATGACAATCTTTTATAAGTCCACTTCTTTTTGAAGCTACTAGAGCTCTTTCAATAACCTTTGTAGTAAATTTAGAAAAGTCACCACCAATATCTACTGCAGTAACTAACATTCCTTTACTCTTATAGGCTTCTATAAGTTTATCTTCATTTTCTCTTGAGGATATTGCCATTTTTATAGAGGCTTTTGCTACAATTGTACTTTTGTGATCCATGAATATATCATCCTCCTTTTAAGTTAATTAAGTTTCACAAAATAAACCAAAATACGAAAATCAATTTACTAATTTTCATATGAAGTATATCATAATTATGGAAAAAAGTATAGAACAAAGAGGTGTTGTTTTCATTAAAGAAAGAGATTAGGGATGTACAGATTTTAGCAAAAAACACGATACTTTATAGTCAAGGTAAGTTTAACCAGTAAATTATGAGGATTTTAAAGTCAGAAGGCATAAGCAACTTTTGACTTTTAATTAATAAAAAGTTTAGGAGGCAAAAAATTGGAACAAAATACTAATGAACAAGAGACAGTTAACACTAAAAAGGAAAATGGAAAAAAGATCATATCCAGGATTTTATCAATTGCTTTGATTTTAATAGGAACTTTAATGTTATACCCTACAGTTACTCAGCGAAGAGAAGGTTCTAATAATAACTTTATGATATTTATTCATAATGCTATTATAGTTTATTTATTAACCCTAGTGGTATATGTTATAAGAAATAAAATATTTTTTAAAGGTAAGAAAAAGGTTGGATTACTTACATTTTCTTCTATACTTCTCTTTATTTCATTGTGTAATTTTACAAATGCCGTAAAGGAAAACTCTAAAGAATTAGCAGCAGGGAAATATATAATGGCATTATGTGAAAGTAAAGTAAATGATAATCCTATATTATTGAAAAATAAAGAAAAAGATGATTATGGTAAGCTGAATTCTTTGGTTGCAATTGTAAAGGAAGAGGCTAATAAAAGTTATTCTATTAGTAAAACTTTCAATAGTGAGCTTAAGGAAAATACTTCAAAAAATCATATTATTTCTAATAATGTTTTAAGAAGTGAAGATAAAATTAAAGAATTTAGAAATAGTTTAAGTGAATTAAATAAGGCGCTTGCTAAATATGAATCTGATATAAATAGTAACAAAGTAAATTTTGATAAAAAGATGTCGGAGTTTAAAAGTGAAAATACTATATTTGAAAAAAATCTGATAAATGAATTTAATTTTTGGAGAAAAGAAAAATATGATAAGAGTATAAAAGATATTAATGAAAAGAAAGTACTAAGAGAAAAAATGGACAAATATCTTGAATTCATGGAATCAAAACAGGGGAGTTATAAAATTGTTAATAATAAGATAATGTTTGGAAATCAAAGTGATGTAGATAAATGCAATGAGCTTATAGAAGGGGTAAAGAAAGCAGGTAGCAGTTGGTGATTTTTGTATAAATAGCACTTATTTAGAAAATATTTTGAATAATAGAATAAAATATTTACCAAAATATATAGACATACTTATCCAAATTTTGTATAATTATAATTAAAGTAGCAGAGTAAATATTGTGCATCAAGTGTTAGAGAATGGGAGGTTGTCTCTAAACGAAAAGCATACAAGCTTATGATACAATATTGCTTCCACTGTTACATTAAAGGGATTTTGTATTTTTATACCTCTTTTCTCTTTAATGTGACACGCATTAAAGAGAAAAGAGGTGTTGTGCTTAAAAGAATAAAACGTATACATTTCATTAATATTTGTATAGGAGAAAGTAAAATGAAAAGTAAAATGAATACAAAGTTTCTTGTAACAACAGCTTTATGTATTAGTATAGCGGTAGTTTTGAGGTCATTTTCTATAATGATTACTGCTGGTGGTGTTCTTACTATGAGGATAAGCTTCGGTGCAATTTTTTATGTACTTCCCGGTTTGCTTTTTGGTCCGCTGTATGGGGCAATAGCAGGCGGCATGGTGGATATATTAGGAACAATTGTAATGCCTATGGGAGCATATATACCAGTATTCACTTTAACTAATATTTTAGCAGGTTTTTTACCAGCTGTAATTTGGAAGAAAATAAGAAATATTCCAATAGAAAATTTGAAAAAATATTATGTTATTTTCTTTAGTTTACTAACTTTAGTGGGAGTCTTTAACACTATAGTAATTCTAACTATGCATAATTCTTATTTGGGAAAAATGCTTATGCTTATGGGTAAGAAAGCTCAGTATGTTGGTGTTGGACTTATATTAAGTGGAGTTATAGGATTTACTCTTCTTATAATAAATAATATAATAAATAAACATAATAATAATAATTATAGTTATGTTTATAATAATTTCTTTAAATTAGTTATTTCTGTAGGTATATCTGGAGTTATAGTATCCACTATAAATACCTATTTTATATTGATGTTTACACCAGCTCTTGCAGCTAAAGGGTTTATGATATTATGGATTCCGAGAATAGTAGAGACATTAATTATGACTATTATAAATTCTTATGCCATATCCGTACTTATGTACTCTTACAGTGCTTTTGAAGGCAGAGTGCCTAAAAAAATATAATGTATATGAAAGAAATAACCTGTAAATATATTGTTTATCAGATGGATGGTTGCTGTAATGTTCCGAGTTTTATTAAAGTGTGATATAACGGTAGCTGCTTCTATAGGTAATTCATCTTACTTAGTGGGAGAAAGAAATTTCCACTAAATAAGATTTATTGATTCTGTATATTTTACCTGTTATTTCTTTTTTTAATATGAATGGTTTTATATTAAATTGAAATTTAGAATTAAAGTCGTTGTAAATTAAGGAGGAACTAAATTGAAAAAAGCTTTTGTTGTTGATTTTGATGGAACTATAACAGTACAGGATGTAGGTTTTTCTATAATAAAGGAACTGGCAAATGAAGGCTGGAAGGAAGTAGGAGACTTGTGGGTAGATAAAAAAATAGGAACAGAAAAGTGCGGCAAAATGCAGTGGGATTTAATTAAATATGATGATAATTACATAAAAGACTTTGTTAAAAAGTTTGATATAAATAAAGGATTTATTGAATTCATAGAAGAAATGAAGAAAAATTCTTACGAGATGGTTATAGCTTCTGATGGATATGATGTTTATATAAGTGAAATATTAAAAAGATATGGGCTTGAAAATCTAAAAGTTATTTGTAATAGTGCAAAATATAATGAAGGATGGAAATTATCTTTTTTAAATTCATCAAAAGAATGTGCATTTTGTGGAAACTGTAAGAGGGATATAGTAGATGATTTTAAAAGTAAGGGTTATAAAGTTTATTATATTGGTGATGGACATTCAGACATATGTGCATCTAAAAATGCAGATGTAATTTTTGCAAAGTCATTTTTAAAAGAATATTGTGAGAAAGAAAAAATATCTTATTATAATTTTAATAATTTTTTTGATATAATGAAATATATATAAATTCATAATTTATATATTAGCAGCCACATTGACATAATTTGAAAAATAATGTACAATTTTAATTGTAAAATTAAATAATAAAGTGTTAGGTTTATAATGTTAATTAAAAGGGAAAGTGGTGAAAATCCACTACAGCCCCCGCTACTGTATACGGCGACAAATTCTAAATCCACTGGGTACTATTTTTTACCTGGGAAGGAAGAAGGCGGAAGACCCGTGAGTCAGGAGACCTGCCTACATACTATTTGCTGCAATCTTTCGGAGGGAAAGAAAATTTTATAAAAACTGTTATTTTATATATTATTACAACTTAATTATAATAGTTGATCTATTTGATATAACGGTGTGAGTGCTTTCAGAGTTGATTATAGGAACTTCCAAAAGAAGTTCCTTTTATTTTTGAAACAACAGAATTTTATTAAGATTTATCAGCATTATTAGCATTAACATAGCCATTATTATTTTAAATATTATAGTTATCTATAGAATAAGAGGGGTGTAATCATGTCAAAAAAGTACCAAATTTCTTTAGGAATTTTTATTGCAATGTTATGTATCCCTAAAAATGTATTTGCAATGCATATTATGGAAGGGTTTCTTCCGCCAAAGTGGTGTATTGCCTGGGGAGTTATATGTATACCTTTTGTAGTAGTTGGACTATTTTCCATAAAGGAAAAAATAAAATTGAATCCTAAAACCAAGATGTTAATAGCTATGGCAGGAGCTTTTGCTTTTGTACTTTCTGCTTTAAAAATACCATCAGTGACAGGAAGTTGTTCACATCCAACAGGAGTAGGTCTTGGAGCTATACTTTTTGGACCTACGGTTATGAGTGTTTTAGGTCTTATAGTTCTTATTTTCCAAGCTTTGCTTCTCGCACATGGAGGATTAACAACTTTAGGGGCTAATACATTTTCTATGGCAGTAGTTGGACCATTAGTATCATATTTTTTGTACAAGTTGTTAAAAAAATTAAATGTATCGCATTCTATAGCAGTATTTTCTGCAGCAATGATGGGAGATTTAATGACTTATGTTACAACTGCTATTCAACTTGGATTAGCATTTCCAGATGTGTCAGGTGGAATTACAGCGTCTGTAATAAAGTTTATGGGCATATTTGCTGTAACACAAATTCCATTAGCAATAAGTGAAGGAATATTAACAGTGATAGTTTTTAATATTTTAAATAATTATAATAAAGAAGAACTTATAGAATTAAATGTTATAGCAAAGGAGGCTTAGATATATGAATATACGAACTAAAAACAATAGTTTATTAAAAAAGAATATGATATTAGCCTTTTTAGTAATAGTAATTGCTGTAATTCCTTTGTTATTCTTAAAAAATGCTGAATTTGCAGGGTCTGATGATCAAGCAGAAAAAGCAATTACACAAATTAAACCAAATTATAAACAGTGGGCTTCACCAATTTGGCAACCACCAAGTAGTGAAATAGAAAGCCTTTTATTTGCACTACAGGCTGCTATTGGTTCAGGGGTTGTATGTTATTATTTAGGATATTTGAAAGGTAAGTCTAAAAAGGGTGGAAGTGGCAAAAAATGATTTCTATAGATAAATTAGCTTATATATCTGAGCTTAGAAAAGCGAATCCTATGGAAAAGTTTATATTTTCTATTTTAACTATGATATTATGTATATCTCTAAATAACATAGTGTATTCCATATTAGTAATATTATTTATGGCTGCTGTAACTGTTTTTAAAGGGAAAATACCAGCTAAATCTTATGGGGAATTGATTTTGATTCCTTTAGTTTTCTTAGTTATTGGAATCGTTACAATAGCAATAAATACTGTTGGAAATAGTAGAGAAGTAATATTTAGTTTTTCTATATTTAGTGTTAAACTTGGCTGTACAAAGGAAAGTATTTTTATGGCTTCAAAAATATTTTTTAAAGCACTGGCTTCGGTTTCGTGTTTATACTTTTTAGCATTAACAACTCCTGTGTTTGAAATTTTAACTGTGCTTAGAAAACTCAAAGCGCCTAAGTTATTTGTAGAACTAATGGGACTTGTATACAGGTTTATTTTTGTACTTTTAGATACAGCTAATATGATTTTTATATCACAAAATTCAAGGCTTGGATATTCAAGAATTAATACAGCATATAGTTCTTTGGGAAAATTGGTTACTTCATTGTTTATAAGTTCATATAAAAGATCACAGGATATTTATACTGCAATGGAATCTAGATGCTATGACGGAGAAATAAATTTAATAGAAGATAAGTTTAAGATTTCATATAAAAACATATTTATTATAGTAATTATAGAAGCAATATTAGTAGCTATAAGTCTAAGTAAGAACATTTTTGGAGGCGTCATTTAATGAGAGAATACATACTCGAAACAAAAGATTTAAGCTTTAAATATCCAGATGGTACTAAAGCTTTAAAAAGTGTAAATATAAAAATAGAAAAAGGAAAAAAGATATCTTTTATTGGTGTAAACGGTTCAGGGAAATCTACATTGTTTCTAAATTTTAATGGGGTATTAAAGCCAAGTGGTGGGAGTCTAATATATAAAGGTAATGCCGTAAAATATAATCAAAAATCTTTATTAGAACTAAGAAAAAATATAGGAATAGTGTTTCAAGATCCTGAAAATCAACTTTTTTCTGCTAGTGTGTATCAGGAGGTTTCTTTTGGAGCTATGAATTTAAAACTTGAAGAAACTGAAGTTAGAAGAAGAGTTGATGAAGCTCTAAAAAATATAGGTATGTATGATTATAGAGAAAAGGCTGTACATTTTTTAAGTTATGGACAAAAGAAAAGAGTGTCAATTGCCGATATACTTGTTATGAATCCTGAAGTAATAGTGTTTGATGAACCTACTTCAAGTCTTGATCCAAAACACTCCAGTCAAATTATTGATATATTTGATGATATTAATGAAAAAGGGATTACTGTAATACTTTCAACTCATGATGTGGAAATTGCTTATTCCTGGTCAGATTATATTTTTGTTATGAAGGATGGAGAAATAGTTAAGGAAGGTACTCCTTACGAAATTTTCTCAGATGATAAACTTATAAATGAGTGTTATCTTCAAAAGCCTTTGATTCTTGAGACTTTTGAAAATTTAATTAAAAGTGGAAAAGTAAAATCTACAGAGACTATACCAAGAAATAAACAAGAACTTTTTCAACTAATAAATGCTTAGTGCTGTAGCACTAAGCATTTTTTAGTTTTTAGCGTGTTAAAATATTTACTACCTACAGTAATTTTTTACTAACAATATTCTATTTATATTTTCAAATTTTTTACCAATGCATAAGTAAATTTCAAATTTCGAGTTTAAATGCCATTAAAATATAGAAAAATTCTTCAAATTTTGATAAGATGTTTATATAAGATTAAAATTATTTGCATTTAATGTAAACTGGAGTTGTTTATTATAAAACGAGGAGAATTTTATGAAAATTAGTAAGTTAGTTATTCGTAGGGTGATTTTTTTTATTATATTATTAGCTGTAGGATGTGCACTTACGTTAACTTTTATTAATAAAAATAGAGAAGTGTTAAATAAAAAGCCTATAGCTAGAGACGGAATATTGGATTTAAGAAACTGGGATTTTAAAAAACAGGGAGTAGTTAAACTAGATGGGCAGTGGGAATTTTATTATGATCAACTGCTGACACCTGAGAATTTTAAGAATAAGAAAGATGCAAAAAAAACAGGGTTAATTAATATTCCAGGAAGTTTTAAAAATTATAACTATAAAAATAAAAAATTAATGCCTCAGGGGTATGCAACTTATAGGCTAAAAGTACTTGTTAATAATAAAGAGCAGTTATATGCTGTAAAAACGGAATTTATACAAACAGCGCATAAGATCTGGATTAATGATAATGCAGTTATAGAATGTGGCAAAGTAGGTAAATTTAAAAATGAAGCTAACCCAAAGCTTGCTGTAAATTTAGGTGCTTTTTATAACAGCACAAATGAATTTGAAATATTACTTCAAAGCAGTAATTTTCAGTACGGTGTGCCGCAAATTGACAGTATTTTACTTGGCAGTGAATCACAACTTAGTGAAAATAGAGCCGAAAAGGTAGGCTTTGATTTATTTTTATTTGGAACCACTTTAGTAGCTGGCTTGTATAATTTTATTTTATTTATGAGAAGAAAAAAAGACAAAGCACCTTTATATTTTGCCATAGTATGTGCTTTAATTTGTCTCAGAACTATGTTGGTAGGTCAAAGACTTATTTATTGGGTATTTCCTAATATGAATTATGTTATTAATGTAAAGTTGCTTTTATGGACTTTCTTTTTGTATATACCAGCACTTATAATTTTTATGAGTAGTTTTTATACTGAACTAATAAGTAGAAAAGTGCTTAAATTTTCAAATGCTTTAGGTATATTGTATTTATTCATTATATTAATAACACCTCCTATATATTATGTTAATTTAATATTACCTATTGAAATAATATCAGATTTTCTTATTTTATATGTTATAAGTAAAATGATTTATATGGATATCATTAAAAAATGTAATTATGAAGTTATAGTTATTGCTATGGTTATTCTTCTTGGAACTAGAATTAATGATATTTTATATGAATATTCGGTAATCAATACAGGATCATATGCACCAATAGGTATTCTTATTTTTATTCTTGCTCAATTTTATGCGTCATCTGATAAATTTTCACTTGTTTTTTCAAAAGTAGAAGAAATGACGGATAAGCTTAAAGCAGTTGATAAACTGAAGGATGATTTTTTAGCAACTACCTCACATGAATTAAAGACACCATTAAATGGAATTGTAGGACTCTCCCAAAGTCTTATAGATTGTAATTTAAAGAAGCTGGATAATGACCAAAAAGAAACTTTAATTTTAATTAAGGAGAGCGCTAAACGTTTATCCAATCTAGTGAATGATATATTAGATTTTTCTAAGCTTAAAAACGATGATATAGATTTAAAAATGAAACCTGTAGATATAAAACAACTTATAAGTATGGTTACAAAGTCTTTTAAATCATTTATGGACAATACAACAGTTAAAATATTAAATACAATTGAAGAAGATATTCCTTATGTGTATGGTGATGAAAATAGAATTCAGCAAATTTTATACAATTTAATAGGTAATGCAGTAAAATTTACAAATGAAGGTGAAATAGAAATATATGCTTTTAGTAACAATGATTATATTTTTGTTGTTATTAAAGATACAGGAATAGGAATAGATAAGCAGGATTTTTTCAGTATTTTTGACCCTTACATTCAAAGTGATGGTATAAATAAAAAGTACGGAGGTGCTGGATTAGGATTATATGTAACTAAGAGGTTAGTTCAGCTTCACGGTGGTGAAATAAAAGTGGAGTCTACGTTGGGAGGAGGCAGTAAATTTACTTTTAGTTTACCTAAAATATATATGAATATAAAAGAACAAAATGAAATAACTTCCTTTATAGATAAAAAAGAAAGTTATAATTATGAGGAAAATTATAATCATAAAGAAGATTATAATGAAAAGTTAGAACAATATAAGAGTAATGGAAAAATTCTTATTGTAGATGATGAAAGTATAAATATAAAAGTATTAAAACATTTTTTATCAGATGAAAAGTATGTTGTTATTACTGCTGCGAATGGTAAAGAGGCACTTAATATAGCTTATAATGATAAAGAAATAGATCTTATAATTTTGGATATAATGCTTCCAGATATGATTGGATGGGAAATATGTAGTATGCTAAGGGAAAAGTATTCTTTACTGGAGCTTCCTATTTTAATTGCGACTTCAGATAATCGTACAGAAAGTTTAGTATTGTCGTTTAAAAATGGGGCTAACGATTATTTAAGGAAGCCTTTTGAAAAATCTGAGCTTTTAGCTAGAGTAAAAACCTTAATAGATTTAAAACATTTAGTTAACGAGGTACTTAACCTTCAGGGCCAAGTGGCAAGTACTACAAAACAGGTTGAAGAATTAAATGAAGACTTTGAAGAAAATAAAAAAATGCTTTTTGAAGCATTGGAAAATGATAAAGTAAGAACAGAATTTTTTGCTAATATGTCTCATGAATTAAGAACTCCATTAAATGTTATATGGAGTACCATACAGTTAATTCAATCTATAAACACAAGTAGGTTAAATAAAAAATATGATATAGATAAGTATCTTAATATTATGAGTCAAAACACTTTAAGGCTTTTGAGACTAATAAATAATTTAATCGATACTACAAAGGTAGAGGGAGGATATTTATCTCTTCAATTTACCAATGGAAACATAATAAGTGTAATAGAAGAAATAACTTTATCTGCTGCAAGCTACATTGAAGCGCAGGGAATA
This sequence comes from Clostridium muellerianum, assembly GCF_012926525.1. GTDB lineage: Bacteria > Bacillota > Clostridia > Clostridiales > Clostridiaceae > Clostridium_AM > Clostridium_AM muellerianum. Next base: position 117,611 of record NZ_JABBNI010000012.1, read on the forward strand.
GAATTAGTTTTTGATACAGAAGTTGAGGAAAAGTATATATCCTTTGATGAGGACAAAATTGAAAGAATTGTACTTAATTTACTTTCTAATGCTATTAAATTTACAGGAAAAGGTGGAAGTATATTTGTAAATGTTTATGATTTAGGAGATAAAATCAAGCTTTTGGTTAAAGATACAGGTATAGGAATTCCTGAAGACAGGTTGGATAGCATTTTTGATAGATTTTCACAGGTGGATACATCTCTATCAAAAAAACGGGAAGGCAGTGGAATAGGATTAGCTTTAGTAAAATCATTGGTTGAAGTGATGAAAGGAAAAATATATGTTAGAAGTGTTTTAGGCGAAGGTAGTGAGTTTATTGTTGAACTTCCAGCGGTTGTATCCAAAAAAGATGATAATACTTATACAGAAGGTCAAGAAACTAAAGAATTTTCTAAATATGTAGAAAGAATTAAAATCGAGTTTTCAGATATATATGATAGGTAAGTTTTAAAATGTGTTTATAGAAAAAACGCTTTACAGTTATTGTAGAGCGTTTTTTATTTGACATCTATACACTGTATTTTAAGAATATAGTTTTATTGTTAGGAAAAACTATGATTAAGAAAGTATTTAGAAGATGTGAGAAATTAAAGGGGTAATAGGTTATGAGAATACTTGTGGTAGAGGATGATAAATTAATTTTACAATCTATAAATAGTAGTTTAAAGAATTATTATACTATAGACAGTACTTCAGATGGTGAAGAGGGATTGTATATGGCTGAGCAAAATATATATGATACTATAATTCTGGATATAATGCTTCCACATTTAAGTGGAGACAAAATACTTAAAACTATTAGGGAAGAAGGCATAAATACACCAGTAATGTTTCTTACTGCAAAGGATTCTTTGGAAGATAAAATAAAAGGTTTCAAAATGGGAGCAGATGATTATATTGTTAAGCCTTTTTATATAGAAGAATTAAGAATTAGAATAGAAGCATTGCTTAGAAGATCCGGAGCACTTGTATATGAAAATGTATTAAAATGCGGAGAGTTAGAACTAAATACAAAGTCTAGAGAACTACTTATAAAAGGAGAAAAGATAGAGATTAAGTCCAAATTATTTGATATTTTAGAATACTTGGTTAATAACAAAGGTGCTATTCTCACAAAAGAACAACTATTTGATAGAATATGGGGATTTGAATCAGATACTACCATAAATATTGTAGAAGTATATATACATAAGTTAAGAAAAATATTAGAACAATATGGCTGTCATAATTACATAAAAACTATAAGGGGAGTAGGATATATGTTTAAAATTGGCGATGAAAACAAATGTTTAAAAGATTAAAACTTAAACTTACATTAATAAATTCAGTAGTTTTTTTTATACTTTTTTTAATATTTAACATAGTTATATACTTTTATACTAAATCCAGTTTATATTCAGAGGTAGATAGGAGTTTATCTATTTCAAGAAAGATAACTGAAATGAGCCTTCAAAATAACAATGTTAATTTATCCATGCTGGATCCTAGAGTAATTTCTATAGTGCGAGATAACAAAGGAAATATTCTTTCAGATACACATATGCCCATATTTTATAAAAGCAACGAGCAATATATTAAGCCAGTAAAAATAGATCAGTTGTACGATGTTAAATTTAGAAGATTTAGCTTTAGAACAATAGCTTTTAGTGCTGAATTGAATGATAAAACAGTTATGGTACAGTTACTTAGAAATACAAATTCAGAAAAAGAGTTCATGGACAATATTTTAAAAATCATAATTTTAGGTGGAGGTATAATATTTTTAGTTTGTATATCAGCAGCAGGATTTTTAGCTCAAAGAACTATGGTACCCATAGTTAGCGCATGGCAAAAACAGAAACAGTTTGTTGAGGATGCTTCTCATGAAATGAGAACGCCTTTAACGATTATACAATCTCAATTACAATTAGTTTTTCAAAAACCTAATGATAAAATTATAGAAAATGCAAATCATTTAGGGACTGCTCTTTCTGAGACAAGAAGGTTATCTAAACTTATATATGATTTACTAACACTTGCTCGGTCTGATTCTAATGTAATAGAAATAGAGAAAAAGTCTGTGGATATAGCAAAATTAATAAAAAGGGTAGCTGAACCATATATTGAAATATCAGAAATAGAGCATAAATGTGTGAAAATGGGGGAAATGGAAAGTTTAATTTTAAATTGTGATGAAGAAAGAATACATCAACTTTTAGTAATTCTTTTAGATAATGCTTTAAAGTATACTTATGAAAAATGTAATATTGAGATAAATGTAAAAAAGAAAGATAACAAATGCAGTATCGTTGTGAAAGATGATGGTATAGGTATAAAAGAAGAGGAAAAAGAATTGATATTTGAAAGATTCTATAGAGGTGATAAAAGCAGAACAAGAGAAACAGGAGGTACAGGATTAGGTTTATCTATTGCTAAATGGATAGTATCAAAGCATGGAGGAATTATAAGAGCTGAAAAAAATCACCCTAGAGGAACAATAATTGAAGTAATAATTCCTGTTAACTAGAAGCATCTTCAGTATTAAAGAGTGTTTATAAGAGTTCAACTAACTAAAATTTCAAAAAAATATATAACGTTAAAAAGTAGATTTTTAAAACCTTATTTCCAATTTTTCGCTCACTATAGTTAAGGAAAAGTTAAGGTTGCCATGTCATAATTGATTTCATAGTAAAGCAAATTAAATTAATTATTATAGAGAGGGTAGATAATTATGAAAAAGGTAACCATTAGTATAATGTTAGTAGCAATACTAGGAATTGGAGGGGCTGGAGTATATAAAAACATTACAGCTAAAGCATCAACTGTAAGTAAAACTTCACAAGTTTCTAAGGTAAAGGCATCAGTTCAAAACATTAAAAAAACAGTTTCAGGTTCGGGTAGTGTTTTATCATCAGAAACTCAGGTTATTAAATCTGTAAGTAAAGATACTGTAGATTCTGTTTTAGTAAGTAAAAATCAGGTTGTAACTAAAGGACAGGAACTTATAACATTTCAAAATGGAAGCGATTCTATAGTAGCGCCTTTTGATGGTGTTATTAGTGATATAAGTGTAGCAGCAGGTGATAGTGTAAATTCAGCACAACAGCTTATAACAGTATTTGATAACAAAAATTTATATACTACTATATCAGTTGATGAAACGGATTTACCAAATTTAAAAATTGGTCAAAAGGCAGATATTAAAGTTAATGCTTTTCCTGATGCTAAGTTTACAGGAACCATTAAGGATATTAGTCAGCAGGGAACCTATTCTAATGGAGTGTCAAACTTTGATGTAATAATAGGATTTGATAGTATAGATAACATCAAGGTTGGAATGTCTACTGAGGCTTCAATAGTAACTGAATCTAAGGATAATGTAATAGCAGTTCCTGTAGAGGCAGTGAAGGATGCTAGAGGCGGAAAATATGTAATGATACCTAAAGATAACGGAGCAACTACATTGCAAAAGGTTGAAGTAGGTATTAGCAATGGAAGAATGGTAGAAATAACTAATGGATTAGTAGCTGGACAGGAAGTTGAAATACCACAAGTACAAACTTCCAATAGTAATTCTTCTAAGATGAAAGGTATGGGTGGTTTTCAAATGATGCAAGGGGGAGGATCAAGAAGTAATAGTAAATCCTCAAATAGCCAGGGAAGTGGAAAAAGTAGTACACAAGGAAATTAGAACTTAAGAAAAGGAGAAAACTAATGATTGAAATTAAGGATTTAAGTAAAGCTTATGTCATGGGAGATACAGAAGTAAAAGCCTTAGATAATATAAATTTAAATATAAAAGAAAATGAATTTGTTTCTATTATAGGTCCTTCAGGATCAGGAAAATCTACATTAATGAATATAGTAGGATGCTTAGATGTTTCAGACTCAGGAAATTATATCTTTGATAATATTAATATAGAAAAAGCCAGTGAAGCTGAATTAACTAGAATTAGAAATAAACAAATAGGTTTCATATTTCAAAATTTTAATCTGCTTAATAAATTAAATGCAGTGGAAAATGTAGAAGTGCCTCTTTTATATAGAGGAATTAGTGCCAAGGAATGTAGAAAACTAGCAATGGAGCAACTTGAAAAAGTAGGCCTAAAGGGAAGGGAACATCATAGACCTAATCAACTTTCAGGAGGGCAACAGCAAAGGGTAGCTATTGCAAGAGCATTGGTTGGTAAGCCAAAACTTCTTCTAGCAGATGAACCAACAGGTGCATTAGATAGCAAAACCAGTAAAGAAATTATGGAACTTATAAAAGAACTGCATAAAATGGGACAAACTATAATAATAATAACTCATGATCCAAATGTTGCTAAACAGGCAGAGAGAGTTATTACCATTGAAGATGGAAAATTGTATGCATAGGAGGGAATTTTAATGGGATTTTTTCAAACAATAAAGTTAGCTATTAAAAATATACGAAGTAATAAATTAAGATCCGCCCTTACTATGATAGGTATAATTATAGGAATTTCTTCGGTAATAGTGTTAGTAGGTATGGGGAGTGGTTCTACAAAGCAAATAACTTCTCAAGTTCAATCACTGGGTACAAATCTTATTTCAGCAAATACATCTAATAACAATGGAAGTAAACAGTTTACCCTTAATGATGTAAAGAATATAGAAGTAATACAGGGAGTAGATAAGGTAGCACCTATTATTTCTACAAGTACTACGGTTAAGGTAGATAAAAATTCACAGAATGCTTCGGTAACTGGAACTACTAGTAATTTTCTTGATATAAGAAATATGACTATTAGTGAAGGTAGATTTATTGCAGATTTAGATGTGGATTATAGAGGAAAAGTGGCTGTTTTAGGTTCAAATATTGCTACGGAGCTTTATGGATTTACAGATCCTGTAGGTAAGAGTATTGATATAAAAGGTAATACGTATGAAGTGGTAGGGGTATTGAAATCACAGGGAAGTTCTATGGGAAGTAACACTGATGATATGGTAATTGTACCATCAACTACAGCGGTAGGACTTGCAGGTACTAGAAATGTTCAAAATATTTATATTAAGGCATCAGATCAAAATAATATTGATGCTTTGACCAACGAGATAAATGGATATATTAATAACTTCTTTAAATCCACTGATACTAATAATAGAGTTATGAGCCAGAAACAATTATTGGACACTATGAGTTCAATAACTAGTACTATGACATATTTACTAGGAGGAATAGCAGCGATATCATTAGTTGTGGGTGGTATAGGAGTAATGAATGTTATGTTGGTATCAGTGTCAGAGAGGACAAAGGAGATAGGAATTAGAAAAGCTTTAGGTGGATCAAGAAAGGACATATTAATTCAATTCCTTATTGAAGCTCTAGTTTTAAGTTCCCTAGGTGGAGTAGCAGGTGTATTATTCGGATTAGCATTAGGCTGGGGGGTTACAGCTGTGGGAATGTCAATGAGTTTTTCTTTACCAGTAGTTATGGTAGCATTCTCATTTTCATTAGCAGTAGGTATTGTATTTGGTATATTCCCAGCATATAAAGCATCAAAACTTAAACCTATTGATGCATTAAGGTTTGAATAGATATAAATAGCCACAGAATTTAAAATTGAATTCTGTGGCTATTTTCTGTCTCAATTTAAAAATACAAATATCTGATATTATAAATTGCCATGGAAGCCTTTTCCATGAATTTCAGAAGCATCTTGAATAGACATAAAAGCTTCTTCATCTACAGCAGTAACTATATTTTTAAGTTCAGGCAGTTGAGAAAGTGTTACAATACAATAGAGTATTTTTTTTGTATCTTTATTATAGGCACCTTCTCCATAAAGATAAGTAACTCCTCTATGAAGTTTTATCATTATAAGCTCAGACATTATATGTTCTTTTTTTGTAATAATAAAAACAGCTTTTGATTGGTTAAAGCCCTTTACTATATTATCAAGAACCAAGGAAGTTATATACATAGCTATTAAAGTATATAAAGCACTAGGTAGTCCAAATATAAAAGCGCTAATACTTACAATAACTAAATTAATATAAAAAGAAATTCTTCCTATATTAAAATTAGTATATTTTCTTTTAAGTAGCATACAAACTATATCGAAACCTCCTGTGGAACCTCTGTGTGCAAATACTAAACCCATGCCAATTCCACTAACTACACCACCATACAAACAAAAAAGCAAACTATCATTTATATTTAGAATATTAGATATAGGTTGAGTTAGTATTAGCGAGAAAGAAAATGCTAATGTTCCCACTAAAGAAAATATAGTAAACTTTTTATCTAATTTAATTATACTCAATATGAATAGAGGGATGTTAAGCAAAATAATTACATAACCTGCTTGAATTTTAAATAAGTATTGGAATATAAGAGCTAGTCCTGTAACACCACCGCTTAAAAGTTTGGCATGAATTAAAAACATATTTATGCCAATTGCCCCTATGAAGCTCCCCAGTATGGTAAACAAAAAGTCAATGAAATCATTTTTGTTTAAAAATTTTGTAACCATTTAATAATCCCCTTTTAATTAATTATTATCCAAAAGCTATTTTCTCTAACAAGTATACTTAATTATGAAATGTATGTTATGAGTTAATAGACTTTGGACTTATTCGAGTAAAAATCATGCGGAATTTGAATCTGCATCCGATTCTTACAATATAAATTATATAGCACAAAAATAAATAATCAAGAAAAATTTTACTTTTAGACAGGTTAATAATTTAACAATTTTTACTTTATATTTAATACATTTAATGAGGAATAATGTAATGATTTTGTTGCTAATTTATTTTTGCAGTTTTTGTAAAATTAAATAAATTAAAACTTTCATATTATGGTATATATGATAATTTTAAAACTATAAATAATAATATAGGGAAAGTTTAAAAGTTGGAAGATTTAAATTTACAGCCAATTGTAAAAATAGAAAACTTTTTTATTATATTGTATATATAGCCTTGTATTGACACTTGACATTTAAAGATTTAAAATAGAATAAAATAACATTTTAAATGGCATTTGAAATAATGTTTTAAATTAAAGTGCTATTAAATATGAAAAATTGGAGGAATATTTATGAATAAATTGTTTCATGTAGGTATTGACGTGGGGTCTACTACAGTTAAAGTTGCAGTTTTAAATAACTTCATGGAACTAGTATATGGTAAATATGAAAGGCATTTTTCTGATATAAAGAAAACAGCAGCTGGAATCCTTAAGAATGTTTATGAAAAATTTAAGGGTAATGAAATAACGATAATGATAACAGGCTCTGGAGGAATGTCACTTTCTAATTCTGTAGGCATAACTTTTATTCAAGAAGTTATAGCAAGTACAAAAGCCATTCAAACATATAATCCGGAAACAGATGTTGTAATAGAACTTGGTGGAGAAGATGCTAAGATTACTTATTTAAAGGATGGGATAGATCAAAGAATGAATGGTACCTGTGCTGGAGGCACTGGTTCCTTTATAGATCAAATGGCTTCACTGCTTAGAACTGATGCAGGTGGGTTGAATGAATTAGCTAAAGGATATAAAACAATTTATCCTATAGCAGCTAGATGTGGTGTTTTTGCTAAAACTGATGTTCAGCCGCTTTTGAATGAAGGTGCTTTAAAAGAAGATATTGCAGTATCTATACTTCAAGCTGTGGTAATTCAAACTATAAGTGGACTAGCATGCGGAAGACCTATAAGGGGTAATGTAGCATTTTTAGGAGGACCTTTATCTTTTCTTTCAGAACTTAGAAAAAGATTTATAGAAATGCTTAAATTAAAGGATGAACAGGTGGTTTTTCCAGAGAATTCACAGTTGTATATTGCTATAGGAGCAGCGCTATCTTCAGTTGACGAAAAAGCAATTTCCCTTAATTCACTTATGGAGAGGTTAGATGGATTAAAAGATATTTCTATAGATGAATCTGAAAGATTAAGACCACTTTTTAAAGATGATACAGAATATGAAACCTTTAGAAAAAGACATGCTGTTCATTCGGTAAAAAGAAGAAATTTATCAGATTTTCAAGGAGATTGTTTTTTAGGCGTTGATGCTGGATCAACTACCACAAAAGCAGCACTTGTTGATAATGAAGGAAATATACTTTATACACATTACTGCAGCAATGAAGGAAGTCCTCTTAAATCTACAGTTAAGATTTTAAAAGAACTTTACAGTATTATGCCTAAAGAAGCTAGAATTGTTAATTCTACAGTAACAGGTTATGGAGAAGCGCTTTTAAAAACTGCACTTAAAATTGATATAGGGGAAATTGAAACTATAGCACATTATAAAGCAGCAGCCTTTTTCTGTCCGGGAGTAGATTTTATATTAGACATTGGCGGACAGGATATGAAGTGCTTAAAAATAAAAGATGGAGTTATTGAAAGTATACTTTTAAACGAAGCTTGTTCTTCTGGATGTGGTTCATTTTTAGAGACTTTTGCAAGTTCGCTTGGTATGGACATAAAGGATTTTGCAAAAGAAGCTGTATTGTCTCAAAAACCTGTTGATTTAGGATCTAGATGTACAGTTTTCATGAATTCCAGAGTTAAACAAGCCCAAAAAGAAGGAGCTTCTGTAGGAGATATTTCTGCAGGTCTATCTTATTCTGTTATTAAAAATGCTTTGTTTAAGGTAATAAAAATAAGAAATCCTAAGGAAATAGGGGAAAAGATAGTTGTACAGGGTGGAACTTTTTATAATGATGCAGTATTAAGAAGTTTTGAACTTTTATCTGAAAGAGAAGTTATTAGACCAGATATTGCAGGAATAATGGGAGCTTTTGGAGCAGCTTTAATAGCTAAAGAAAAATATAAAGAGAGCTACAAAACTGAACTTCTAAATAAAGATGAGTTAAATGAACTTAGTGTGGAAACAAGTATGGCAAGGTGTGGACAATGTGCAAATAATTGCTTACTTACTATAAATAAATTTGGTAATGGAGAAAAATTTGTATCAGGAAACAGATGTGAAAGAGGAGCAGGTAAGGAAAAAAAGGAAAATTCACTACCTAATTTATTTAAATATAAATACGATAGACTTTTTAAATATAAGCCTTTGAAAGAGGAAGAAGCCAAAAGAGGAACTATAGGTATACCAAGAGTACTTAATATGTACGAAAATTACCCATTTTGGTTTACTTTATTTACTGAACTTGGATTTAGGGTAGAGTTATCTTCTAGATCTTCAAAAAGAATATATGAAAAGGGAATTGAAACTATCCCTTCAGAATCAGTGTGCTATCCTGGAAAAATGGTTCATGGACATGTAATGAATCTTATAGAAAAGGGTATAAAGACCATTTTCTATCCTTGTATTACTTATGAAAATAAAGAACAAAAAGAAGCAGACAATCATTATAACTGCCCTATTGTAATATCTTATCCAGAAGTAATTAAAAATAATGTAGATGCAATAAGGGAAGAAAATATAAAGTTCATAAAACCTTTCTTGCCTTTCCATAATAAAAAGGGGTTGGCAAAAAGACTGCTTGAGGAACTTAAAGAATTTGGTTTAAGTGAAAAAGAACTTAATTATGCAGTAGATAAAGCATTTAGGGAGCAAGAAAGTTTTAAAGAAGATATTCGAAAAGCTGGAGAGGATGCTTTAGAGTTTATTGAGAAAAAGGGAATAAAAGGTATAGTACTTGCAGGAAGACCTTATCATATAGATCCAGAAATAAATCATGGAATACCAGATTTAATTAATGGTCTTGATATGGCAGTGCTTACAGAGGACTCTGTGGCTCATATTGGACAGGTAGAAAGACCTCTTAGGGTAGTGGATCAATGGGCATATCACTCTAGATTATATGCTGCAGCTAGTTTTACTGCTACTCAGAAGAATTTAGAATTAGTACAATTGAATTCTTTTGGATGCGGGTTGGATTCAGTTACAACAGATCAAGTGCAAGAAATATTGAATGGTAACTCAAAAATATACACATCTCTTAAAATTGATGAAGGAAACAATTTGGGAGCTGTAAGAATAAGACTTCGTTCGCTTAAAGCGGCATCAGAAGAAAGAGAAAATAGTGGATTCAGGCTTAAGAAGGTTGAAAATAAGTATAAAAGAATAGTATTTACTAAAGAAATGAGAAAAAATCACACTATTTTAATACCAGAAATGTCTCCTATACATTTTCAGTTTTTAGAGGAGGCTTTCAGACAATCTAATTATAATGTGGTAATACTTCCATCTCAAGATAAAAAAGCTGTAGATGAAGGTTTAAAATATGTAAATAATGATGCTTGTTATCCAGCAATAATTGTAGTGGGACAAATTATAGAAGCATTAAAATCTGGCAAATATGATTTAAATAATACTTCAGTTATGATATCTCAAACTGGAGGAGGGTGTAGAGCTACAAATTATATTGGATTTTTGCGTAAGGCATTAAAAGATGCAGGTTTTTCAAATGTTCCAGTAATATCTTTAAATGCAAAAGGTATGGAAAAAAATCCAGGCTTTAAGATTTCATTAGGTTTAATTAACAGGTCTATGATGGCGCTTATTTATGGAGATTTGCTTATGAGGGTTTTATATAGAGTTAGACCTTATGAAATTGAAGCTGGTTCAGCTAATGAACTTTATGAGAAATGGGTAGATATATGTAAAAAATCTTTAAAAATAGCGGATAGAAGCACTTTTAAACGTAATATTATATCTATAGTAGAAGAATTTGATAATTTAAAAATAAGTAATAGGTTAAAGCCAAAAGTTGGATTGGTAGGGGAAATACTTGTAAAATTTCATCCAACAGCCAATAACAATATAGTAGATGTACTAGAAAAAGAAGGGGTAGAAGTAGTAGTTCCAGATCTTACAGATTTCTTATTATATTGTGCTAGTGATGCAGAATATAAGTATAAATATTTAGCAGGGAAAAAGCTTCCTGAAGTATTAGGAAAAGCGGCTATGGCTGTTATTGAGTTTTATAGAATGACTTATAAGAAAGCCATAAGAAAAAGCAAGAGATTCAGCCCTATTGAATCTATAAAATCTATAGCAAAAGGAGCATCAGATATTGTTTCATTAGGAAATCAAACTGGAGAAGGATGGTTTTTGACTGGAGAAATGGTAGAACTTATACAAAGTGGGGTTGAAAATATTGTTTGTATGCAGCCTTTCGCATGTTTGCCTAATCATGTGACAGGAAAGGGAATTATGAAGGAATTAAAAAGAGTTTATAAGGGAACAAACATAGTTGCCATAGATTATGATCCTGGTGCTAGTGAAGTAAATCAATTAAATAGAATAAAGCTTATGCTTTCCACTGCTTTTGAAAATTTAAAAGAGGTTCATTCTAGTCAGGAACAGAGTGACTCTAAAGAATATTTTAAATACAAGTATGGTTTAAAAGGAGCTATCAATAGGAGTGATATAAATGGATAGCAAGGGAACATGTAAGCAATCAACAAGAGAAAGAATATTAGATGCTACGTTAAATATAATAGGGAATGAAGGATTCCAAAATGTTACTATTAAAAAGATAGCAAGTTTGGCGGAAGTTAATTATCATTTTGGCAGCAAAGATAATGTAATTGATGAAGCTATGAAGGTATTTTCTAAAAGAATAATAAAATGTTTTGAATTACTGGAAGATGATGAAGTTTCACCAAAGAAGCGGTTAGAAAATTTTCTGCGAAGTTATTCAGATACGACTTTGGAATGTCCGGATGTATTTAGAAATATTGTAAATCACGGTGTAGGCAATTGTGATATTGAATTTGATTACATGAAGTTCTTAAAAGATGCTGGTTATGGAAAAATTTTAGATACATTGAGAGCTGCTGGAGTAGAAGAAAGTGACAGGGTATTGCTTATGAAGATTTTTCAAGCCCTTGGTGCTTTGGAAATTCCTTTATTAATGGGGAAATATACTGAAAAAATTTCTGGAATTGATTATAATGAAAAGTCTACTAGAAATGTATATATACAGTTAATTTTAAAATCATTACTTTGTAAATAATTTAAAAAAATACAGCATGCTGCATTGCAGCATGCTGTATTTTTTAAAATTATTATGACATAACTAGTTTTTCAACATATAAATCTTTTTCTTTTTTTAAATCAAGGAATCCTTCATCATCAAGCACTAGAGGATTTGTTAAATCATCCATTTGAATTTGGATAATTTTACATGAACGTTTATCGTTTAATAGTACAGTTTCTCCCATGAAGTAGTTTACTACATGATTTAAGAACGTATTACAATAAGTGCTGTCAAGTTCTCTAAGACTTTTCTCTTTAATAATATTTAAAGCATCAAGAGGACCCGTAATTTCTTTAGAATATCTATTGGAGCTAACTGTATCAAATAAATCTGCAATAGCTATTACTTTAGCAAAGCTAGGTATTTTATCCTCCTTTACTTGGAGAGGATATCCAGAGCCGTCCAGCATTTCGTGATGCATTAATATTGAACGACTAATTAAAGGATTTATGCAAGGAATTTGTTCAATAAAGTGATAACTTATAGTAGGATGAGTTTTATAAGTTTCATATTGTTCAGGAGTTAAAGTTCCTTCATTATTTAATATATCTTTATCCATTCTCATTTTTCCAAAGTCATGGAATATTGCAGCATAAGTTAGTAGAGCCAAATCCTGTACATCAAAACCTAACCATTTTCCAAGTATAAAACTTATAGCAGTTACATTTACAGTATGTCTATAAATTGGATCATTTGTACTGCCGTACAGCATTATATTTTTAACAACAACTCCTGTTGATTTCAATTCCTCTTGGATTTTTTCTAAAAAGTTTTTTACTTCAGCTATTTTAGGTACCTCTAAAGAAGATATATTGTCAAATATATTTTCTAAATTTGAAGAGAATTCAGTAAAAGTAGTTTCGAGTTCTTTTACTGTTTTTTCTTTAAATATAACGGCTTCATCAGAATCTTCATCTAATAGAACTGATACCTTACCAATAATATAATTTCCTTTTAGCTTGTTTATAATTGGTTCGGTAATAATAAATCCTTTAGATAATAATGTTTGACCTTCAAGTTTTATATCCATAGCCGAAATCATTCCAGGGTGTAATTCATCAATTGATAATACTTTTTTTTTCTGCATACTGTTCACCTCATATTACTAATTTTAATCAAAAGAGAATATTACTCATAATAATAATATTACTAATTAAATTAGTAATATATAACATTTATGTATAGTTTATCGTGATATTTTTATATTTCTAAATAGGTTTACAACAAAAAAAATGTTTATTCATGCGTTTTTTTAATTTAAATTTAAGTTTCAATTTAAACTAGGTAATGAATTTATTCATGATTAGCAGTGCAGTGCTTTGTTTTTTGGGGATGAGTGAAGGTTAAAAAATCTTATTTTTTAAATGACACAAAAAAAGCTGGTTAAAATCATTGAAATTATTTTAACCAGCTTTTTATAAATGTTAAATTGTTGTAATGAAGACTATTTATTGAGGAGTGTAATATCCTTTTTTATACATGTAATCAAATATTTGCTGACCGTGTTCCTGTTCTTCTTTTTGAATATGATTTAATACTTCACGAGCACTAGGATTTTTAAACTCGAAAATTGTTGAATTATATGTAGAAGAAACATATTTCTCTGTACCAAGTGCATCCTGGCAAAGGTCAGAATCATTTTGAATGAAACCTATGTTCGAATTATTCGTATTAGCATTAATATTTTGCTGTCCTTGTTGACTTTGTTGTTGATTTACATTTGGAATTTGGCCATTTAACATACTGTTTATACTATTTAAATGTTGTTTTTCATGTTCACCTATAGTTGAGAATAATTGTTTTAATTCAGGATCTTCTGCTTCGTTAGAATATCGAGCGTATTTTTTTATGCATAAATCTTCGTGAGCTTTTTCATCTTTTAATAACATAGTTTCTTTTTGTGTTAGAGTATTCATAGATTTTATCCTCCTTGTATGGCAAAATTATTATTCATCTCTAAAACATATTATTGGTTATATGAAATAAAATATACCTTTAAATTCTACATTTGAAGAAATTTATTAGTGCAATAAAGTATTTAAATGAAAGTTAAATTATATACAATCTTATTTGTTGTGTTGTATAATGAATTATAATTTTGGAACAGGAGGGTGGGCATGGATAAGAATTACAGAAATATGATAATTGTTTTTTTAGGGTACTTTTTTTCATCAATATTTTCTAATACACTATCACCTTTTATAACCACTATAAAAAATAATTATAATGTATCATCCAGTAGTATTGCAATATTGCCATCGGTAGTTTATTTTGCATCATTTGGAATGAGTATAGTAGGCGCTAAGCTTATGTCTAAATTAAGTCTTAAAAATGGGTTGCGTACAGGGTATTTTCTTACTATATTTGCAAGTTTTGTAATTATGTTTTCTAAGTCATTTTATATACTTCTATTCGGGTATTTTATATCTGGATTAGCTGTAGGAATGATGTCTTTATTTAACAGCACTATAATTTCCATACTTCCAGCAAAATATCAAAAGTTTAGCCTTGCTAATGCATGTTTTGGATTAGGAGGAATTCTAATTTTACCTATAGACAGATTTATATTAAAAAGTGGAATAAGATTTAATAATACATATATTATTCATATAGTATGTATGGCCTTACTATTTATACTTTTAAGAAAAATTGATATTGAATCTTTATCTAATAATAAACATCGTCCTAAAGTTTCGTTTAACATATTAAAAAATCCTTTAGTTTTATTGTTTTCTATTGCAATATTCTTTTATGTAGGAGCAGAAATATCAACTACAAATTGGACAGGCGGCTTCCTTGAAAAAAGTTATGGGGTTAATAAAGAAGAGGTTCCTAATATTCTTTCTGGTTTTTGGATTTTATTTACTATAGGAAGGAGTATAGGGGATAAGCTTTTAGATAAAGTAGGTAGATTAAAATTCCTTTCAATTTCCCCGGCAATATCTATTGTGGGAATAATTATTATTTTATCTGGTACAAATAAAATTCAAGCTTTAGTAGGACTTGGAATTATAGGTATATCTATAGCGGTAATATATCCAGCTCTTCAAGGATATATTATACAACATGTTGGAAAAGAAAATATATATTCAGCCTCAGCTATTATAATGATCTTTAATAATCTTGGAGCTACATTTTTAACCTACATAATAGGATTTGCAGGTGGAATAAGAATCACTTATGTTTTTATAGTTCAAATAATATTTTATGTATATATAGCACTAGTTTCGTTAAGATATTTAACTTTTAAAAATAAAGGATTTGAATAACATAAAAATATTGCGACGCAACTAGATATTAAAGTGCAGTGGTAGTTTGAATTTTAACTTTTACTACGTGATATATAATAAGTGTTTTATCACTGCTAAATGTTTTTAATTATTCTAAGCTCAAAGTTCATGAAAACCTAAGAACTTTGACAAACTCAGTTCCCTCAAACAAAGCTAAAGTTCTAAGGCTTTCATGAACTTCTCGCTAAGAATAATAAAAAAACAATTTAGCTAATGTGATGAAACACTTATTATATATCCTTACGTAAAAGTCAAAATTCAAACTAGTTACTTCAGTTATACAAATTTAGGTTTATTGTTATATATAATCTGGCTTAATCAAAATTGTATTTGATTAAAAGTTAATATCGCTAAAGAATTGAGGCGGAGCCTGTTGTTTAATATATTAAATTTATGTAGAAGTTATTTTCTGTTTTATAGAAATATCTCGAAAGAGATTAACAAGTTAGATAGTTTTCTATTAAATGCTTTGTATCTCTTGATGTAAGTAGTAAATATTGTGAAAGCTACGCTTTTTAAATATGGAGTTACAAGCCTTTTGAAATAATGCTATACGCAATGCATTAAGAAGAAACGTTAAGCTGTATGAAGACTGATATATGTTGTGAAGGAACATTCGAGCAAATTTAAGAAGTTCTTTGCTTGAGATATTGAAAAATGTCGTAATTTTTGCCAGGACGGCAAAAGCTCCGAAAGTGACAGGACGTCACATTTGAGGAGGTAGGCATTTTTCAATATCTCAGGCATTAGAACTTCTTAAATGAGGCGAGTGTTCCTTCACAACATATATCAGCCGGAATACAGCTTAACGTTTCTTCGGTTACTTGCGTCGTATTATGCTTATATGAAATACAAATCGCTATTTGTGAATATAGATTATGTAGCAAATAAAATTAATATTAATCACAATTATCTAATAATATTTTTAATCTCTTCTTTAACACATCATAAATATCTTCACATTCATCGTTAAGTTTATATATCAAATGAATAGTATCCCTAATATCGGAGTTTTTAGGATGAACTACAGAAGAAGAGGTTAGGAACTTTGATGAAGCAGATAAACCTGAGGAAGTTTGCGCAAGTAAATATAGAATATTTACTAAGGGGTTTATGTTATTAGCAATATATTGAGCTTCACAGGTATTTAAAGGTAATTTACATAACTCATCTTTAATGGAATTTATATTTTTTAAAGTATCTGCAGTTTTGTCTATGGATTTGTTTATAGAAGAGTCTGATTTTGAATTTTCATCTTCTAATTCTTCATCATAATTTTCAATAATTGAAGGCTCAGATACTGGATTAGTTATTGGAACATGTTGTTCATTAAGGTTATCATTTTGATTATTAATCATAAATACCTCCTTCAATATATTATATCTAATAGTCGCTTGCGGAATTCCGCAAGCGCTGATTTTCCTAACTTTTTAGCCGTTAGGCTTTTATATTTTCCTCCACTATGAAATAATAAATGTTATCACCCAAAATAATAGAACATAGAGGAGGAGAACAAACATGTTTTACCTTAATAAAATTAAACAACTAAATATTTTTGAACAGGTATCCGAATTAAAACACATGACTACTAAACAACCCGTAGGGTTCACTGATTTACTTGCTAATAATTTTGACATTAATACCTTTATTCCTAATTCATTTAAAGAACACTATTATTCTGATTTAGGAAAAGATAGAGAATATGAACTTTCTTCTGTAGTATCAGCGCTACTAATCATGCAAATATTTCATATACCTACCACTGTTTTATTAACTATTTTTCTTGTTTTTTCTACTGAAATAAGGGAATTCTGTGGCTTTTACAAATCAATACCTGATGAATCATTTTTCAGTAGATTTAAAACTACGTTTGAAAGTGACTTTGGTAATTTATTTGACTCAATGGCTCTTAAAGTCATTGATATCTGTGAAGATATTAATAATAATCTTCCAGCTAATTCACCTAAGAAAAACCTTAATTCTATGCTTATATATGATACTTCTGGCTTAAAACCAAAAGTTAAAGAAAATAATCCTAAGACGCTTGTAACTGAAGTCAATAGACAAAAATCTTATGCTAAAGCTACAAATAAAGAAAATTTCAATCCTTATGCTGCCACATATAAGAATATGCCTAAATTTGCACAAGCTAACCCTAATATTAAATTAGATTTTGTTAATGGACATTTCGGTTACTTCTACAAATTTGGTCTTTTAACAAATGGTTGGGGTGTTCCTTTGAATATAAAATTCTTCGATGAAAATTTTTATGAATCTATGGATAAAAAAGAATTTGATACCCCTGAAGAACAAAAATATTTTTATGATAATGCTTCATTAAAACCAGTAATTGTACCATTTTTAGAAAACCTAACTGATCATTCTAATTTTAAATTTAAAATTTTTTTAGGTGATTCAGAATTTGATAGCTATGATAACTTTGGTTTACTTAAACATTTAGAATTTGAAAAAGTCTTTATTCCTCTTAATTCTCGAAATCAATCTAATAATAAGATTG
>NZ_JABBNI010000013.1 GCF_012926525.1 Clostridium muellerianum
AACGATAACAAAAAATAGTTATCAACAAAGTTATTAACATGTTATACACGTGAAATAGTATAAAAAGAAAAGAGGTGAGTTTTAGTGAGAGTTTAGTACTTGTTATACACTCTCTCACTAAAGATAATATATGAAGTATAAGATAACTCATGATATGCCAGGAAGAATAAGGATAAGATGCGGTCAATTTGCATTTTCTTTGGAAGAAGGCTATAAAATTGATTATGCATTAAGTAGAAGTGGATATGTTGAAGAAGTCAATTCTTGTCATATAACAGGAAGTATTTTAATTTATTACAAAGAAAACTTTAGAACAGAAATTTTAAAATTAATTTCTAAGTTAAATTTAAATGATTTGCCATCAATTAGTGATAAAAACAGGGATAATTCAAAGGAAATTGATATTACTTTTAGAAGCAAATTATTAAATATGATAAGTAAAAGGCTTTTTATAAAGCTCTTTATGCCAATGAGTATAGGTAAATTTTTATTATTTTACAGATCAATTAGATTTGCAAAAAAAGGGTTTAAAAGTTTGTTTAATATGAAAATAAATGTTGATGTTTTAGATGCTGCATCCATTGGAGCTGCAATGATACAAAAAGAATACTCAACAGCTGGGTCTATAATGTTTTTACTTAGTGTATCTGACTTGCTTGAAGAATACACAAGAAAGAAAACCAAAAATGTGCTTACAAAAAGTTTGGCTATAAATGTTGATAGTGTATGGTTGGCTAAGGAGCAAGAAGAAGTATTAGTTCCTATTTCTCATATTCAGATAGGAGATAAAATAAGAATTAATACTGGACACATGATTCCAGTAGATGGATTAGTTTATAGTGGTCTTGCTATGGTTAACGAAGCATCAATGACAGGAGAACCTTTGGCAATTGAAAAAAAGACAGAGGATACAGTTTATGCAGGAACTGTTGTGGAAGAAGGCTCAATAATAATTGAAGTTAAAAAATTGAGTTCTGAGAGCAGAATAAGCAAGATTATTGAAATGGTTGACAAATCTGAAAATCTTAAAGCCAATATTCAAAGTGAAGCAGAAAAGTTAGCTGACAACATAGTGCCGTTTACTTTTCTTGGAGCATTAACTACGTATGCAATTACAAGAAATATAACAAAGGCATTAGCTATATTATTGGTTGATTATTCTTGTGCGATAAAATTATCTACGCCGATATCTGTAATTTCAGCTATGAGAGAAGCATCAACTCATAAAGTAATTGTAAAAGGCGGAAAATATCTAGAAATTATAGGAGAAGCAGATACAATTATATTTGATAAAACAGGAACTTTAACAGTTGCAAGTCCTACTGTAGCAAAGGTAATTCCTTTTGAAGGTTTTGAAAGAGATTATGTTTTGAAAACAGCAGCATGCTTGGAAGAGCATTTTCCTCATAGTGTTGCAAAAGCAGTTGTAAAAAAGGCAGCAGAAGAAAATTTAAATCATAAAGAAGAACATGCCGAAGTACAATATGTTGTAGCTCATGGAATTGCTTCATGTATAAATGATGAAAAAGCTTTGGTTGGGAGTTATCATTTTGTATTTGAAGATGAAGGAGTAGCTTTGAGAGAGGAACAGAAAACTATTATAGATAGTGAAGGTAATGGATATTCTATTATATATTTAGCAGTAGGAGGGCAAGCAATTGGCTTTATTTGTATAAATGATCCTGTAAGAGAAGATGCAAAGAGAGTTATAAAAGAACTAAAGAATTTAGGTATTGAGCAAGTAATAATGATAACTGGTGATGGAGAAAAGACTGCAAAAATAGTAGCAGAAAGTTTAGAAATAGATAATTATTATTCGCAGGTGCTTCCAGAGGATAAAGCAAAGATAATAGAAGAATTAAGGGAAGAAGGACATAAGGTTATTATGGTTGGTGATGGTGTAAATGATTCTCCAGCTCTTGCAGCAGCTGATGTTTCAATAGCAATGAAGGATGCCTCAGATGTGGCTAAGGAAGTTGCAGATGTAACATTGATATCATCAGATTTAGAAAAAATTGTAACCATGCGTATTTTAAGCAAAAAATTATTGAAAAAGATAAACAATAATTATAGCTTTATAATGCTATTTAATACATCTCTGCTTTTGCTTGGATTGGGTGAGTATATTAAACCAACTACTTCAGCATTGCTACACAATATTTCAACTATGGGAATAAGTGCTGCTAGTATGAGACCTTGTTTAAAAAGTTGAATATGCAAAATGTTATTTAAGAATTGATATAACATTGGGTGAGAAGGTTAAATTACAATCCTGTATTGATAATGAGTGTTATTATCAATACAGGATTGTTGTAGTATTAAGAAAAGTATATAATAAGTATATGTTTAAAACGGAAAGGCGGAATATTATGAGTGAAATTGCAAAAAGATTAAATCAATGCATGAAACCTAATGGTGAATTAGGAAAGATTATAGCAGATGGTATGAATAAATCACATTTTGAATTAACTGGATGGGGTCTTGAAAAGATAAATATAAATACTCAAGATACTATCTTGGATATTGGCTGTGGCGGTGGAAGAACAGTAAATAGATTAGCTGGCATAGCAAAGGAAGGTAAAATTTTTGGTATAGATTATTCAATGGATTGTGTAAAATGGTCAAAAGATTATAATGAAGAATTGATAAAGGATGCCAGAGTAGAGATTATTCATGCTAGTGTAGAAAAAATTCCTTTTAAAGATAATAAATTTGATGTTATATCTGCAGTAGAAACTATTTATTTTTGGCCTGACCTGGTTCAAAATCTTAAAGAAGTAAAAAGAGTTTTAAAGCCGTCAGGAAAGCTTATTATAATATGCGAAATGTATTCCAGTGAAAAATTTAAAGAGAGAAACGATGAATGTGTTTCTGCATCGAATATGAAAATATATACGCCTGAAGAACTTAAAGATATAGTAGAAAGGGCTGGTTACAACAATATAAAAATAGATTTGATAGAAGAAAAAAATTGGCTTTGCTGTATAGGTGAAAAATAAAACAATTTCAAGAGATTATTGAAAGATAATATATACATTCATTTAGAAGTAATCTGATTTAATATTCTTATTTATATTATAAATGTTATAATACAATTAATTTATCTTTAAGTGAATTGTGAATAAGAAAAGTATAGTTATTAAGTGCTTCTTACATTTAGGGGGAGGTTGCTTGTGATAAGCACCTCTTCCCTGAGTAAAATTAAATACATTCAGCCTGTTATGGATCTTGAAAATTAAGCAGTTCATTTAATATATATTATTTGGTAGATTTAACTAATGATAGTTGACCTTTCATTATCATATAATTAAAGATCTGACTAAAAAGATCTTTAGCTACTGGTGCTGATACTTCAGAAGCATAATATCTTGATGGATCAGGTTCATCTACTGAAACAAGTAAAGTAATTTTAGGATTATCTACAGGGGCCATACCGGCAAAGGAAGAAAAGTACTTATTATTTTCATAACCACCACCCTTGGGGTTTGCCTTTTGAGCAGTTCCGGTTTTACCAGCAATATGATATCCTTCAATAAAAGCATTATGTCCAACCCCACTAGGATCACTTACTACTTTTTCTAAGTAAGGTTTTAAAGTAGCAATAGCAATAGGGTCTAAAATTGTTTTTTTACCAAAGTCATTAAAAGTCTTATCAACTATTGTACGATTATTTTCATTTACATGAGATATTTGCTTCATAATGTGAGGTCGTATCCATGTACCACCATTTGCTATAGAGTTAAGGGCCGCTAAATATTGGACTGAAGTTGCAGAAAGACCTTGTCCAAAAGCCAGGCTGGATAAATCAAAATTATTTAATGTATCAGGATTTTTAACTATTCCAGCAGATTCTCCGGGTAAATCAATACCAGTTCTTTTACCAAATCCCAATAAGGATACATAGTAGCCTAAGCGTTTTTTACCTAATTGTTGTCCTAATTTTGCAAATCCTACATTACAGGAATTTTTAATTATATCTCCAAAGCTTTCTGTGCCGTGACCATCTAAATTCCAGCAATGAATAGGACTTCCATCTACATTTAAACTTCCATTACAATAAAAAGTACTTTTCTCGGTTGCTACAATTTCTTTTATTGCTGCATAGGAAGTAATTACTTTAAATATAGAACCAGGTTCAAAAGCATTTTGTACAGCATTATTTTTTACAATATCATCAATGGATTTGGGAGCTTTTTCTTTTAAGTTTTTAGTTGGATTGTTTGGATCAAAATCTGGCTTACTTACCATGGCTAATATTTCACCAGTTTTAGGATTCATTACAGTTATAGTAACTGATTTAGCCTTACTATCAGTTAAAGCCTTTTGAGCAGCTTTTTCAGCAATAGATTGAATGTTTGCATCAATAGTTAAAACAATATCTTTACCATTAACAGGATCTTTATAATCTGAATCACCATAAGGTAATTGAGAACTGTTTTTATTATCTGTTTCATAGGTAGTACGTCCAGGAGTTCCAGATAGTTCTTTATTGTAACTTAACTCTACACCAGAAACACCTTTGCCTTCTAAATTTACATACCCAAGTACTGAAGCTAAAAAATTATTATTTGGATAATACCTTTTGGCATCAGAGGATATAATAAGACCGTTGATTTTTAATTCTTTGATCTTATCTACCTGTGTTTTATCAATACCTCTTGCTAGAATAGCAAATTTTATTGGAATTCCATTAGGTGAAATACTGTTTAAAAGGTTGGATATTTTATCAGTTGTTATATTTAGTATAGGGGATAATTTAGCAGCAAATTGTTCCATGGTCATTTTTTTATTTACTAAAGTTTCTCTTAATGTAGACATATCAAGATCCACTCTATAAGCATTCATACTTACAGCTATTTCTATGCCATTACGATCTAATATTTTTCCTCTCTTAGATGGAATCTCAAAATCTTTTGTCCATTGATCTAAAGCTAGGGACTTATAAACTGGAGACTTAATCTTCATGATATAAAAAAACCTTCCTATAAAGATTGAAAATATAAAAATTATCATAACTAATATAAAAAATAATTTTTGGGGTGAATTATTTTTTCCCTTTTGTACCAAAATGGTTACCTCCTTTTTAAATGCTGTCTTAAAGCAATAAGTATAATTCTATAAGACTATTATAAAATATAATTTACGAAAAACATACAATAATAATCAAAAATGTTAAATGTTTACATGATGTTTTTGTAAAAATAAACTGCTTAACATAATGGTATAAATTCTAAATGGTTGTTAGTAGCTTATGATATTGAGTTTTATGAGTAGTTATAACTTAGTATTAAAGTTATTTCTAAAAACAAGGTTCTAAAATTGACAATACAATAATTTTTTTGGTAATGTTTATGTGTAGACGATGATCTGACTAAGAATTACTTAATGGAAAGGAAGTGAATTTAAAATTGAAAAAGAAATTATTGATTTTCACAACCATAATAATAGCTATTTTTTTAGTAAATAAAATCTACATAAGTTTAAAAGACAAAGTTAATTCAAATATGATTACAAAATTGACAGGCCAAATTTATTATACAAAAAGAGTAGATGGAATATTAAACTTGTATAAATTTGATACTAATTCACAAAAGGAGCAACTTGTATATAGCCATAAAGGTAGAGGTAAGCTTAAAGATGGAGACTATAATGATAATATCAATGATTTTTGCTATGACATAAAAAGTGGGGATATAAAGTTTGCAGCTATGAATAATGGAGACTGGAGCCTATTTTCTATTAAAAAGGGTGATAAGGATGCTAAGTATGTAAGCAAATTAGGTTTGGAAAGTTCTAATCAGTTAACAATGATTGATACTGACTATATAAAAAATGAAGTTGCTAATGTAAAGGTTATTAAAAAGAAGGGTTCTATTTATATAGAAAAAGATGGACAAGAAAAATGTTTAATAAAATTTAATGGCCTATATGATGAAAAGTTTACAGGTTATTCACCTATTGGTTTTTCTTCAAATGGAAAGTATTTTGTATATTTGTCTATGGGACATCTAACTCCTATTGGAACCTTCATAGAAGGAATTATTAAAGGAAATGTTGGTAAAACTTATATTATGGATATGGAAACAGGAAAAAGTGCTAGGTTTATTGATTGTCAGCGTATTCAGTGGGTTATGAATTAAAAAACTTCTCAGAGCAATTTAAAATTTAGCATTGAGAAAAAAATCATATAAATTGCTTGAATCAATTAAAGAGTTATTTGGAAATAGAAGGTTTAGATAAAGGATATTTAATTTTAATTAAAATAAATAGTATGTATATAATGAATATTGCGTTGCAGATAAGAATATATTTGAGGTTGTTGTTTAATGGATAGGCTTTTGAGTCTATCTATTTTTTTATAAAAAAGTATGATGGAACCTCGATTTCTTGATGGAAGAGTAATAAAAATAAATGGCCTGTTGCATTAAGAAAATTATATACAATATATCGTTTTGTAAATTAATGATAAACTCAATATGTTGTAATGGTTATTCTTAGTACGACAGACCTAAATGTATCTATTCAGAGATTTTTTCATACTCCATTAAGCAGTAAAAAAATTGATATATTAATTTTTGTGTACAGCAGTCTTTTTATATTTAGCTGCATTTTTCATATTCTAGTTGGCAATGTGATAAATTCAATTGTCTGATTTTCTTAAAGTATTTTTTACAAGCTAAACCTTCATAAATTATCATGAAAATCCAGCCTAAGGCCATAGCATAACATACACCTGAAATTCCTAAGTAAGGTGAAAGAATATATGATGCTGCAACTCTTACAAAAATTTGTATAACTGTTGCAATAAAGGTTATTCGTAAATTACCAATACCTCTAAATAATCCCTGATAAATATTGCAAAAACCTGAAAGTATATAGAAAATAGACATTGGCATTAAGTATTTTATACCTAGTAATATGACCTCTTTTTCAGAATTTGGAACAAACAAATTCATAATTCTCCCTGCTCCTAGAAATACAAACAGAGCAGCAGTAACACAATATGCAGTAACTATAATATTACTTTCTTTATAACCAGTAATTATTCTATCAAATTTTTTACCTCCCTTATTTTGAGCACAATAAGTACCGATAGATGAAGAAAAACTATCAGCAGGTGCTAACACAAGTGAATCAACTCTTGTAACAGAGTTATATGCAGCTATAGCATTTATTCCAAAAGGGTTAACAGCACCTTGAACTAGTAATTTTCCAATATATAGACAAGTTTGTTGTAGTGCGGTTACCCAGCTATATTGTATAGTTTTGCTTACTAGTAACTTATCTACAACTAATTCACTTACATTAAGACTTATAAGTGGAATTTTCAGATAAACATATATTATGCATAATATAGAAGATATTCCTTGTGCAACCACTGTTGCAATTGCAGAACCGACTACACCAAGTTTCAAAACTACAACAAAGATAATACATAAGATTCCATTAAGAACACAGGAAACGAGTAAGAAAATCAGAGGAATTTTTGAATTTCCTATAGATCTAAGTGCAGATGAGTAAAAATTATATAGAAATGAAAAAATCAAACCTCCAAATATTATCTTTAAGAATATATCAGCATCGTTTAAAATCTCTTTTGGGGTACCAGTTATTATAAGTATCCATCTTGATAGAAACATACAAATGACAGACATTATTACAGTAAAAATTATTCCTACAATTAAAGCAGTAGAAACTTCTTTTTTTAAAATTTTATAATCTCCTGATCCAAAAAGTTCAGACATAAGTAATGAAGTTCCGATACAAATGCCAAGTATAAAGAAAATTGCAATTGACATAATTGGATTTGCAACACCTACTGCTGCTAATGCATTTTTTCCGATAAATCTTCCCACAATTATAGCATCTGTTGTATTATAAAGTTGTTGAAATATATTTGCAAAAATCATAGGAATAGTAAAAGTTATTAATATTTTTGATGAACTTCCTTGAGTCATATCTCCTTTCATAGATTATCCCTCCAAGATACTATATGATATTTATATGAGTCTTAATTTTTGTTGGATTCACTATTTTTTCAATATTGTAAATGCATTTTTTTAGGTTTATTAGTTCAACTAAATTTTTAATAGTTCCTCTAACTTGAAATTGATTAATTGGTTTAGTAATAAAATTTTCAACTCCAGATAAATAACCTTGAGTAATAGAATCTTGATCATTTATATCACAAACTCCAATAATTATACCATTAAATTCAAGAATTAATTTATTATAAATGGGTATTGGTAAGCTGATAATAAGAATATCAATATCTTTTAAATTTAATGAGTTGTTGTTTGAAAAAAACTTAGTATAACTACAGTTAGTTATCTCACCCCAATTATAGTCATGAATAATTTTAGATAAAATTAAACTGGTAGATTGAATATTATTAACAATAAGAAATTTCATTACCATCGCCTCTTAACGTAGTATTTTATAAAACTGTGTTAGTACATGTTTTCACCACATAATGTAATTTAAACCATTATTAGTTTTTGAAGTTATTAATTATAATATTTTTGTCATCATCTATATTGTCTTTGCTTTGTAGAAAAATGCAATTAATTAAGTGTTAGTCATATTATTTGTAAGCACAACTATATCTATTGCATCCGTTACACTAAAATTTTCCGTCTAGCAGATATTTTATGTTTTTTTATGAACTTTAATTTTGTCATTATACTTCCTCCTTGTACAATTTACTAATATAATTATTTTCATGCCTTGATTTTATTTTTTATTTCATATGTGATTATAGCAAATAATGTTATATACGAAAAATATGTATATAGTATAAAACTTATACAAATATATGTATAAATCAAGTATTATTAGAGGCTAATTCTAAGGATGTTTTTCAACTTCGGGGTTTAAATGAATAGTTTTTCTTTACAATTGAAGTACTATTAAATTTATCTTCAAGTATTTTCAAATGGCAGTTACAATAGATTGCAAATAAATCACTTCAGCGGTGTTAAAAAGACTTCTTGTTTTAAAAATTGTAATAAAAACTTGAATGCTAACAAAATTTCTATTTATTTTTCTATATTACATAATATCGATTATATCGATATTATACATTTACATTATTCATTATACAAATATTTATTTGTGAACTATAATAAAAACATAGAAATTATTTTAACAAAAAAATTATTATGAAAAGGAGAAACAAAATATGGATATAGCTGGTCTATTTAAAGGAATACCAACTGGTAACATATGTGATTCAAATAATAGAGAAGGTAGTATGGATGCAGAAATTATGCCGCTTCACTATAAGTTTGAAGTTACAGGGTATGCTATGACAGTAAGCTGTGTACCTGGTGATAACCTTACTATACACAAAGCAATTGCAGAAGCTAAACCAGGTTCAGTTTTGGTTATTGACTGCAAAGGATATACTGGAGCAGGTGTATTTGGCGAATTATTTGCTACTTCTTGTATGGCCCATGGAATTAAAGGAGTTGTTATAGACGGAGCATGCAGGGACAAGAGTGATTTAATAGAAATGAATTTTCCTGTTTTTTCAAGAAGTGTAAATCCCAATGGAACATTGAAAGAGACTTGTGGAGAAATAAATACAGTAATTGAATGTGGAGGACGCATTGTAAAGCCTGGAGATATTATTGTGGGTGATGCTGATGGAATAGTTGTTATACCGCAGGAAAAAGCTCAAGAAGTTTTAGAAAAATCTCAAGCAAAGAAAGAAAAAGAAGATGAATTGAAAGTTCTTTTAGCTCAAGGTAAAACAACAGCTGAGCTTATGGGATTTGATAAAAAGTGGAATAAATAGTTAATTCAATATGTTCATGTTAATGACTATAAAGATTGTTTATATAATAAAAAATATATAAAGAAGTGAGGAGAATAAAAAGTGGAAATTAAAAGATTACCAGTGGAACTAATTGAGGAATATAAAAGATTAGATACATCGTCTATTACTGATGCTCTTGATAAACAGGGTATTGATGGAGGATTACTTGGAATAAAAGCAGTAGTAGATGGTACAAGGGTATGCGGACAAGCATTTACAGTACATTATGTACCATGTGGAACAGTAAAAGGCACTGTTGGAGATTTTTTAGATGATGTTGCAGCAGGAGATGTTGTAGTAATAGATAACAGTGGCAGAGAATATTGTACTGTTTGGGGAGATATAATGTCACAAGTGGCAAAACAAAAAGGAATTGCCGGAACAGTTGTGGATGGGGTTTGTCGTGATGTAAAAACAATAAGAGAAGTTGAGTATCCTATTTTTACAAAAGGAATTTATATGATGACAGGAAAAGATAGAGTTGAAGTAGATGCAGTAAACATTCCTGTTGGAGTTTCTGGAGTTAAGGTATGTCCAGGAGATTTAATTGTTGCAGATGAAAATGGAGCTGTTTGTATACCAGTTTCAGTTGTAGAAAAAACATTAGAAATTGCGAAATCAATTGAAGAAGTAGAAGGACGTATAGTAAGTATTGTTAAAGGCGGAAAAACTTTAAAAGAAGCTAGAGTTGAAATGGGATATCACAAATTACAAACCAAAGTAAAATAAAGCATTAACAGCTAATAGTAAGCTTATTTAAGTAATAAATGTTATACACACATTATAAATTAAATTTTGGAGGGATATTGTCAATGAATGAACCAGTATTATCAAATCATTTTAAAAAAAGGATGCCATCAAATGTAAGACTTGGTCATATAAAGTTTTTGGAACGTGAAAATAAACCTGCATTAATTAATGTAGCAATGGGAAATATTTCACTTCCAACAAATCCTGCTATGCAGAAAAGAATGTTTGAATTAAATGCGCCTGAAAGTCCATTTTCAAAAGGGGTTGTACAATATTCAGGTACTGCTGGTTTAGATGAGGCTCAGAAGGCCTTTAAAAATATTCTTAAATGTCAAGGATTTGATACTAGTAATTTATTTGTTCAGATAACTGATGGTGGATCTAGTGCCATGGAACTGTTATTGCTTGGAGTTTGTGGAAATGCAGGTACTATGGACAAACCTCTTATGATGATTGATCCATCTTATACAAATTATGTTTCTTTTGCAGATAGAATTGGACGTAAAACTGTTACAGTAGGACGCAGCTTAGGAGAGGATGGAAAATTCAGTCTTCCAGAACTAGACAAGATTGAAGAAGCAATTAAAGAAAATAATCCTGGAGCACTTCTTGTAATACCTTACGACAATCCTACAGGTCAGCTTTATGATTATGCAACTCTTAAAGAGCTTGCTAAACTATGCGTAAAATATAATATGTGGATGGTGAGTGATGAAGCTTATCGTGAATTGTATTATGATGAAAATGCTGATTTAGTAAGTATATGGGGACTTAGTGATGCAGATGTATCTGGTATAGAAGGAAGAAGAATAAGCATTGAAACTGCCTCAAAGGTATGGAATGCCTGTGGGTTAAGAATAGGGGCTGTCATTACTGATAACAAAGAATTCCATAGTAAGTCAGTATTCGAATACACTGCAAATCTTTGTGCTAACGTAATTGGTCAATATATATTCGGAGCACTAGCTTATGAAAGCAAAGAAAGTATTGCCAAATGGTGTAAAGGACTTCGTGAGTATTACAAAGAAATTATGTTTAAGTTATATAATGGTATGAAAAAACTAGAACCTGATCTTATTGTTTCAAGTCCTGATGCATCTATATATTCAGTAGTTGACGTTAGAAATATTGTAAAATCAGGATTTGATTCAGTAGACTTTGTTATGTATTGTGCACAACAAGGTTCAGTAGAATACAACGGAGTGGAGACTACTCTTCTAGTAACACCATTAAAAGGTTTCTATGAACCTAAATCAGGAGAAGCTAACCCAGGAAGTACTCAGATGCGTATATCATTTGTAGCATCTCCAGAAAATATGGAAAAGGTTCCTGAATTATTCATTAAGCTTTTAAGGCAGTATGAAGCGAAACGTTAGACTAGCATTATAAAATATTTGAATATATTTCAAGACTTCTTTTTAGCTTGTTCAGGGCAATTTGTAATAAATTCCCTGAATGAGTTGTCTCTTTATCATATAATATTGAGTTTATCGATATTATATATCATAATTATCTATTATTCAAACAGATTTCCATGAATTATAATAAAAAGTGTGAAATGACAATATGTGATAATACTGTTGTTGAAAACGATTTTGAAATAGCTAAAATAAATTTAATTTGCTAAGGAGGGACAAAACATGCATCCTGAAATGGAAATGATTAGATGTTCAATTATGCGTGGAGGAACCAGTAAGGGTATATTTATAATGAAAAATGATTTGCCAACAGATCAAATGGAGAGAGAGAGAGTTATATTGTCCATATTTGGAAGTCCAGATATAAGACAGATAGATGGATTAGGCGGAGCTGATTTGTTAACAAGTAAGCTTGCAATAATATCACCTTCAACAAGAGAAGATGCAGATGTAGATTATACTTTTGCACAGGTAGGACTTGATAAACCAACTGTAGATATAAAAGGAAATTGTGGAAATATAGCATCTGCAGTAGGGCCTTTTGCTATTAATACAGGATTAGTAGAGGCTAAAGAACCAGTAACTATTGTAAGAATACATTTGACAAACTCAAAAAATTTATTAGTAGCTGAAGTTCCTGTAAAATATGGTAAGGCAGCTGTAGAGGGAGATTTTAGTATAGCTGGAGTTCCAGGTACTGGAGCAAAAATAACATTAGATTGGAAAGATGCTCAGGGAGCCTTTACAGGCAAATTGCTTCCAACTGGAAATGTTAAGGATATTATTAATGTAGATGGAAAAGAATATGCTGTATCAATTTTGGATATAGGAAATCCATTAGTATTTATTAAAGCAGAGGATATAGGAATTGATGGCAGAGAAACTCCTAAACAAATTGAAGGTAATATGGAGTTAATGAATCTAATTGAACAAATAAGAGGTATGGCAGCAGTAAAAATTGGTATGGTAGAAAATTGGAAGTTAGCTGCTACTGAATCAGCATATGCACCATTTTTTGCAATTGTAAGTCCATCAAAAGATTATACAACCTTTGATGGTAAAGAAGTAAAGGCAGAAGACATAGACTTAGTATCTAGATTGTTATTTATGCAGAAGGTGCATAAAAACTATCCAGTTACATCAACAGTTTCTACTGGAGTAGCAGCGAAAATACCAGGTACTGTTGTAAGTGAAGTTGTAAAGGAAGAAGCAAAATCCAGAGTAAGAATGAATATTGGCCACCCAGCAGGTTGTATTCCAGCTGAATCAATAGTAGAGGTTGAAGGTGGAAGTATAAAAATAGTAAAGGGTGCTATGTATAGAACTGCTAGACCTATAATGGATGGATATGTATACGTAAGAAAATCCAATTATAATAAATAATTGTCAGATTGTTCATAAAACCTGCACTTTTTAAAGTGTTGGTCTTAATTTTGCTTTAAATATTTATTGCTTAAAATACTTAAATATTTTTTGGAACTTGTTCATGGGTATTTATAATGAATACCCGGAATGGGTTCTCTTTTTATCATATAATATCGAAAATATCTATATTATATATCATAATTATCTACTATTCAAATGATTTTTTATCAATTATAATAGAAAACAAGAAAGGGGAGTGTACGATTACATGGATTGAAAACGGTTAAAATGATTAGTATTAAAGCAATATTTGAAAAATATCAAGAAAATAAAATTAAAAACATAAGTTGCAAACTTTAAGTAAAGGAGAATAGAGTTGATGGAAAATAATAAAATGAAAAAGAGTTTTGGATTCATAGAAGGGTTAGCTATAGTTGTAGGTATGGTTATAGGATCAGGTGTTTTTTTCAAGCCCACAGCAATATTTACTGCTACAGGAGCTCCAGGACTTGGAATAGCTGCATGGATAATAGGTGGATGCATGTCCATAGCTGGTGGACTTACTGCAGCAGAAATTGGTGCAGCAATACCAAAAACTGGAGGGGTAACTGTCTATTTAAAAGAAATTTACGGAAGTATATGGGAGTTTCTTTTTGGATGGGCTCAATCAGTTATTTACTTTCCAGGTTTAATAGCAGCTCTTTCAATAATATTTGGAACTCAAGCAGCATCTTTAATGGGATTAAGTAAGACATCAAGCATATATATTGCAATAGGTATAGTTTTGTTTTTATCTGTCTATAATGCCGTAGGCGGAGCAAAAGCTAGTGGAAAGTTACAAAATGTTTCAACAGTTTGTAAATTAATACCTTTAGCGTTGATAATAATTGTGGGATTTGTAAAAGGTAATGGTGGCATAGCTAATTTATCACCAATGACTGTTCCAGGTCATCCAGCTTCTGCCGGACTTGGAGCTGCACTTATAGCTGTTTTATTTGCTTATGATGGGTGGATAAATGTTGGAGCTGTAGCTGGCGAAATGAAAAATCCAGCAAAGGATTTACCAAGATCAATTATAGGTGGAATACTAATAATAATGCTTGTATATACGTCTATAAATATTGCATATTTATTTGTACTACCAGCAAGTACACTAGCAGCTACACCTACTCCTGCAGCCGATGTTGCAAGAATAATATTTGGAGCAAATGGTGGAAAAATTATTACTATAGGTATATTGATTTCTATATTTGGAGCTTTAAATGCATTTTTCTTAACAGGACCTAGAGTACCTTATGCATTGGCTGCTGATAATAAATTACCAGCAAGTAAATGGTTTGCTAAGCTAGATAAAAATGGTACACCAGTAAATTCTAATATATTTATAACCGTTCTTGCAATATTATATATAATTACAGGAAAGTTTGATCAGTTAACAAATATGGTTACGTTCACAATGTGGTTTTTCTTTTTAATGACATTTGCAGGAGTATATGTTCTAAGAAAAAAACAACCAAATTTACACAGACCATATAAGGTAAATCTATATCCTTTTACTCCTCTTGTAGCTATATTTGGAGGAATCTTTATGCTAGTAAGTGATCTAATGGCTGAACCACTTAATGCTGGTCTAGGAATAATAGTTACATTAATAGGCCTCCCAATATATATATATAGAAGATCTAAGGTTAGTTCATCAAAAGGAGATAAGGGTTCATTAAACAAAGAGATTGGTTAAATATCTTTCTTTTGTGAAGTAAAGTGTAAACTTTCTAAATTTATATTAATGTAAAAAGCAACAGTATGTTTCTCATATATTTTTGTTGAGATCAGCATATTGTTGCTAGTTTTTTGTTTATATTTCATTTGACTGTAATTTTATTTGCCATTGTAGTATCTAAAATTAGTCAATAAAAAGATCAGTAGTATCTTTAAATACTTTTAAATGCTTATCTAGAATATTCATACTTTCAACTCTACTTGGTATTGGATGTTTATGTGTGATTTTATAGCTAATACGATTAGGTGGTGGATCTAAAAGGTCAAGAATTTGTATGTTTTTAATTTTCTTAAAGCTGTTGGCCATTGAAATAGGAACTACTGACCAATAATTTGAGTTATCCATAAGGGTCAGTATCAATGATGGATTATTAAAGTTAGCTCGAGGGCGTTTGCTGGAACTAAACCAAAAATCATGCCAGGCGTGAAATTCAGGGCTCCAATCAACAAAAATTTCATTTTTGCCATCTAGTTTACTCGGATGAACTGATTTTTGAGGATTATCTTCATTTGGTTCACATATCAAAACCATTTTTTCATCAAAAATAGGTTCAATAATGATATTTTTGTATGCAAAGGTGGTTATAACAAATCCTACATCAATCTCATGATTTAATAATAAATTATATATTTCTAATGAATGATGTGTTCTAACATGAATATCAATGTGTGGTTCTTGATTCAAAAAGTTCTTGTATAAGTGTGGAAATATATAAGTATTAATACTGTCTGTACAACCAATTGATAATGAAGTATGCGGATCAGAATTTTGTAGAGCATGAGTATCCTTAAGTAACGATAACCATCTTTCAGCAATAGAAACAAATTCTTCACCTTTAGGTGTCAGATGAATAGTTCTATTTCCTTTTTTTCTTACAATTAAAGAAGTATTAAGTTCATCTTCAAGCATTTTTAAATGGTGACTTACAGTAGATTGAGATAAATAAAGTGCTTCAGCAGCCTTAGAAAGGCTTCTTGTTTCAACAATTGCAACAAAAGCTTGAATAGCATGTAAATTCATATTTGTCCTCCTGTATTATATAATATCTATTTTATCGATATTATATAACATAAATATGTATTTTTCAAAATAATTTTTATAAATTATAATAAAAGCATAGAAATTATTTTAATAGAAAGTAGGACAAGACAATTTTGAATACTCTTATTAGTGAAAACGATATGGTAGGTTCAGGTTCGACTTCAGTTTTAATCACATATACTATTATTCTATTTACTCATCATAAATACAGACAAGTATTACCAGCAGAGGAACTAGCAAAAGCAGCTTTTAAATTACCCCTTTATCCTTTAAGTTCAATTTTTTCAGGAGTTTTCATAGTAGTATCCCTTGGGATAATGGCATGTAGATCAAATACTCGTTTAGGATTTATATTTGCATGTATATTATATGTTGTTCTAACTGCAATTTATTTTATAACAGGGATGAATAAAAGAAGTAATGTTAAGCAAGAGGCTATAGGCAAATAGAAATTACAATAAAAAATTTAAAGTGTTATGAAAAGATATAACATTAAGGAGGAGATCGTATAATGGATATAGCTGATTTATTTAAAGGAATACCAACTGGTAATATATGTGATTCAAACAACAGAGAAGGCAGTATGGATGAAGAAATTAAACCTCTTCATTATAAATTTGAGGTTACAGGTTATGCTATGACAGTAACCTGTGAACCTGGTGATAACCTTACTATACACAAAGCAATTGCAGAAGCTAAACCAGGTTCAGTTTTGGTTATTGATTGCAAAGGATATACTGGAGCGGGGGTATTTGGTGAACTCTTTGCAACTTCTTGTATATCTCATGGAATTAGAGGAGTTGTTATCGATGGAGCATGCAGAGATAAAGGTGATTTAATAGAAATGAATTTTCCGGTTTTTTCAAGAGGTGTAAATCCTAATGGAACACTAAAAGAAACCTATGGAGAAATAAATACAGTAATTGAATGTGGAGGACGCATTGTAAAACCTGGCGATATTATTGTAGGTGATGCTGATGGAATAGTTGTTATACCACAGGAAAAAGCTCAAGAAATTTTAGAAAAATCTCAAGCAAAGAAATCAAAAGAGGATGAACTAAAAGTTCTTTTAGCTCAAGGTAAAACCACAGCCGAGCTTATGGGCTTCGAGAAAAAATGGAATAAATAATTGATATTGAAATGTTATCTCTGCTAATGTGTATAATTTTGTATAGCGCAAGTTTAATGCAGAGATACATTTCAATTATTTAAGCAAAAATGTAGAGACTTTATATAAGGAAGGTGTAAATAATGAGAGATTTTATAAGTAGTAGAGTTAGAAATTTAGAGCCATCACCAACAGTAGGATTGATGAGTCTTGTAAAAAAATTAAAAAGTGAAGGGCATGACATTATTAATTTGGCAGGTGGGGAACCTAATTTTAATACTCCTGATAGGATTATTGAACAAGCATACAAGGATATGAAGGCTGGTTTTACATCCTATGTTCAAAGTACAGGTATTCCAGCTTTAAGGAAAAAAATTGCAGAGAAGCTTAAAAGAGAAAATAATATAGAAGTTGATGCAGAAAAAGGAATAATTGTTACAGCAAGTGCTAAACTAGCATTATATATAAGTTTATTCACTTTGCTAGAAGAAGGTGATGAGGCATTATATTTAGAGCCTGCATATGTATCCTATAGGCCAATGATTGAAATGACAGGTGCAAAGGCTGTTGGAGTACCTTTAGATTATAGTGATAATTATAAAATAACTGAAGAAAAACTTTTGAAATATGTAACACCAAAGACAAAGATATTGTTAATATGTTCACCAAATAATCCAACAGGAAGAGTAAATACAGAAGAAGAATTAGAAATCTTAGTAAAGTTTGCAAAAGAACATGATATATTAATTTTTTCAGATGAAATATATGAAAGAATTATATTTGATAACAATAAACATATAAGCCCTGCAAGTTATAAAGAAATAAAAGACAGAGTAATTACTTTAAATGGTTTTTCAAAAGCTTATGCAATGGCAGGATGGAGACTAGGATACGTAGCAGCAGCACCAGAATTAATAAAAGAAATGACAAAGGTTCAACAGCATCTTATAAATTGTGCAACATCTTTTGTACAAAGTGCAGCTGTTGTGGCATTTGATTGTGAAGATGAAGTATTAAAAATGGCAAGTGAATATGAAACAAGAAGAAATTATTTTGTAAAAGCATTAAACGAAATACCAGGAGTTGAATGTAGATATCCAGAAGGAGCATTTTATGTAATGGTACGTATAGACTATAAAGGCATGGACTCTTTTAAATTAAGCAGTTATATTTTAGAAAATGCAAAAGTAGCAGCAGCACCTGGAGAAGCATTTGGTAGAGGCGGAGAAAAATGTATTAGAATGCCTTTTGCTACTTCTATGGAAAACTTAGAAGAAGTAGTTAAAAGACTTAAAAAAGTAATTGTTTAAAAAGGTTATAAGGAAAATTAATTTAAACATAGAAGATAAAAAGATTTAGAGTTTGAATAAATATTACTAAAATTATAAATAAATATTGAAAATTTTAATAGTAAAGAGGAGACAATTAAATGAGCAATTTATTAAATAATGGAATTATTGAAGTAGCAACACTAACACCTATGTCAATTCAAATAGCTGATCCAAAATATAATGTTGATAGAATGTTAGAACTTATTCATGAGGTTAATGAAAAAAATAGAATAGGTGAGAGACAAACAAGAATAGTTGTGTATCCAGAGTTAAGTGTAACAGCTTATAATTGTGGAGAATTATTTAATCAATCTGCATTATTAGATAATGCTAATAAAGAGTTAAAGAGATTTGTTGATGAATCCAATGATGAATTTAATCCTATTATGATTGTTGGTATGCCAATTAGAAAAGACAATCAATTATTTAATTGTGCTGTTGTAATTCATAGAGGAAAGATATTAGGAGTTATCCCAAAAACTTTTCTTCCTAACTATACAGTTCTTTATGAAGCAAGATACTTTAGTTCTTCTGTTACTAGAATAGACGATGAAATTGTAATGTATGGCGACAAAATTCCATTTACACCAAATTTACTTTTTGAAGATGAACAAACAGGAGCAATTGTTAGTGCTGAACTTTGTGAGGATTTATGGATGAATCTGCCACCTTCTGCATATCACTGCTTGCATGGTGCCAATATTGTAGCAAATCTTTCATCAAGTAATCAGACTTTTGGTAAAACTGCTTATCGTGAAGATTTACTTAAAGTACATTCTTCAATATGTTCATGTGGATATATATACACATGTGCAACAGCTGCAGAAACTACAATAGATAGTGTTTTTGCAGGACATAATATGATTGTAGAAAATGGTGATATTGTTTCAGAAACTAGATTTATGGAAAATAAGGACATTACTTATGGAGAAATAGATATTGAAAAATCTATGAATGAAAGGGCATTACGTGGTTCATATATGACAATTCCAGATAGACAAGAATATAAGCATATATATTTTAAGACATTTGAGCCAAAGTCAAAGAAATTTAAATCAAATAGAGAGTTACCACTGTTACCTTTCGTGCCACAGGACATTGAAAATGCTGCAAAAGATACTTTCAATTTACAGGTTTCAGGTTTAGCTGAAAGATTAAAGAAAAACCAATGTGACAAAATTGTTATAGATATGTGTAGTGGATTGAACTCTATATTGGGATTAATTGCAGCTGTAGAAGCATTTAAACTAAATAATTATGATGTTAAGGGAATTACAGGTGTTATAATTCCTTGCTCAGATACAGAAAATAAAATAGTAGATGAAACAAAAAAATTAATGGAATTATTAAATGTTAATTGTGTACATTTGGATGAAGAAAGAAAAAAAGCTCAAGTTCTTATGGATGTTGCAGACAAGTATAAAGCTGTTGTTATAGGAATTGCGGACCTAACTGAGATAGCTGTTGGTGAAAATTCATATCATGTAGATCAAATAAGTGTGTATGGTGTTAATGCTGCAGTACCTAAGACAGTAATTAGAAGCATAGTTTATTATTATGCTAAAAAACAAGAGGTGGAAATTGGAACAGTTCTACTTGATATTTGTGATAAATATTTCAACTTTGAATTATTGTTAGAGAACCCATATGAGAAAGTTGATAATATAGAGTTTGTAGATTCTTATATTGTTTATGATTTTATCCTACACAATATGTTAAAATGTGGATTTGGTCCTAAAAAGATTTATGATTTATATGTAAATTCTAGGATGCTGAATGCTAAAAATAATGGAATCAATGAAGATGTTGTTGACAAGAAAAAAGTTTTGAAGGATATGAAGTTTTTCTACAAAAACTTCTTTGGTCAACAATTTAAACGTTCCAGTGTACCTGATACTATAAAAATATATGGAGCATCTCTAGTACAGAACGACTGGCGTATGCCAAGTGATGCTTCTGCAGAAGTGTGGTTAAGAGAATTATCCGAGATAGTTGAATAGATTTTTGATAAATAAAAGTATATAAAGAAATGAGGAGAAAATAGAAATGGAAATTAAAAGATTACCAGTGGAAATAATTGAGGAATATAAAAAGTTAGATACGTCTTCTATTACTGATGCCCTTGATAAACAGGGTATTGCTGGAGGACTACTTGGAATAAAAGCAGTAGTAGATGGTACTAGGGTATGTGGACAAGCATTTACAGTACATTATGTACCATGTGGAACAGTAAAAGGAACTGTTGGAGATTTTTTAGATGATGTTGCAGCAGGAGATGTTGTAGTAATAGATAACAGTGGTAGAGAATATTGTACTGTTTGGGGAGATATAATGTCACAAGTGGCAAAACAAAAAGGAATTGCCGGAACAGTTGTGGATGGGGTTTGTCGTGATGTAAAAACCATAAGAGAAGTTGAGTATCCTATTTTTACAAAGGGAATTTATATGATGACAGGAAAAGATAGAGTTGAAGTAGATGCAGTAAACATTCCTGTTGGAATTTCTGGAGTTAAGGTATGTTCAGGAGATTTAATTGTTGCAGATGAAAATGGAGCTGTTTGTATACCAGTTTCAGTTGTAGAAAAAACATTAGAAATTGCAAAATCAATTGAAGAAGTGGAAGGACGTATAGTGAGTGCTGTTAAAGGCGGAAAAACTTTAAAAGAAGCTAGATCTGAAACGGGATATCACACATTGCAAACTAAAGCATAAGATTTATAAATTCGTATTGTTGTAAAAAGTGACGGTATGTTGATCTCATTTTGTTGGGATTAGCATACCGTTTCTAATTGAGATAATTGTATAGATGTAAATTTTATAGTTTTATAAAAAACTATAAACGTATCGCTAAGTAAGACAACTTCAGAGAGAAATATTCTATGCTTTACTTGATTTTATTTTTTAGTTCATGTATCTTTATAGCAAAGAAACATATATATGCTATTACACTTATACAGATGCATACATAAATTTAATATGTGGAGTGATTATTTTATGGACATTAAGCAACTTATGTATTTTATTGCAATTGTTGAAGAAAGGAATATAAGCAAGGCAGCCGAAAGAGTACATATAGCACAACCACACCTCAGCCAACAGTTGAAACTTATGGAAGATGAATTAAACGTTAAATTGGTAGAAAGAAATACTCGAAAGTTCCAAATAACTGATGCAGGACGAAGATTATGGC
This sequence comes from Clostridium muellerianum, assembly GCF_012926525.1. GTDB lineage: Bacteria > Bacillota > Clostridia > Clostridiales > Clostridiaceae > Clostridium_AM > Clostridium_AM muellerianum. The sequence continues at coordinate 21,804 of NZ_JABBNI010000013.1, forward strand.
ATAGATCTAAGCAGATGATAGAATTAATGGAATCAACAGTTAAAGAACTAAAAGATTTTAGCGAAGGATTAGAGGGAACTTTATCAATTGGAACTATATCTTCTTCAGGGAACATAATTTTTCCACAGAGAATATGTAACTTTAGTAAAAAGTACCCAAATATAAATTTTGAAATACGAGAATGCAGCACAGATGAAATATTAGAATTGTTAAAGAGTGGTGTAATAGAAATTGGAATTATACGAACACCTTTAAATTCAGAGATTTATGAGTCCATAAGCTTACCCATTGAACCAATGGTTGCTGCAACTAATAACAATTACCATTGGAATAATAAAAAAAAGAATATATGTTTAAGGGAACTTGTAGATAAACCTCTACTAGTACATCGCAGATATGAAAAAATGATAACAGAATTATGTAGACATGAAGGATTTAAGCCAAGAATACTTTGTAAAATTGAGGATACCAGATCTATATTGCTATTAGCAAATGCAGGAATGGGTGTTGCCATTGTGCCAAAGGATTGGGTAGAACTTATTCCAAATATTAATTTAAGCTATAAAATAATTAAAGAACCATCGCTAAATACAAGTACAACTATAGTGTGGATGAAAGATCATTATCTATCTTCTGCAGCTAAGCACTTTTTAAAAACTTTTGAAGTATAAATAAAATTATTTAGTGGAAAAGTTTAGTTAAATACCTAAATTTAATGGCATATATGATGAAAAGTTTACAGGTTATTCACCCATTGGTTTTTCTCCAAATGGAAAGTATTTTGTATATTTTTCTATGGAGCATCTAACTCCTATTGGAACCTTTATAGAGGGAGTTACTAAAGGGAATGTTGGTAAAACTTATATTATGGATATGGAAACAGGTAAAAGCACCAGGTTTATTGATTGTCAGCGTATTCAGTGGATTATGAATTAAAATGGGCGAACCGTATATATTAAGAATTAAAATCTAATTAAAGATTAAGAAATAAACCAATGATATTAAAAGTATCATTGGTTTATGTTATAATCATTTTAAAATATAGGTATTATTTAATAGAGAAGTAACTCTAAGAAGGAAGTGAAATTATGGCAAAAAGATTTAATACAACAGGGGTATGTATACCTAAAAAACATTATATGGTAGATATATCAAGAAAGATAGATGAGATAGAGAAGCTTGTAGATGAAGAATTTTACTTTGTCATAAATAGGCCAAGGCAATTTGGAAAAACAACAACATTAAATGAGTTATATAAAAGATTAAATAGCAAATATAGCGTAATAAGAATGGATTTTGAACTTATGGGGGAAGATTTTTCAAGTGAAGAAAGATTTTGTAGAACCTTTATAAATAGTATATCAAGATTCATAAATAAGGATATTAAGAAGGCAGATACCTTAACAGAACTTTCATATATAATAATGAATTTAACAAAAGATAATGAAGTTGTACTTCTTATAGATGAGGTTGATAGAAATTCTAACAATAGATTATTTTTAAGTTTTCTTGGTATGCTAAGATCATTATATTTAAGTAGAGAGCAAGAACTTGCAACTACTTTTAAATCCGTTATATTAGCTGGAGTTTATGACATAAAAAATTTGAAACTAAAGGTTAGAGATGATAGTGATACAAGGTATAATTCACCATGGAATATAGCAGTAAATTTTAATGTGGATATGAGTTTTAGTAAAGTAGATATAAGCACTATGTTAAATCAATATGCTAATGAAAATAATTTATCATTAGATATTGACGTACTTAGTAAAGAAATATATAAATTTACATCAGGATATCCTTTTTTAGTATCAAGGATATGTCAAATAGTAGATGAGGATTTATTATCAGAAGATAAAAGAGAGTGGACAGTGCTTGATATACAAAAAGCTGTAAAATTGTTGTTAGATGACAAGAACACTTTATTTGATGATTTGATTAAGAATCTTGAAAATAGCTCTGAACTATATGAATGTTTGTATAATATATTAGTTAACGGTTTACCAATAACATACAATATAAATAATCCTATTGTAGATTTAGGACATATGTTTGGATATTTAGTAAAAAATAAAAATAACAATATTGTTGTATCCAATCAAATTCTTAAGGAAGTTATTTATAGTTATATGATATCTAAAACAGATACTATGACAATGGCTAAGTATAATTTTAAAGATAATTTCATAAAGGAAGATAATACGCTAAATATGAAGAAGGTATTATTAAGATTTCAGCAGTTTATGAAAGAGAATTACAGTTCAAAGGATATAGAGTTTTTAGAAAGACAGGGAGTTCTTTTATTTTTATCCTTTATAAAACCAATAATTAATGGTGTTGGGTTTGATTATAAGGAAGTTCAAATTTCTGAAGAAAGAAGAATGGATATTGTTATTCAATATAACAAATGTAAATATGTTATAGAAACTAAAATTTGGCATGGAGAAAAAGCTCATAGAAATGGGTTGAATCAATTGAAGAGTTATTTGGATATAGAAGGTTTAGATAAAGGATACTTATTGATATTTAATTTTAATGAAAATAAACAATATGTATATAATGAATATTGTGTGGTAGATAAGAATATATTTGAGGTTGTTGTTTAATGGATAGGCTTTTGAGTCTATCTATTTTTTTACAAAAAAGTATAATGAAATTTTGCTTTGTTGATGGAAGAGCAATAAAAGCATCCTAAAATTTTTGAAGATTATTTGCCAAATCCAAGTATAATATAAAAAAAGTGTGGCATTTTTGGTAAAATATAATTAAAATATTTACATATGGGAATAAACCCAAATAGGAAAGGTGAATACATATGGAAGAATTATTAAATTTATTAAGAGTTAAACTTTGTAATTGTACTTTAGAAAAGGAAGAGATAATTAAACTCAAGGAATATATTGAAAATGGTGATGATACTTTAGATTTAAATGAAATTCATAAGTATAACATGGAAAATACATTAAGAGGAAATTATAATATAAGGCAAGATTTTTGGAAATTAGTAGATGGATTTATGGATAATGAAGAAGTCTTTAAGAGAATTTTAAAGGTGTTTTGGGCCATAGGTCAGGAAAGCTTCTTTAAAATAGTATATAGTAGATTTTTTTCTATTCCTAAATTTGCTGATTATTTAAAACCTATGGATAACAAAGAAAGAATATTAGTGTGGCTTATAAGAACTTGTCCAAATAGTGTGGACATAATAATCCCAATTGTTGAAGAAATGATAAATGAAGATAGAGAAATACTTTCAAAGGCTTTTTTACAAACAGAAGATGGCTTTGTGAAGGTAGTTTTAGCTGCTTTTGCTATTAAAAATTCTTGTAAGCTTCCTGAAGATGGAGAAAAATTTATAAAACATCATTTAGAAAATGCAGATGATATAAACAAGTATTTAAGAGACAAACAAACAGCTATAATTCAAATTTTAGCTTATGCACGCAGTAGGAGTGAGATATTACGAGAAATTGTTAGGGAGGCAGTTAATAACAGTATTAACAGAAGAATGCTTTTTGATGAATTAGTAGATTTTATCTGTTCCTATGATAATAAGGTTAAAAGTTATGACATTTTAAGAGAGTTTGATATTGATAAGAAGTTATATGTACTTAGGTTAATAAATTTATATATTGAAGAAGAAAATAGTAAAGTACTTAAAGAGATAGAACAGAGAATAAAAGAAATGCCATTAATTTTTAGAGAAAGTTTGGAATTTGTTACTAAAAGAAGAATGGGTAAGACTAATTTTCAAGATGTTGAAGCTCTTACCCTTGCTTTAGTTATATATAAAAATTCAAAGGAAGATGAAGATTTAAATCAGGCTAAGAAATTCATAGAAAATATTTTAAATGGATATATAGCTAACTTTAAGGGTTTTGATGTAGCACTATGTAAAGAGAGGGCTAAGATTTTAAAATATGTAATGGACGGTAAAAATAAAGAGTGTATAGATAATTACATTTCTATAGTAGACAAAAGGTCAATTGAAGGTTCAATTTGGCGTTACCATAGCGTTTGTTTTAAATTAATTTATTATATAGATGAAACTAGAGAAATTATTTATAGATTTTTATACTTGGTACTTAATACTGAAAAATATGGTTTAGCTTCTTCAGTAATATCTAATGTATTAGAAAGTCAATCTATGAGTTATATAAGTTTTGCTGAAAAACTTTTAGACACAGGTATAAGTGAAAGACATTTAATTCTTGCTGCTGATACCGCCCTAAATCCAAAAGCCAAGGAATATTTAAGAAAGCTATGTAATGAAGGAAATACAGAACTTATAAATACTATAGATAGTTTAAGTGTTGCAAAAGAGTTCGTACTTGAAGGTTTATTTAATGCAGACAAGGAAAAGTATTCTGAAGTTTTAGTAAGAAGTTTATTAGATGATTCAAAGCTTATTAGAGATAAAGCAGTAAAACTTCTTAGCACTTATGAAGGTTGTAAAGAAATGGTATTAGAGAATTTTAAAAGTAGAAAAACTGCAGTAAGAGAAGCGGCTGCAAGGATTTTAATAAACTTTGATATGAGAAACTTTACAGATGAACTTGAGAAATTTGCAGAGAAAGAAAAAAATGAAAAAATTAAGGTGTTAATATTAAACATTATAAATAGAGATTATTTAGATGATGAAATACTTGAAAGCTCAGAAAGTATAAGCAATTACTGTAGTGAAAGATTGAAAAAAACTGCTTATAGCACTCCAGAATGGATTTCTGTAAATGCACTTCCAGAGGTAAGGTATAAAGATGAAAAAATAATATCAAAGGATGTAATAAGCTATTTAATAAGTAAATATTCCCTGGAAAATATTGTACAAAAAAACTTTGTTGCAGAAAAGGTAATTGAAAAGTGTAATAAGCAGGATTTAGATGTAGTTGGATTGGAAATTTTAAAAAACTGGATTAATGATGGAGCAGATACAAAAAAGAAGTGGACTTTAGCCTTAGTTACATCAGTAGGAGGACTTAATGTAGTAAATGCTTTAAAAGATCAAATAGACATATGGGCAAAAAATGCTAGAGGTGCGATTGCTTGTGAGGCTATAAAAGCTTTAGCATTAAATGGCAGTGATGAAGCTTTAATGATTTTAGATACTATATCAAGGAAGTTTAAGCATAAGCAAATTAAAAAAGCAGCAGGAGAAGCTTTTATTTCTGCAGCAAAGATTCTTAAATTAACAGCAGAAGATTTAGCAGATAGAATAGTACCTAACTTAGATTTTAATTTAAGAGGAGAAAGAGTATTTGACTATGGAAGTAGAAGTTTTACAGTAACATTAGGAGTAGATTTTTCATTAAAAATTGAAGATAACAATGGAAAGACAATAAAGACTCTTCCAAAGATGGGTAAAGCTGATGATGAATTGAAATCTAAAGAGGCTTTATCAGAGTTTAAAGCAATGAAAAAACAAATTAAAACTGTAGTTTCAACTCAAACTTTAAGATTAGAAATGGCTCTTTCTTCAAATAGGTTGTGGAGTAAAAAAGCCTGGGAAAAGTTATTTGTTAAAAATCCTATTATGCATAATTTTTCTCTTGGATTAGTGTGGGGAGTTTATGAGGAAGGAAAGTTAAAAGATACTTTTAGGTACATGGAAGATGGTAGTTTCAATACAAAGGATGAAGAAGAATATGAACTTTTAGAAAAAGATTATATAGGTCTTGTACATCCTTTAGAGATGGATAAAGAAAGCTTAGATGATTGGAAACAACAATTTGAAGATTATGAAATAGTACAACCTTTTCCACAGCTTCAAAGAAAGATTTATAAAATAACTGAAGAAGAAAAGAAAATGAAGGTTATAGAGCGTTTTGCAGGTACTAAAATTAATGGGCTTTCATTAGTTGGCAAACTTACAAAAATGGGCTGGTACAGAGGTTCTGTACAAGATGGTGGGTGTTATTATCAATTTTATAAGGAAGATGAAAAAGTAGGTATTGGAGCAGAACTTCAATTTGATTATCTTGGCGTTGGTTATGAAAATGAAGAAATTACAATTTATGAATTAATTTTTTATAAAGCTAGTACAGTAGAAAGAGGAAGTTATGTTTATGACGAAGTAACAGAAGAAAATACTATTTTACCATCAAAGGTACCAGAAAGATTTTTTAGTGAGATACTTTATGATGTAGATAGAGCTCTGGAGGCTAAAACTGGTTTTGAATCCAACTGGAGATTAGATCGTTAAAGCATTGGGGGTATAATAATATAAGCATATTGTGAAGCAAAGCTTTATAAGTTAAGAACTAATAGTAAAGAGTTAATAGTGAAGGATGATTTTTAGCTATAGCAAAAAATATATGGTTAATCATGTATAAATGGAAGGAAGATTAATATGGAGATTAAAATTAGACAGGTATCTATAGATGATTTAAATGAAATAGCAGAAGTGGAGAACATTTGCTTTCCAAAAGCAGAAGCAGCTACAAAGGAGTCTTTTAAGCAGCGTATAGAAACATTTCCAGAAAGATTTTTTGTAGCAGAATTAAATGGTAAAATAATTGGATTTATTAATGGATGTGTTATAAATGAAACTGTTATATGTGATGAACTTTTTCAAGATTCTGCACTTCATGTTTCAAATGGATACTATCAAACTATTTTTGGGCTTGATGTTATACCAGAATATCGAAATCAAGGAATTGCAGCTAAGTTAATGAAGCATATGATACAGGCAGCAAGGTCATCATATCGAAAAGGAGTTATTTTAACTTGTAAAGAAAAACTTATACATTACTATATGAAGTTTGGTTACAAAAATAAAGGTGTATCCACATCAGTGCATGGTGGTGCTAAGTGGTATGATATGATTTTAGAATTTTAAGTATAACTATGTATTCCAATATAGAGTTTGAATTTTGGTATGATGACGGTGATTTGTTTTGGGAACATTCTATTTTATCTTCAGGTAATTTGAAACATAGTCCTAATGATGTAGATATTTGCAGATAACAAATAATTGAATAATTTGACAAACGAACATATGTTTGATATTCTATATTTGCGGAAATTTTATCAATGGGAGGAAAATATATGAATATAGAAGCCAAGTATAAAAGGATCCTAAAAATTGTTCAAGATAAATTAACTTGTTCAGCACATAATTTAGACCATGTATTTAGAGTTTACAAGCTTTGTTTATTACTTGCAAAATATGAGGAAGATGTTGATTTAGAAATCCTTATTCCATCAGCATTATTACATGATATTGCAAGGGTTGAGGAAAGCCAAGATAAAACGGGTAAGATTGATCATGCTATTTTAGGTAGTGTGATTGCAGAGAATATATTAAGAAATTTAGAATATGAAGAAGAAAAAATTGAGAAGATAAAGCACTGTATTATAACACATAGATTTAGAACTGGTAATGAGCCTAATTCAATAGAAGCAAAAATACTTTTTGATTCAGATAAACTGGATGTTATAGGAGCAAGCGGAATTGCTCGTACTTTTATGTTAGCAGGACAATTTGGACAAAGACTAACAGTAAATGATCCATTAAATGATTATCTCAAATCTAATACTGTTGAAAATGGAAGATTAAAAGATGTTTCAAAACATACCCCTTTCATTGAATACGAAGTAAAGTTTAAAAAAATTCCAGATAAATTGTATACTAAAAAAGCAAAAGAAATTGGAAAAGAAAGACTTAACTTTATGAAGGAATATTTTGATAGATTGAAACTAGAAATAGATGGTATGAAGTAAAATTATTGTTTTATTATAATGTGTTAAGCTCACTTATCAAAATTAAAAATTTGGAGATTATACCACACTTATTATAGAAGAGTCATTATAAAATAAGAAAATTGAAGTATTAGAATTTTTATAACTGTTAATATTGAGGAATATGGAATTTGGATTAGAGGAATTAGATGTTTTAAATAGTCATACTTATAAAAGATTAGTTGAATTAATTGGAGAAAAACTGCCAGAAGAATTTAAAGATAGCAATAGCTAAATTACGGTGGGTATGATGTTGGATGAGAAGGTGTAGAAAAAAATGAGTAAAAAGAAAAAATACAACGATACTGAAGAATGGTTTACTTTAATTCCAGAACTGAAGGAATGGAATGATGGCAGAGGAATTGATCATGAAGATTGGATAGAGATAGAGGGGAGAATTGAATATGCTTTAGCATATTCCTCAACATTTTGGCCTAAATTTGTTTTGTTTAGAAATTGTATATTTATTGATTATATGAATGATGAAATATTTGAAAGATGGCATAAAAACTGTAATGGAAATTTAAAGGCTTTAGAAGCCACTGTAAATCACAGACATTTAGAAGATTGGTTTGGAGGTGAAAGTACAAAAGAGCAGATGGAGTACCTGGGAAGGAATTTAAAGGATATGTGGCAAACTAAGCTTGATAAACAGTTTCCAGGTAGACAAGTAATTGTGGAGTTATTTGAAGCTAATGAAGAATATAAAATTACTGTTTATCAGGAAAATCATTAAGTTTTATAACAAGTGGAGGGGAAAAGAGATATGTTAAGAAAAGAATTACAACCACCTAAAATTGATGAAAAACTAGTAGAACAACTAATGCTGCTTATTAAAGAAATTTCTGATTTATCTGAAGAATACTATGAAGAATATTATGAAAAAAATGAAAAGACTATTTTGAATGATAAGATAGATATGCTTAATTCAAAGGTTCATAAAAAATATGAGCCTATAGATTTTCAAAATTATATGGGTGCCATGTCTCTTGAGGAATTTGCTAAGGAGATATCTTTACCTAATCCGCCAGTAGTCAATGATATAACACTTGAAGAAGTATCTAAAATAATAGAAATGATTATTGAACTTAAATCGCCAGAAGGTATTGAAGAGGTAGAAGAGGTGGATGACTATATATGGTATTATATAGAGTTATTAGAAAAAAGTATGCCACATAATAATATTTCAGATTTAATATACTGGTATGATGTGGAGGAGTATGGACATGAGCCAAGTGCAAGAGAAATTGCTGAAAAGGCTTTTGCCACAAGAGAAATTAGAGATTTATAAGGGGAAAATAAATGATTAAAAAGTATACAATAGAATTTATTGAAGAAAAGAAAAAAGTAGAAAAGGCAGTAACTAAATTTGGTGGACAACCAGTTTGGATAGACAAGGCTCAGTGGCCTATAGATGAAGAAAGCGGCAAACCAATGAAGTTCATATGTCAAATAGAACTTTACCCTGAAATTTTTGGTGATAGTGAATTTAAAATGGCCTATCTATTTGTTTCAAAGGGATGGAATAATTATGTCTTAATATGTCAGCCATCAGAAATAAAAGTACTTACAAAAGAGAAAACTGATGGCCCAAGTATTTGTAAAATGGTAAAGAAAAGAGAAAGTGATATATTTTTATCTAGTGTAAAGTGTGAGTTTACAGTTAATTTGACATTAGGAGAAGATTATAATTTTGTACATCAAGAACCTCATTTTGTAGGTGATGAACTCGTTTTTGAAGATAGTCCAGAAGATTATGGTGAGGTATTGAATGGAAATAAAATAGGAGGAACACCTCTTTTCATGAGTTGTGATGATCTTCCAGAAGAAGACACGTGGAAGTTATTGTTGCAGTTAGATGCTACTACGGTTCCCTTTGAACTTAATTTTGGGGATGCAGGGATGGGATTTTTCTTTATAAATATGAAAGATGGTGGTTTAAAGTTTATTATAGAAAGTTGTTAGTATAAATATTATCTATTTATATAACTTAACTTTTGGCAATAAGGTATAAACTAAAAATTATGGAAAGCGAAGAAAGGAAAAAAATTATGAGAGATATTATTATGGATTTAAAACTTCCACAAGAGACAAAAGATTTTTTATTAAAAACAAAAATTGAAAAGGATGAATTTGAAGATATAAATATTAAATTTTTTAATAAAGAACATGGATTTTTATGTGATGTGGTTGAGTGGACAAAGATAAATGATAGTACAGTAACGAATTTAGATGACAAATTTGTATCAGAATTTTTAAAAGATCTTGAAAAATTTAGATCATATTATGTTGTTGCAGACAACTTAGATAGTGGTAATTTGATAGCGATACAGGAAGTTACAGGAGAAATTTATGAACTTGAACATGAAGTTATAGAAGAAGTTGTAGCATGTTTTGTTAATTCCTCTTTTCATAAAATGTATGAAAGCATGAAATATTTTAAGGAAATGAAAAACAAAGTTTTAAAACTTAGAGAAGAAGAAGATGTAGAGGAAATTGAAGTATTATTTGAAAAGGCCAGAAAGGAACTTAGTTTGATAGATAGTAAAGTAGTTATTGATGATGAGGAAGACAATATGCAATTTTGGAATGGAGTATTATATAATTTTGAGGAATGGTGCTTAGATTAAATTTTATGGAGGTAGATTATGGATAAAGGTTTAGAAACTATTGTAGAAGAAGGATTAGAGTTTTTAAATAATGGAGATTATGAAAAAGCAGAACCATATTTTAATAAGGTTTTAAATATAGATAACAGTTATGCTGAAGGCTATTACTTCAGAGGTTACTGTTATGTAAAAATGAAGGAATATGAAAAAGCTTTAATAGACTTAGATAAATCTATAAAGTTAGATCCAAGTGACTCAAGAGCTTATTTTTTTAGAAATAAGTACATATCTTTGTTTAAAGGCAATGGTTGCAAATCCGAGTTAAGCAAGAATTTAAGTATTGAAAATCTAGACATTAAAGTGGAAGATTTTAAAATAAATAATAATATAGGTTCAGCTGAATGCGATGTTAATACTGTAATTTGGGATAACTACATGTCAGTATCCTTGAAAATAAGCCTTGAAGATGAGGATACTTTTGATGATGATAAGATAAAAAACTACATTGATGAATTTAAAAAGTATTTGATATGGCTTGAAAATAATAAAAAGTCAGTTTTTCATGTTCTCGTGGAGGATGATATGATTGGACTTGCAGAAGAGTGGGCTGAAAGTTCAGATGAGGAGATAATTGATGGAGAAAAAGTGTATGTAGATGGTGAGGACATTTTTAGATTGCCAATTAGTAAAGAAGAGTTTTTTCAATCCTTATACTTTAATAGCATATCAATAAGAATAGATGAAGATAAGGAAATAATGGATTCTAGAATAATGATAGAAGCATTTATAGATACAAAACCAGATTATTTTGCAGGTCATTCAATGGAAGTTACAATAACAGATGACTATAAAATATCAGTCAATGGACTAGCTGGGTAAAACATAAGAAAAAGTAATTTTACGAGGTGGAAAATGATTAAAGAAGAGAAGAAGGTTATAAAAAAATACTTTGAAATCTTAAGTGAAAATCATCCTGAAAAATTTGAAATAGAAGAAATGTTTGATGATGATAAAGAAACTATTGTTCCAGAAAATATGAAGGATAGTAATGATGCAAATAAATGGGTGCTGTTAGAATCAAATGTGTTAGAAGAAGATATTCTTAAATTAGAGAAAGAATTCAATGTGAAATTACCATCTCTATATAAAGCATTTATTTCTACATATTTTCATATGTTTGAAGAACTAGATGGAGTTCTAGATGATTTTCATTGTGAGGATGGCAAGGAGGTTTATGTTGATATTCTGACTCAACCATCAAATAAACCACTACAGGTTATAGAAAATGTTTATAAAGAATGTGAAGAGATAATAGAATTTGGATATATACCTATAGGAGATTTTAATGGATGGGGTCCTCTTTGTTTTGATGTACATAATAACTATAATCTTGTATGGCTTGATCATGAAGAATATTATAATTGTGAAACTAGAGAAGAGTTAGAAGAATTAGGAGAAACAATTTTTGGCGATTTTAAAGAATTTATGGATTGTTTTTTTGCTGGAGTTATACATAAGGCATATTCAAAAAAATAACAAGTCAGTATGTTAGTATATTTTGCGTCATACTGCGTCAACAGAACCCTTTGATAGAATAATAACTATCAGCGGAACCTGTTTCCTTGTCAATCGCAAAATATACTAACATCTTTGACTTGCTATTTTCTTTCATATGCCTAAATGTGAAATGTAATAAGCCAAAAGATTTGATATAGGAGGACAAATTATATGAATAAGGAAAAAATTAATTTTGATATAAACCTTTCAATAGATGGAATGGGTATAGTTTTTTATTCTGATGGAGCAGTTAAAAATATTAAAGAAGGAGAAGATTTTTTTGAAAATGAATATGCAAAACCAGATCAAGTAGCTGGGCACATAAAAAAAGGTGATATTGTTGGTTTTTGTACAGGCAGCGGAGGAGACTATATATTAAAATTTAGGGATGGTTATCCTAGCGATGAAATTGATGAGCAGTATCCAATTAGTATTCGTTTAGCTATTGTAATAGATGGAGGGAGGCTGTGTATGATAGACTTGTTTTGGCTATCGGACTGGGATTCAGAATGTCCAGAGGATCAGCAAATCAAGTTAGAAGATGGAATATATCATATTACTTTAAATACAAAGCTGCCAGAGTCGGGAATTTATGGTGATGATCAAGAAATATATGTATATTTAAATAAAGTAGATGAAATGCCTAAATTAATGTGGGATGGAGTTCCACAACTTTTTAAAGAATAGTTCCAAATTTTCTTAATGATATTGTTTAGTTTTCTCATTAATATAGCCATAGAATATGGGAAAATGGAGATAAATGATGATTAAAAATTATCTGGAAAAAATTCAATCTAATGTATATGAGCAAGATTTAATATGTAATGGTTCTTCAATTAAAGAAATAGAACAATGTGAGAAAAGGTTAGGTTTATCACTACCAATCCCGTTAAAAGAACTATATGAAGTTTTTGGCAAAGACAAGAAAATTTTAAATACTTGTAATTCGTTTTTATCGTTAAAAGATTTACAAATAATAGATGGATTAATTGTATTTAATGAATTGATAGATAAATCTAGAAAATATGGAGCTTTAATAGAGGATTCAAATAAAGAAGATCCAAAGGTTAAGCTGCAGCAAGAAAATAATGCCTCTTGGTATTTTGAAGCTAGAAACTTATCTGAATACATATTAAACAATATATTTTGGCATGGAGTTAACTTAATGAAATTTAGTGCCAAGATAAAAATTAAAGAAGAAAACTTGGAGAGGAATCTTCAAGATATTTTATATAAAATAAGCGACGAACGAAAGTTTTCAAGGGGAACAAAGTATAGTTATTATGATAAAGAAGAAAAGGTTATGGCTGCATATCTTCATTATGAACAAATATTAATCTTAGGAGCTAACGACAAAAGTAAATTGCAAGAAGTAGAATGCAATATAAAGGTAAGACTTGGAGACATTAAGAACAAGTTAGCAAAAGATAGTATTTCTAATCAAACTAAGTCAAATGTGAAAAATAGAATGAAATTGTTAAAGAAAGCTTTAGATAGCATTGACCAAGTAATATCAAATAGCGAAAAGGCTGATAGGAATGAAGTTAACACAGAAATAAGTTTAATTGAAAGTAAATTAAATATAAAGTTACCTGAAGCATTAAGAGAATTTTATCTTAGATATAACAAAACTAAGTACATGCTAAATGCCTTTTACATATTTAAAAGTTTCCATGAACTTGCAATAGAAGATGGAATTTTGCAAATAGGCTACTCAAATGAACAGACCGAAAAGTATGGAATTTATGTAAATGACTTAAGCAATGAAGTTATAAATGTAAAAGTTAAAGAAAGTAATAATATATCCGATTGGTCAATTTATGAAGAATTGACTAAGTATATTATCAATTCTGTGGTATTTCAAGCTATAAATGTTCTTGAAGCAAGTGTGGTACTGGAGGATTCAGAGATAGTGTTAGAAGAATATTTTACGCCACTATATTATGGAGAAGAGAAAGATATTAAGCGTATTAGTTACATATCCAATGATGGACATATATTGGCTTTACATTTTATTGATGAAAACATCATATATTTTGGAGCAGTTGAAGATAAAATATTAAATGAATTTGAGGAAAAAATTGGAGATATTAATTGGTTGATACATGCTGGTGAGGACAGTGATAAATACACTGTTGTGTTATCTTTCACTGAAGCGTGGGGTGATTGGAATGATAAAATGATAGAGGTGTAGATATTGATTAGTATTAAAGAATTTATAGAATGGGCTAAAGCAAGCTGCCGGAACATAAAAGAAAATGAAAAATGTGATGTAAATCTATCTAATGAAGTAAGAGAAAGATATAAGGCAATACCTTATGAATATTTTGAATTTCTCAAGCAAGTAAAACAGTGTATATCATTTAGTGAAAAAAGCTGGTTTCTATGTGAAGAAGAATATAATGGGAAATCAGATATTGCACTTAAATGGAATGAGTTTGAAATCTTAAGCTTAGAGGCTGCAGAAGATGATAGGGAATGGAAAAGCGAAATTGAAAATTGGTGGAATAGATATTTTCCAATACTGATATCGGTAGATAATGAATATTCTTTTTATGCTATAGATATGGAAAGTGAAAATGGAACAATAGTTTATGGATGTGAACCAGAATTTGAAGAGGTAGATGTAGTTGCAGATAATTTTATGGAATTTTTGCAGATAATAGTAAACAAGGAAAGGCAGCTATGATATTGTGATTTTAAAGATCCGGCTTTAATTGTATGTAGGCAAAGGAGGGTAATGAGATGTATGCAAAATCATATATAAATAAATTTTTTAACTCAATAGATAAATATGCTTCAAAGGTTGAACTGTTTCGCATTGCTTATGCAGAATTTGAGAAATGCAAAGATCCTTCGCTGCAGTGGATTATTGAATTAAGTGAAATTATGAATTGGCAAGCAATGTCTGATAGATCAGGAGTTTTGACATACTATGAGGTATTGAATATTGATTCTAAACAAATATTAATTAATAATTTAAAAGCCAAAAATGAAAGTGAAATTCTAAGCAAATATAGTGCAGGTATAAACAATTATAATAATGAAGAAGTAATGGCTGAAATTGACGAGTGGATTACTAAGAATGAAACAAAAATCTATAAGTATATTGAAGAAATATTAATTACAAATAGAGAATGGTTTTATAAATTATAAACATATTAAAAATTATTGATAAAGATCAGAAAGATTATGCAATAAAAATATCAGAATCTATGAATAATTTTATTATTAATGTAAGCAAATAAAAGAATATAAAGTTGATGGAGGATAAATTTAATGCAATCAGAATTTAATTTTCAAAAATTTAAAGAAGAGGTTATTCTTGCTGTAAAGAAAGCTTTTTTAGAAATTATGGAAGAATATAAAGATTCTACAGTATATGCATTTTCACTAACTTGTGATTCAGCTGCTAGATCTATAGGAGTTGTGGCAAATACAAAGGAGTCATTAGAGGAACAAATAGAAGATGAAGAAGATAAGTATTATTATAAATTTTGTGAGCAAGAATGGGAAATATGGGATGCTGCAAATGATGAATTTCAGAAGCTTAGGAATATGTTAGTAGAATTTCAAGAAAATAATGAAGATGAAATAAGTGATTCGAAAACATGCATGTACACAGAATTTTTTGAGGAATACAGAGAAAAAATTTTCGATACATGTGTACAAGCATTAATAGAAATAAAGGATGAAGGATTTTTTCAAAATAAGTTTAATAAAGATATCTTTATTAATTTTATGGTGCCTGAGTATTTAGATGAAGAAGATTCAATAAAAATCTTCAGCAAACTTAATAGCGGAATAATAGTGAAAGAATATAAAGAACATGTAGAGGATTTTATTTAGCAAATAATCAAATACATATAGGAAGAAGAAGAAATAATTAGGAGATGATTTTTATGCTTAAAATCAGTGAAGACGAACAAGAAGTATTCTGGGATAAGATTGTTGATTTAGGTGTTATGGGAAAATTTAAGGATATTTCTATAGATTTATATGGCTGTGATACAGCAGGGGTAACAGAAGACATGGCTGAAGAAGAGAAATTATCAAGGATTTCAAAATACTATGGTGAGAGATTTAAAGAGTTAGAAGCTGATGCTAAGTATATAAATGAGCAATTCTTAATGTGGATTATAACTCATTTATGTGATATAGAATATCCTTTTTGGGAGTTTGGATTTAGAGATAAAAGCAATAAAAAATATCCAGATTATATAGTTGAAGAGGAAATGAAAAAGTTTGAAGATGAAAATGGAAAAGTAATTCATGACTTAAATAATCCAAGTCCAGTTTATAAAAAAATACAGGAATACAATGCGTATACCAATAAGGACAATTTAACAAGTTATGAAATTGTAGAAAAATATTTGCCAGTACTTGATTTTAAAAAGCTTATAGCTACAATTGAAGCTGACAGCCTTGATACTTATGAAGAGAAAATACATTTTCAAGTTAGCAGTGAAGTCTGTGGTGGTATGCTGCTTTGTGCCACTTATGGAACTATACATGAAAATAACAAATTAGAAGTTACACATAATTGTTAAATAAAGTGGATGTTAAACTTAATATCAATTTCTCTAAATAGATTGGAGGAAAGATTTGCGTATGGAAAAGTTTAAATTAAATCAATATTTAAGAACAGTTAGGTTATGTATGGAAGATATAGATTCATTTGATATATACCCATTTTCTTTAGAGGCAGTGAAAAATTTAAATACTTTAGATTTTCACCCAAAAGTAACATTTATTGTAGGCGAAAATGGAACTGGTAAATCAACTATACTTGAAGCAATAGCGACGGTTTGTGGCTTTAATCCTGAGGGAGGGACAAAAAACTTTACCTTTTCCACAATGAATACTCATTCAGAATTATATAAATATTTAAAGCTGGTGAAAGGGGTTAAACGTCCAGAAGATGGATTTTTTCTTAGAGCAGAAAGTTTTTATAATGTTGCAACTAATATAGAAGAATTGGATAGAGAAGGTGGAGGTCCTAAAATCATAGATTCCTATGGAGGAGTTTCACTTCATGAACAATCTCATGGAGAAGCTTTTTTATCATTACTGATAAATAAATTTAGAGGAAATAGCTTATATATTTTAGACGAGCCTGAAGCTGCTTTATCACCATCAAGGCAGATGACTATGCTTGCAAGAATACATGAATTAGTTCAGCAGGGTTCCCAATTTATAATTGCAACTCATTCTCCTATAGTAATGTCTTATCCTGATTCACTAATATATGAATTAAAAGGCAAATTTAGAAAAGTAGGATATAAAGATACTGAGCATTTTCAAGTTATGAAGCAATTTGTAAATAATACTGAAAAAATTCTGGATATAATTATGAACCCATAATTCATTAGGAGATAACACATAATTGTTAAACAGAGGAGATAAAAATGGAAATAGAAAGCGTAAAAGTTATTAAAGTTAAAAAAGAATACATGGATTCCATGGAAGGACAAAAGAAATTAGTTAATATTATAAATGGTAATATTAGTTGTGAAGAACTAATTGAATATCAAATTAGTGACTACACTATAAGTGAAATTTTTCGTGAGGATTATTATATTAAGAATTACCAGGATGATAAGGAATATAAAAAAGAAAGAGCTGTTCATGCTTTATTGTTTGGATTAAGTAATTTTAATTATACATATAGTGCCTGGGAGACTGAGATTGGAATAGAAAATCCAACAAAAGAACAAATTGCAGAAAGAGTAGTTCAAATGTGGGGTATAGCGCCGGAAGATAAAGAAGAAATTGAAATGATAGCAAATAGTTTTGCAAATCATGATAATCTTGGCTTAAGATATATGTCGGTAGAAAACATAGAAAGAGTAATTTCTGATTTAGAGCATTTAGATGTATTAAGCATATGCAGAAGTATAGAAAAAGAACTTAATTTGCAGGGAATTTCTTTTGATGCAATTGCTGAAGGGGATATTGAATTTATAAACTCTTTAAAAGAATTTTTTAAAGAAGCAATAAAAGATAGTAGTGGTATAGTATATGCTTTAAGTGACAGCTGTGATTTTTGCGAAGAAGATTAATAAAATTTTATTTAAGGATAGGTGAATAATAATGAAAAATTCAATTATAGAATTACCAGAAAGCTTAGAAAAATATAGGGATAAAATAGAAAAAACTATAAAGCCATATGTAAAAATAAAATTAAAAGAACAAGAAACCAAACCTTGGGAAAGTAAATTAGGAGGAAATCCTTATTTAGAAATTGGTATGGAATATCCTAAAGCATCTAATGGAGAATACTTAAGATTATTAGCTCAAATTAATTTTGAAGAAGTTCCTAAAATAAAATCTTTTCCACAAAAAGGTATATTACAGTTTTTTATATTGCCAGATGATGTATATGGACTCAATTTTGATGATCCATGTATGCAGGATACATTTAAGGTAATATACATGCCTGATGTTGAAAAAAATGAGAAAAACTTAATAAAAGATTTTTCATTTTTAGGCGACCTAGAAGAAGATTGGTATATGCCTTTTGCTAATGAAGGTAAAATGAATTTTTCATTAGAATATATGTCCATGCCTTGGGGAGAATATAGATTTAACAATGTGTACAACGATATAAGCCTAACAGATGAAGAAGATGATGATTATATGGAAAAGTTAAATATTGATGGATGTAAAATAGGAGGATATGCTACTTTTACTCAAGATGACCCAAGAGATGAAGAAGAATTAAATAGTTTTGATACTTTACTTCTTCAGCTTGATTATGAAAAAGAATGTGATTTGATGTTTGGAGATGCAGGTATTGCAAACTTTTTTATAAATGAGAAGGATTTAAAGAAGCTGGATTTTACTAAAGTTTTGTACAATTGGGATTGCTGTTAATAAAATAGTATTATTAAAGTGAAGGTGATTTTATGAGATATAAAGAAGAAATTAGTTTTTTAGAAAGAGTGGAAGATAAAAAAGAGTTTGAAATGAACAGTCGTGAAAAGTGGAAAGATATACAAATAAAGGAATTAGTTGACCAGCACTTAGGCATACCTCAGGATTATTTGGATTACCTTAAAGAAATAGGAACAGGATCTTTTAGGGAATGTCAATTTGTAGTTCATGGAGCTTTAGAAACTATAGAGGATCTTACAGGGTATGACTTGTATGATTTGGAGAATAAGAAATTTTTAGTTTTTGGAGATAACTATAGTGGAGATTTTTCAGGATTTCTTATTGAAGAAGAGTGGAAAGTTGCTGAGTTTTGGCATGATTGTGAAGAACTACATGTTTGTGGACAAACCTTTCAACAATATATAAGAGAACAAATGTTGATGGATGAGAATGGCGAGGATACAAGAGAGAAATTTTAAGAAAGAGATTGCAAGGATGAATATAGAGTAATTCATCCTAGCAATTTTGATGAGGAATTTACTTTGTAATTATGCTTTGTAGATAGAAATTTTAAGGGAAATAATAATTTAGAACTGGAGAAGTGAAAAATGGAGGTTAATTACTCAGAATTAAAGAAAAAAATCGTTGAATTTGCAAAGATTGAGGTTCTTAATTTTTTGAAGCAGAATCCTGGAAATACATATAAAGCTTTTGGTTTTGATGTAAGTGGTTTTTACGGCACTATTAATTTGTGCTTAGAGACAGAGGAACATTTTGATAGTGCCTTTGAAAAAGCATTTAAAAACTATGATAATATTTCTAGCTTAGCTAAGAAGCTAATGAATAGAGAGGATAATGCATTAAACAGTGCTTATATTCCTGTAGAATGGTCTCATGCTGATTTTGCTTCTGAAAATTATGCAGAAAATGATTATTTTGGAGAAGGAAAATATGAGATATTGATGGAAGATGAGGATTGGAGTTTCAAGTTACTTAATATATTTTCACAAGCTCTTATTGAATTTTTAGATACTGAAGAATATCATTTAATACCAAAAGCTAGAGACTTTAAAGTGGTTTGTATGGATTTCGATGAAGCTAATGTTAGAGAGAGTGCTGAAAGAATGCTTATGATATCAAGTAATCCTGTATTTAAAATATTTAATTGTAAGGATTAAAATTATAATAAGTTATTAATTTAAGGAATATTTAATAAGTTTGGACCTTATTAGGAGTTTTACATTTGGAAAGAACTTAATAAATTAAAGAAATAAGATTTAAAGAGATGGTGATATTGTGAGATATGAAAGAGAACTTGAAGCATTAAAATATATAGACCAATTAGATGCTCAACTAATTTCACATAAAGAAGAAAGAGAATTGTACTCTAAAAAGCAGATAGAGGAACTGCAAAAAGAATACTCTCAAGTTCCTAAGGAGTATCTTGAGTATCTTTCAGAAATAGGAGCAGGAAGTTTTGGAAAAGAGTTTTGCACTATTTTTGGAGATCTATGTGAAATTGAGGATTTTTATGATGAGAGTCTTTTAGAATTTTTGAATTTTGAAGAGAGGGTATTACAATTTGGGTGTGATCCTTCTGATAAAGCTTTAGTTTTTCTAATTGATGAGAATTGGGAAGTAGGAGAAATTTGGGATGATGATTTAGGGAGTATATATAGAACCGGAAAAACATTTTATGATTATATTTCTGAAATAGTAGATTGTCTTTACAAAGCCCAAAGAAAGAGCAATCTTATTGCTGAAGGCAAAAGGCAAAAATAAGGATTAACTGCGAATAGAAGATGATGAAAATGCCTGAAATATCTTTAAAATATTTTAAATTAATTTAAAGTATTAATGTTACAAGGGAGAGATAATGGGAGAGAATTTAAAAAGTGATGTAATTAATACTGCAGAAAGTTTTACTAGAAATTTTTCTAATAAGGGAAATTTTGATTACAGTGTAGA
This sequence comes from Clostridium muellerianum, assembly GCF_012926525.1. Lineage (GTDB taxonomy): Bacteria > Bacillota > Clostridia > Clostridiales > Clostridiaceae > Clostridium_AM > Clostridium_AM muellerianum. The sequence goes on from NZ_JABBNI010000013.1 coordinate 42,551, forward strand.
AAGCCTGATAAAAGTAGAAGATTTGCTGGATGAATTGAGCAAATTTGAACTTGGTGAGAATAATTTGTATTCTGTATCTTCTATGGTGGGAAGCTACATTCTTGAGGTAGCAAGGAGAAACTATGGAGGAGAATATTATTGGATTCAAGAAAATGAACAGCCAATTCTTGTAACTGGGAAACCTGATTTTGATGTCTCAATATATGCTTTTCAAAAAGTAAAAGATAGATTAATAAATGGAGAAGAAGATAATATAATGTTTTATTTTAAAGGTTATATAGAGGCAGTTGAGAGAGGTAGAAAAACTGGGGATTGTATTACTATTGTATAATTTCAGCTTTTAGAAAGGGTTGACACATATTAAAAGCAGCGTTATTCAAGATGTTGTGTTTCAAAATAATATGTATTATATACACATTGTTGGAGAAGAAATTTTATCTTAAATATCAAAGCAAAATTTAAGAAATGAACAAGCATTTTATTAAGTGCGATATAATAGGAAATACCTTATGGATATATAATACGGAACTTATTAGTATGGTTGATGAAGAAGTTTTAGAGCCAATGAAAAAACAAGAAATTAGTATTGAATAGGAAGGGGTTAAAAAATGAATTTAAATAAGGAAAAAATAGAAAAATGCAATGACCCTAGTGAACTTGGAGATATGCTTAGAGAGTCAGCAGAAAAAGGAGAACTAGATTTAGTTAAGTTAATTATAAGTAAAGACATGGTAGATATAAATTATAATGGTGCTGATAAAGTATTTGTATGTAAACCTACTCCGCTTCAATGTGCTGTAATAGGAGGAAATTTAAATATTGTTAAACTTCTACTGCAAAATGGTGCAGATGTATCAATAACAGACAAATGGGGATATAGACCTTTTAATGAAGCGATAGAAGCAAGTAATGATAGGTGGTGTCATAGACTTTATAATGAATCAGCAGGAAAAGATGATAAGGAAATACTTAAGCTTATTAAAAGCTGTGAACCTAAAGAATGGCATCAGCGTGAATGGTGTATTGAAAGATTAAAAAAATTAGGATTGCCAAATGATGCTATTGAATTTCTAGGTTCTGAAAATAGAAAGATAGATTTGCAGGAATCTGAATGGACAAACTATGTTGAATTTTATGCACTTGATGAGGTAAGAACATTTAAGTGGAAGGACATGACTTTTATTGATTTAGTATACGATGTAGATGATTATGATAATATTGGTGTACTTTCATGGATACCAGAACATAAAAGCTTTGCATGTTTAGACATGGAACATGGAATGTTTGGTTTTATTAAAGAAATGACCTGGAGTGAATTTATGAAAAATCCTACTAAGTTTATTGATGGATCTTTATCCTGGGAATTTTTTGACTTGGATGATGAAGAGTAGTTTGTAATCATTTTAATATGTTTTGTGTTTTGAGTACATTGAAAGGAGTGAACGTTTTATGAAAGAATACATAGTAGATAATATGAAAAACAAGATGAGATATCATGACTTACCTGGTGAAGATACACCTATATTATTTATTCATGGCTTGGGCTGTGCTGGATCATTTGATTATCCTGAAGTAGCAGCACAAACTGATTTAATAAATCACAGACGAATATTAATAGATTTGATTGGCAGTGGATTTAGTGATAAACCAGACAATTATTTATACACTGTAAAAGAACATGCAAATTATTTGTATAATTTTGTGCAGGATTTAAAGCTTTCTAAGTTTATTATTTTCGGTCATAGTTTAGGTGGTGCTATTGCACTTGAACTTGCTAATAAATGTAAAGATAATATTGAGGCAATTATTCTTAGTGAAGCTAACTTAGATAAAAGTAATAAAGGTTCATCAACTTATGAATTTGGAACTTATCAGGAAGAAGATTTTGTAAATGGAATATTTGATGAAATTGTCAATGAGAATTCAAGTGAAAATTCTATGTGGGCAGCCACATTGTCAGTTTGGTCTTCTACAGCAGCTAGTAGAATTTCAAAGTCAGCAGTTGAGGGAGCAGAACCATCATGGCGTGAAATACTATATTCATTGAAATGTAAAAGGACATTCATTTTTGGTGAAAGATCTTTACCAGATAATGACCAAACTGAACTTAAGAAACAGATGATAAATATTGAAATTGTAAAATCAGCAGGACATTCTATGGCTTGGGAAAATCCAAAGGGATTGGCAGAGGCAATTAAGAAGGGAATTCTTTATGCGTGACAATTATAGATTTTAAAAATAGATTCATGTTTAATTCCTAATAATATAGAAAAAAGTTACAATGAGTAATTAATATAAATTTCAAGTTAAGTATTATAAAGAGTAAATTATTTAAAAAGGAATAAAACAATTTTTAAGAGGAGATTATATATGAAAGTTTATGAATTGTATTCCTCAACATATGGAAATTATGTTATTGCAGGAGCCTTTGAGAAGGATACTCAAGTATGGAATATGCGAACATATACAAAAATTATAGATTTAAAAACAAAGTATCGATCAGGTGGAAAACGTTTGGCTATATCTGATAATGGTCAATTTTGTGCAGCTGCAGCTTATAATAGGTTTGGAGTAGCATTATATGATGCAAAAAGTGGAGACGTTATCTGGAATATTAAAGAGATTAAACATATTCAGAGAATAAGGTTTACTAGAAATGATGAAAATTTATCTGTAAGTAATAATGAAGATCAGACGTTTATACTAGATTTAAAAGATGGGAAAATAATATCTAAAATAAATGGAGCAAAGGACATTATATATAACAAATACAATAGTGATTTAATTATGAATGATTATTATATAAAATATAATAACTGCAGGATAGAACCAAAGAAAGAAAAATTAATTTTAGGTGTCTGCTGTTTGCCAAATGGCTTTGCATGTTCAACTGTTGGTGAAGGATTATATGTATATAATACTGAAGGATTACTTATGTGGAAAGCAGATAACAATAAGAATGAGCATTTTGTCAGTATTTCATATTTAAAGAAATATAAATATGTTTGTGGAATAGTATATAAATATGATTCTCCAAGGACAATACCATATTATGTAGTTTATTGTTATGATGCTGGAACAGGGGATTTAAAGTATGCACATGATTTAGATGAGGGATTTTCATATGCTTTTATTAAAGAATCAGAACAAATTATTTCTGGAAGTGGAAGGGTGTTTCAGTTGAATGAAGCTGGAGCTGATGTCATCAAACAAATTAAATTTTAATTTGTTATAGGATTTCAAAAGATAATTATGCAAAGGAGAGATTTGTAATGAGCAGAATTAGTGAATATATGAAGGAAATGCTTGAGATATATGGAGATAAGGTAGAACTTACTAAAAGTACCTATGATGAAAAGACCTTATCGTTGGTACCTAAAGCTTTAAGAGAGTTTTATGCTGAATATTCAAAGGTGGATTTACCATTTGGATATATATATTCTATTGAAAACTCATTAAAAGATTCAAAAGCTGAACCTTTTAAAAGTGAAGGCTTTTTTTCTTTTGGTTTTGATGGATACTTTTCCTATTGGTTATGTTTGTTTACACCTGAGGATGATGGTTTATCATTTACATATTGGGATCATGAGGGTGGAGAAGATATAGGCAGAGCAGTATATAAGGATATTATAGAATTTTTAGAAGCTGTGCGATCAGAATATGAAGAAAATAAAGATCAATGGGATGCTGAAGATTATTAAGAATGTATTGTAAATAAGAGTTAATGATTAATTTTGAAAAGAAAAATTTAAGATGATAATAAGAAGTATTAGTGCTTTAAAGAATGGAGAAGAATAAATTAACAGTGAATTAAATGCAATAATGGATAACTTTACAAGATTTATGGAAGAAGAATTTAAAAAAATTGGAGATATAAAAGACGAAAATAACTTTTTTTATAAAAGTGAGATTTTAGAATTAGTTAAGTATTGTGACACAAATAAAGGTGAAATAGATGATGTACTATCACAAATATCAAAAGAATTTAATACCTATAATGAACTTAAGGCGAACCTTCTTTGTCATGTGTGTGGTGCATTAGTTGAATTTGGAGGTAATCAAGATATAATAATTTCTCATGTAATTGAAAAAATGAAAGAAGCTTTAATATGGATAGCTGGAAGTGTAACAAAAAAAGAAGAAGAGAAAGATTTACATAAAAGAGTTAAGGTTTATGTAAGCTATCAAATCATAGATTATTTAATAATGGCGGCCATGACAATGCTTTCAAGAAATTCGTTGGAAAGAGAAAAACTAAAAAATGATAAAGATATGCCGATTTTATTAAGTATTGTCACTACTGATGTGGTAAAAAACATATATTACATTCAAAAAATAATGGAACTTACAGATAACTTAGAAATGACTGTAATACATCCAGATAAAAAGAAAGGATATAAGATTAAGGTAGACGGAGTGCAAAACTATTTTCACTTTTTTACTTTACTTCAAGGAGAATTTATAGAAAAGGTCAGTGATGAACTAGGATTAGATAAAGGTTTATTAAATAAAACTGCAGTGGATGTGGCAAGAACTGTAGTAATTCCTGATAGTTCTGAAAAAGCAGAGGACAAGGCTATATTTGGCTATTACATATGGTCTGCCCTTAGTTTAGATAAAACACTAAGCAAAAATATACCGTTTGAGCAGTGGGTGTATGGAGAATTGATGCCAAAGCATACACCAACTATTCTTGGTGAACGGGTAATTTTAATTGGAGATAATTTATTAAAAGAACGTATTTGGGATAGAGCACAGTTTTCACCCCTACATGATGCACTGAAACCACAAGTTTCAATTATATCAAGGTTAAATGAGGCTGAAGTTGAAGAGTATTTAGATAAGATAGTTTTGGAAAAAAGAAAAATTGAACAAGCTAGTGCAAATAATGAAAGTTCTAAAGTAGTAGAGAAAGATGAAAAAGTGGAAATGAAAACTAAGGTTGAAGATAATGAAAGGGGCTTTAAAGGATTCTTAAAAAAATTATTTAATTAAGTAGTTATTGAAGGCATAAGTTACATATAGTCAATAAAGCTAGGGAGTAATAGCAATGAATAAGGATTTACCTAAGCTTAATGTGGTTATCTATAATTATCTTTGCTATGTATTTAGAAGGGAATGTTGTAAATGGGATTGTTTTTGGCGATATCTGGTGTAATAGGTAAGAAGGCAGAAGAAGTAACAAAAGCACTAGAGGAGTATATTAGTTTTAAAAAAGGTAATATAGAAGAGGTTCAGCCAGTAAATGAAGCTTTTGATTTGTGCGTTATTGGTGAAAATGAAAAGAATACTACGATTGTTTATCCAAATGATTTTTTTAGATGGGAAGAAGCATCTGAGTATTTATCTAAGGTATTGAATACTAGTGTATGTTCATTTCATATTCACGATAGTGATCTCTGGATGTATAGTTTTTATAACTGTGGTAATGTTGAAGATAAGTTCAACCCAATTCCAGACTATTGGGAAAGGCTGTCTGAAAAAGAAATAGAAAAGTGGAAAGGGAATCCGGAGGTTATATGTAAGTTTATTAAGGATATCTCTTCTGATGATATTAAAAACTATTATAAGTTTTGGAGAAGAGATAATGTTCAAGCAGAGAAGGCTTATGAAGAAGATGAATTTGCTTTTGGAGACGAATGGCAAGTGGTGGATTTTATGAACAAGCTTAGTATTATATATCCTTTTGAAGAGGACAATGGATTTCCAATAGGAAAAACTTATAAGATTAGTCTTAGATATGAATTTTAGGTGATTTATATGGATCAATTCGAAAAATTAAATTTAATTAGGAAAATACAAGAAGTTCAAAGTCAGTGTTGTACACATGAAAAAGAAATTCTAATATCCATAGATGACTATTTTAAAGGAAATGATGAAAGCCATTGTATCATTCTTGCTAATACTTCTGTAAATTTATCATCAAAAGAATTTGAAAAATTTTTAAGAAATTTAAAGAGAAAAGATAATGTGATGGATGTATTTATACGTTTTTATGATTACGAAGATGCTATGGATTATGAGGATGCATGGATAAATTCAGACACGGTTTTTCTTATAACCTCTGCAGATGTTCAGAAAGTAAAAAGCTGGTTTCAGGGATTAGAACCTTCTAGTGTTAAGGAAGAGACATGCTTAAATGAATTTGTTAATTTGCCATATATTCCTGAGAAGTACAGAATTATTAATGTTTGGTGGGATTGATAGAAAAAGTAGCGTTAGCTAAAATAGGAGGAAGTTATGAGTAAAAATAGCGAAGTAAAAAGCTTTGAAAATAGATTTTCAGAAGAAATATTTGAAGTGGCTGCTGTAACAGCTTCTTTAGGAGTTGGTGCAGGCAAGGCAGGAGGAGAAGAGTTATGGAGAGCTTCTATCGATCTTATTGCTTGGAAAGATTTAAACAGCAGTGAGCCAGTAGTAAAAGAGGAAGTAAGCCTAGACTGGATTACTGATGATAAAGGTTTAAAGGAATGGCAAAAGACTATTAAAGAAAGTTCCATAATTAAAATTAAACTTAGAAAAGGAGAAAGATCCTTTATGTTGGTGGAGCTTATAGATGCAGATTATAAGGATGAAGAGCTTCAAAACATATTGCTGGAAGACCTAAAACCAGTATCTTATGAAGATGAGCTCCTTGGAAAATTTAAATTAGATAAGGGCATTAAGCTTTTTAAGACTGATATCACCTGGGCAGAAGAAAAGGGACGATTATATTTTGATCTAGATGAGGAAGAAACAATGAAAGCTTCTCTCAAAACTGCACATGAGCTTTTCAAAAATCAAAAGCACTGGAGTGATAAAATTAGATCATATGCTGCAAGTGAGCTTTTAGAACTTGCTAACGATTGGATTGACGAAGAAGATGATATTGATGAGGTCACAGACGAAATGTTTATTGAATCCATAGAGCTAGATACTATAAGCGTTTATCCTAAAGGTGAGTTTGAGATTTTCTTCTTTGATGGAGACTTGTTTGCAGGACACTGCATCATAGTCAGTGGAAATATAAATGGAAATTTAGATTCAGCAGAAATTGCGGGATAATAGGATAAATTGGAGCGAGGGATAAAATGTGTAATTTAAGTACTAGAGCAATTGATATGCTTAATAAATCAAAAAAACAAAAGGTACCTAAAGATGATGAAGTTTTATTTAAGGTGCTAAAAGATGTAGGATACCCAGCATATGATAGTGTTTTAAAATTTCAAAAGTTATATGCTGGAATATCATATAGGCTAGGAAAATCCAATGAAGGATTTTCTTTAGAAATGATAAGTGCTCAGTTTAATCCACGTACAATGGATTATGATTATTATGTAGATGCAGAAGAAATAGATGGGGAGTATTATTTTGTTTGTGCAACATACCATTATAATGAATCAATATATATGGTAATGGATTCAAAGGGAAGGATTTATGGTAAAGAGTATAATGATAATAAACCATATTTACTAGCAGATTCAATTGAAAAATTTATTGAGAAAGATGCAGTAAAAAATTACTTTTTAGAAAAGCAGTCAGAGTGGATTAGAGCAAGCTTTGAGAACAGTAATTTAAATGAATGGAAAGCTATCAAAGAATATTCTTTGATAAAGATAGACGAGGCTTGTGATAGCTGCAGTACTTATTTAAAGGATAAAAATGATGAATTTTTTTTAACTGTACAAAGATATGAGGATGGAACAGAAAATAAAATTATCTATGCATCTTCAGTGGTGGAATTGATTAAAAAGTTATTTAGGGATAAATTGAAAGTGGCAGTTGGATATCCTAGATATGAAATATATAAATTTTAGGAGGTTAAAAGTAATGAAAAGTGTAATTGCAGCATGTTTTGATGTTTATTATTATGAAAATTATGCAAAAGCTAGTTGTGTTGTTTTTCAAAAAGATGAAGAGGAACGTATTCTAGCGGAGTATAATGTGCTAATTGACGAGATAAGTGAGTATATTCCAGGACAATTCTATAAAAGAGAACTGCCATGTATATTAAAACTTTTGGAGAAGGTAAAAGAAAATTTGGATTTTATTATTGTTGATAGTTTTGTATGGCTTAATGATAGTAAAAAAGGATTAGGTGGATATCTATATGAAGCTCTAAATTGTAAAACACCTGTTATTGGAGTAGCAAAAACATTTTTTAAGGATAGTACAAATTATTTAGAAGTATATCGTGGAAAAAGTAATAAACCTTTGTATGTTAGTGCTGCTAACTTAGATTTAAATTATGCTGCACAATTTATAAAAGAACTAAATGGTGAATATAGAATGCCGCAAGTATTAAAACGGGTTGATCAATTATCTAGGGAAGCGTAAAGGTGGAAATGACATATGGCAAAGAAAACATTTAATGATGAAGTATATGGAAAAATTACATATAAAGAAGACTATTGGTTGTTAAAGGATAGAGTAACATTTAAGATAAATAATAAAGAAACCATTGTTAATGCAGAGGTAGATGTTTATAATTCAATTTATGAAAATTTTAATATGGGACTAATGAGTGAAGGGTTAATGAAGTTCCATAAAGAAAATCCAGAGCTTCTTAGAGCTGATGAAGCGGAAAAAATAAAAAGTGAGCAAAAATTATTGTATAAAAAATATCTAATAGAAAACATTGATAAAACTTCTTATAACATAGAAGAAGCAGCATTACGTAAAAGAGAAGAAATGCTGGAAGATGAAACTGAAAAGACTTTTTCTGAAATAGTAGGAAAGGAAAAAGCAAAAAGGATTTTTCAAGCTAGAACAAGGGAAGAAAAGTTAGCTTCATTAGAGTTAAAAAGATTGAGAGTGTTTAAGGACTCAATTGAAATTGAATGTAAATGTGATTGGTTTAGTCCATTAGGAGGATTTGTTATTTTTAGTGGTGGTAGTATTGAAATGTTTTATATTGATTCTATGAGTATTTAGATATTCCTAATTATAGGGGTATATAAAATTTTATAGAACTTTAAAAGAAAGCAAAGGGGGTGTGCATTATGATTACAAACGAATTGGTAACTCAAAGTATTGATTATATAGTGCAACATTTAGATGAGGGGATTTCAATTGAGGATGTTGCAGATTACTGTCATTTATCAAAATATTATTTTAGTAGAGTTTTTAAGGCAGAAACAGGGGAAAGCATGTATGCTTTTATTAAACGCTTAAGAATGGAACAAAGTGCTTTTAGACTTAAAGTTGAAAAAGACAAATCAATTACTGGCATTGGTTATGATTATGGATATAGTCCGTCAAATTACAGTTCAGTATTTAAAAAGCATAATAATATTTCTCCAGTTCAATTTCGAAATGGGAAGTATGCAGAATGTGTAACTAATCCTTTTTATCAGGACAAGCTTGTTAAATTTCAATCCTTTGAAGAATATGGTAAGCAGATTCACATACAGCAAATGAATGATTTTGTGGTTATTTATGAAAGGCATATTGGAAATTATATTGAACTTAAAAAAAAATGGCGTGACTTCATAGAAAAATATAAAGAACATTTAAAGGAAGATACTCTTTTAATTGAAAGATCATATGCTGATCCATCTGTTGCAAGTATAGATCAATGTTTATATGATATATGCATCACCGTTGATAAAAATTGTTCTTTTGATAATGTTACAACTATTCAGGGTGGTAAATTTGCAGTTTATCGCTTTGATGGACAGGTACAGGATATCTTTCCTGCTTTTCAAGGCTTATTTAATGTTTGGCTAGCAAATAGTTGTTATGAAATGGATAAAAGATATGGATTAGATATTTATAGAACTATTAACTGGAAAAGCATGCAAGTTGTAATGGATTTATGTATACCAATTAAGGCACATGAAAGAAAATAGAGCAAGAATTCAGAAGTTAAAAAACAGACTTTCTACTATAATAAGAACTGCAGCAGGGATACAGTTCTTATTATAGTAGAAAGTCTGTTTTATGTTTTTATAAGTAATATAGAAAATGGAGGAGTTTAAAAATGTTTGATATAAGGAAAATTCAGGAACAGTTAATTTATGTAGCTGTTAAAAGCGTCAGTAATGATGAAACAGCAAAAGAAATAGTATATGGAAAGGATGAACTTGCAAGAACAGAGGATAATTCTATATGGGTTAAGTCCACAATGAAGAGATTAGAAGATAATTTTGATAACTCAACTGTTAAACAAATAAGAATGCATTGCCAGTGTGGATACGGGATGGATGAGAAATTAAATCTTTTGAAAGAGCTGTTAGAATCATCTTCTAATATTGAGGAATTTGGAAATTCAGATAAAGCAAAAGCAGCAGGCCTGTACTCAGAAAATGGCGAATTATATCTTCAATTTTCTTTTTGTCCATGCCCAATGCTTGCAGAGGTGGACAGATTAGAAACAAATACCTGGTGTCAATGTACCACAGGGTATAGTAAAGTACTTTTTGAAAAGGCCTTTGGGTGTAAAGTAGATGTAGAGCTTTTAAAAAGTATAAAAATGGGTGATGAGAAGTGTCTTATGAAAATAATTCCACAAGAAGCTATATGGAAATAAAATAATTTTAATGAGCAAAATAAATTTGCTGTCAGGAAACAATATAGCGAAATAATATTAACTAGAACGAAGAATGAATTTTAGAATGTTTTGAGATTAGTATTTTTATTACCAAATATAATTTATTCACTATATGCAAAAGTACTCTATAGAATAGACTTTTCTAGCTACATATTCTATAGGGTACTTTTATTAATTCTAATTACATTTTCATTGTATTATATGAAAAGCTAAAAGTTATAAATAAAATAGTTCATTACAGATTTTATTTTGAAATTAAGAAGCAATTTCCTCTTCATATAAATCGTATTTTTTATTCTGTCTTAAATTTATAAATAATGAAACTCCATATACTGCCAAAAGTATTACAACAAATATAGCGGAGAATCTATACATAAAGGCATAATTTTTACTTTCAGCTATAAAGCTGAGTAGTATGGAACCAAGTGTAAAAGCTAGATCCATAGAAGATAGAAAAGTACCATTGGCAGCTCCTTTACGATGTTCTGGAGAACGATTTACTGCCCAAACTTGTAGTGAAGGCTGAACAGCTCCATATCCTAAACCATAGAAAAGAGAAGCTATTATTAAAGTTGTAGTGCCATGGGTGTATGATAATATAATTAAACCTACTATCATAGATACAGCACCAGGCAACACTATTACAGTATGTCCTTTTTTATCAAATATTTTTCCAATAAAAGGTCTAGTTATTAATATCATTGTAACATGTCCTATAAAATATAACCATATATTTGATATTTTTACTTCTTTACCATACAACATTATATAACTCATGATACCACATAAGGTAATTGTAAGTAAAAAACAAAGAAATGAAGGTAATAAAGCCTTTTTTTCAAATAAATCTAAGAAGGAAAAGCTTTTTTTAATTTTATAGTTATTAGAACTCTTTTTATGTATACTTACAGTTTTAATTAATAAAGTATCAATTATAACTAAAGCTAATGAAATAATTGAAATGTACTTAAAGCTGTATAAATTCATAATTGTAATAGCAACAATTGGAGCAAGAGACATGGATATTATCATTGATAGGGAATAGTAACCCATTCCTTCTCCTCGTCTTTTTTCAGGTACAATATTAGTAAAAATTGCGGCAGTGGCAGTGGACGCAATACCCCAACCTATTCCTTGGACTATACGAACTAATATAATTGCAGTTAATGGTAACCATATGTAAGATAATGTACTAGCACCTAGTATTATGGAGCCAATTATTAGTAAAGGCTTAATATCAATATTATCAAGAAGTGTTCCCATTAATAATCTAAAAAGTAGGGAAGTGATGGAAAATAAACTTACAACCAGGCTTGCTTCAAAATTGCTTCCGCCAGTTTGTTTTGCATATGCTGGTAATGTTGGAACTAGCATATAAAAGCCTAAGTAAATAAATAAATTTGAAAGTAACATGAATATATAACTCTTAGTCCATAACTTATTGTGATTAGTGTTTTTTAATTGCAAATTCAAAATTTTGTCCTCCTAGTATAAATGATCAAATAAAAATAATAGGTATTATCAGCCTATTGCTTTTATAAGGTGTTTAAATTAGTAATATTTTCATCTATTTGAACAAGAACATCTAGATAAATGCTCAGGTTTTTTTCAGAAACACCATTTAAAATTTTTTTAAATATGTTCTCTATATATGGTATAAGCTTTTGAGTTAAATCTAAGCCTTTCTTAGTTATATGAATGGAAAATGAACGCCTATCTTCTTTGCTGGTATGTCTTTCAATTAAAGCTTTTCTTTCTAGTATGTCAAGCATTCTTGTTAAAGTAGGCTGATCTTTATTTACCATTTTAGATAGAATTTTTTGGCTTATTTTATCCTGTCTTGATAATTTAAGCAATACTTGCCATTGATCAGCTGTTATATCAAATTCTATTAGTTGCGAATTTAAGTAATGAATAATTTTTCTATTAACTAAGGTTGTAAAGTTACCAAAGTTTTCATCATACGATTTAAGCATAATATACCTCCTAATGTTTGCTGAGACAAATGTTAGTATAACAAGTAATTTGTTTTATTGCAAGTATTCTAATAAAAAAATATATCTTGTAATTGAATTTTTTTATTGAAATCGATTCATTTAATGGGCTGATATGTAAAAAATGTAATCGTAGGTAAATATATTCATATGAAAATAATGTAAGTATAAGTAAATGTTTGCGGATAAATGTATAGAAAATTTATTTTAAAATAGAGAAGAGGTGTTATTATCTTTATAAAAAGTGAATTTTAAGTTTTTGGGAAATTCATAACTGAGATTTTATGCCTGCTCTAATTTATGAATATATGCAGAATAGATGGGTAATATAATATTGGAATTAGGGTATTGGTTTCCTTAATTTGGTGAAAAAATTATTAAAAAATATAGGTATTTAACGAAAGGAGTAAATTTGTTATGAATAAGGATCAGGGTGATTTACAAGAAGCAAGAGAATTAAATAAAAAATCAAGAGCAAATTCAACTAGTGGAGCAATGAATAACTCAGTAAACATGGGAATGACTAGTGGAATGGGTGATAATGATTTACAGGAAACAAGAGCATTAAATGCACAATCAAGAGCAAACTTATCTGGTGGATCAATGAGCAGTTCAGTAAATAGCGGAATGACTAATGGAATGAATGATGCTGATTTACAGGAAGCAAGAGCATTAAATCAACAGTCAAGAACAAATTCAACTAGTGGAACAATGAGCAATTCAGTAAACATGGGAATGACTAGTGGAATGGGTGATAATGATTTACAGGAAACAAGAGCATTAAATGCACAATCAAGAGCAAACTTATCTGGTGGATCAATGAGTAGTTCAGTAAATACAGGGATGAACGGTGGAATTAATGCTGATGATTTACAAGAAGCAAAAGAATTAAATAAAAAGTCAAGAGAAAATAAGAAATAAAAATTTGTAATTATAACTTAGGCCTCTACTAAGAAAATAACAAACTAAATATGTTAAATTATATGATTTAGATTAAGAACGTTAGTAAAGAGTAATACCGTATATTGATTTATAAAAAATTAAATCTATATACGGTATTTTTGTATACTAATATAACTATGGTTTGGGTATTTGAAATTGTTTTTGTAAGTATAAAGAAATTTCATTTATAGATTTATCTGCTTTTTTTGTAACCTTATCCATTGTAATAAATCCATGACAAACACCTGTATATTCAGTAATCTCTACATTATTTCCTGCATCTTTTAATTTTTTGGCGTAGGACTTACCTTCATCCCGAAGAGGGTCAATCTCTGCTGTTATTATGAGTGCAGCAGGTAATTTTTTAAAGTCTTTAGCTAAAAGGGGAGATGCATAAGGACTTTTTCTATCTTCTTTTTTTGGAACATATAGCGATATGTATTTTTCCATATCTTTTATTGAAACATTTAAATCATTGGCTAAATAAGACCAAGATTTACTATTTAATTCAAATATGTTTGTAGAAGGATATATTAATACCTGACAACTTATAGGAGGACCATTTTTATCTCTTGACATTAAAGAAACTGCAGCAGAAAGATTTCCACCTGCACTATCTCCTGCAAGAGCTACATGTTTTTTATCCCCATATATACTTTCAGCATTTTTATAAGTCCATTCAAGTATACTATATACATCATTTACAGCAACAGGAAAAGGATTTTCTGGAGCAAGGCGATAGTCAACAGATATTACTATTGCTTTAGTTTTTTCTGAAAGCTTTCTACAAACATTATCATGAGTATCAAGGTTTCCTGCAATCCAAAAGCCGCCATGTGAATAAATAATTATAGGAAGATTATTGTTAGTATTAGGTGTATATATACGTACTGGTATTTTTTGAGAATTTTCTGTTATAGTAATATTTCTAATATTGGAAAATGGTATAGCTTTTTTTGACCATATAGTAGATTGAGAATTTAAACCTTCTCTAATTTCTTTTATAGATTTACTATCAATTGATTTTGGATTTAAAATTTTATTTAAGCGTAAATTTATTGCAAGATATGTATCAAGTTTGCCAATAGCTGTTTTAGTTAAACTTTTAATACCAAAAAAGATTGCTATTATGACTAAAATAATTGATATTATCTTAATGCTTTTTTTCATTTTATTACCTCCGAATATTATGTTAGCTACATAATAAAAACTTAACTTATGTGTGTATTTTTTACTGATTCTATTTTAATATACCTAAAATTACCGAAAGATTTTTACTTATAAAATGTATTGAACATAGTGGTTTATCAAACATTATATTTAGAAAAACAAAAAGGAGATGTGATCTAAATGTTTAAACACGAAAAGCAATTATTGAAAGATGTTAAGGTAGAAAGACCAAACCCACAATATGCTGTATTAATGCAGGAACAACTAGGTGGTGGTAATGGAGAGCTTAAAGCTGCGATGCAATATATATCACAGAGTTTTAGAATAAAAGATGCTGCAATTAAGGATTTATTTTTAGATATAGGTTCAGAAGAATTGAGCCATATGGAAATGGTAGCTCAAACCATTAACCTCTTAAATGGTCATGCACTAGATTTTAACAGTGTAAGTAGTGGAGAAATTGAAACACATGTATTAGGTGGATTATCACCAGTATTAACTAATTCTTCTGGAGAACCTTGGACAGCAAATTATGTAACAGTAACTGGAGATTTAGTAGCAGATTTACTTTCTAATATTGCTTCAGAACAAAGAGCAAAGGTTGTATATGAATACCTTCATCGTCAAATCAATGATAAATATGTTAGAGAAACTATAGACTTTTTATTAGAAAGAGAAGAAGCACATAATGCATTATTTAGAGAGGCTCTTAATAATGTTAAAGATACTGGATCAAATAAGAACTTTGGAGTTACAAAGGATTCAAAATTGTACTTTGATTTGTCAACACCAGGTAGATATTATCAAGATCCTAACCCTACAGAACCTAGTTTTGCAAATCCTAGAAGAGAGTCTGAATTAGCAGGAAGACACTAATTAGTAATAATGGTAAGTAATTTTCAGGTTCAAATAAGGTTTTATCATGATAAATAATATTGTAACTTGGAGCTTAGATTATAAAAGAGTTGAAGTTACAGTAATAGCATAAAATTTATTTTTAATTTAAAAAGCTATGAAATATTTACACACTTATTTCATAGCTTTCATTTTAGTATTATATAATTACTAATTAGGAATATTTACATAAATATAATCTGATTTGAGATCTGGATTGCCAGGAGCATATGCTTTAATTTCAATTTTATGTTTTCCAGGTGTCAAATTCTTAACAAGAATAGTTTTGTAATAAGTATTTCCAAATTGCTCGAAATCTAATATTTTACTATGATCGTCAATAAATTGAGAATCTACCAATACGCTAAGCACACTATTAGTATTTACAATTTTACATTGAATACCAATATTCTTAGTGTTGACATTATAGGAGTTTCCTGTATATGTCTTTTGTGATACATTTCCAATGGCATATACATTATCACCATAATCTTTAACGTTAGTAACTTGACTTATATTAAAGTTCCAGCTATTAGAGTATGCAGAAACATTTTTGGTACATAGTCCAATTGTAAGCAGCAAAGTAATTAGAAATAAACTTGAAATCTTTTTAAAGAAATTTTTCATTTTAATTCCCCCTTGGTAATTTTATTTGTAACTATTTAGCTATGTTTGTAAAAAGAATGAAATGTTTAATTAAAAAATACATAATGTATTGTAAATTATAAAAATTATTTGCTTGAATTCAAGATTAAGTAATCTTTACAATATCTATTATATATACTAAAAGAATAAATACAATATTAGTGGCATGAAAGTGTCAAAAAATGAACTTAAAAGAAAAATTTACATATATAAATTGTTTTTAGGACAATTTCTTATGCTTTTATGCCATAATTATTTACAGTTCTACTTTTATGTGATATTTTTATTTAAAATAATTTGCATAAAAAAGAAATGTTGATGACTAAATAAATTACACTAATAAGATAAACAACATGTAGTTATTTTACAATTTAAGTTTTTTTTGTTATATACGATAAAAAATATAATTAAGTACAAGGGGGAATATGAATGAATAAAATAGGTGGTTATAATGTATCAAACTTAAATATAAAAAATGAATCAATTTACGATAATACAAAGGTAATTGCTGAAAAAAAAGATAATAAATCTGAAGAGAATATAGGTGATACTGTTCAAATAGAGCAAAAAAATAATGTAATAATTAATACTAAAAAAGCATATGACGCTCTTAAGGAAACATGTGATGAAGTTGGCACTGTAACTCGAGATGGATATACTTATGGATCTATGATGTTTTCTTTTTATACAATGATGGATTATATGGAAAGCCAGGGAATATCTGTGCCGAACTTTGAGTTGAGTGGAAATAATTTAAATAATGATAATTATTTAGGATTTGTAGATAAAATAAAAGAGTTTACTAAAAACTTATCAAGCCAATATCCAAATGTTGTTCCAGATAATTTTTATGATTTTTGCGATTTATTTAAAGAAAAATTATTACAAAATGGATGCTCTTAATATTAAAAAGAAAAGTGTTATTAAAAATTATATTTTAGATACAGTTAAATATTTTTTAAGAGTATTTACATAAGTAAAGTAGGTAGTCTATATTATCTTAATAGCATTTTATGATAAAAATGCAAGAAAAAATTATGCTGTTGGAAAATATCCAATAGCATAATTTTTAAACAATGTATGTTTTGAAAATTTTATTTAATTGTAACAATGTTTTATAATTACCTAATAGTTGAAAATTCTTAGTAAGTATTTCTGTATCAAAAGTCATTAAAAAAAAGTACTATCTTATCTGCTGTCTTAAGTCTTTAAATAGTTCAAGCATAAAAGTTTGTTCATCAATAATATGCTTAACTAATTCCTGCCAGGCTGCATTTCCTCGACCAAATCTTAATAATTGTGGATAAAATGATAAAGCGTGTGTATCATGAACTATAAATTCATCAATTAATCTTCTTACGTTAGCAATATTTCTAGCATAAAGTGCAGGATTAGAATCTACAATCCTTTTTAAATACATCACATCATTGTGCAGTTTTGAAAACATTCTATGAATGTTGGTAAGGTTATCTATAATAGGTCTTGGAAGGTTAATGCCAGAAAGTTTAGCTACTCTTTTAAAAAAGTTTGGATGATCTTCTGAAATATGAGTCCACAATTGAAGTTCATTAAAGACACAAGTGAATTGATTTACGTGGGTGTAACAATACATGTATTTACCTCCTGATAAAATATACACAATATATAATATGCAATTTTCGTAAAATGGTTACTTGAATGTAATATTATATTTTTTTATAATCTAGACCATAATATATATATATAAGTATGTATTTATATAGACTTAATGGGAAAATAAAGTTTAACTAAGAAAGATTTAGTGATGAAAATTTATGGAGGTAGAAATAGTATGATTGTTATATATCATGATGTTGGAGGAGCGCATTCTACAGCAGTAGCAGCTAATATACATATTAATAAATTACCAACTAATAGGATACCAAGTGAGTCTGAATTACTTAATTTACCAACCTTTGATAAAATAGAAAAAGAACAAATTGGAAGGCTAATATATATTGGTGAAGATGAATTTAATGCAAAAGTTTACACTTTAGCTAGAAAATATAATCCCGAAATAGTAATACCTGCTATTAAAGATATGTATTCTATCTTACATGAAAGTAGTAATGGTATCTTTATTGCGGATACTAAGCCTGCTGTTAATTTACTTATGAATATAGGTGGGTATGCTTCAAGAAAGTTACATTTTGTAAGCTTAGGGAGACCCATTGTAACAAAGGGGGCACAGCAAGCTTATATGGATATAGTTAATATAGTTAAAGGTGTAAAAAACAATATTAGAAATTTTAGAGTATAGTTATACTATAATGTAGATTTTTTAACATATTGTGTGTTTGCAACTTATGTTATGGTAAGTTAATGGTGATTTGTAATTAGAAAATATAATTGGAGAGCATGTTATGACAAAAGTAAAAAAGAATAATACATCTAAAAAATTGCATATTATTTTATTAATATTATTTGTTTTATGTTCTATTATATCTGCAATCAAACCTCATGACTATTCTTCATGGTTTTTTGAATTTTTACCTGCTTTTATAGGAATTATAATATTAGTATTTACTTACAATAAGTTTGTGTTTACAGATTTTGTGTATGTACTTATTTTAATAGTAACGATAATAATGTTAATCGGAGCACATTACAAGTACAGCAACGTGCCATTGTTTAATTTGACAAAGCAAGTATACAATTTAAGGAGAAATAATTATGATAGATTTGGTCATTTTATGCAAGGGTTTGTGCCGGCTTTTATTGTAAGAGAGTTATTAATAAGAAAAGTAAAATTAAAAAAAGGAATAGTATTATCCATAATTGTTGTGTGTATTTGTTTATCAATAAGCAGTTTCTATGAAATATTAGAAGGCCTATCAAGCATAGTATATGGAATGAATCCAGAAAAGTTTTTAGAATATCAAGGAGATAAATTGGATACACAGTGGGATATGTTTTGCGCATTAACAGGAGCTGTAGTATCGGTAACTATGTTTCATAAAGTTCATGATAAAAATATATATAATTTAGAAAAGTGTAAAGAATAAAATACATTAACTATAAAATATAGGTCTGCATGAAAGAATATACAGACCTATATTAATAAGGAGCAGTCAAACCTAGTTCTAGTTTAATATAAATTTGATAATATACTGTTTCAACTTAAATAAAGTATTTAAGTATTAGAATAATACGTTCATATAAGTTTGAAAGCTTGAAAATTTATATGAATTTAGTTAAATACCAATATTTAACTAATGTATATTATAATAATAGTTTAAGTCTTAAATAATTTTGTTAGGCATTACAAATAGATGAGGTTCTTGTAAACGCTCTTGAACAATTCTTAGAGCTTCACCAAATCTCTGATAATGGACAACTTCCCTTTCTCTTAAAAATTTTAAAGGTTCTATTACATCAGGATCATCAGCCATGTTTATTAGATATTCGTAGGTAGCTCTTGCTTTTTGTTCAGCAGCTAAATCTTCATTAAGATCAACAATTGGATCACCTTTTGATTGAATGTATGAAGCATTAAATGGAACACCTGAACCACTTGCAGGGTATATACCTTTTCCGTGATCTGCATAGTAGGCACCCATGCCTGCTTTTTCAATCTCTTCAATACTTGCACCTTTCATTAATTGATGAACTATTGAGCCTACCATTTCCAAATGCGCTAATTCTTCTGTACCAATATCATTTAATGTTGCTATAGCTTGAGGAGTAATCATAGTAAATCTTTGACTTAGATACCTTAGGGATGCAGCCAATTCACCATCAGGTCCACCATATTGAGTTATAATGGTTTTTGCCATGTTAGGATTAGGATTTTTAATTTTTATAGGATATTCTAAGAATTTTTCGTATGTCCACATATATTACATTCCCTCCCTATTAAGCTGAAAATTAGCATCAGGTTCCCATGGCCAAGGTTCATTTATCCACTGCCATGGACGTGGACTACAGGAACTATTTTCAGTTAGCATACCATAATGCATCTCATAT
Source organism: Clostridium muellerianum (assembly GCF_012926525.1). Lineage (GTDB taxonomy): Bacteria > Bacillota > Clostridia > Clostridiales > Clostridiaceae > Clostridium_AM > Clostridium_AM muellerianum. The sequence continues at coordinate 62,711 of NZ_JABBNI010000013.1, forward strand.
TTTTCTTTTAATTTTTTACCTTGCATTACATAAAAATTATATTTTGCAATAGCATTTTGGTCCGTTGGATGGGTGTTAAGGTATAAAGAAAGGTCTTCTTTCATGAAGCATGTGGCAGTAATTTGTTTTAGAAGTTCCATTCTGTCCATTTTACCATCTGCTTGCCATTTGTTTTGCATTTTCTCCAAACGCATATATCTTCTCTCCATTTTTTCATATGGACTAAAAAGTTCTGGAAAAGCAGTACCTTTCTTTAGAGCTTCAATAGCTGGGAAAAGAGTGCAAAATTTTTGATAAGGAACATATGCAGCTGCTAATCGAACATTTTTTATTACAGTTTCTTGTGGAATACAATTGACCATTGGTGGATAATTTGCATTTAACATGTTATTTTCAGGGTTTCTTAGATATGCCATAATTGTGTTTTACTCCTTGTTTATTATTCCTACAGTTATAAAGTATTCTAATTGATGTATAATTGACACAATGATTTTTAAATAACTTCTATATAAAAGGATAAATTTAAAGATAGTATAGTTTTAATTTTAATGTTTTAAAATAACGTATTTCTTAGTTTAGAAATAAATGAGTATGTTTTAAACTACAGTAATATAATTTAAGATGATAGTAATATATTTTTTTGTTTTTGTTACTCATAAAATTTTTATTCAAAAAAATAAACTTTAGGAGTAACACTTTTAGAGTTTCTTAATATAATAATTAATGAAGAAACTTTACTGGAGGTAAAACATGGAAGAAAAAAATTCTCAAACTAGACAGGTTGACGAAGATCAAGATTTTGAAAGGGACTGTAATTTTGAAAGGGATTGTAAATGTAAGCAAATGATGTATAATTGTCCTATGATGCAAGGTTATCCATCAATGTATAATCCTATGATGGGAGCAAATCCTATGATGGATGTAAATCCTTCTATGCAAGGAATATCACCAATGCAAGATAACGCTATGATGCAACAACCTATGATGCAGCAACCTATGATGCAACAAATGCCTGCTCAATCTGGAATGCCACAGCAGTCAGAAGATGAGCAAGAAACTTTTAGTATGTTTGATGATCTTTATAGACCTATGCATGGAGGTATGCACGGAGGTATGCACGGAGGTATGCATGGAGGTCATCATGGTGGTTTCCATGGTTTTGGTTATCCAGGTTATGTTTATCCATACTATAATTACGTTTATCCATATTATGCTTATCCATACTATGATTATGTTTATCCATATTATGCTTATCCATATTATAATTATGCTTATCCATACTATGTTTATCCAGGTTTTGGATTTGGTCACGGTGGCCACGGAGGGCATGGCGGTCACGGAGGACATGGTGGACATGGTGGACATGGCGGACATAGAGATGATGAATATTAGGTTATAGCTAATATATTTAAGAACAGTTCATATCATGAAATTGTGAAAATTAATAATTGGATAAAACTTACAAAAACAATAAAAAATTATGAAAAAGTCCTGCAAATTGTAGAGCTATTTATTATGACGGTGGTTATTATCCATATTATTATAGCTATCCTTCGTTTACTTCTTATTTATGAGGATAGTTGTTCATATTTAATAAATAAAAAAGCTAGCAGAAAACTGCTGGCTTTTTTGTTTTAGTATTAAAAAATGTTTTTAGTTAAAATTAAATGTAATGGAATTTTACTACTTTTATCCATTGTTTTTAGAAATGAAAAGTGTTTTATAGATTTAAAAGTACTAAATATATAAAAAAATTTTTATTACATATACTAATTGTCGGAGGCGATGTTTATGGTAAATAAACGTAAAACAAAAGATAATCAATATACAAAGTTAGGAATAAGAAAAAATTCAAATGGAGATTTTGAGTACATAAATCCAGAGGATAAAAATAAATCAAAATACAAAGATATTAGAAAGTAAAATATATATTTAAAGTATCTAAGGTGAAAATTAAATTTGAAAAAGTATTGGTAATTACGACATTAACAAACAGAAGGTGTTAGAGATAAGAATATAAGTAAAAGTATGATTAAAAAAATAGTGTAAGGTTTTAAAAACTATGTGTAAATTGAAACTAGCCTATATATTAAAAATATAAGCTAGTTTTGATTTATGCAGGTATTATAATTATATTTTATTCTTTTACATACTAACATATAATTATTTCTGAAAGTCGGTGATTAAGCTAGTAAGAGCTTCTGTTCTATCTTTGCCTAAGCCAAATTTTTTTGTTAAAGTTTTTATTATATCCTTTTTTCTAGATGGATCCAAGAGCTCAGTAGGGCTAATCTTCATGCTTTTTAATATAGCTTTCATTAAGGTTTTTCCAATTCCGAAAAAACCAGCTAATCTTTCTACAGCAGCATCAGCTTTTTGTTCCATTTCTGCTTCTAATTTTTCATTTATGTCTTCAATAGAAGAAGTTGATACAGCTGTTAAGTTAGATTTAGTAGAATTATTAATTTTATTAGTAATAATTCTGTTAAAAATATTGCCAAAGGATTTTTCATTTAATTTTTTAGTAGTATTTGATGTTTTATTTTTATTAATTGAATTATTTGTAGATAGAACATTTGTACAATTTTCCATGTGTAAAAACCTCCGATTTTTGCAAAAAAATTTACATTATTTGAGTAATGTGTAATTTATATATATAATTATACAACTAATAGCAGTAAACATAAAGTAAAAAATATGTTATGCAAATTATTTGTATAAATAAAGGATTATGTGTAGGTTTGTAGAATATTTAAGTGAGGTTTAGAAAAGAGGGAGTAAACATATGAAGAAAAAATTAATTAAATATTTTATTAGCTTATCAACCATTGTATTTTTATTTGTTTCCTTTTCTGCATGCTCTAGTAGTAAAAGTATTTCTGAGCAAAAAACAAGTACATCAAAAACTGAAATACAAAAGTTAGATGAAGGAAAAACAACTTCAACAAAAACAAATAATCAGAATACAGATACTTCAAAGACAGGTATATCTAATACAGATAAGCAGGTGGTAGGAACATCAAAAACGAATAATTCAAACACAGATGTACAAAAAACGAATACATCAAAAACTGACACTTCCAAAGCAAGTACACAGAAAACGGATGAGTCAAAAACAAGTTCAACAAAGACAAATAAACAAAATATAAACACATCCGATAAAGTAGAAAGTAAAACTGAAGATACAGATAATAAAAGCAACTATAGTAATGATACAACTACAGGTCCCAGGGAACCTACACCACCTAAAGAACCTACGTGTCCGTAATTTGTATGTATAGATATAGATAAAAGGAATAGTTATAAGTTTATTACTATTCCTTTTATAAAATACATTTTAGGCATAGTTAATTTTTTATTGTAATTTCAATTATTTATGCTTAATTGGAAAATACACTTCAGTTATAAATTCATTAGGATTACATTTTGCTTCTGGTCCTTTAATATATTTGTCATAAGGAGCACCAATTATTTCATAATGATTTTTTTCAATCCAATCAGTAAGTTCTGCATAAGCTTCTCCAATTTCGTTGTATGAACCTACAAATGCAGTATGTGCATGCAAACCTCCTTTTAAAATTCTTGTTTTTATAATAGTACCTGTTTGAAATTCTCTATCTACGGGTATACAAACTTCTATATCTGCATTGCTTTCATCAAAATCTTCGTCGTAATAAACAGTCATTATATTTCCACAGACCTCTAAATTATTTCTATATATATTTTGAAAAACTTTCCCGATTAAGCTTGATATATTGTCCATGGGTATTATATCTCTTAAACTTAAGACTAATTTGTCCTCTAAATTATTAACTGAAATCTCAAAATTTCTTTTAGAAGCCATTATATCATCACCTTTCTTCAAATTTTCTACAGAAGTCTTTAATTCAAGTAAAATACTATTGTTGTGCTCTATTTCATTTGTGATGTAGTTTATCTGTTTTTGTAGCAATTTTTTTAAAGTTTCATTACTTTTATCCTCAATAATTTGCTTTATTTCATCTAAGGAAAATTTGTATATTTTAAGTTTATTTATCCTTAATATATCCTTAACCTGATATTTTTCATAATATCTATATTGATTTTCAGGGTTCACAAAACTAGGTTTGATTAATCCGATTTTATCATAATGCCTTAGCATTTTAGTTGAAATCTTTCCAATTTTCGAAAATTGTCCTATGGTATACATTTGAAACCTCCTAAATTTTACTTTCCTTCGAAGTGATTAATTATATTTTAAACTTTACCATAATGGGAAAGTCAACACACTTTTTTTAATTATGAAAGAAAATATTTATTTTATCCATAAATTCACTACATTAATTTGTGTAAAACTACATAAAATAAAATGTCAATAAAGTAGCACGAAGGAGGAGATATTTATGTCAAATAAACCTTTAATTCCAGGTGCACAAAGTAAGCTAGATAAATTAAAAATGGAGACTGCAAACGAATTGGGAGTTAATTTAGATAAAAGATATGTAGCAGACTTAAAGACTAAAGAAATTGGTGCTATAGCTGGACCTACAGGAGGAAATATGGTAAAAAAAATGGTTGAGGCTTATGAAAATAAATTAAAGTAATGAAAAAGCTTGTATCTTTTAGGATGCAGGCTTTTTATTTATTGATAAAATATTTTAAAATTCATTGGACATTTAAAGGGGATGTCTTAAAATGACTAAAAGCTAATTTAAAATGACGTGCTCTTTAAAATAATGGAAAAGACTGTGGATAAAACTGTGGATTATGTGGATAAAATTGTAAAAAATAAATAAAAATGGAATAGTGTTTACATTTATTAATGTTTATAAATATGAAATTAAGTACAGATAATAGTATGTTAGTACTATAGATAATTATATAATTTACAATGATCAATTTAAGCGAAGAATATCCTTCAAAGTAAATTAAGGCATAAGTGCCAAGTGATTTTAGATTTTAACAAATTTCCTATAACTGCATAATAAATAAAAAAGTCCGAATCTTGAAAAAGATATAGACTTTGTTTAATATTTAGCAAGAACATCTATAATGTTATAGGACATAACTACACCTCCTTAAAGTATAACATTTTTGCTTTTGTAAAATGATTATCAAATTTAATTTTAAACCTTGATAAACTTTTCTGATTGATTAGATGTATCTCATACTAATTTTATTCTTTAAAAAATACAAACGTTTATATTTTAGCATGAATTATAAAATGTTACAACCAAATGTTCATAAGACGTGAAATTTTGTTCACAATTAAAAAAATGGTTTATTTAAAAGTAAAATGGAGCCTGTAAATGTAGACAGAGATAAAAACAGTCTAGTTATATAGGTTCCATTTTAACATTAATAAATATATGTTTTTCACTAAATCATATTACTCTACATTTGCTAAATATCTTGTACTGTTATATAGAATTGTTTTATTTCTACCAGTGCCTTTAGCTTCATATAATGCAATATCAGCATGTTCAAGCAGTTTATCGATATTATTAGTTATATTAGGATATGTTGAAATTCCTATGGAAATTGTTATATTAATAAAAGTTTTATCAGAAATATAAAAATTATTATTTTCTATGGTTTCTCTTATTCTTTCTGCAACTTCCAGAGCACGATTGGCTGAGCAGTTTAATAGAAGTATGGAAAATTCTTCGCCACCATTACGAGATACTATATCATATACTCGACAGCTGCGGTTTAAAATGACAGCTAAATCTCTTAATACAATATCTCCAGCACTATGTCCAAAGGTATCATTAATTTTTTTAAAATGATCAATATCTAAAAATAGTAAGGACATATATTCTTTGTTCCTTATGGCTTGCTGTGATGCAATAGTAAACATATGATTAAATTGTCTTACATTATTTAAACCTGTTAAAAAGTCTATGCTAGCTTCACTTTTTAATTTTTTATATAATTTAAAAGATTTACTTAAGTATTCTATAAGTTTGAATATAAAATATAACATAATTAATGTAATAATACTGTATGTAATAAAAGTTTTAAATATATCTATTGGATCCTTAACAAAGATAAATATTGAAGTATAATTTAATATTAATAAATATATAGTACAATAAATCCATTTTCGCTTTATTGATATTCTGGCTGAATTAATGATACTAAATCCAATTCCTATTAGCAAGGAAATTAATGCTGCAGTTGTAGAAGCATTAGAAGTACCAAAATATATGATGTGGAAGGTGCTTATTAACAAAGATGCTACAATTGAAGATAAGAATCCTTCGTAAAGAGCACATAAAAGTATTGGAAAGAAAGAAAAATTAGTTATTACTGGAGAAGTAATTGATATATTAAATAATATCAGTAAAATTCCTAATAAGCCAGCATAAATTCCAATTAGAATCTTTAAGGATATTGGGGGATTTTTACTTAGATTTTTATTTATAAAAAAATTATTACTAATGCTTATAAAGGTTATTAAAATACATAAGTTTATAAATAATTTGGTTAACATAATGAAATTCCCCCCAATCACAACAGATAATTTTAACTAAATTAGTTTATTTTATATAATATTTAACGATTAATAATTACATACATTTACAAAATTTAGAATTATTAAAAAATAGTGTTTTTATTTAAGAGTGCTTTTTTATTCATACCTGCATCAATTAATAACATTTGTATAGATAAAATAAAATTAAGAAGTCTTAAACACATAATAAATTCCTATGTAAGTTTTCAGATGAATTTTATAGTAATATAAAGCTTTAATTTTTTATATTTTGCTTTGAGAGGTAATAATTTAGTGTATATTAAACATATTAGCTGATTTATCTTAATTTTGCAAAGTGAATTTGTGTATGGAAAAACACTTGTTACCAGTGAAGGTATATCAAGAGATTTTTACAAAGAATTTTTATATATAATTTTAAACTTGATTTAATTTAACTTAAAAAATAAATTAAAAGCATATAAAGTTTTCGGAAAATCCAGCGAAAAAACTAATAATATGTTTATAAAGGGGGGATTTTCCGTGAAAAAGAGTAAAATTTTAGTTTTATCGGTAGCATTAATGATGTCATTTTCAAGTAGTAGTGCATTAGCAGCTTCTCCAAACAGTAAGGTAAATATCGATGTTTCAAAGAAAACTCACAGTAGTACTGTGAAGAATAATCAAGATAAGAAGTTAGAAAAACAGATTTACTTGGTATCAAGCAGAATTAATAAGATAGAGTTATCGTTAAATGTAGTAGAGAAATCCATGAACAAGTATTTCAATTCTACTTTAACAGATACAGGTAGTTCAACGGATACTACAACTGGCACTACAGATAATACACAAACAGGTGCAAATAATTCAGCAGATTCTGGAACTGTACCAACAGCGAATACAGAAGATAAGACAGAAAATACAAGTACCTCAACAACAGGTATAGATACTACGCAAACAGATGGAAGTAATTCATCAGGAAGCACAACAACAAGCACAGATAATACAAAGACAGGTACAAGTACTTCAACAGCTGCAACTACAACGGATGCTACCACTCAAACGGGAGATGCAAATACAACAACGGATAGTAGTGATAGTTCAGCATCAAATACTACAACAACTTCTGGAACAGATGCATCAACAGATACAACAGTGGATAATAGTACTACAGATCAAGAAAATAGTTCTGATGTTACTGATACAGAAGATGAATTAAGTGATGAGTTTGAAAAAGAATATGAAAATGAAGATAATGCAAGATACAATAGTTTTAGTGGAAAATTGAATGCTATAAACAATAAGCTAAACACAGCAGAAAAAAATATTGCGAAGATTAAAAACATAAGTGATAGTCAGGCTAAAGAGTTGCAGGATAAAATAACTGAATTGAGGAATAAAATTGTTAGCCTAAAAGCAAAACTAACTACTAATCAAAGCAAAACTTTAGATAAAGTAAATCAGTATTCTAATAAAAAGGTTATGCCTGATCAAGAAATAAGTGATAAAAAAACAAGTTGGAATTTAAGCTTTACAAAGGCACTGGATAAAGAAACTGTTAATTCAAGTAGTATCATGATTGTTGATAAATATGGAAACCTTTTAGATATTGAAATGTCTTTAAATTCATCTAATAACATAACTATTAATTCTAAAGATGGTTTTGTAAAGGGAGAAGAATATCTTTTAATAATAACTGGAGATTTGAAATCAAAAGATGGAAAAAAATTAAATAAGACAGTAGAAAAGAAGTTTACAGTAAAGTAATGCGAACAAAAATATGAATCTACAAAAAATGCAACCATACTACATAAGAGTATGGTTACATTTTTTACTTTAAGTTTTCATAAATTATATCTCCAATATATTTATAGCCTTTATCGCTGGGATGAGCAGTGTTTGTTCCGCTGCCTCCGGAATAATCATTAATTTTCATTCCAAATAGCCCCTGTTTTTGTGCTTCAGTGTAATCTTCAAAATAAGCTTTATAAATATCTATAAGTCCTATATTATAAGTATTTGATATTTCATATAATGCGTTTATATAAGCAGGCCAATTTGTTGTCCATGAATCAGCAGGTTTTTGATTTGTAACTAAGCATACATTACTACCTCTTCCTTGCCAGTAGGTTACTAAAGTTGTTATATTTGTTTTATAGTTTTCAACAGGAACATGGCTTCCTGATTCATTAAGGCCAAAAGATATAAGTACTAGATCTGGAGCAGGTGCTAGGTCCCAAATTTTTTTAGTAAAATCATTGCTAAAGTAATTTGCTCCTTTGCTAGAAATGGCTATTTTATCCACCTCAATTCCTGTAGTGTTTGATGAAGCGATAGCGCCTTCTATGTAAATTTTTGATTTAGTAGTAGGAGTAACTACTAATGTATGATTAGTGTTATTTAAGTTTGAATAGGAAATTTTATGTGAGAAGCTTAATATTTCACCTAAGCAATTTATAGTACCCACTTTTGTGCCATCTATTGTTACTTCTGCTGTACCACCAATTGGTGATTTAGAGTACAATAAATCTAAATTTGTTCCAGTGAAAGCTAAAGTTGCAGGGGTGGCATTTTTAGGTGAAACGCCCAAACATCCACCGAAACCACCAACATTAGATGTTATGGTGTTTAAGGCACCAGAAACACTCCAATTCTGCCCTAATGTCCATCTAGGTTTAGTACCAGGTGGCAGAGCACCTTCATATATATTTATAAAGCCTTCTCCTGCATTACCATATTGATTTTGAAGGGAAGATTTCATTATGCCAACCCAGGATTTATTTACTTCATCACTGGAATATTCACCTCTCATATTAGATTCACCTATACAATATATTGTTACTTTTTGAGTATTCGTCTTTTTTAATGCATTCTTATATTTAGATAAACCTACATTTATGTTATAACCATATTTCTTATATGGAGATTCTTGAACTATTTTTGGTGTTTCTTTAGTTTTGTTTGGTAAATTAGTTTTCTTTGATAAATGTATAAAAAGCATTATAAAAGGTATAGTTATAATAGAAATAATTATTAACAAATTTTTTTTCATGTTTATAATCCTCATCCTTATAGTTTTTTAATGTTTTTGAAGTCTTAAAACTTTACGTATTTTAATATGTGTAAAAATTAATATTACATACATTGTAAAAAATTGATATTAACGGTGCTTAAAAGTTCATAGTTATAAGATTAGGAGAATTAAATTTAAATAAGTACTCAAAACTCACAAAAACACTATAAGGACATATACTAAATTATGATTGTAAAAAAAAAGAAGGGGATAGATTGAAACGAACAGAAAATGTTAAGCTTTCTGTTATGACATGGAATATTTATTTAGGTGCAGAACTAACACCATTATTTGCTGCCTGTTCAACTGAGCAAATTCCAGAACATGTCACTGAAGTTTATAGACAGTTTCTTGCAACTAATTTTCTAGAACGTGCGAAAACCATAGCTGATCAAATCAATTTGAAAAAGCCAGATATTATTGGATTGCAGGAAGCAGTTGTGTGGAAATTAATTTCACCTGATTCTCATGTGGTTTCATATGATTTTGCAAATATACTTATTCGTGAATTAAGATATAGGGGATTAAAATATGAAGTGGCAGCAGTAAATCAGAATATTCAAGCTGCACTGCCAGGTAGTACTGGTAATACTATAGGCTTAAGTGATAGAGATGTTATTTTAATTCGTGATAGGGAAGATTTGAAGGCTATAAAAAAGAAAGAGGCCAATTTTAAAAATAATTTTCAGATTAACATTTCTAAACAAACATTTACAGCTTTAAGAGGATGGTCTGCTTTTGATGTTTCTTTCCAAGGGAGTGTGTTTCGAATAATTAATACTCATCTTGATTCAGATTCACCTGAAGTACAAATTGCTCAGGCAAATGAATTGTTAGATGGACCAGGAAAAACAGAACTTCCTCTTATATTAATAGGTGATTTTAATTCTAATGCAAATGATAACGAAACAACTTATGTAAATTTAATTACTGCAGGTTTTAAGGATAGTTGGATTGAAGCAGGTAAGAACAAAGGATTTACATGTTGCCAGGATAGTGACTTGCTAAATGCAGAATCTAGCTTAAATAAAAGAATTGATCTAATTTTATTGAAAAACGAAAAAAATTGGTATGTAGCTAGAGCTGAAGTTATAGGGCAATCCCAATTAGATAGAACTAAATCAAGATTATGGCCCTCTGACCATGCAGGTGTATTCGCAAAACTAAAGTTAAAAGATTGAAATATGTAAAATGACAAAAAGTAAGAGCAAGTTTATTGAAGTGTAACTTCAAACATTGATTATATTCAGTATTTGTAGTACATACACATTTTTAATGTAACACTTGCTCTTATTTTATTGTGTACTTTTATAATAATGACAGTTATATGTGTATTGTTTTGAGTAGTGAGATGAATTTTGATAAAATTATATGTAATATGAAGGATTTATGGATAATATGTAGAATACTAGTATTTATACATAATGAATATAAGAATTAAAAGGCTTCTAAAATATACATTATTGAATACGTTTAAAATCATGTTATATATTTTATAATAGATGAATTTTTGTTACAAATGGATGTTAAATGAAGTAATTTAATATAAATACTTTATTTAATATATTAAAAGTAATTATTAAGTGAGGGATATGTATAATGAAAGAATTGTATAAAGAAATGATGGGACTTTTAAATAAGGAGGAAAGCTTTGTACTTGCAACTATTTTTGATAGAACGGGTTCGGCACCACGTACTGCAGGAGCAAAGATGATAGTCCATAAAGATGGTTCAATTATAGGTACCATAGGAGGCGGACGTTTAGAAGCAAATGCTATAAAATTTGCAGTACAAGCGTTTGAATCCAAAGAGACTAGTATGAAGCCTTTTGACTTAACTAGTGAGGATGTAGATGCGATGGATATGATTTGCGGAGGTAAGGGAGAAGTTTTAATAGATTTTATTGATGCAAATAATGAAAATAATAAGGTTGTTTATGAAGCTGCACGAAAAATTCAAAAGAATAGAGAAAAGGCTTGGTTTATTACCGTTTTAGATAATGGTTCTGATGAGCATGGTGTTAGAAAGCAGCAATGTATAGTAAAACCAGATAAAACACTTATTGGTGATATTGATTGTGACCCATATATTTTAGAGAAGCTTATAGCTGGTCCAGCTAAAATATCTATTCATGCTGAAGTAATAGATAACCAACGTTTCTTAGTAGAACCTTTAAGACCATCTGGAACAGTTTATATTTTTGGAGCAGGACATGTATCTCAAAGAATTGCACCTCTATGCGAAACTGTAGGATTTAAAACTGTAGTATTAGATGATCGAGAAGATTATGCTAACCGCAAAAGGTTTGCAGAACCTACAGAACTTATGGTAATTGATTCTTTTAATAAATTACCTGATTTACATATTAATGAGGATAGCTACTTAGTAATTGTATCTAGGGGACACCTTTATGATAAGATTGTTTTAGAACAGGTACTTAGAAGTGATGCAAGATATATTGGTATGATAGGCAGCCGCAGTAAAAGAGATAAGATTTATAATGCATTACTTAGTGAAGGATATACAGAAGAAGAAATTAAGCATGTTTATTCACCAATTGGTACTAGCATATGCGCTGAAACACCTGAAGAAATTGCGGTTAGTATTGTAGGCGAATTAATTAAAGTTAGGGCACAAGGGGAAGGTACTAAGAAGAAAAATAGTGATTCTGGGGATTGCTGTCATATGAGTGGAAAGTAATAAGTACTAAATGAAATAGGATGTAAAAGACAATTTTAACTTTATTTAAGATAAATAATCAAATTGCACTTAGAGAAACTTATCTGCGTAACAAAATTTAATTATAGTGATACATATGAAAAAGAGTACCTTTAAAGTTTAATATTAACTTTAAAGGTACTCTTTTTAAATATAAGTTGTGTCACAAAATAAAAGTTAACCATGTAGATCTAGATCTATAGGTAATGAAATTATAATTTGTCCACCGCCAGTATTTATATCATTTTGTATGTTAAGCTTACCATTATGAGCTTTAATTACTTTATTTGCAAAAGATAATCCAATACCATAATGGCCTGTTTGGCTTCGGCTCTTATTACCAGTATAGAATAATTCTGTAGCTTTTTTTAATGTCTCAGGAGAAAAACCGTCTCCAGAATCGGTAATTATGAAATAAGCTAAATTATCCATTAGGTAAGTATCTAAAGTTAATACATCTTTAGTGTATTCAATGGAATTTATAATAATATTCATGAATGCACGTTTCATTGACATAGAATCAATATTGCACATTAATTCATTAGGTATCTTGTTATTAAAATTAAAACAAATATTGCTATTTCCAATAGAGGAAAGCGTATCTTTTTCAATTATGTTTAAAAATTCATTTATATTATTCTTTTCTTTATGTATTATAAAAGTTTCATCATTTTTAGATGCATCAATTAAAAGCTGGGTATAATGTTCTATTTCACTTGTTGCTTCCATAATTTCATTTGTGAAATCCAATGCTTTTTCATCTTTTTGTGTAAGATTTAGTAGTTCTGCATTTCCTTTGATAACAGTGATAGGTATCTTAATATCATGGGCTAGTGCACTAATTTGTTCTCCTTTGTTTTTTTCCTGTTCAAATTGAATTGTTAAAGATTTTTTTAAGCTATAGCGTAGACTATCTAAGGAATCCATAACCCTTTGATGCTCTATAAAGTATGCATTTTGTACTTCAAAATCTAGATCCTGTTTTTCAATTTTTTCAGTAACATAGCTGAATTTGCTTAATTCATTTTTTATCTTATTTGAAAATTGCAAAGAAAGAATGTATAGTGTAATTAATAAAATAATAATAAAAAGTGCTATTAAAGTTATTTCAGGATAATGGACTAATTTTCTAAGTGTAGGATTTTTGAACTGAACAACAAATTGGTAATGTATTACACAGTATTCTTTTGATCTTTCAATTACCGCATAAACATTAGTTCCAATTTGAGGATCAGTAACACTTAATTTAGCTTTTTTAATTTCTGAATCACTCATATTACTTTTTTTTACATTTAAAGTTTGTTTGTCCAAAATAACATAGTTTAAGTTTTCTGGTATTAAGTCAGAAGTTACTTCTTTAGCATTTTTTATGGTTTCTTTAGATTTTTCTACCATTTGTTGTGAATAGTTAGAAGGTAGAAGTATGTGTGAATTTAGCATATAATTAAAAATAAGAAAAATGGCTAATAAGGATGCTATAAAACAAAATGCTATTTTAAAGATGAATTTAATAATATATGCCTGCATAGATGTTTTTTTTATTTCCACATGTATCCAACCCCCAAAACTGTTTCAATAGGAGAGCAATCAAATTTCTTAAATTTATTACGAATTAATCTTATATATTCAGTGATTACTGAGAATTGAGTATCACTATCAAGATCATAGATTGATTCGAAAATTGCCTGTTTTGTAAAAACCTTTCCACGATTTAATGCTAAATATTCACAAATATTGTATTCATTTTTAGTAAAATTAACAGAATTACCACCAATACTAATTTCCTTCTTATCAAAATCAATTGCAATATTTTCATATATTAATTTTCTAGTAGATTTTCCGCGATTTTGTCTCCTAAGATATGCTTCAACACGAGCGTTGAGCTCCATTACTCCAAAAGGCTTGGATATATAATCATCGCCTCCAAGAGTTAACCCTCTAACAATTGAAGATTCTTCTGTTTTTGCTGTTAAAAAAATAATTGGAGAATCTACTGAATTACGTATTTTTTCACAAAGTTTAAATCCATCTATTCCTGGCATCATTACATCTAGTAAAATCAAATCATATTCACAAAAGTTTTCTATAGGAGTATTTTCTGCATTTTGCAATGTAACTACTTCATGATTATTAATTTCTAAAGCATTTTTTATTAATTTTAAAATTCGTTTATCATCGTCTACAGCTAAAATTTTCGCCATGCGTTCACATCCTTCTATATTTAGTAACTCAACTTTCGGATTATATTTATATTAAGTCAAAATTTTGTATGTTCGAAAATTGAGTGAAACTACATAGAATTTATTTTACTAAATTTTAGTTACTTTTGTCTACCTTCCCAAAAATGAAATGAAAGAATATAAATGACAATACAGCAAATTGTCATTACTGTCATAAATGTTATACCTGTAGTTAGTTCACTATATGTATAAGCGGTCAATACTTCTCCCGAAATTTTAAATTGAAATTTAAGTATAAAGTTTACAATTCTCATAGGCCATACCCATGGCAAGAACATCCAAACACCGTCTCCTTGACCTGTAGAAGCTAAAGCAGCAATGATTAAACCAGCAAATCCAGTTACAATACAAACTCCAGTACTAAAATGATAGGCCAAAGCTAAATATAAACTGTAAAGGAAGATAACACTTAAAAATATGAAAAAACCTGTTTTAAAATATAAAAGATAATTAATGTTATTTACATGGATTATACATTTCATTGATATTATAAATAATATAATTGCTAAATAGATAGAAGCTAAACACATTGTAAGAAGCATAAATAATTGACTAACAAAGGTAGTTGCCTTATGAGGCAGTTTGCTGAGCATTATCTGGCAATGCCCAGCTTGTTTTTCTTGATCTGCAATTAATCCGCAAAGAACTGCAGAAATTATTGGAAAGAAAAAGCCAATTGCTTTAAAGAAATAATCAAATAAAGCTAAATCATTTAATTTTCCAAATCTATAAAAGGTCATAAAAATAACTGATAGTAAAGGCAATATAATATGTGTCCATAAAAAAACACCATGTTTATTTTTTAAAAATTCTGCTTTGTAACTGTGCCAAAATGTAATCATACTAACATACCTCACTTTTACTAAATAAATAACTTGTAATAAACACTAATATAAAAAACAATAAAATGCTTAATACAATTCCAACTGGAATAACTGAAGAATTTAATAACGGGCTGTTTGAGTCTAGAGGTAAACAATTAGGGTGTAAGTGGAGTAATGGACATTGCAATCTAAGAGGTATGCTCCATGGGAATAACCACCATAAAGAAGATGGAGCTCTGCTTGCACCAAGTTCTAAATTAGCACCGTAAGTTAAAATTAATAAGATAAAAAAGTTTATTTTTCTACTTAACCATAAGCATAATGGGATTTGCCAAAGTGATGTAATCCAGCTTATGATAATTGATATAAGACAATTATAAAATGGAACAACACTTGCTTCCGTACTAGTAAATGCGATATTTAATATAGTTGTAAGTATTCCTAAAAATAGGGAAGCTATTAATGTAAAAAATGATAAAATTGCAATTTTAGCTATCCAGCTTTTCTTTAAATCAATTGGAAAAGAAAGAATGGTTTTATAGCCTGTACTGCTTTGCTCAATTTTATGAAACATACCTGTAAGAAAAACAACTAAAAGTGGCATCCAGGATAATGACCAATGGTTTATTGAAGTAAAAGCAGATTTACTAGTAAAATATCCAAAACCTAGAAAGTCAAAAATAAGAGCAAGGCTTACACATAACATTGGTATAGAAATTAATAGTTTACGAAGTATAGTTTTTTTTGTTTTTAAATTTTCAGCAATTAAATATTTAATCATTATATAATTCCTCTCTTTTTTCTAGTTTCGTATTCAACTTCCATAAATAAGGATTCTAAATCTTCACCAGGATTGATTTTGCCTTGGTAGCCTAAAACACCGTGACTCATAATTCCCACATAGTCTATAACCTGTTCTACTTCAGCTAAGATGTGACTGGATAAAATCACAGTGATCCCTTGCTCTGGAAAAGATTTTATTAATTTTCGCAAGTCTTGAATTCCTATAGGATCTAAGCCATTAGTAGGTTCATCTAAAATTAATAATTTTGGATGGTTTAAAATTGCAATAGCAATACCTAAACGTTGTTTCATTCCCATAGAGAAATTTTTAGCTTGTTTATCGTAAGTATCTGTCAAATCTACAATTTTTAATACTTCACCAATACGTTTATTTGATAATCCTAAAAGAGTAGTATGAACTTTTAAATTTTCCTTTGCGGTTAGATTTCCATAAATAGGTGGTTGCTCAATTAAAGAACCTATATCTTTTAAATCATTACGATTCCATTTGTGACCATCAAATATAATTTCGCCTGAAGTGGGCTTTAACAATCCTGTTATCATTTTTAGTGTGGTAGATTTTCCAGCTCCATTAGCACCTAACAATCCGTAAATGTGATTTTTAGGAATTGAAAGGGAAAGAGAATTTACCGAATATTCCTTTTTAAATTTTTTTGTTAATTTTTCAGTTTGTAATAAATAATTTTCTTGCATAATTAACGCTCCTTGTTTAATAAAGTTTACAGTCAGTTAAATAACTGCTTTCTTGTTTGCAAAATAAGAATATCAAATAAAAATCAAGATTTTATCAAAAAAGTGAAATTAAATTTGATAAAATCAAGTGATTCTTAGAAGAACTTATCCGCCACTTGAAGAAGGTTGGGTATTAGCAATGGTAGCCATGGAATAAATAAAAAAATTAGAGAAGTATATATTGTTGGAATAATATGAGTCAGAAGACATATTATTTTGTGAATAGTTTTATTTTACTTTTTTGGATAAGTTGATTGATTTTTGTGTTTATACTGTATATGATATATATATACAGTATAAACACGAAGCTTACAATTCTTGCATAATAAATATAAATAGCTAATGTCTGTATAGAAGTAAATTATTTCAAATTAGGAGGAGAATTAATGTCAAAAGAAAGTAAAGATGGAATTTTAAAGACTCTTATTGGTGCTATAATATCACCAAAAGAAACAATGGAGAAAGTTAACCAAAATCCAAAAGTATGGAGATACTTAATCCCCATAACGCTTATTCAATTAATTGCTACCATAGTAGAACTGCCTAAACTTATAACTTATACTATTTCACAAACTCAAGAAATGACAAATGTATCTCAAGCTGCACTTCCAATGATAAAAACAGGAGTTATAATTTCTGTAATATTTGGAGCATTAATTATGCCAGCTTTAGTAGCATTGATATCAAGTGCATTTATTAAACTTGTTGCATCTATTGCAAAAGAAAATGGGAATTTTAAAAACTTATATTGCATAAATCTTCTAGCTTATGTTCCAGTACTGATAGGATTAATTTTAACTGCAGTAATAATGATGTTTACAGAACCACAAAATGTGAAGAATGTTTCCACAAGTTTTACATTATTTTTAAGCTCGTCAGTAGATACAAAGAGTTCCATTTATAAGTTGCTTTCAACTATAGATTTTTTCTATATATGGAGCAGTATATTAGTGGCAATAGGAACTTCAATTGTATTTAAAATGAAGATTAAGAAAGCTGCAATAATAGTTTTTGGAATTTATATTGTTTCAATTATTGTTAGATTTTCAATGCTATTAAGGGTTTAATTTAAAGATATTGTCATTAAATCTTCATAATAGACAAGCTGACATTACATTTTATATAATGTCAGCTTTATGTCTATTTATACAACTTCTGAGAAAAGGTGAATAATATTGTAATAATTGTTATAATGAAGATGTATTGTATTTTTAAATAATCTGCATATTATATTTAGAAAGGTGAGGAAAAAGAAAAATGGAATCTAAATTTAAATTTATAAAGAATAAGAAGAAATTAGGAATTATAGCGGTTGTTCTAATTATAATTGTAATAATAGGAATATCTTCTTATTCAAAAGCTCAAAAATCCCAAGTAAAAAGTGTGAATATATCTAAGGTTATTAAGAAAAATATAGCTCAAAGTACTGTAGTTTCTGGAACTATACAACCTAATTATAGGAATGAAATAACTTTGAGTAATACTCAAAAAGTGTCAAAGGTATTAGTAACAGAAGGACAAGATGTAAAAAAGGATGATGTTTTGGTTCAAATGGATTCATCTGATTATAAAAATGAGTTAAATAAGGTACAAGCAGATTTAAACAATGCTCAAAGTGCAATGTCACAGACACGAGTTCCAGGAGGACAAGACAGAAATGGTAGTGGGTCAATTTCAACAAGTTCTATAAGAGCCCAAATTGATAGCTTAAATGAAAAAATAGCTCAATGTGACATAAAATCTGGCGTAGATGGAAAAGTGGTAAAAGTTGATGCAAAAGAAGGCCAAGTTTCACAAGCAGGTGATAAGATAATAGTAGATGATGATTCAAAGTATAAAGTTTCTATAGATATGAGTCAATATGATGCTATGAAGGTTTCAAAGGGACAAAAGGCTATTGTTAAAGTAAAAGGAAATGACAAAATGAAATATATTGGTTCTGTTACGGATATTGGTGAAATAGCTCAAACAAAAATGAATGATAAAAATGCGCAGCAGGAAGCTAAAGTAAATGTTATAGTAACTCTTAATAGTGCAGGTACAGGTGACAGCATAAAATCAGGATATAAAGCTGATGTAGAAGTTGTATTTAATGAAAGACAAAATGCAATTGTTATGGGCGTGGATAGTATAAAACAAGATAAAGCTACAAAACGAAAGTATGTTTACATAGTAAATTCTGAAAACAAAGTTTCAAAAAAATATATAGGAACTGGAATTGAAACTGATGATACAGTAGAAGTTATAAGTGGTCTTTCACAAGGTGAAAGATATATAACAAATCCTTCCGATTCACTTAAAGATGGTGACATTGTAAAAGATGCTTCAAAGGCTCAAACAGGAGGGACCAATAAGTGATAATTAAATTAGAGAATTTAGTTAAAGTGTACGACACTGGATCAATAAAACTTAGAGCTTTAAAAGAAATTGATTTGCAAATTGAGAAAGAAGAATATGTAGCTATAATGGGTGCTTCTGGGTCTGGAAAATCTACTCTTATGAATGTCCTTGGATGTTTGGACAAACTTACAGAAGGAAAGTATTACTTGGAAGATGTGGATGTGTCTTCACTAGATGATAACAGCTTAGCTGAAATAAGAAATAAAAAAATAGGATTTGTATTTCAAGCTTTTAATTTGCTTCCCAAACTTACAGCTATGGAAAATGTTGAACTTCCAATGATGTATGCAGGAGTACCTAAGCATGTAAGAGAAAAGAAAGCAAAAATAGCTTTAGACAGAGTTGGCTTATCTAACAGAATTCATCACAAACCTAATGAAATGTCAGGGGGACAAAAGCAGAGGGTTGCCATTGCAAGGGCTTTAGTTAATAATCCTTCTATAATACTTGCAGATGAACCTACTGGAAATTTAGATAGTGTTTCAAGTGAGGAAATAATGGGCATTTTTCAAGGGTTGAATGATGAAGGCGTAACCATTGTTATGGTTACACATGAACATGATATAGCCATGCATACAAAAAGAAATGTAGTTTTTAAAGATGGAACTATAATTTCTGACAGTTTAGTTGCAAATAGGACTATAGTTAGGAGGCAGAACTAATGAATGTAGAGGAAGGCTTTAAATCTGCATTACAGAGCATAAAGTCAAATAAATTAAGATCTTTGCTAACTATGCTTGGAATAATAATAGGAATATCTTCTGTAATAACTATAGTTTCTATAGGTGCTGGAGCAAAAGAATATATTGCAGGGGAGTTTCAAGGGGTAGGTAGTAATGTAGTTAATGTGCGTTTAAATCAATCTTCAGATAAATCCATAGAGAGGAAGGACTACTTTACTATGGAGGATATTGATCTTATAAAGGATAAGATACCTGAAGTTACACAAGTTGTTCCAATGCTTTCAGGTGGTGGAAATTTGAAGGTTCAGAATAAATCTAGGCGTGCAGAAATTGTAGCATCAACACAAGGTTATGACAAGCTTTCAGGTATAAAAATGCTCAGTGGAAGATTTTTAAATCAACATGATGTAGATGCAAGATCTAGTGCAGCAATTATAGATGAAAAGACAGCTGGAAAGTTATTTCGTGGAATTGATAATGCAATTGGGGAAGATATTGAGATTACATCGGATAATGGAGAAGTAAATTTTCATATAGTTGGTGTATATAAGGATCCTAATGCAAATTTGGGAGGAGCATCAGATAACGTTCCAGGTGGAGTATTCATACCTATAACAGCAGCAGATAGGTTACTCGCAAACACTGATATTAGTTATATGTCAGTAATGTTATCAGATATGAGTAAAGCAGATAAGATAAGCTCTAGTATAATAAGAATTCTAGAAAGTAAACATCAAAGTAAAGGCATATATGTAGCTGAAAATGGATTTAAAGGACTTGAAGCTGTAACCAAAGGGTTAAGTGTTATAACAACTATACTTGGTGCTATTGCAGCTATATCACTCTTAGTAGGTGGAATAGGTGTTATGAACATAATGCTTGTATCTGTAACGGAGAGAACTAGAGAAATTGGTATAAGAAAAGCAATTGGAGCAAAAACACGTGACATAAAGATACAATTTCTTATGGAATCTATAATACTATGTCTTATAGGAGGAATAATTGGTACCATTTTTGGTATAACTACAGGTAAGATTGTTGGAGCCCTCTTAAAAATGCATATTCCAATATCCATTGGAATAATACTAATAGCATTTGCATTTTCGTCAGCAATTGGAATATTCTTTGGATTATATCCAGCCACCAAAGCAGCAAAATTAGATCCTATTGAAGCTTTAAGATATGAGTAATTTGTAAGTACTTGAATAATTCAAGAAGAAAGTTATGACAACATGAAAAGATGACATGGTAAAATGTATGTATTATTAGATAAATTATTTATACGAAATGCTTTTTATAGATAAATTAATGGAATTTATTAAATGAGTTTTATGTAAGCCTGTTATGTAGCAGGCTTATTTTTTTATTTTAGTAGGAATTTAAAAATTTTTTTCTGAATATATATTTCTTATACTATAAATAAGTAGATTAGAATTTTATATAGTACTTTTATTACTAATATAAATATGTTTTATAAAATAAGAGTATAAATATTGTTATAAGCTAAGGTAAGTTATTATAATATTTGAATAAAAACAATCGTCATAAATAAGTTTTGTCTAATCTTAAAAATTAACTATTTACTTAATGGGGGGATATTATGTTATATAGAAAGTTCGGAAAGACCAATGAAATGGTTTCAATTTTAGGATTTGGATGTATGAGGCTTCCGACTATTAAAGGAGAAGATACATCTAATATTGATGAGGAAAAAGCAACAAAGTTAATTCGCTGGGCAATTGATAATGGTGTGAATTACATAGATACTGCTTATCCTTATCATGGAAAAGGTATGGAAAAAGGTGGAGCAAGTGAACCGTTTGTAGCCAAAGCATTGAAGGATGGTTATAGAGAAAAAGTTAAACTAGCTACAAAACTTCCAAGCTGGCTTATAGAAAATAGAGAAGACATGGATAAATACTTAGATGAGCAATTAAAAAGGCTTGAAACAGATACAATAGATTTTTATTTAATACACAGTCTTAATAGTACAATTTGGGATAAGTTAAAAAAGGCTGGTATTGATGAGTTTTTGGATAAAGCTATAGAAAGCGGAAAAATAAAATATGCAGGCTTTTCATTTCATGATAAATTGGATACATTTAAGGAAATAGTAGATTATTATAATTGGTCATTTTGTCAAATACAGTACAATTATTTAGATGAAGAGTATCAAGCTGGAACAGAAGGGCTAAAATATGCTGCAAAGCGCGGTCTTGGAATTACTATTATGGAACCACTTAGAGGTGGTAAGCTGGTTAATAATCTTCCACAATCAGCAAAAGATATATTTAATGAAGCGGAAATAAAAAGAACACCAGCTGGGTGGGCTCTTAAATGGGTGTGGAATCATCCAGAAGTATCAGTTGTTTTAAGTGGCATGAATGAAATGGAACAAGTTATAGCAAATGTGAAAACAGCAAGTGAAGCTGAAGCAAATTCATTAACAAAAAAAGAATTAGAAACAATTGATGAAGTTAAGGCTATTATTAAGAAGAAAACTAAGGTTAATTGTACAGGTTGCAAATATTGTATGCCATGTCCTTCAGGAGTAAACATTCCTATGTGTTTTACCATTTATAATAATTATTATATGTTTGGTGAAAAAGAATATTATGATTCACTTGAGCCTTACGAAAAAGCATCAAACTGTGCAGAATGTGGTAAATGTGAAGAGCATTGTCCTCAAGGCATTAAAGTTCGTCAGGAGCTTAAGAATGTGAAATCAATATTTGAATAGGACTTAAAAATTTTATAATATTATGTTATGCAGAAAGGAGGGGAGATCTAACCCTCTTTTTTCTATGTGATATATCAACACTTTTGTGTAATAGAACTATATTTTGAGAAGATTTATAAGTATTTATTATTAATAAATTAAAATATTAAGATTTCTAACAGGTATAGGATAAAGATTAGAAGTTTTGATGTTCTTTTATGTGGATTAATGTAGGAATTTAATTTAAAAATTAACCTTTTTATTAAAATATGGGATTTATATCTGTCTAATTTATGTAACTTTGTGGTATAATTTTTACATAAAGCTTTATTTTTACATTAGCGTGGGGGGATAACGATGTTAGGTTGGAGAAAAAATAGCCACAAGTTAACTGAAAATACTGATAAACAGGGGGATATTAGCAATATGAGAAGCAGCGGATTAAGTTTATTAAAATGTAATCAGGAATGCATAGTAACCAGAATAAACGAAAAAATTCAAGAAACTGGTTTTGCAACTGAAAATTTAATATCATTAACACAAAATATTGCTGAAAATGTAGAAGTACAAATGGAATCAATAGAAAAGGTGGTAAATGAAGTAAATAATTATTCAGCTTTGGCAGAAGAAGTCTGTGCAAGTACTGAAAATTCAAAACAAATAGCAGAAAAAACAATGGAAATAGCTGAAGAAGGCAGTAAAGCGGCTGATAACTCCATACAGGCTATGACTGATATTAAAGAATCAGTAAAAGCTGTTAAAGAAGTTGTAAATGATTTAAGTTCAAAAGCAGAGCATGTAAATGAGATGCTTACAATTATAAAGGATATAGCGGATAATACAAACTTATTATCCCTAAATGCTTCTATTGAGGCAGCAAGAGCTGGAGAAGCTGGTAAGGGTTTTGCAGTAGTTGCTAATGAGGTTAAAAATTTGGCTCAAAGAAGTTCTGAGTCAGCACATCAGATTTCATGTACCATTAGTGAGATAAATTGCAGTATAGATAAGACTATAGCTGCTATGGATAAAAGTATAGAGAAAGTATTAGAAGGAAATGAAATTGCAAGTAATACTAAAGAAGTATTTGATAATATAATAAATGCAGTGGGCACTACCAGTAATGTAGCTGAAGAAATTAATACTGCAGTTTCAAAACAAACAAAAAGTTTAGAGACTATCATCTCTTCAACAGAAGAAATGAACAAAACTTCAGAAAAAGTTATGGAAATGGTAGAAACAACATCATTAAATACTCAATATACAAAAACTGCTTTAAATGTCCTTTCTGATGTGTCTAAAGATCTTAAAAGTATATCAACTAAACTTCTTGGAAAAATTCAAGTTGAAGACAAAAATGAATCAGTAATTAAAACTTTTCTAAGTGAAGCTCCTTTAGAGTATGATCCACAATTAGCTTTTGATGCACAAAGCGGGCAAATTTTATACAATGTTCATGGTGGATTATTATTGATTAGTTCAACAGGGGAAATTACTCCAGGAATTGCTAAAAGTTGGTATGTTGAAGATGACAACTTAACATGGGTGTTTAATTTGAGGAGAGGTGCAAAATTTCACAATGGAAGAGAAATAACTGCTGAAGATGTAAAATATTCTTATGAAAGACTCTTAAGTCCTTCATTAAGATCTCCTAATGCTTGGTTTTTGGAGCAAATTGAAGGTGCTGAAGAATATTTAAATGGACAAGCAAGAGAAGTGAAGGGAATAAATGTAATTAATAGATATAGAATTTCTCTTAAACTTACATGTCCGTACAGCGGATTTTTGCTTAATTTAGGACAATATATTTGCTGTATACTGCCTAAAGAAGATGCGGAAAGAGGAAAGTTTACAGGCTGTGGACCATATATTATAGAAAGCATAGAAAAGGAAAAGTGTACATTAACTGCATTTAAGGATTACTTTGGGGGAACAGCATATGTAGACAAAGTTATTATAGAATTTGAAGGTAAGCGAGCTGCTGAGAGTTTTATTAATAAAGATTGTGATTTTATAACAATAGATAATAAGAAACAGATAGATAAATTATCGAAAGCTCAAATTTCCAATATAGAATACAAAAGTGTTATGGGAACTTATTATGCTGGATTTAATCTTAAATCTAACTCTATTTTTGCACGGGATAATGAAATTAGACGCGCATTTAATTTAGGAGTTGATAAAAAAAGAATTATTAATGAAGTTTTAGGTGGGCTTGGGGAAGAAGCTTTAGGACCTATGCCTCCTAATATGATTGATAATGGATATTTATCAGATTCCAGATATAATCCTACACTAGCAAGAGAAATTTTAAATAGAAAGCGCGGATTGATAGGAAATGCAAAACTTAGAGTTTTAATTAGAGATGAAAGTAGTGAATCTACTTTTAATAAAATAACTCAATTTATTATAAATGATCTAAAAAATATAGGAGTTGAATGCATTTTAGAAAAGGTAAGTCCAGATAAGTATTTAGAACCTGAGTCAATTAATAAAAGTGACTTATTTTTAAGCAGGTGGCTTTCGGATACTGGAGATATGGACAATTTTCTTGAGCCAATGTTTAATCCAGCTAATGTTACTGATTTCACTGGATATAGTAATTCAAAAGTAACAAACATGATGAACAATGCTAAAGAAATAATAAATCCTCATAAGAGAATAGAAATGTATAAAGAGTTACAGAAGATAATAGTTAAGGATGCTCCATGGATATTTTTATATCATCCACAGGTTGGATACGTCTCAAGGAAAGGAATTATAGGATTAAGAGTTAGTCCACTTGGAATAGTTAGATATGAAGATATAATTATGGAGAGTGTAAAATAGCATAAAAGATAAAACACTCAACTTTTTTGAGAGGACAAAGGACAATTGACAGAGGACAGTGAAGGAGGATTTTTCTCCGTTACACTACGAAAAATCTTTAATTTAAAAGAAAGTTGAGTGAATTATTTTTGTTTTATAAGTCTTTTGCAATATTCTCTAATTCAGTTGCCATAGCTGATAATTCTTCAACACTAGCAGAAATCTCTTCTGTAGCAGAAGCTTGTTCTTCACTTGCTACTAAGGATTCACCACTTTCCTTACCAATTTCATTTATTTTATTTTTTATCTCTTCAGTTAATACTTTAATTTGAGGTACAGTTTCTTTTGATTGTGTGGATAGTTGTCTAATTTCATTAGCTACAACTGAAAAACCTCGTCCCAGTTCTCCTGCACGTGCTGCCTCTATGGAAGCATTGAGCCCAAGCATATTTGATTGACTAGCTACTGAAGAAATAAATTCAGAAATACTATTTATTTTTTCTAAAACTTCACCAACAGAACTTACATGATTATATAAGTTTTGTCCATTTTCATGTATATTTGTTGCACTGGAAGCCAGCTGTTCAACAGTTGCAGCTATACCATTTAAACTTGTCGATAAATTTCCAGCAATACCTTTTAATTTGCTGGAAGCACTTTTAGGAACCACAACACCAAGGGTTGCTACTATATTTTTACCTGTATCTTCATCATATAATGGATGATTTGCTACATAAACAGGAACACCATAACGCGCTGCATCTATTTCTCTTACCTGAGCTTTTCCAGAATGAATAGTTTGATATGCAATGTCTGTTTCCTTTAATTCATAACCTACATGCATATTAGGTAAAGTAAACTTTTTAGAACCTTGAACATATGCTATTTTAGTTAAATCGGACATATATAGAAAAGATCCTTCTGGAAATAGTTCAGTCACTATAGATGCAAAATTTGGAAAGCTGGCGGCAACTGGATGAAGCCTTGGTAGTATTATAGAAAATGCACCTACTGATGTATCTGAATCATCAACAAGAGGGACTGCAATGGTAATTAATCTTTGTCCATATTTTTCTCTTGGTACCTTTTCATTTAGAATTTTTCTTTCATTCATAGCTCTTACGGCAATAGCAGTTTCAGATACATTGGAACCTTCTTTAAATATATCCATATCAAACTTTTTTGAAGCTACTTTCCACTTTATTGTACGATTTTCAATGAATAGAAACATTATGCCAGTTGAAAATGCTTCAACTTCTAATTCGGCAATTAATTTTAAAACGTCCTCATGTTTGATATTAATCATAATATCCTCCTTATAACAATAATTCTAAATTTAGATAAAATTCTGATACTTTTATTTAATTATATCAAAATTCTACAATCAAGTACAAGATTTTATTATACATATCTTAAATATGAAATTAAGAAGTAATAAATTTTTACTATAAAATATTGTTTAATTTTGGAGGATATGTTTGAAACTACTGTAAATTCAATATATAATCTAAAACAGGATCTTTCTTATTTACATAATCTTTTATGGATATTTCAATTGTCTTATCTGGTATAAAAGTGTTTAAGTTACCATCCATACTGCCTTCTTTATTACTTTCATTAAGTTCATCAGCTTCATTAAACTGTGTAGAATATCCTAGCTCTATTTTTGAATTAGGAAGAGTAAGATGTTTCACAGCACCATAATGACTAGGCTTAGCACTAGTAGATTCACCTACAAAGGTTGCATTAGTTTGTTTCTTTAAAAGAACTGTGTCAACCATAGCTGCAGAAAAGGTCCTTCTTCCAACTATAACAAATAAACTATTTTTATTATTTAGCTTATTATTTTTTAATTTATCTATTATAGGAGTTATATACTTATCTTTACCACCTCCATTATCTCTCATATCAATTACAAATTTATCTACAGGATGATTATCCATAAACTTTAACATGTCAGCTATAAAATCTTCTATTTTAGGAGTTTTTTCGTCATTATCTAGTAAACACCTATTGTATTTAAAATATAAAGTTTTTTCTTTTTCTAAATACTTGTACCAATAGTTTGACTCTGGTTTTTGCATATATAAAGGATAGGAGCTGTCATAGGACTGATTTACAATTAGCTTGTCACCTTTGCCTCTATCTATAGCTTTTATATTAATATCAAAGCTTTCTCCCTTATCATTTTCAAAGGTAAATACTGCTTTTTCTATATCTTTAGTAATTTTAATTCCATGAAGAATTTCAGGATTTGATAAATAATTAGGTATACTTTTTTTAATCATTCCTTCATTTTCAGCAACAATTAAAGGAATAATTGCTTGTTTAACTTTTTCTATATCTATTCCGTTAATCTTCACAAGCTTTAAGTAAAGAGCCTCTTTATATTGACTAGTGGTATTAATTACATATATTCCATCCTTAAAGTAATAAAATTGTATAGGATATGTTTTAGAAAATTCCTTATAAGCAGTGGAGTGTGCATCTCCAATAGACGCCATTATTTTATAGATTCCAGCTACAATCTCATCATCGTTTGATTTATCTACAGAGTTTTTCAAGTTGCTTATATCCTTATGAAATTGTTCTTTACTAATTTTAAAAAATAAATTTGTATGCTTTTTAGGAAGAGCTTCTTCTAAATAACTTAAATCTTTTTTCCACTTAGCATTTCTATCTCCACCTAAATATTGGGATTCGCAGCCAGTAGAAAATATAATTGAAAAAATTAAAACAAAACAAAAACTAATTTTTATAAATTTACTCATTGTTGAACTCCTTTTTGTATAAAAAATCTAATCTATCTCTTTCTTATTGAATTCATAGATACAAATTGGCATAAATATAATAAAACAAAAGACTGTAGAAAATATAATATGATTAAGATTAATATCTTTATTAAAGTAAAAATATTGTGTAGAAATATAAGGTGCCATTAAAGGAATATAGTCAGCATAAGTGAAATTCATTCCTATAAAACCTGCTGTTATGAAGCTTAATATACCGTACACTGTTGGCATTATAATATTTTTAGTGATATTTCCAATTAATATTGGAATTGGAATTAATAAAAATTGAAATAGCATGGAAACTATATTAGCCTTTATGTAATTTATTATAGAAGCATATGAAGGCACTATTCCATTTGCTATGTAGTAACTTAAACCTACAGATATACATTGAATAGAATAAACTAAAAAAATTAATGCATATATTGTAATCAATTTTGATATAAGAAGTTTCATTCTACTAATTGGATAAGAATATAATATGCTGGCAGTTTTATCTGTAAATTCTCTAGAGAATATATATCCAGCTATTAAAGAAAATAAAACTGGATTTAATATTACAAGATTCATCTGTTCTATATTACATGCAAATTTTTCAAAGGGCATACTTATACCGATAACTAAATTTCCAATTATCATAAGTATACTCATAACTATTCCAGCAATTAATGCTATAGATGAAATATAGGATTTTTTTAACTTTAAAAATTCTGAATATATTATATTTAACATTTAAATTCCTCCGTTAAACTTAATTGACATCCATTTTATTGTAATGGTAAATAGATAAAAACATAAATATGCTGAAAGTGAGTATTGCACTTATGGTAGTTAATATAAAATCAATGGGATCTCCTGCATGAAAATAATACATAGGAAGTATAGGTAGCATTAAAGGAGAAAACTGCATGTAAATAGCTGAATACACAGAACCTACAGCTACAGCGCACATACAAGAAAGGGCACCCAATACCCCATACACTACTGGAAAAATAATATTCTTTGTTATATTGGCAATTAATATGGGTATAGGCATTAATATAAATTCCATTAATAATGAATATACGTTGACCTTCATATCTGTAGTAATAAAATTATTGGAAGGTAATTCATGCCAGGCTATGGATAAACTTAAATACATAGCTAAGAATTGAACAACATATATAAACGAAATTATTATATATAAGGTTATTAATTTGCCTATAAATATTTTTGTTCTACTAATTGGGTAAGTATATATTATATTATCTGTTTTATCAGCAAACTCTCTGGAGAAGATATATCCGGCAATTAAAGAGAATAAAACTGTATATAAGAAGCAAAAACAATTGACTTCTATATTGGCTCTGTAATCTTTAATGAGTGAATATTTTAAAACATTTGTAATACCACTATAATCATTTGAAAGTGACACAATAAATGCAATTGAAGGTAAAAAAACTGAAGTAATTACTGCTATAGTAAACAAATAGGATTTTTTTAGCTTTAAAATTTCAGAGTATATTATATTAAACATTTAATTTCCTCCTGTAAGTCTTAAGAAATAATCTTCTAAGCTGTCTGCTTTTAAACATATCTCATCTACAAATAAGTCATTTGAAATTAAAGTTTTATTTATATTTGAAGCTTCTTGAAGTTTTTCATAAACCCTTAAATTATTTTTTTCCCATATTACAAAGTCTTTTATATCTAATTTTTGTTCTAAAATAAAAGAAGCTTTTTTGTCATCATTCACCTTAATATTGATATAATGCCTGTTCCTTTTTTGTAACTCATCATAAGGTACTTCTTCTAAAAGTTCACCTTTATGAATTATTCCAATCTTATTCGCCATTTGCTGAATTTCACTTAATATATGGCTAGATATTAAAAAAGTAATACCTTGTTTATGTGATAAATCAATAATTAATTCCCTAATTTCCTTTATTCCCATAGGGTCAAGTCCATTGGTAGGCTCGTCTAATATTAAAAATTCTGGATGATGTAAAAGAGCTCTGGCTATTCCAAGTCTTTGTTTCATACCAAGAGAAAATTCCTTTACTTTTTTATTCTTTACATCCTCTATTCCTACTATTTTTAGAGAATCTACTATACAAGTTTTTTCTTGTATTCCCATCATTCTTCTATGTATTTCAAGATTTTCTTTTGCTGTTAAATTAGGATAAAAACCTGGATATTCTATCATCGATCCTATTCTTTGAAGTAGGTTTCTGTTTTTTGGTGAAGCTTTTTGAGAAAATAATTCCACTTCTCCTGAAGTTGCTTTTATAAGTCCCATAACCATTCTTATAGTAGTAGTTTTACCGGCCCCATTTTGTCCAAGAAAGCCATATATATCTCCCTTTTCAATAGTCATATTCAAATTTTTAACTGCAGAAAAATTTTTAAATTCTTTGGTTAGATTATAAGTTTTTAGAATATTATTCATATTACCCTCCTATATAGCGCAGAGATATTCTCTTTGCCACTTATTCAAATTTTGTTGACAGTAAAGAATTCTCTTGCTGCCTATAAACTAGTCTGAAATATTAAATTTTCTTTCTATATATAATATACAATATAATCCTTACACCCATTTTACATAGATCTTACAATTTTCTTAAATTTAATTATCTGCTTTCATTTTCTGTATCTAATTGTATTTCTTCAGAAATTCTTTAGATTTGCTTTTTTGTATTAATTAAATTTTGCTAAAAGTATTGATTCAAATGCTCTAAAAGGTAGCCCACATGGACTACCTTTTTTAATCATGAATTTTAAGTAAAGTATTTCTTATAGTTATTTTCAATTGATAGGTAATGTAAATGTAAAAGCTGTTTTTTCGTAAGGAGTACTGCTTACCGAGATAGTCCCTCCTAAAGATTCTACTAATTTTTTTGCTATAGAAAGCCCCAATCCACTGCTTTTTAAATTTAATTTTCTTGATTTTTCAACAGTATATAGTCTATCAAATACATAATCTATTTCTTCTTTAGGTATTCCTGCTCCATTATCCCATATAGATATAAAAACATTGTTCTTATCATAAGTTAAATTAACACCTATCAGGGTACCTTCAGATCCATATTTCAAAGAATTATTTATAAGATTACTTAGTATCCTATTTACTGCTTTTTCATCCCCAAAAGCATATATATCTTCTTCTGGAATATTTATTTGTGGCTCCATATTACGTTTCTTTAATTCATTAAAAAATGATATTATATTTTGCCTTATAATTTCAGAGACATTTATTTTTTTTATTTCAAAGTTAACATCTTTTGAATCTAGCTTGGAAACTTGAAAGAACTCTTCCATAAGGCTATATAAATGATTACCCTTATTGTAAACTATTTTTATATATTCTTTTTTTTCTTCTTCACTTAAAGTATTATCATTAAGCACAAGTTCTATATATCCAAGCATTGAGGTTAATGGAGTTCTAAGATCATGTGATATGTTAGATATCATTTTTTTTATTGAATCTTCATTTACTTTACTTTTTTTAAATATTTTTTGCATTTTCATAATTAAGCTATTTATTTTTATGCATAATGTATTTAAAGGTTTTATATGATTTTGAAGTCTTATTCTCTGATTGAAGTTTCCCTGCACAACTTCATCTATTGTTTTGCTTATGTAGTTTATCTTTTTAATCAGTAATACTATTAAAATTATAAGAAACATTACTATAATATTCAAAATATATACCAATAACTTCATTTTATTCACCAAGCTTATAACCAATTCCCCATACAGTGACTATGTATTTAGGATCATTAAGGTTGTCCTCAATTTTATTTCTTAATCTCTTTATATGTACCATTACAGTATTATCATCATTTACATATTCATTCTTCCAAACATTATTAAATATTTGAGCTTTAGTAAATACTCTATCAGGATTTTCAAGAAAGAATTTTAAAAGTTCAAATTCTATATGGGTTAAATTTAACTCTTTATTTTCTTTAAATACTTTATAATTTGAAGTATCTAATTTCAATTTATCATAGGTTAGAACAGAATTATGTTTATCTTCATTGTAATAAACGTATCTTCTAAGTTGAGCTTTAACTCTTGCAACCAATTCTCTTGTTGAAAATGGTTTAACCATATAGTCATCAGCACCCATACCTAGTCCGATAATTCTATCTGTTTCTTCATCCTTAGCTGAAAGAATAATAACTGGAGCATTATTAACTGTTCTAATTTGTCTAAGTACTTCTATTCCATCAACATAAGGAAGCATTAAATCAAGTATTACTAGATTAAAAGAGTTACTATATTTTTCAACAGCTTCTTTGCCATCAAAAAATTGAACTATATCGTAGCCTTCCTTTTTTAAAGAATGAAAAATTAAATTATTTATTTCTTCATCATCTTCTACAATTAAAATTTTTGATTTTTCCAAATTTGACACCTACTTTAAGCTTATTTATAAGATTTTGATGGGACTATTAACACAATCAAAACCTCATTTTACATGGTTAATTTAAGAGATATGATACTAACAAAGTTTTAAGTATTGAAAAAATGTTTAATACAGAAGTATAAAAACTTTTTTCTTTATTATAACATAATCATTTTTTTCATATGAAGTAAAGTGCAAAATTGCTAAAGAAAATAAAATTCATAAACGCATAATAAGATTAGAAGAAGAGGACACTAAAAATAGCTTCATTATTTTTATATCAATAAACCTTAAGGCAGCCATTAGATAAAGATAGGAGGAAAAGAGAGATATGATAACAGAGACGAAAACAGTAGTAAAAGCAGGATGGAACTTAGACAATAGTTATGCACAATTGCCACAATCATTTTTTACAAGACTTAATCCAAACTCTGTATCTTCACCAAAGTTAATCATTCTCAATCATCCACTTGCAAAGTCTTTGGGATTTAACTTTGAAAAGCTAAAAGATAATGAGGGTGCAGCTATATTTGCTGGAAATGAAATTCCTGAAGGAGCTGTACCTATTGCTCAAGCTTATGCAGGACATCAATTTGGACATTTTACCATGCTTGGAGATGGCAGGGCCTTACTGCTTGGTGAACAAATTACCCCAAAAGGACAACGATTTGATATTCAGCTTAAGGGCTCAGGTAGAACACCATATTCTCGTGGAGGAGATGGCAGAGCAGCGCTTGGACCTATGCTTAGAGAATATATTATAAGTGAAGCAATGCATGAACTTAATATTCCCACAACCCGGAGTTTAGCAGTAGTTACAACTGGTGAAAAAGTATTTCGTGAAAAAGAAGAGATTGGTGCAATTCTTACACGTGTAGCTGCTAGTCACTTGCGCGTAGGTACTTTTCAATATGCTTCAAACTGGTGCAGTGTAGAGGAGCTTAGAGCACTAGCTGATTATACATTAAAAAGACATTTTCCAGAGATTCATAATGATGAAGATCGCTATCTTTCTATGCTTGATGAAATAATTAGACGCCAGGCCTCGTTAATTGCTAAATGGCAGTTAGTTGGCTTTATCCACGGAGTTATGAATACAGATAATATGGCTATTAGTGGAGAAACCATTGATTATGGACCTTGTGCTTTTATGGATAGCTATAATCCAGAAACAGTATTTAGCTCCATTGACATTTATGGACGATATGCCTATAGTAACCAGCCTAATATTGCTGCGTGGAATCTATCTAGATTAGCTGAAGCATTACTTCCACTTATCAGTGATAATGAGGAGCTGGCTGTAAAACTGGCAAAGGATGCTATTTCGAACTTTGATGATTTGTATCATAATAATTGGATAACAGGAATGAGGGCAAAACTTGGAATATTTAATATAGAAATAGAGGATGAAGCCCTTATTGGAAAACTACTTAGTATAATGGAGAAATATGGTGCAGACTATACAAATACATTCCGTGCATTAACTCTTAATAAATCGGATGATATGATGATATTTGATACTGAAGAATTTGTTAAGTGGCATGAAATGTGGCAGACAAGGCTGGAGAGACAAAAGGAACCAAAGGAATCCTCATATAAGTTAATGAAAAGCAGCAACCCTGCAATAATTCCACGAAATCACAAAGTAGAAGAGGCACTAGAAGCTGCAATAAATGGAGACTATAGTATAATGGAAAAACTTAATAATGTTCTTTCAAACCCGTTTGAATACTCTGCAAAGCAGGATGAATATGCTCTTCTTCCTAAGAAAAGAAATTGTGCTTATAGAACTTTTTGTGGTACTTAATATAAAGTAAACAAATTGGATAATTTTTAAGTATGATTTATATAAGAAAAACATCATAATTAGCAAGTTAAAGTAATAGATAAACTACACAATAATATGTGTATGGTTTATCTATTATTTTTATACATGGATATAATTTTAATTTTGGAATTAGACATATAAAATTGAATATATATGTTATTAGGAGATATTTTGAGGAGTTGTAACGTTTTATGGAGAGATATGGAATTGGTGTCCAACCATTAAATCCAACTAATGAACAAAGGTATGCATTACTAAAAAATGCATTACGTAAGTCAGATAGATTAGGAGATTTTAACAATATTATTAAACTTTTGAGTCCTCCATCAGATATTCTAAATTATGCGCATCCAGGTGAATTTAAACAAATTAAGGTAGGTATTATAGGCGGAGGTCTTGCTGGCATGTCAGCAGCTTTTGAACTTAGAAAACTTGGATTTGATATAACAGTATTTGATGCTCTAGAAGATAGAGTGGGAGGGAGAGTATATACTTACTATTTTGACGAAGATAAAAAGTTTTATGGTGAACTTGGTCCACTTAGGATTCCAGTGGCACATGAAACCACCTGGCATTATATTAATCTTTTTGGACTTGCTACACAGCCATTTATTCAAAACAATCCTAATGCCTTTGTATATGTACAAGAAACAAGAGCTAGAAAAGATCCTAAAAGCATTGAAGAAAAGATTTATCCAAAATACAATTTAAGGCAAATAGAAAAAAATACGATCTGGCCCAAGCTTTATGAATATGCAGTGCATTTTTTCATGAATAAGCTGCATCCAGAAACAAGAGCTGAAATTTTAAAGATTCTTCCTGCATATGATCCAAGTTACAATACTTTACTTAATATTAGCATTCGTCAAAATTTTGAAATGCTGGGGCTCAGTCATGATGCTATAGATATGATAGCAAGCGTTGATGCATTTACAGGCGCATTAATTGATTTATCTTATAATGAGGTATTACAGGAGGATTATCCAGAAAATTTTTCTTATCTTTATAGAGTTGCTGGTGGCAATGTAAACTTGCCAATTGCATTTTACAAGTCTTTAACATCTAAAGTACCTAAAGAATATAGGATACCTCAAAATGAACTAGGAAAGGTGAACTGGAAAGGTGGCAGTCAGGTATTGGGAATATATAAAGCTGAAAATGAAAAAAAGGTTGTATTGAGATATAAAGGTAATAATATTAAAGGAGAAAGTGCAGAAGAATTTGACTATGTTATTTGTGCTATTCCATTTACAACACTTTCAACTGTGGATATTTTGCCTTTCTTTAGTAATAGAAAAATGCAGGCAATAAGAGAAATAAATTATGTAGATGGACATAGAACCCTACTGTTATGTAAAAAGCGTTTTTGGGAAGAGGATACGGATTATGGAGGGATTGTAGGTGGTGTAACTAATACTGACCTATCTATAACAAATATATTATATCCTTCAGATCATGCCATGATTGGGGCTAACCCAAA
Organism: Clostridium muellerianum; assembly: GCF_012926525.1. Classification (GTDB taxonomy): domain Bacteria; phylum Bacillota; class Clostridia; order Clostridiales; family Clostridiaceae; genus Clostridium_AM; species Clostridium_AM muellerianum. The sequence continues at coordinate 98,653 of NZ_JABBNI010000013.1, forward strand.
TGAACCAGGAGTATTAACAGGTTCGTACAATTTAAACAAATATGCCACACATATAGGAAGTATAAGGGGAGATGCACATTTTAAGCAAGTTAAAAGACAGGTTGAGCAAGTTCACGGACTCCCTAGAAATTATTTGGATTCTATAGTAACACAGTCAAAATTTCTTCATTGGAATAATGAAGAATGGTTTAGAGGGGCTGTAGCATTCTTTACACCAGAACAAAAAAGAATTTTTTCACATAATATTTTAAAACCAGAATATGATAATAGGGTATTCTTTGCTGGAGAGCATACTTCTGCAACACATGGTTGGATGCAAGGAGCTTTATTTAGTGGAAAGTTAGCTGCTAATAGATTAGCCTATAATGCTAAAATTAAAAAGAGATGAATTATTTTACTTACCGTGTTAGATTAATCTAATGCGGTTTTTTATTAATAGGAATTCAAAACTTTTTTGATCAAAAACATGCCATAATACATTAAAATTAAAGAATTTACAAGAGAATATAAAATGTTTCTATGATTAAAATGTAAGCTGATTTAATGTAAACAAGGAGATTTTTGGCGTGTTACTTTTAATATTATAGGAGTGTTAGAAATTATTAATGTTAAATGAAAGCCGTAAAATTTCTTAAACTAGATATTGAATTTTTAATCATAAAATTGTATAATTATACATAAAATAATTAGCAATTGGTCATACATATGGTGGTTGTTCTTTTATTTTAACAAATAGAAAAAGGAGATAGATCGATGAAAAATATGACCTTTGTAGTTAGAAGAGCTACTTTTGAGGATATACCTCAAATAAAAGATATATCTAAAGAAGCTTTTAGATTATATGCAGAGAGAGCAGAAATAACGGAACTTGTTGCTTCTCTTAATGAAACCTATGAAGATTTAGAAAAAGAAATAAAAACTAAAGTTATGTTTGTAGGGATTTTAGATGGAGTTCTTGTTGGAAGTGTTAGAGTTGAAGTAAAACCAGATAATACTGCTTATCTAAGTAGATTTGCTGTTAGAGAAGATTTTCAAAATATGGGTATAGGAAAAATATTAATGAATGCAGTTGATAATGAAATGAGGCAGGTAGGAGTTACAAATTTATATCTACATACCGCGTCTAGAATGTTATCACTTGTTAGATTTTATTATGGTAGGGGATTCTATATTGAATCCACCAATAAAGATAGAGGATATATTAGGGCACTATTATGTAAGGAATATAGTAATGAAGTTATTGAAGAAATAGTAAATGATGGATATGAGAATAGTGCTATAGGTTAACAATTAGTTATAATTTTAGAATAAAAGGTTATATTTAATCCATAAGCTTTACATAGAGTATTAGCTTGTGGATTCTATTTACATGGGAATAGAAGAAAATGGGCGAATTTGTAGAAGATACGGAATAAAGAAATTTTTATTTTTTTTCTAGATAATATATAATATTAACAGAATATATCTTGGGGAGGTTACATCATATGAAGAATATACTAACAGAAGAAAATATTAATAAATTAAAAGAGGAATTAGATTATAGAATGACTGTAAAAAGAGCTCAAATAGCAAAGGAAAAACTAGTAGCTGCGGCACATGGTGATAGGTCTGAAAATGCAGAGTATAAAGAAGCTTGTGCAAACTATAGAGAAAATGATAATAGAATTCAATATTTATTAACTATGATTTCAACTGCAACTGTAATAGATGGTAAAAATATAGATAAATCAGTAATAGGAGTTAATAGTAAGTTTAAAATTAAATTTGTAGAAGATGAATATGAAGAAATTATATCATTAGTAACTACTATAGATGCTGATCCAGAAAATATGCTTATAAGTGTAGAATCAGATTTAGGAAAAGCGTTAATGGGCGGAAAAGTTGGAGATGTAGTTGAAGTTAATGCTCCAAGTGAAAATTATACAGTAGAAATATTAGAAATGTTATAAGGCATATTCAAAAAAATAACTAGTTAGTATGTTAAGTATATTTGACTAGTTATTTTCATTCATATGCCTAAGTTTAATTTTTAAAAGCATAGATATATGTTTAAAAGTTATTTGTTAGGATAAAATGTATAGGCTAATATAGACAGAAATATTTTTATATTAGTACACAGCCTAGCAGTCTGTATTCAATATGGGCTGCGGGCATTTTTTTATTGACGATTATATTCCAATATAGGTTATAGTATTTTGCTAAGATAGTATAGTTTTTTAACAAGTTGTTTTAAGATTTAAAATAATTTAAAAGTATATAGTGATTATTCAAGTAGAAGAAAAAAATATTATTTTTGGTATTATTTTGGAAAAAAATCATGAATGTATGATAAAATAAGGTAAGTTCGTATTTTAATTAACACTGCATTTTGAAGTAAATTTTGCAGAAGGGAAAGGGGATATTTATATGAAAGGAAAGTTTAATTTAAAGCTTAATATCAAAAATAAACTAATTGTATGTTTTGTTTCTTTAACTGTAGTGGCACTACTTTTAATGGGTACAATTGTTTATTGGAAAGTAGTTATACAAACCAAAAAAGATTATACGAATTCAGTAAATAAACAATTAATTCAGGTAAATACGGGCATAGATGACTATATTTCATTAATTCAGGAGGATACCCAAGTATTAGCTAAAAGTGCGCTTCTTCAACAATCAGATTCAAGAATAACTTCATATGTTGATAAAAAAGATCCTTCAGGGGTGGTTCCAATGACACCACTTACAAATGATCCTTTTGAAGCAGAAGTATATAGTACTTTTAAAAATTTTAAGGATTCGCATCCTGAAATACAAAGTGTATCATTAGGAGTTGAATCAAATGGAGGATATGTACAGTACCCAGCTTCATCTAGAAAAAATGGTTATGATGCGAGAAAAAGGGATTGGTACAAGCTTGCACTTGCAAATACAGATAAACCTGTTTTAAGTGATGTGTACTTTTCTTCAGATGGATCTAAAAGTATAGTTTCAATTTGCTTAATAAAGGATTCTGCTGGTACAGTTAAAGGGGCAATAACTATGAATATTGACCTTGATAAGCTTACAAAAATGATTAAAGGTATTAAAGTTGGAGAAAACGGATACATTGTTTTAGTTGATGAACATGGTACTATTTTAGCAAATGCTAAAAATCCAAAATTAATTTCGAAAAACATAAAAGAATTAAATGTAAGTAAATTAAATAATTCTTATAATAAAAATACTTCATTTGAAATGAAACTTGAAGATGGGAAAAAATATTCTATAAATGTTCAAAGACCATCAAACTCAAATTTAAATTGGAATTACATATGTTTTATTGAAACAAATGAATTTATGAGTAGTGCAAAGATTATAGGGAAAATTTCATTTTTGCTTATATTAATATTTGCAGCGTTAAGTGTAGCTATAACAATTATTTTGTCAAAAAGAATTGCAAGCCCTATAAGCAGTATAACTAAACATCTTCAATTAATGGAAAAGGGTGATTTTTCCAATAACCTTAATTCAGAATATCTAAATATTAATGATGAAGTAGGTGATATTGCTAAGTCCACTAATAAAATGCAGTCTGCTTTAAAAGAAATGTTCTTTAAAATAAAAAGTCATTCTGAGTCTATTGATAAAAAGGCTGAGGATCTATATAGTTCTGCTAAAACTGTAGAAAGTTCATCTGGTGAGGTTGCAAATGCAATTCAAGAAGTTGCAGTAGGAACAGAAAAGCAAGCTAATGAACTTGTAGAAGTAACCAATATACTTGCTGAGTTTGGAAGCTCAATACATGATATGACAAAAACACTAGTTGAAGTTCAAAAGAAATCAAAATTAATTAATAATGTGGCAAATGAAAGTAATAATAACATGAATGGTTTAGCTAAATCAGTAGAAAACGTTGATGGAACCTTCAAGAAATTTGGACAAAAGCTTAATATATTAGGTGATAATGTTAATAAAGTAAATGATATAATAAATTTAATAGACAGTATTGCAGAACAAACAAATTTATTGGCTCTAAATGCAGCAATTGAAGCAGCACGAGCAGGTGAATCTGGTAAAGGTTTTGCAGTAGTTGCTGATGAAATAAGATCTCTTGCTGAGCAAAGTCAAAATTCTTCTGATGAAATTACTAAATTATTAGGCAATATATCCAGTGATACAAAAATTATTTTAAATGACAGCAGTGATATGAGTAATGAATTAAATAATCAAATAACATTAATAAGTGAAACTATTAAGTGTTTTAAAGAAATTGTAAATAAAATAGAAAATATAATTCCTGAAATAGATAATGTAAGCTCTTCGGCTGAAATCATAAATAAACAAAAAGATTCAATTTTAACTAATGTAGAAAGTACTTCGTCTATTTCACAACAAAACTCGGCTTCATCTGAGGAAATAGCAGCTTCATCTGAAGAAATGAGTTCAACTGCTCAAAATTTATTTTCTACTGTTGAGAAATTAAGAGATATGGCTAATGACATGACAGATGAGATAAATAAGTTTAAACTGTAAGGTTAAGAAGATTAAAATAGGTGGACAATCCACCTATTTTTTATATAAACTATTATTAAATAAAGGTTTTAAGGTCGAAAATCATTCATATGTATTGTTTAAATTATTTCATTTGTAGTTAGAAATACTATGATTAAATTGTAAATGCAATTTAAAATTTAATTATAATAATTTTTAAGGGGGAAAATATGTACATGAAATTAAAAAAGAAAAATTTAATTTTTATAGTAATAAGTATGATGCTTATAACTGCAGCAGCAGGTATTTATTTCTATAAATCTATGTTTAATAGGACTATTAGCTCACCTATGCTTAATACTTCAAATAGAGATGAAAAGTGGATATCAGATTTAAAATTTGTAAAAAAAGAACTACCTAAAAAACATAAAAATTTATTTTTTTCTAAGAGTAAAACTGAATTTTATAATCAAATGGATTCACTTATTGGAAAAGTTAGTAAATGTAACGATATGGAAATTAAGGGTGAACTTATAAAAATAATAAGTTCTATAAATGATAGTCATACAAGAGTTGATATTCAAGAAGACTCATCCTATCCAGTAAGTTTTTTTCAATTCGATGATGGAGTTTATGTAGTTGATTCTTCCCTTAAATATAAAGAGTTATGGGGGAAAAAATTAACTTCAGTTAATGGGTATTCTATGACACAAGTTCAAGAAAAAATTGATCCTTTTATATCTAAAGATAATAAAGCTATTATAAAGAACCAATTTTGTACTTTACTAAGATCTGTGGAAATGCTTAAAATTGCAGGAATAACTAAGGAAGATAATATAGTCTTAAATTTTGAAGGTTATCCAAACAGTGTAAATGTACAACCTATAAAAAAATCAGATTACAAAAATGTAAAGTTTTTATCAGATAATACTGAGTACAATAAAAAATTTCCAATTTCAAAGCAAAAGCAGGATAAAAATTATTGGTTTGATTATATTCAAAATAGTAATTTGCTTTATGTAAAGTATAATAGTTGTTCCAATATGCCTAATTATTCTTTTTCACAATTTACAAGGGATGTTTTTAATACCATTGATAGCAAAAAAGTTAAAACTTTAGTTATAGACTTTAGTGATAATGGTGGTGGAAATTCTAAGCTTTTTGATAATTTTTTAGATGAAATAAATAAAAGGAATAGTATTAATAAAAAAGGGAATTTGTTTGTTATAGTTGGAAGAAAGACATTTTCTTCCGCAATATTAAATTCTATGGATTTAAGGAATAGTACAAAAGCAATACTTATTGGTGAACCTACAGGAGGTAAACCAAATCATTTTGGTGAAGTAAAAGTAATACATTTATCAAATACAAATGTAAATATATATTATTCTAGTAATTACTTTAAAACTACTGATAAGGAAACGGATTCTATATACCCTGATGTTAATATTCCTCTTAAGGCTTCTTCATATTTTAATGGTAAATACGATTTTTTAGACTATGTTTTAGATAAAAAAATTAGTTCAAATTAAAAAAAATTAATTATAAAGGGGCATAGCTAGTGACATTACAAGTTAGGGTAATAAAAACTTATAGAAGATTAATATAGAGTTCTTAATAAAAGTTAAGAAGGTGATTTTGTTGATAATTGATTCGCATATACACATCGCTCATAATACCTTATTTAAAAAAAAGCAGTGGAGCAATTCTCCAATTGAATTGCAAAGACAATGGATTACTGAAATTTTAAGGAAATATAAAAAGAAGAATGTATTTGCTTTAAGAGATGGAGGAGATGGAATATTTGCTTCATGTTTAGCACGAGAAATTGCAAAGGAGGAAGGAATGATATACAGAACACCTGTATTTGCAATTTGCAGGAAAGATCATTATGGATCATTTTTAGGAAGAGCTGTCAATGGAATAGAGGATTTTAAGAGAGAATTTGATGTTTTGAAAGAAAATAAATTAGATCATCTAAAGATAATATTAACAGGAATAGTTAACTTTGATAAATTTGGTGATGTAGGAGATGTGGCATTTACATATAATGAACTAGAATATATGACTAAAAGTGCAAAAGAATATGGGGTTCCAATAATGGTACATGCCAATGGTAGTGAAGGTGTATCTGCTGCAATAAAAGCAGGAGTTAATACTATAGAACATGGATTTCTTATTTCTGATAAAGAATTATACGAAATGGCTGAAAAAGAAATAATATGGGTGCCTACGCTTTCTCCTCTTGGAAATATACTTCATAGAAATTATAGTAATTTTAAAAATCAGCTTGATACAATAAGAAAAGTATATACCATACAGGCTAAAAATATAGTAAAGGCTTATGAAATGGGGGTTAAAATTGCCCTTGGAAGTGATGCTGGCGCATATGCTGTGGAACAGGTTGATGGTATTTTTGATGAAATAAAGTATTTTGAGAACATGGGGTTTAGTAAAGATATAGTTTTAAAAATGTGCATAGAAAATGGTTCGGAAGCTCTTAAGTTATAGGCTTGTTTTACTATTATAAATCATCAAGCAGAAAATGAAAGTTCCTGCTTGATGATGTTTATTAATAGAAAAAATTTAATTAAAACTATGCTTGAGATTCTAACATAGGTGGTTCGTAAACTTCTGCCACTGATTTCATTATAAAAATGAAGCAGGTAACAAAGAATATTATTGTTACAATGAGAAGTACATATTGATAGGCAAATTTGCCTAATATAAACCCATAAATTAATGATCCAAAGGGAATAGCTCCTTGACAGAATACACCAAGTATGGCAAAGAATCTTGCTCTCATTTCATTTGGAACCATTTTTTGAAGATTGACATTTATAGGAGTGTTTATTCCTGAATTGAATAGTCCAGATAATAGTATTACTGCTGCTAGAACTATAAATAGTTTCAAGTTATGACCGCCAATATAATTTATGAAAGTTGGATATACTGAAAATGCAAGTACAAAAAGCACAACTGATTGAAGTAAAATAGAAAGCTTTATTACTACTTTTGTGCTAAACTTGTTCAAATAAGCACCTATTGCTATATTTCCAAGGAGTATACCAACAGTAAAACATGAAATTAAATAACCATACTGTTGTGAATTAAAACCTACACATTTTTTTAATACATAAGGAAATACTATGTCAAAGAATGGTGAAACAAGAAAATTAATTAGTAAGCAGAACACTGATAGTTGAGTTAAAGCTTTATTTTTCCTTATAAAGTTAAGCACACTGGCATTTTCTGTGAAAAATGATTTTAAGGTGATTTTTTCTTTATTGTCATTTACATTTTTATAAATTATAAGAAAGGAAGAAACTGCTGATATTATAAAAGATAAGCCATTTAAATAAAATACTGCTTTAATTCCTAAAACTCCATATATTATACCTCCAAGTGAAGGACCTATAATCATGGAAATTGCATCACTGCCACCTCTAAGAGACATGGCCTTCATAAGTTCTTCTTCCTCTATGAGCTCTGGAAGAATTGCTGTGGATGATGCTGAAAAAATACTATCCATAATAGAAATAAATATCTGAACTGAAAATAGTATATAAATATTTAAACTGCTGACTAGGGCTAAAAATCCTAAAGCCAGTATTAGAACTCCTCTTCCAATATCGGTTACTACCATGATGGTTTTTCTATTTTTTCTATCGCCTAGAATTCCTGCAAAGGGCAGCGTAATTACATTAGGTAATAGATTAAGAGCAGAAAATAGTCCCATCATAATTGCAGAATGAGTTATATCCAATATATAAAGTGGTATTGCTATTTGCTGTATTCCAGTGCCAATATAGGATATAAATCTTCCCAACATATAAAATGATAAATTTCTTTTAAGTTTCATTTTGTCTCCTTTTATTAAAATTGATTACTAAATAATATTTATAAGGTTATAGTAACGTGACTTCCATCTTTTGAGTGAACATCAACAATTTTTAAACCTTTGTATTCTTTTAAGATATCAATACAACCTGAAAGTTGTTTCCAATCAATTATATTTACATATTTCTTATCTTCTTCAGGTATGTGTTTTTGAATAAAAGGGGTATTTACAATTGAAATTCCAAATTTTAAAAACATATTGGGAACGGGTATTGTAAATCCCACATTACCTGATTTAATATATACTCTCATAAGCTTTTTCCTCTATTCTATACTAACTTCTACTAAATCGCCATTTGCACTTTTTACATCTACTATTTTACCTGAAAGATTATTGTCTATTGCATCTGAAATAAGATTTAAATCTAAGTTTTCCATTCCTTTAATGTTATCAGTTATTGGTATTTTACCTATGGTTTTAAGCATTGTTTTTATAAATTTAACTGGAAGATTTACATTTACATCGTCTCCATCATGAGAAGTAACCTTTACTTTAAGCATTTTATCTATAATGTCTGTATCATTTGAAGCATTTCCTAAAGTTTGGATAGCTGTACTTTTTGAGTTAAGTGCTTCAATAAGTTGTTCTGCTTTTTCGGAAGTTATTTTACCTTCCTCTATCATTTTTAATATTTTTAACATTTCTTCATTCATTTTAAACTCTCCTTTAATATTCTATTTGGATTACCATATACTATTGGTTTTAATTATTCTTACATTTTTATGATTAATAATAAAGTTTTTTATATATTATTCATTTAACATTTTGATGGCCTGGTCTGGAGTTATTTCTCCTTTATCAAGCATATCCACTATTTTTTTCTTATCTACAGAAGGTTCCTTTGATACCTTATAGCCAAGAGAAGTTATAACTTCATCTAATTTTGCTCTTACTGTGGGATAGGATATGCCAAGATCTTTTTCAACGTCTTTTATATTCCCTCTGTTTTTTAAAAACACCTCTATAAATTTTAATTGTTCTTCTGAAAGATATTCAAACTTTGACATTTCAAAATCATTTTCAATTATAGTGCTGCATTTAGAGCATTTTAATTTTGAAATGAAAAGTTTAGAAGAACAAACGGGGCATTTACTAACAACTTTGTATGCCAAATTATCACTTCCTTTCCTGTGTTTATAATATATCACTTTAAATTAAAAAAATCAATATTAAAATTAAAAATTTTAATATTGATTTATATACAATTTGATATTATTAATATTTAAATTAATATTTTAAAGAATCAAATTAATATATTTAAGTTTTTAATTAATGTTTTTAAGTTGAAGTCTTAAATTTTAATCATGTTAAAGAAAAATGCTTATAATATAGCATTATTTTTAAACTGCCAAAGCTTAGTTAATTATTAATTATTTGCCCTGCATAAACCTTATCGGGATCCATTCCCATTCTAAAATTAATATTTAAAGCATTAATTTTATTAATATCTTCTTTGCTTAATTCAAAATCAAATATATCTGAATTTTCCTTTATTCTTGCTGGAGTGGTTGATTTAGGAATGGTAACAACTCCTATTTGTAAGTCCCACCTTAATACAATTTGAGAAATTGTTTTTTGATATTTTCTTGAAAGCTCCTGTAAAAGTGGAATTTCAAAAACTTTGCCGCGCATTAATGGTGACCAGGCTTCTAATTGTATATTATGATTTTTACAGAATTCCATTAGATCATTTTGAATAAGTTGAGGATGAAATTCTATTTGATTTATCATTGGCATTATTTCAACATCGGCAATTAAATCTTTGAGTTGTTTAACTGAAAAGTTACTTACTCCGATAGCTTTAACACGTCCTTCTTTATAAAGTTTTTCAAGTGCCTTCCAGGTTTCTTTACTTTGAGGTTGAGGCCAGTGAATTAAGTATAAATCAAGATAATTTGTTCCAAGCTTTTTAATAGTAGTTTCAAAAGCTTGAAGAGTTTTTTCATACCCCTGGTCAGAGTTCCAAACTTTACTTACTAAAAATATTTCTTCTCGTAAAATTCCACTTTCTTTTATTGCAGTTCCTACGCCTTCTTCAGTATTATAAAAAGAAGCTGTATCTATATGTCTATATCCAATCTTCAATGCTTCTTTTACTACTTCAACAATACTATTTTTAGCGTCACCCTTATAAGTGCCAAATCCTAGCCATGGCATTTTTACTCCGTTATTTAAAACTGTATAACTTCTAATATTTTTCATTTTAATCATCCTTTCAATTTGATAACCTAAATTAACTATATTATAATATATAAATGGTAAAATTAACTTAGTATTTAATACTAGTTTTTTAATAAATATATTTTAAATGAGATAAAATGAAAGGAAATTTATATCATATGAAAATGGACAATACAGATATTAAAATTTTAATGGAGCTTCAAGAAGATAGCCGTCTATCTATAAGGGAGCTATCAAAAAGAGTTAATTTATCACCTCCTTCTGTAACAGAAAGGATAAGAAAACTAGAGGATAGTGGAGTAATTGAAGGATATACTATAAAAATAAATGAAAAAGCTTTTGGTATGTCTATACAATGTATCATTCAAATTGATCTTAAAAACAGTAAATTTGAGAAGTTTAAAGAATTTATTTATAATCATCCACGTGTGATTTTTTGTTATAGGATAGCTGGACATTCTTGCATACTTGTGAAATTAAGTGCGGAATCTATTTCAGAAATTGAAAAATTTGTTGATGATGTTTCAAACTTGGAGGCTACTACATCTACGAACATAGTATTTTCTGAGGTTCCTATAAATGAAAGTGTAGGAAAGTTTTTTTAATTTAAATTACATTACTATTTTTTTCTATAAAAATAGTAACACATTTTTAATATAAGCATATTATATAGTTAGTGAAATAATTGTGTTGTGGAGGATATACTTGAAATTTAATAGTATTGAAGAAGTGGAATTATTTGAACATCAATTTTGGCTGCAAATTTTAGGAGATCATTCTCGTTTTATTTTAAATTCACTTTCCCCCAAGGAAGAAGATTTTATTAAGCAGGCAAGTGAATTTATAAGTTTATTTGATAATTTGCTAATACAGTCAAGACAGCCCATGTCTAAATCAGATTTTCCTAGGCTTAATCAGCAGGCATATACGGCAGCAATAAGAATTAGAAAATTTAAGCTAAATATACTTAATAAACACATTACAGGTAAAATTAATATGTCTCTACCACCTACTTTTATTAATCATATGCTTAATGAGTTAGATGAATACTTATTAATTTTAAATGCTTTAATAAGAGGGAAGATAGCTAATGTGGGAGCTATTCATCTTCATCTTTTATGGCTTCTTGATGGATCAGGTCATGCTTCCACTTTAGTTAGTAATCTTGATCCTACAGAAAAAGAATTAATTAAAAACAGTAAGGAATATTGTAATGAATTTGATAATTTATATTCAAAGAGTATAGAATACAATGGATACACAAGAACTGGTATTTTTGATTTTCCTGCACTTAATAAGCTTAATCATCATGCGGACAAAGTAATGACTTGTTTTAGAGATTTCTTAGATGAGTTAAAGCAAGAAATTATAGATAAGAAAGTGCTGGGCACGTTAGCACCATTAGCAGCTGATCATATGTCAAGAGAAGAGTGTTACTATCTAACAAAACTTTCAATGTTTTCCGATATAAAGGAACCTAAATGTGATCCTACAAGACCACGAATAGAACTTTAGATTTTAAAAGGATAGTTTAGGCATATTCAAAAAAATAGCAAGTCAGTATGTTAGTATATTTTGCGTCATACTGCGTCAACAGAACCCTTTGATAGAACAACTATCAGCGGAACCTGTTTCCTTGTCTGACACAAAATATACTAACATCTTTGACTTGCTATTTTCTTTCATATGCCTTATAAAATTTTATTTTTAATTTAGAAAGCTATAGAATATAAGGTTAATACCTTAATTTTATAGTTTTTTTAGATATGATTTAACTTGACGCTAATTTAGTTCAATGTTATAATCTCAGTGTAATTAAATAATGAATCTTAGAGTGTGAAGGTCACACGAAGGGGTACACCACCATGGGTGTAGTTCTTCGTGTGGCCTTTTTTACTTGATGTAAAAGAGGTGAGTAAATGCTAAAGTTAAATGAAAAAGAAATAACCAATGTAAACGATATACCTTTGGACAAACTGCTTATAAATGAAGGTTATTCACTTCAGAGAATTGCTGTTGAACTAAATGGCGAAATAGTACCAAAAGCTCAGTATAGTAACACAAATATTAAAGATGGTGATTTTTTAGAAGTAGTTAATTTTGTAGGGGGAGGCTAATGTGAATATTTATATAAATGGAAAAAGTAGGACAACAGAATATTGTTCGCTGTATTTATTAAGAAAAAAGTTGTTTTTAGAAGCTTCTAATATTATTACAATTTACAATGGATTTCAAACAGAAAATGACATTGAGCTTAAGGAAGGTGACAGTATATCTTTTATAGAGAAAGGTGTTATGCCTTCAGAAGATGAACTAGAAGCATTAATGATGGCTAGACATACGCCTTTTGTTCATGAAAAAGTAAAAAGTGCAAGAGTTGGAATTGCAGGGCTTGGTGGTTTAGGTTCCAGTGTAGCAGTGGCACTTGCAAGAACCGGTATAGGCCATCTTCATTTAGTAGATTTTGATATAGTAGAGCCTAGCAATTTAAATCGTCAGGCTTATAAAATAAGTCATCTAGGCATGAAAAAGACAGAAGCCTTAAAATCAGAAATTAAAGATATTAATCCTTATATTAAAGTTTCTATTGATACTATAAAGGTTACAGAGGAAAATGCTGCTATTTTATTTGAAAATGATTCAATTGTTTGTGAGGCCTTTGATAAGGCTGAATATAAAGCAATGCTTATAAATACTTTATTAGAAAATAAGCCAGGAATTAAATTAGTGTCAGCATCAGGACTAGCAGGTTATGAAAGTAGTAATTCAATTACAACCACTAAGGTTTTTAATAATCTTTATTTATGTGGGGATAGGAAAAGTAATGCAGAACCAGGCAGGGGTCTTATGGCACCTAGAGTATCTATTTGTGCAGGACACCAGGCAAATATGATTTTACGATTAATTTTAGGAGTAAAAGAAGTTTAAAGGAGGATATAAATAATGGAGAAGGATAAATTAATAATTGGAGGACATGAGTTTTCATCTAGATTTATTCTAGGTTCAGGAAAGTATAATTTGGATTTGATTAAGGCAGCAGTAGAGCATGCTGGTGCAGAGATAATTACTTTAGCAGTAAGGCGTGCTAATACTAAAGGAAATGAGAATATTTTAGACTACATTCCAAAGGGTATAACATTACTTCCTAATACATCAGGAGCAAGAAATGCAGAGGAAGCAGTTAGAATTGCAAGATTAGCAAGGGAATTAGGTTGTGGAAACTTTGTAAAAATTGAGGTTATTCATGATTCAAAGTATTTATTTCCAGATAATTACGAGACAATCAAAGCTACAGAAATTCTTGCAAAGGAAGGATTCATAGTAATGCCATATATGCATGCAGATTTAAATGTAGCTCGTGATTTATATAATGCTGGAGCAGCTTGTATTATGCCTTTAGCATCACCAATTGGATCTAATAGAGGATTAAGTACAAAGGATTTTATTAAGATATTGGTAGATGAAATTGATCTTCCTATTATTGTTGATGCAGGAATTGGACGTCCATCTCAGGCTTGTGAAGCTATGGAAATGGGTGTTGCAGCTGTTATGGCTAATACTGCAATTGCAACTGCTGGTAATATTCCAGTTATGGCAGGAGCTTTTAGACAAGCTATTGAAGCGGGACGTGCAGCATATCTTTCTGGTTTAGGACGTGTATTACATAAGGGTGCATGTGCATCATCACCATTAACTGGATTTTTAGCAGAATAGGGGGAAGATATTTATGAGTGAACAATGTACAAATCATATGGAATACATGCCAGGAATGGAAGTATTAGAGTCAGATGTTATGGATCAGGTTATAAGTGATATGCATGCTTATGACTATAACAAATATACAGCAGAAGATGTAAGAAGAGCATTAAACCATGATTACCGTACACTAGAAGATTTTGCAGCATTATTATCTCCTGCAGGCGGAGAATTTTTAGAAGAAATGGCTCGTCTTGCAAAAGAAGAGACAAGAAAGCATTTTGGTAATTCTGTTTATATGTTTACACCTCTATACATTGCTAATTATTGTGAAAATTACTGTATCTACTGTGGATTTAACTGTCACAACAAAATACGTCGTGCCAAATTAAATTCTGAAGAAATAGAAAAAGAGATGCAGGCTATAGCTAAAACAGGTTTAGAAGAAATACTGATTCTTACTGGTGAGAGCAGGAAGATGTCAGATGTAAAATATATTGGAGAGTCATGTAAAATAGCACGAAAATACTTTAAGCTAGTAGGACTTGAAGTATATCCAATGAATTCTGATGAGTATGAATACCTTCATAAGTGTGGTGCAGATTTTGTTACTGTATTCCAGGAAACTTATAATTCAGATAAATATGAGACTCTTCATTTAGCAGGTCACAAGCGTATATTCCCATATAGACTTAATGCTCAGGAAAGAGCCTTAAAAGGTGGCATGCGTGGGGTTGGTTTTGCAGCTTTACTTGGATTAGATGATTTTCGAAAGGATGCTTTTGCCACAGGAATGCATGCATATCTTTTACAAAGAAAGTATCCACATGCAGAAATTGCTTTTTCTTGCCCTAGGCTAAGACCTATTATAAACAATGATAAAATTAACCCAAAAGACGTTCATGAACCTCAGCTTTTGCAGGTGATGACAGCATATCGTCTCTTTATGCCATTTGCAAGCATTACCATTTCCACAAGAGAGTGTGAAAGGTTCCGTGATAATGTAATTGGTCTTACAGCTACTAAGATTTCAGCTGGTGTTAGTACTGGAATTGGAAGTCATGTTGAAGAAGCAGAGGATAAGGGAGACGATCAATTTGAAATTGCAGACACAAGATCTGTAGATGAAGTTTATGAAGCAATTAAATCTAAAGGCTTACAGCCAGTAATGAATGATTATGTTTATGTATAACAATTTTAACAGTAATCACTTTAAAGTATGAATAGAATTAAAAATAACACGCTATTTAATATAAAAATGGCGTGCTATTTTATTGAATTATAAAAGGACATTACTTTTAAGTATTTAGGGTATTTTTAGAATTCTTATTAACGCTTTTATAAATACAATGTTTCTTAAATTAAATGATTTAGTTAATGGTTTAATAAGGTGCTAAGCTTACTTTCCATGCTGAATTTTCCTTAACAATACAAATTTGATTACCCTGTCTAATTATAGTTTTTTTATTATTTACCACAGATGTTTGTATAATTTCAATAGTATAATAATAAATTAATTCATTTCTATCTTTAATTTCATCGTATTTTTCTAATTTAATATTTTTCACCTTACAATAATACTGATTTTCATATGCATCCTTTGCTCTTCTATAGGACATTCTTGTTAAAAGTAAATCTTTATAGGCGCTATCAGTCATTAAGGGCTTAAATTTATCATCGCAACTATTTTTAGCTTTTATAAATTTATTGTATGAATTTGCATCGTTTGGTATAAATCCATTGGTTATTATTTTATAATTTTCAAGATCGTTTTTATCAATAGTATAGAAAAAAGTAATATACCGAGAAGCGATTTCTTTACTCTCTGCATCAGTATTTTTTGAACATCCTGAAAACATTCCTAAAGTTAAAAAGGTAGTTATAATAAGTACATAATAAAAGAGTTTTTTCATTTATTTACGCCTCCTAACATTTTTTAGTGATAGAACAGTTCTTTTAAACAATTAATAATGATGAGGTGTAATATGTAAAGGATAAAATTAAAACTTTTTTATTTATATATATAATTACATTAAATCAAGATGTGGGTTATTTAGTTTATGCATTAGAGGTTCTTATTTTTTTATATATAAATTATATGCTATATATAAATTATATGCTGGAAATGTATTACTGTTTCAACTTAATAAAGAATAGTACTTTTTTAGTAGAAATGTTAAGGTGATGTTATTATTTAAATAATTTTTCGAAGTTTTTAACCTTAAACCAGTTAAATAACTATCATAAATAGTTAAAAATATACATTAATGAACTAAATTTTTAAGCATACTATTTAATTGGAAAGAATAATATACTATCAAGTGATTCTTAGACTTAGGTGGAGCTTACTTATGAGTAATATTTATCTGCGTTTGAGTTTTAGAAAAACTTATTCAGAGAGGTATCAGCTGTTACGGATGGTAGCTATTTGATAAAATATGTATATTAAGGAGTTTAAAATGATTTATTTTAGTTATCCTGATAATTGGAATCCTTCAGCTAATAGATATGATTCCTATGATTATAAAAATCATACTAAGGATTATAGAGACTTTAGAGAAACTGTAGGTCTTAAAAATCAAAAGTTAATGCCACCTAAATTTAGCATTTCTTATCCAGTTATAGATAACCCAGATTCAAAAGATAACATAACAAAAATTAATAATGCAATTGTAGATGAAGTAGATAAACTTTTTAGAAGTCAGGTGCTTCGTCCTGAGATTATTAATTTTGCTGAAGTGCTTGGAACTTATGAAATAACTTTAAATAAAAATGGTATTTTAAGCATACTTTTTGCTCTTTATGTCTATGAAAATAAAGCAGCTCATGGTTTTACATTGTATTCTTCCATAACAGCCAATGTACAAAAAGGTGAAGTTTACAGTTTTGGTGACTTATTCAACCCTAAAATGTATTATATTCCTATTCTTAATGAATTAGCACAAAAGTATATTAAAGAAAATAACATTCTTTTAATAAACAAGTATAATGGAATAACGGAAAACCAACAATACTATTTAACTGAGAATAGTTTAGTGTTATATTATCAGCTTTATGAATATACTCCTCATTCTTATGGTTTATTTAAAATAGAAATTCCATATAGTAAAATACTAAATATCATAGGTCCAGCTGGGCCTATACCTAAAATTTTACCTTAATTAATGTGAATGCATATATACAATATTATAATTAAGTGTTATTATTTACCTAAAGTAAAATTAATTTGAATTTTTCGATTTATAGTGAAATTGGGTGCTAATTTAGATGTATATAAATATATTAATTTATAGAAAGGGATGATAGGATGAGAACACTTGTTGTTTATTATTCCTTAGAAGGTAATACAAGGTTTATTGCAGAAACTATAGCAAGATCTATTAATGGTGATATATTAGAACTTAAACCTGAAAAAGATGTACCAAGTAAAGGCTTTTTAAAATTTATACTTGGTGGAAAACAAGCCGTTTTTAAAGAACGTCCAAAGTTAAAAAACCTAGAAAAAAACATTGAAGATTATGATGTGATTTTTTTAGGTTCTCCTGTGTGGGCAGGAACTTTTGCGCCTGCTTTTAATACACTCTTTTCCAAGATGAAAATAGAAAATAAAAAAGTAGCATTATTTGGATGCTATGGTGGTCAAAGCGGAAAAATATTTGAAAATTTTAAAAAGTATTTAACTAAAAGCACAGTTGTAGGAGAAATAGGTTTTAAAGATCCATTAAAAAATGATAAAGAGTTAAATGAAAATAGAGTAGAGAAATGGACAAAAAATATAGTAAATAAATTACAAAGTTAGTTTTATATAGAGATATTAATGTCAAAAATAATGCGAATTAAAGTGTAGTGAAAGTTTTGATTTTAACTTTTACTACGTGATATAGGATAAGCGTTTACTTACTGCTAAATGTTTTCAATTAGTCTAAAGCTCAAAGTTAATGAAAACCTAAGAACTTTGCCAAACTCGGTTCCCTCAAACAAGGCTAAAGTTCTAAGGCTTTCCTTAACTTCTCGCTAAGACTAATAAGAAAACAATTTAGCTAATGTGAGTAAACGCTTATCCTATATCCCTACGTAAAAGTTAAAATCAAAACTAGTAACTTCAGTTGTACATATTAATATTGATACTTTTATAATTTAGCGCTTAAAAATTCAGCCGAAATATAGCTTAACGTTTCTTCAGTTACTTGAGTAGCAATGTGCTTATATTAGACCCAAATTTCGTATGTGCGAAAGTTGAGTATGTTATTAATAAGTTAATTTATAATTAAACGCCAAGGGAGGAGTATTGTGAATAAGAAATTTAAAAAGCCAGTTTTTGGAGTTTTAGCTTTGGGAGCTATTGCAATTATCATAGGTATATCACTTATTTATAATTCAGCAAATAAGAAGGTTTATACGAAAGAATCATCTTTAAAGAATGAAGAATTACAAAAAGAGTTAAATGCAGAGGATAAAAATGAAGTGTTAAAGAGAATGCACTCTAGTTTTGAAGATAGTATAAAGGTTATTTTGTCATCCCCACATAATTCATCTAATCCAGATGAGCATATTTCAGCTCATAGAATGGAGTATGATAGTATTTTAAGAGCTGGAAGGGATGCAGAAAATTATATGCTGTCACAATTTAAAGAAGGTACTGTTAAAGATGATTTGCGTGGTCAGATTATAATGAGGCTTTGTAAAGATTGGTTAGGTTCAAGAAATAATGTACAAGATGAAAAATTATTACCTACAGAATGGTATTCCAAGCTGCAATTAGTAGACGAAATTACATTGTCTGATTTTTCCTATGCTGGTGCAGATCCTATTGAAAAATTAGTATATAAAACTGAAATAGAGAAAAATCAAGCAATAAAAAGTGAGTTGAGTTTCCTTGTTGTAGCACCTCATATTCATGGGATTTATAAAGAGGGAAATAAACTAAAAGTATTTGTTACCACTTTCTCTTCCACATATGAGTTTTATGGTAAAACTTTAAGTGAGCAATGTGGATCTATAGATCCAACTGCAATTACTTATGTTAAAAATGAAGATGGCAGTTACAAATTGGATAAATATGAACAGGCAAAGGATGGTGATGAATGTGGTCCATCAATTAAAAAGTTTTGTACTATGCCTGTATCAGGAAAAAAAATAAGAGGACTTTCAGATAAAATTTTAAAGTATGATAGTGATAATAAAGATATAATTAAATTACAGCGAGATAACTTAATTAAACATCTAAAAGCAAATAGTCAAACAGGTATATCAATAAAAGAAGTCTCAGGCAAAATAGTTCCATTAACATAGGAGTATAATTCTTGATTGTGGTCTGTCAAAGTATATATTGTCAGTAACAAAAACTAATTTAAACGACTAAAGTTCTAAGATATACTGGGCTAAAGTCGTTTGAATTAGACTTCTTTTTAAATCTACTTTAAAGTGTCTTACAAGTCCTATTTTCATGTTAATTCCCCATTCTATATAAATATTTCAATTTATATAATTTGCAGAATTAAAAATACTATTCATAATTTACAAGTTTACAAACATTAGCTTTTTTCATATATTGATTATAGGAAAATACTTAAGATGTTACAAGTATAATAAGCAAGATATTATATAAAATTTTAATAAAGGGTGGAGCAAGCAGTTAAAAGAAACTTTGACATAGAAACTGAAGATCCCAGGCCGTGCTGCCACTGAAGATATGATGGAAATTAATCCTTATTCAAAAAAAATAAGAGTAGCTGTAAATGAAGATGTATTCCAATGTATTAGTTGGATTAAGCATTAAAAATTAACTTCATTTACAGTTATTTTATTTAATTGACATAATTGGTCTATAATGATAGACTGTTAGTAATCTAGTCTATAGTTATAGACCAAAGGGGGATTGTTATGAATAAACTTAATCTTTGCGAAAGTGAATATCGTTTTGCAAGTATTGTTTGGGAAAATGAGCCTTTAGGATCAGGAAAGCTTGTAGAGCTTTGCAGCGAAAAGCTTGGATGGAAAAAGTCTACAACATATACAGTTTTGAAAAAATTGTGCCAGAAAGGGATATTGAAGAACCAAGATTCAATTGTTACTTCTGTTGTAAAGAGGGAACAAATACAAAAATTTGAAAGTGAACAATTCTTAGAAAAAAATTTCGGAGGGTCACTACCTAAGTTCATTACAAGCTTTATGAGTGATAAAAAATTATCCAAAAATGATGCAGATTACTTGAAAAAACTTATAGATAATTATAAGGAGGAGTAATACATGGATAATTATGTACAAAACTTGTTTTTAACAGTGCTTAATATGAACATAACTGCCAGCTTTGTTATTTTATTTGTTGTGATTGCAAGATGGTTTTTGAAAAAAGCTCCAAAGATATTTTCCTATAGTCTTTGGATAGTGGTAATGTTTCGACTAATGAGTCCTTTTTCCTTTTCTTCTGCAATTAGTTTTTTAAAACCTATTTTTGATACTCCTAAAAAAATACAATACATTCCTTTAAATGTAGGCAATATAGCACAACCTAAAGTACAAACAGGTATAAGTGGGATTAGTGTAATAATTAATAAATCTGTTCCTTCAGCATAAGTTAGTACTGGAATAAACCAAATAGAGGTCATTTTATTAATACTTTCAATAATATGGTTTTTAGGTATTCTTATTATGGTTAGTTATGGCATTATATCTTATATAATGTTAAAAAAGAAAGTTAGTTTTGCTATGTTAGTTCATGATGATGTTTTTGAGTGTGAAAAAATTAAAACTCCATTTGTTCTTGGAATTATAAAGCCTAAAATTTATTTGCCAATAGGCTTACTAGAAGAGGAAAAGAAATATATTTTAAAACATGAACAGATTCATATAAAACGATTTGATTATATTATAAAACTTTTTGCTTTTTTGCTTTTATGCATTCATTGGTTTAATCCACTTGCATGGATGAGCTTTATACTTATGAGTAATGATATGGAAATGTCTTGTGATGAAAAGGTAATTAAAGAATTTGGAAACAGCATAAAAAAAGATTACAGCAGATCTCTTCTGTCTATGTCAGTGGGTAGAAGGCTTGCAGTTGGAAGTCCGCTTGCTTTTGGAGAGAATAATACCAAAAATCGTATCAAAAATATATTGAAATATAAGCAGCCAGCTTTTGGGGTTTTAGCTTTAGGAGTGATTGTAATTAGTGTTATAGGTATAGCACTTATTTCTAATCCAATTAGTAAGAAGCTTAACTCTGAAGCAGTGTTTTTAAAAAATAAAAAATATGAGAGGACAGAAACTTTAAATTCCAAAGGTTTTCCATCTGAAGCTTTGAAGAAATCTTCCTTTTTAGTGGAGGGAAATTTAAAAATTATTTTGTCATCACCACATAGTTCATCTAATCCAGAGGATTATATTTCAGCTCATAAAACTGAGTATGAAAATATATTAAAAGCTGGAGATGATTCATTAGGTTATATGTTATTACAATTTCGAAATAGCAGTGCTAAAGATGATTTGCGTGGTCAAATTATAATGAGGATTTGTAAAGACCTATTAGGAAAAAGAAATAACGTACAGGATAAAAATTTACTGCCTACAGAGTGGTATTCTAAGCTTCAGATAGTAGAGAAAAATGTAATGCCTTATTTTTCTTATGATGGTACAGATCCTATTGAAAAATTAGTATATAAAACCGAAATAGAGAAAAATCAAAACATAAGAAATGATTTAACATTTCTCATTGTGGCACCACATATTCATGGAACCTATGAAGAGGGAAATAAACTGAAAGTATTTGTTACCACTTTCTCTTCAACATACCAGTTTTATGGGAAAACCTTATATGAGCAATGTGGCAGTATAATTCCATCTGCAATTACTTATGTTAAAAATACAGATGGTAGTTATAAATTGGAGAAATATGAACAGGCAGAAGATGGAACTGTGCTTCTTCCATCAATTAAGACATTTTGTATTATGCCTGTATCAGGAAAAAGAATAGAAGGACTTTCAGATAAAATCGTAAAATATAACAGTGACAATGAAGATATAATTAAATTACAGCGAGATAACTTAATTAAACATCTGAAAGTAAATGGTCAAACAGGTATATCAATAAAAGAAGTTACAGGTAAAATAGTTCCATTGACATAGGGATATAGTTTTTTAGAAATTTTTATAAAATATAATAAGATTGCAGTGTTATTGTAAAAAGCGCATGTAAGAGTTAAGAATTATCAAATTTACTTGCAGAAGTACAGCTAAAAATATAAAATTAAGTAATGTATAGAAGGGGTGTGAAAATTTGTCACATATTTCAAATAGAGAAGCTTATAAAAAATTAGAAGAGAGAATTAATAGATTTCCACAAGGTGCACCTCCATCAAAAACATTATATAAGATTTTAAGCATGCTTTTTACTGAAAAAGAGGCAGAACTTGTTGCAATGCTACCTATTAAACCTTTTACAGTTAAAACTGCAAGTAGCATTTGGAAAATGAATGAAGTTCAAACTGAAAATATTCTTCAAAAGCTTGCTTCAAAGGCTATACTTTTGGATGTTGATTATGATGGGAAAAAGGAGTATTGCCTTCCACCTCCTATGATTGGATTTTTTGAATTTTCTCTTATGAGAACTAGGGATGATATTGATCAAAAAACTTTATCAGAACTTTATTTCCAATATTTAAATGTAGAAGAAGACTTTATTAAAGATTTATTTCTAGGAACTGAAACAAGGTTTGGAAAGGTTTTTGTACAGGAGGGGGTTCTTTCAAATCAAAACCAATTGGAAATAATGGATTATGATAGAGCTAGTAATGTAATTAAAAATGCCAAATTTATAACTGTAAGCATGTGTTTTTGCAGACATAAGATGCAGCATTTAGGAAAAGCCTGTAATGCTCCAATGGATACCTGTTTAACTTTTGGAGACAGCGCTTATACTTTAAATAAGCATGGATATGGTAGAGCTATAGAAGCTGCTGAGGGCTTGGAAATATTAAATATGGCTTATGATTATAATTTAGTGCAGTGTGGTGAAAATGTTAGATCAGGATCAGTATTTCTTTGCAACTGCTGTGGCTGTTGCTGCGAAGGAATGCAAGCAATTAAGAAGTTTGGATATTTAAATCCTATCCAGACTACTGCATTTCTCCCACAGGTTAAGGAAGATAGTTGTTTAGGCTGTGGTAAATGTTCAAAGGCGTGTCCAATAGATGCCATAAAAGTAGATCCTTTATCTAAAAAGGCCAAAGTTGATGAAAATATATGTCTTGGTTGTGGTATATGTGTTAGAAACTGTCCTAAAAAAAGTATATATCTTAAGTGTAGGGAAAAAGAGATAATAACTCCAGCAAATACAACTCACAGAATAGTGCTGCAGGCTATTGAAAAAGGTAAGCTTCAAGAGCTTATTTTTGATAATAAGGCATTATTTAGTCATAGAGCTATGGCAGCAGTTTTGTCAGCTATTTTAAAACTTCCACCTATTAAGAGGGCTATGGCAAGTAAACAGATGAAATCAATATATTTGGATAAATTATTAAGTAAAAGATATTAAAAAAATGCTTCACATTATGCTTAAAAGATGATGATGAAATTACTGTGTATGAAGACAAGAATGAAGTGCTATCTTAAAAAATCAATATTTAGATATGATTGAGGAGTGGAAAAATAGTGGAGAAAAACTTATTCCTTGGAGTTTAAACCTTGACACAACGGATATACATTCAATGGTTGAAAAGTTACATGGATATAGCAAAGGGATAGGACTAAGTGATAATTTTGTAGAGAGTTCAACTTATTGGTTGATAGATAAAGGTAATAAAGTTTTAGGGGCAATTGATATTAGGCATAGACTTAATGAGAATTTATCCTATAGGGGTGGACATATTGGATATGGTATAAGACCTAGTGAGAGGAGAAAAGGTTATGCTTCTAAAATGTTATTTTTAGCATTATATATTTGTAAAAATGTGAATATATCGAGAGTGCTAATAACTTGTTCTAAAGATAATGTAGGATCGGCTAAAACAATTATTAAAAATGGGGGAGTTTTAGATTCAGAAGAAATGGATAGCGGAGAAGTTTTCCAAAGGTATTGGATAGAATTAAAATAATATGGTATTATCTAACCTGGATTAAAATATACAGTTGAAATAATGAAAACTCATTTAAGCGGCTAAAGCCCTAAATTACAGTGGGCTACGGCCGTTTAAATTATAGTTTTTAAATTAACTAAGGGAGTCATTTTCCATGACATATAGCTTTCCATTTCTAGCCTTTATAAATCTGTGTCCTTTAAAGCCTTTTCTTTTAAGTATTTTTCTTATTTCGTATAGTGCACCAGCATGACTTACAATAAGAATATTTTTGTCTTTCTGTTGTAATATTTCATCAATAATTTCATTAAGTCTTTTTAAAGTTTTTGTTCTACCTTCAGGTTGAGACATATGATTTTTAAGCCAAGCAATTCTATTTATTAAAGTCCAAAAATAATAAGGAAGTGGAAGTTTAGTGTTTATTCTTGCTGAAAAGGATATTTCTACTAATCTGTCAGTTATTATTATGTCACCATGATATATAGTTTTTGCTGTGGTAATAGCCCTTTGCATACTGCTGCAGTAACACTTATCCCAATTTTTATCTATAACTAATTCATTAGGTATAACTCTTGTTTCTTCGTATTTACTCATGTATTCATTATATTTTTCTGATGTCATAAAAGAGCTTCTTTTTAAATCCACTTTAAAATGTCTAACAAGTCCTATTTTCATATTAATTCCCCATTCTATATGATATTTCAATTTATATAATTTGCACAATTAAAAATACTTATTCATACTTATAGCGAATTTAAATAGAATTTTAACTTTTTCTTAATAAAAAGCAAATTGCCACGCAACTAGATATTAAAGTGCAGTGGTAGTTTGGATTTTAACTTTTACTACGTGACGTATATCAGCCGTAATACAGCTTAACGTTTCTTCGGTTACTTGCTTCTCATTATTTTTAGATTGTGAAAGTTGAACAGAATATTTAAAGTATAATAAAAGCATAGGGTTCTAAGTAAAGAATAGAATCCTATGCTTTTTCGTCTAAATTATTTAATAAGGTTTTAAGTTTTTCTCTTAAATCTAAGGCTTCTTCCATTGAAATACCTGTAGTGCAAAATACTTTGGAAGGAACTTCTAAAGCATCATCCTTCATATTTAAACCTTTTTCAGTTAGTTTTATATAAACATTTCTTTCATCTTCTTTATCTCTTATTCTTTCTAGTAATCCCATGTTTTCCAGCTTTTTTAACAGAGGAGTAAGAGTACCAGAATCAAGATGTAGCTTTTTACCAAGCTCTTTTACAGTTATATTATCCTGTTCCCAAAGTACTAGAAAAGTAATATATTGAGTATAAGTTATACCAAACTTATCTAAAATAGGTTTATAAATTCTAGTTACTTCTTTAGCACAAGCATATAATGCAAAACACAGTTGGTTATCTAATTTTAGTGGTTCATAATTCATATGTTATCACAACCTTGTAAATTAATAATGATGTAAAATATTTTCTATAACATTTTACATCATTATTAAGAAGTTTACAAATTTAAGTATTCATCTATTTTATCTTTATCAAATCCCACAATTATATTGCCGTTTATATTTATTGTTGGTACATTTTGTTGCTTTGATATTTCAATCAATTCGTTTCTTCCATCTATATCTTTTTCAACATTTATATCTATATAATCTATTCCTTTGGTGTTAAGATAGGCTTTTGCTTTTTTACACCAAGGACAATCGGATATTGAATATACTTTTACCATAAAATCACCTCATTTTTAAAATTAATACTCGTTTTTTATATATTTTTCTGCCATTAATGCGGCTGTTGTGCCATCACTTACAGCGGTTGTTAATTGTCTAAAAGGCTTAGTTCGCACATCACCAGCTGCAAAAACACCTTTTATATTAGTCTCGCAAGTTTCACCTGCTTCAATGTTGCCAGAGACATTCAAATTTAAATAATCTTTATACAAATCAGTTCTAGGAGCTACGCCTATATATACAAAGATACCATCTAAGTCTAATTTGTAAGTTTCTTTTTCATTTTCAATAAGAACAGCTTCTAATTTATTATCTCCAATTGCATGTTGTATTTTAGAATTCCATAGAATGTCTACTTTTTTATTATCAAATAGTTCATGTTGATTTTTTTTATCTGCACGTAAGTAATCTCGTTTATGGATTAATGTTATTTTTTTTGCATATTTAGATAAAAAGTTAGCGGCTTGAACTGCTGAATTTCCACCACCTACAACTGCAATATGTTTGCCTTCATATAAGTGTCCATCGCATAGTTCACAGTAATGAATTCCTTTTCCATGGAATTTTTCTTCTTCAGGTATTGGTAATTCTCTTTTTTTAGCTCCTGCTGCTATTATCACTGTTTTAGGCTTATATATATAGCTTTTAGTTTCAATAACTTTTTCACTATTCGTAAGTTTTACAGACACTATTTTATCAAATTCATCTATTTCCACACCATAGTTTATAGCTTGATTTTGAATTTTATCAATTAATTCTGATCCACTTATGGAAATAAACCCAGGATAATTTTCAACTGTATATGCATCTTTTATTTGCCCACCAACTAATTCATCTTCAAGAATTAAAGTTTTAAGTTTAAGTCTTGCTGCATAAATAGCTGCTGTTAGTCCTGCTGGACCTGAACCTATTATTAAAAGATCTAATTTTCTTTCTTCTTTAATCATTTTATCACCTTTTTTTAAATTTTCTATAATAGCTTTTCTATTTCAGAAATCATGTCTAAAGGTTCAGTTGTAGGTTCAAATCTACCAACTACATTACCTTCTTTATCTATTAAAAATTTAGTAAAGTTCCATTTTATAGAGTTGCCTATCAAATATTCAGGAAACTGTTCCTTTAAAAAGTTGTATAATATTTGTCCGCTTGGGTGATTTAAGTCTAAGCCTTTAAAAGGAATTTCTTCACTTAAGTATTTAAATAGGGGATGTGCTGAAGTACCTCGTACATCTATTTTTTCAAATAGTGGGAAGGATACACCATAGTTAAGCTGACAGAAGTTTTTAACCTCTTTATTATTTCCAGGCTCCTGTCCAGCAAATTGATTGCAAGGGAAGCCCAATATTTCAAGACCTTGCTTATTATATTCATTGTAAAGTTTTTCTAAGTCTGCATATTGAGGTGTAAATCCACATTTGCTTGCAGTATTTGCTATTATTAATACCTTTCCTTTATATTTTTCAAGAGATATTTCCTCTCCATCTATTCCTATAACTTTGTAATCATAAACTGACATAAATTTTTCCTCCTTTTATTTAAATGAATTTATTTTATAAAATTATTTTGTGTACAATTAAATTGTGTACAATCATTCTGCGATTTAAATTTACCATGAAAATTAAACTTTGTCAATAGTAATTATTAATAAAATTTATAAAATAACAACATCTTGGTTTTTTTCATATATTAATTATAGAAAAATGTTTAGGAAGTGCATTATCACGAGTATAATAAGCAAGATATTATATAAAATTTCCATAGAAGGTGGAGGAGCAGTTAAAAGGAATTTTGATAGAGAGACCAAAAATTCTAGAGAAGTAAATGAAAAAGTATTGTTTAAAATATTGAAATTAAATTGTAAAAGTGAAATTGGAATTAAGCTTGGGTTTAATGATATCAAGTCCATAGATAGTTTTAAAAGTCAAGTTCCGTTAACGGAATATCCATATTATGAAACCTATATAGAACGAATAGCAAATGGAGACAAAAAGGTTTTAATAGGTGATGATGTGGAATACTTTGGTCATACCTCGGGAACTACAGGTAAACAAAAGTTAATTCCTGTAACTAAAAGGAGTAGAAAGATTGCATCAAAGTATATGGCACTGCTTATTAATAAATATTCCTATGATAACTTTAAAGAAAATTGGAATTATGGGAAAGGGTTAATGATAGCTGATATGGTTGTGACAACATATACCAGGGCAGGAATTCCAATATGTTCTGCTACTTCTGGAGGAATGAATGGTATAAAACGTATACTGCCTTATTTATACACTTCACCAATAGAGGTAATGAAAATAAAAGATAGAGAAACTGCTCTGTATCTTCATTTGTTATTTGCATTAAGAGAAGTTAGACTTTTGTATATAGGCGGAGTTTTTATTTCTAATATATTGGATTTGTTTAGGGTATTAGAAAGTAAATACGAAAGTTTAGTAAGAGATATAAGAAGGGGACGTATAACTAATAATATAGATATTGACGAAAATACTAGATGCAAATTAAATAAACTTCTTTCACCTAATGCAGGTAGGGCTTATCAGTTAGAATGTGAGTTTAAGAAAGGTTTTAAGGGTATAACCAAAAGAATATGGCCTAATTTGTTATATATTATAACAGTAACAGGAGCAAATTTTTCTATATATGATGAAAAAGTAAATTATTATACCAATTCACTTACTATTTACTCTCCAGGTTATGCTGCCACTGAGGCTATGATTGGAATTAATCCTTATGCAAAAAAAATAAGATATATAATTATTCCAGATACCGTTTTTTATGAATTCATCTTAGTTGAAAATGGAAAATTAAATATTAATCACACCTTTTGCTTAGATGAATTAAAAATAGGGAAAAAATATGAAATAGTGATTACTAATTATGCAGGACTTTATAGGTACAGAATAGGTGATGTTATTAATGTAGTTAGTTTTTACAATTTAGATATTGTTAATAAAAATGCCATAGAAGAATGAATTTAAATAAGAATATAAAAACAATGTATATTATAATACAAGTAGCATACACTATACATTGAAAAACATATACTAAATGTTATATAATATATATTATATAACATTTAGTATATTATGCATCGGAATGTTTACATTAAGAGGAGTGCTGTCTTATGGAAAGCAAAAAGTATGTATACCTTTTTAATGAAGGAAACGCAAATATGAAAAATTTACTTGGTGGAAAAGGTGCCAATCTTGCTGAAATGATAAATTTAGGAATACCTGTCCCACAAGGTTTTACATTATCTACAGAAGCCTGTACAAAATATTATGAAAACGGGGGGAATTTATCTGAGGAAATAACAGCTCAAATATATGAAGCATTAATTAAAGTTGAAAAGTTAACTGGTAAAAAGTTTGGAAGTGTAGACAACCCATTGATTGTTTCAGTAAGGTCCGGAGCTAGAATTTCCATGCCAGGAGTGATGGATACTATATTAAACTTAGGCTTAAATGATGAAACTGTGGAGGCTTTAAGTAAGTTATCTAATAATGAAAGATTTGCTTATGATTCCTACAGAAGGTTTATTCAAATGTTTTCTAACATTGTTATGGGAATAGAAAAAATAAAGTTTCAGCATATACTTGATGAAGCAAAAAGACTTAAAGGAATTAAATTAGATAACGATTTAAATTCAGAGGATTTAAAAGATATATTAAAAAAATTCAAAGCTTTATATAAAGAAGAAATGAGAAAAGAGTTTCCACAGAATCTAAAAGAACAATTATTAGAAGCTATAAAAGCTGTATTCAGTTCTTGGAACAATACAAGAGCTGTGGCTTATAGAAGAACAAATAATATTCCATTAGAATGGGGAACAGCTGTAAATGTCCAATCAATGGTATTTGGAAATATGGGAGAAACATCAGGAACTGGAGTTGCATTTACAAGAAATCCATGTACTGGAGAAAATCTTGTATTTGGTGAATACCTAATAAATGCTCAGGGAGAAGATGTGGTAGCTGGTGTAAGAACCCCTCATAAAATATCAATATTAGAGCAGGAGTTACCGGAGTGTTACAAACAGTTTATAGATACAGCAGAAATATTAGAAAAGCACTATATGGATATGCAGGATATGGAGTTTACTATTGAACAGGGAAAACTATATTTCCTTCAAACAAGAAATGGTAAGAGAACACCTCAAGCAGCATTAAAGATTGCCGTTGATTTAATAGAAGAAGGTATTATTACAAGGGAAGAAGCAGCGTTAAAGGTAGATTCTAAAAAATTAGATTTGCTTTTACATGCCAAATTTGATCAGGTAAAATTAAAAAATACTAAATCTATAGTTAAAGTACTTCCGTCATCATTAACTGTTGTTTCTAATAAGGTTAGTTTTAATTCAGGTATAGCAAAAAGATCAATGACAGCTCATGTATCATCTATTGCTAGATAAATGAGAGATTGCTGTATGGCAAAGGTGAAGTAATTTATATATAATAAGAATGATGAATAAGTTACTTTTCATGCATAAAATAATTTTACATGTTATTGAAGAAGGAAGGTGTGGGACTAAATAATTCAAATACCTTCCTTTTTAATATAAGATTTAAATAAGACATCTTCAAAAAATAACAAGGTCAAATATTAGTCTACTTTTTGTAATACTGCGTCGATAGAACCTTTAGATAGCTTAAGCTTCTGCGTAATCTGTTTCCTTGTCTTACAAAAAATATCTGTCATATATTGGACTTGTTATTTTCTTTCGGATGCCTAAAAGGTAAAATTCAGTTTCTATAATTCTTTATAAATGTTAAGACTTTTAGATTCACGAAGTTCAGCAAATTGGGGAACTATTCTTTTAAAGTGTTCGCTATTATTATGATTTTCAATTGCTTTTTCATCTCTCCAGTCTTCTACAAAAGTGAGTATTAGAGGGTTATTTATGTCTTGAAGCAAATGATAGGATATACATCCATCTTCATTCCTAGTTTTTTCTATTAGCTCCTCTGCTAATTTTATGAATTTACTACTTTGCCCTTGTTTTAATGTGTTTTTTGATATTATCTTTATCATACTTATCACCATCGCTTTCTATAATATTAATATTACTACATGCTTTATTCATTTTAAACCCAACTTTTGTAATTGTAATAGTTTTTGTTATGAATTCATACTATTGAAAAATTCTAATCCATTTGCTAATAAAGAAGATTTATGTCATTTTCCAATATTTATTGCTATTTGCCTAAGGCTTTCTTAGTCATTCAATACTTCAATTTTTGCTTAGTATATAGTTTTACAAAAAAGTTGACTCTATACCTACTATAGACTTTATAATAGACATTAGCGAAAATAATATTACATAAGGTAGGTAAATTTATGTTGAAAAAATTCTTAAAATATTCTATACCATCTTCATTATCTATGTTTATTTCATCACTATATACTATTATAGATGGAATATTTGTAGGTCGTGGAGTAGGGGCTTTAGGACTGGCAGCAGTGGCAATTGCAATGCCAGCTACAATAGCTCTTTTTGGATTAGCTACAATGTTTGCTGTTGGTGGAGGTACTTTAGTTTCTAAAAATTTTGGAGCGGGAGATAAAGATAAAGCGGTATATGTTTTTAGACAAGCATTTAAATTTATTATAATATTAAGTAGTATTATTAGTTTAATATTTGTAATTTTTGCAGAGCCTGTAGTAACGTTATTAGGTGCAACTGAAAAACTAAGAGGTTTATCAGCGGAGTTTCTAAGGTATTATTCATTATTTTGTATACCAAGTTTAATAGGAATAACTTTAAATGGTTTTATTAGAAATGATGGAAGGCCTAAATTGGCTATGGTATCTTCGATGATGGGGGCAGTGGTAAATGTACTATTAGATTATGTTTTCATATTCTCTTTACATATGGGGGTTAAAGGTGCGGCTATTGCTACTGGACTCGGACAGGTAGTTACAATTGCTATAATTTTACCACATTTTTTAAATAAAAGAGGACAATTAACTTTTGGAAATGTAAAACTGGAAACGAAAATAATAAAAGAGATTTTTACCATGGGATTTCCGTCTTTTTTTGCGGAAACAGCATTTTCAATAATAATATTCTTTTATAATATAGTTTTAGGTATTTATATGGGTGAAAAGGGGATTTCTTCATACAGTATAATAAATTATATCACTACGAATATATATATGATGCTTTTAGGTGTTAGTTTAGGAGCCCAACCGTTGATAAGTTATTATTTTGGAGCTAAAAATACAAAAAAGATGTTTACTACATATAAATTATCATTAAGAGTATCCGTTGTAGTAAATTTTATTTTTGCTTTCATATGCTTTATATTTGGAAGAAAGATTATAGGTTTATTTACGTCAGATATTGAATTAATTAATATATCATATATTGGACTTAATATAACTAATATAGCTTATTTTATTACAGGATTAAATTTAAGTACATCAATGTACTATCAAGCTATAGAAATGCCTAAATTCTCTAATTTAATTTGTGCTTTTAGATCTTTTATATTTTTACCAATAATTTTATTCACATTGGCACACTTTTATGGTACAAATGGAATATGGGCTAGTATGATTTTTTCAGAAATCTTATCTTTTGTAGCAATAAGTATTTTTACCAGTGTAAGAATTAATACTAGAAAAGCTATATCAGCATAAGTGATTCTTAGACTTAGGCGTAGTTTGCTTATGAGAAATGCTTAGTTACATCTAAGTCTTAGAAGAACTTATCCATGGGTGTATCAGCCGTTAAAGATGATAGAAGTTTACGGATGGTAGCCATCGGATAAAAAGTAAGGGTGGTAAAATGTGAAAAATTTTTCTATTGGTGAAATGTCAAAATTAAATAATATCTCAATTCAGACATTGAGATACTATGATAAAATAGGTTTACTTAAACCTAAACTTATAAATAAAACAAGTAAGTATAGGTATTATAGTATAGAAGAATTTTTAAAAGTTGATATGATTAAATACTATAAGAATGTAGGCTTATCTTTAGAGGAAATAAAGAATTTAATAAGTAGCAATACTTCTATTGAAGAAAAGCTTCAGATAATAAATATTCAACAGGAAGCTTTAGAAAATAAATTAAAAGATATGAATCTAATGAAAAATAATCTAGATATTCTTAAAAATAAGGTATCTTCAATTATTGAGTGTAAAATTAATAAAATATTTATTAAATATAATGAGGAAAGAGAATATATAAGTTATGATTATATTTCAAACACTAATGCTGAACTTGAAATAAATTACAGAAAAGTAATATTAGATATTGAAAAATATGTAGGAATGTTGGGGTATGAGTTATCTTCGATTGTGTCTTATGATAAAACAAAAGAAAAAATGGTGTATAAAAATATAATGATTAATACTTCTGAAAATATATTAAAACATAATGGTCAGGTTATTGTTTTACCTAAGGGAGAGTATATAACAGTGTATTTTGAAGGTGGATGTTTTGCAAATAAGAATTATTATAAAAAAGTTACAGAGTATATAAATAAAAACAACATTAAAGTAAATGGACATTTTCATGAAATATATATAATTCCTCAAGTAAACGAGGATGGAAAAGAAAACACTTTAATGCAGCTGGAAATACTAAAAAGTTAGCTATTACCAAACATTAATAATTTACGTAGGAATATAAAAATATTGCGAAGTAAAGTGTAGTGAAAGTTTTGATTTTAACTTTTACTACGTGATATAGGATAAGCGTTTACTCACTGCTAAATGTTTTTAAGCAGAGAGTAAAAATCTGTGATTTTGTACGAATCGCTTACTCCGCTAAGGAAACGAAGTGGAGCTTCCATTTATAAATAAAGCTCAAAGTTAAGGAAAATCTAAGAACTTTGCCAAACTCGGTTCCTTCAAACAAGGCTAAAGTTCTAAGGCTTTCCTTAACTTCTCGCTAAGACTAATAAGAAAACAATTTAGCTAATGTGAGTAAACGCTTATCCTATATCCCTACGTAAAAGTTAAAATCAAAACTAGTAA
>NZ_JABBNI010000014.1 GCF_012926525.1 Clostridium muellerianum
ATAAATGAAAAATAATTATTATGAAAGCTGCGCTTTTAATATAATAGGGATAATAGTATATATGTAGACTGAAGTAAGAAGAAACGTTAAGCTGTATGAAGACTGATATATGTTGTGCAGGAACATTAGAACTTCTTAAATGAAGCGAGTGTTCCTGCACAACATATATCAGACGTAATACAGCTTAACGTTTCTTCGGTTACTTACGTCGCAATATGTTTATTTTACCTATTAAGCAACTATTTTTAATAACTCTTTTGGCTAACCTATAATTATAGTCTACATCATTTCTTTTTAAATGGGATCTATGACATAGTTCCAAGAATGTATTTAAATTTTAAATTTAGATACAGTATTTAACAACTTATTAGAACTTTCCCTTGCCAAAGTAGCTTGAGATATTACTTCTTTAGTTTTGTTTACTATAGTTGTTACTTTGTCATTAATTGTATTAGTGCCTTCAGCACCATTTGTAGTTGCAACCACTATTTCATTTAAAGTTTTTAGCATATTATCAATAAAGCCATATAATTCTTCAGAAGTAGTACTAAATTCAGTTGCTAAATTATCTACAAATGAGGCATCTTTGTTATATTGTTCTCCAGTTGTTACTAAGGATTCATAATCTTTTATAACTTTTGAGTCAATAAAGTTTAATACCTCCAAAGAGCCTTTTGAAAGATTTTCTACTGCTAAAATTACTGTTTTTGTAATTTTTTGAATTTCATTTACCTCATTATTGGATTGTTCTGCAAGCTCACGTATTTCATCTGCTACTACAGAAAAACCTTTACCAGCTTCGCCAGCACGAGCAGCTTCAATTGCTGCATTTAATGCTAAAAGGTTAGTTTGAGAAGAAATTTCTAATATAGAATCAGAAAGTTCATTAATTTTTGATACAATTTTAGAGTCTTGTACAGCTTTTTCTAATTTTAGTTTTGCAGAAGAATAAATTTCATGTGCATTCTTTTGTGATGAGAAAGTTATTTTTGTTAAATTTGCTGTTCTTTCATTAATTTCCGATGCCTTAGCAGCGCCTTCTTGTGATCTTCGGGCAATAGACTCAATTGCATTATTAATTTCGGAGGTAGATGCATTCATTTCTTCTGTAGAAGCTGCAGTTTGTTCCATTCCAGAGGAAATTTTCTCAGTAGTTGAAGAAACATCATTTATTTGATTATTTAGCACCTGTAAATGATCTGTTATTTCACTTATACTTTTTATAGTATAATTTGTGTTATTAGTTACTTCTATCATTATATTTCTAAGGGAAGAAAGAAATTTGTTAATTGATAAAGCAAGTTCGCCCATTTCATCCTTAGAGTTTATTTTAATTTCTTGTGTTAAGTCACCACCGTTTTCGGCCAAAATAATTAAATCCCTTTTTAGTGTATTAATTGGTTTGATGATACTTATTATAATAGGAATACCAGCTAATATGGTAAATATGAACGAAATAACTATCATGGTAATTAGAGCATACTTGGAAGAATTATAAAGTTTATTGGTATCTTCAATTGACATATTAGCTTTTTTAGTGTTATTTTTAACCAAATCATCAACATTACTTTTTAGTGCGTTATATATATCTGCACCATCACCTTTAAGTTCACTAAGTGCTAAAGCACTATTTCCACTATTACTAAGAGAGATAAATTTGTTTATGAATTCAATTGATTTTTTTTGATTACTTTTTATAGTGGCTATAGTTTTTGCATCATCGGTACTAGCAAAAGAACTTTCGTATTTAGTCAAATTTGTGTCAAGATTTTTAAAGCTTGTTTGTATACTATTTTCAGTATCTTTAGCTTTATCTGGAGAAGAACTGAAGATAATATATTCATATTGGTATTTTCTCTCTTTTAAAACCTCATTATTAATTGACTGAGCACATTGTAGTGCTGAGAGATTGTTTTTAGAGATTACGGAAAATTTACTATTCATTTTTCCTAAGGCACTTAGACTGTAAAGTCCTATAGATGCTATTACTATAATTAGTATAGTAAGCACAAGTATTAATTTTGTTTTAATGTTTAGTTTCATTGTAGCTCATTCCTTTCTGTTAAGTAGTTATTATTTATAAAACAGCTAGATTATTAATATTATCGGATAAAATGTAAAATTATCAATATAAATAAAATTCAATAAGTTTCAAAAGTGAAGGTTATTAAAGCAACTGGATACATGTATTCATTTAAGACCAATATAGGAAATAGGTTCATTATATGCCAACTACAGACTAATTATACATTGTTTTTGTTACAAATTTGTTACAGTTTTTAATGATCTTTTAGATAAATACATAAGATATTAGATTTGGAAACTAGTGATTTTTAGCTTAAAGTAAAAATAAAATTATCATAGAACTTAAATTACAATGCAAAATAAGATATAGACTTTATAAAAATTACTATTTAAAAAGAAATTTGCCTTGTTTTGATTTACCATAGCAGCACTTTAAAATCATTTCTCTAGGTGAAGAAAAAAACACAAATCTACATTATTTACATTGGAACTTTGCGGTGTTTTTGCAGTAGTTATTGGAAAATAGTATTGACAATGCTTAAAAATTCTATTATTCTATATATAGTTTAATAGTTTAGTATTAAACTATATAACAAAAATATCAATTATGGATAAATAAAAAGTAGAAAGGTGTACTAGAATGAAATTTTGTATTAATAAAAAAGTAGATTTTCCTATATATCAACAGTTAAAAGAACAAATAAAATACTTTTTATTAAGTGACATGTTACAAGCTGGTGAAAAAGTTCCTTCGCCAATAGAATTAGAAAAACTTCTAAAAATAAATCGTAATACAGTAATTTCAGCTTATAAAGAATTAGAAAAGGAGGGATTATTGGTGGGGAAAAGAGGACAAGGTACATATGTTTCTGACAATATTAATGACTATAATATTAAAAGACACAATAAAGAATTATTAACACTTGCGGAGGAAACTATAGAAAAAACAAAACAATTAGGTTTTAAACCAGAAGAATTGTTTACAGTAATTTTTAATTATACTGTTTTAGGAGTAACTGATTCAAAGCAACCATGTTTAAAGGCCTTGCTCACAGAAAGTGCTATTCAAGATTTAGAGTATTTTAGAGATGTTTTAATAAAAGAACTTGGCATTAATATTGATATCTGTCTTTTGTCAGAACTTCAAGATAACATAGATTCAGAGTTAGTAAGAAATTGTGATTTCTTCATAACAGGCTTTAATCATGTTGAAGATGTTAAAGCAATTATCGAGCCTCTAGATAAAGAAGTTATTGGGCTTATGGCTGCACCTCGTATTCATGCTTTTATGCGCATTGCAAAGTTAAATCCTGGTACAAAAGTTGGTATTGTATGTGGAACTACACATGGAGCTTTGAATATGAAAAAAGCAATTGAGGATGCAGGAGTTCAAAATATTACAATTATCACTTGTGGAGCCGAAAATAAGAAGCAATTGTTAGAGATGCTTCAAAAAGTTGATGTTGTTATAACCTCACGAGTAGCTTTCAACACTGTGAAAGCTTTGCTTCCGCAGCAAGTTCAGCTTTTAGAATTTTTTTCGGAACTAGATAGGAATGGCTTACAAATGTTAAAACAATACATTAATAATAAAGCAGCTTTAAAGTAAAAAGAAGGGATAAACAATGATTAATTCTAATGAAATAAAAAGTTTTTTATATGATTTAGGAGCAGACATATGCGGTATAGCTCCTATTGAAAGATTTAAAAATGCTCCAGAGGGGTTTCATCCAAAGGATATTTTTCCTGAATGTAAGTCGGTAGTAGTTTTTGCAAAAAGGGCACCATCAGCAAGTATGCTTAGTGGTAATAGAGTGGTATATACACAGGTTAATATCTCGATTTTTAAGGAATTGGATAGAATATGTGTAAATACATGCTGCTATTTGGATAAACTTCATGTGGGTGCAGTTATGATACCAGCAGATGATCCATATGAATATTGGGATAAAGAGAAAAAGCATGGTAGAGCTATATTATCCTTAAAACATGCGGGGGAATTAGCAGGCATTGGAGTTATAGGCAAAAATACTCTTTTAGTAAATAAAGATTTAGGTAATATGATGTATTTAGGAGCCTTACTTATAGATAAAGAAGCAGAAGGTGATCCGATGATAATGGAACAATATTGTTATGATAAATGTAAAATATGTATTGAAAATTGTCCTAAGAAGGCACTCAATGGTGTAACTGTAGATCAGTTATTATGTAGAAGTAATATAGCTGCACAATCAGATAAAGGAGACTGGTTGTATAACTGTAATAAATGCAGAACTTTATGTCCTAATGTATTAGGACATAAAAAATAATGTAAAATGTTTTTAACTAAGGAGGTTAAAGAATTGAATAAAAAAGCTTTGTCTGTTGTGATTGCTTTAACATTAGTAGCAACAATGAATGGAACTGTTTTAGCGTCACCATTAAGTGATAATCTACAAATAACTCAAGTTCAACAGCAAAAACAAGAATTAGAAACAAAAGTGGAAAAACTGGACAACCAGATAACAGAGATAATAAAGCAAATAGATGGTAATAAAAAAAGTATTGAAAAAACTACAGCTGATATAAAGTTAGCAGGACAGGAATTAGCTAATGCAGAAAGTAACATAAAGGGACAACAAGATGTATTTAATAAGAGAATAAGAACTATGTACATAAATGGAACAGATAGCTATTTAGATGTCATATTAGAATCTAACAATTTAAGTGATTTCATATCAAAAGTGGATACTATTAGAAAAATAGTAGGTTATGATGGAAAAATAATAAATGATTTAAAAGAAAAAAAGGATACAATAGCAAAGAAAAAAGAAGCTTTAATTAATGAAAATAATAAACTTTTAGCTTTAAAAGCAGATAATGAAAAGCAATTAGCAAGCTTTAATAGTACTAGAGGTGAGCAAAAAAATTTAATTGCAAGCTTAGATACCAAAGAACAAGCGCTTAAAGATGTAGATGTTAAAAGTCAGGTTGAAAAATATAGTGCATCTTTACCCACATTGTCAAGGGGAGCAGCATCATCAGCCAGTGCAATAGTTGCATATGCATCAACTTTCCAGGGTGTTCCTTATGCTTGGGGAGGAAATGGTCCAAGCTCCTTTGATTGTACTGGATTTACTTGCTATGTTTTTGCACACTTTGGAATAAGTTTAGAAAGAGTAGCTGATCAGCAACAGCAACAAGGAACTTATGTATCAAGAGACGAACTTCAACCAGGAGATTTAGTTTTCTTTGGATCACCAGCACATCATGTTGGAATATATGTAGGTGATGGATGTATGATTCATGCGCCACATACTGGGGATGTAGTTAAGATTTCTCCATTACATTCTGATTTTAGTGGTGGAAGAAGAGTATTGAAATAGAATACTATTATTAACTCAACTTTCTTTAAATTATAGATGACTAA
This sequence comes from Clostridium muellerianum, assembly GCF_012926525.1. GTDB lineage: Bacteria > Bacillota > Clostridia > Clostridiales > Clostridiaceae > Clostridium_AM > Clostridium_AM muellerianum. The sequence goes on from NZ_JABBNI010000014.1 coordinate 5,435, forward strand.
TAAAGCATATGATTACCAATCTGTTGTGATAAATGTGTTCCAATTTTTGTAAGAAGTTTAACTTCTTGCAAAAACTGGAACTTGTTTTGTTGGTATCAACTTAAAGTTCATTAACAATTGTATCGTTTTATTAAAAAATTTTTGAGTAAAGTAAATACCATAATTGAAGTAATTGACAGTTCGAATAAGATAAGGGACAGCTATATTTGTACAAATAAATCACTCCTTTAAAGAAACTTACCATACAATATATGTAGTTTTGATATTAGTGTTACTGAATATAAAAAGTATCGTCATTATATTTAAGTGGCGATACTTTTCTTAATTATGTAGCATTGTTTAAGTTTTACCCAATATCCTTTTTAGAAAATTTTTTAATACTCATAAATATAAAAAATACTAAGTATATACATACATAAATCATCATCCATACACTTGGTGAGGTGGATTTTCCTGGTATAGCGAAGCCTGATATAAGATTAAAGGAGCCTAAGGAAGCAAAAATAGTAGAAATCATTTTTCTGTAAATTACTTCAAAAGGGGAAATTAAACTTGAAATTATTCCAATAGTGGAAAGAGAATCATTATTACTATATGCGCCTATTTGTTCCATTACTCCACCAATTAGTCCAAATATATATATAGACATTATTAATATTCCGTTATTTAAGGTTTTAAATTTAGTGCTTCCATAAAGAGTTAGTGATAATATGGTTAAAGGCTGCAAAATAAAAAATAGGAAGCCCTTAGCTAGTGCTGCTACTCCAAAGGTTTCTATAATGGATATTTTACTTACAGTAGAAATAACAATTACTGCTATGTAAAGAATAGTACTGTATAAAATAGTAAGAATAGCTGTACCTAGGTATTTGCCAAGTATATATTCTCCCCTTTTAATTGGTTTTGTTAAAATGGTCAAAATAGTTCCACTTTCTATTTCAGATGAAACCATCCCTATAGACAGCATTATAGTTAGAAAAGCTGTAAGCATACTTGAGAAATAGAAACCAACTATAGAAATAGTTGAAGAAAGATTTACAATCATATCTATCATTCCGTTACTCTGATGCATATTCTTATTTATAAACTTAAAAATGATGGTTAAAAGGATAAGATATATTATAGTTAATATTCCTATGAAATGAAAAATTTTCTTTCTGTAAATTTCTTTAAAAGTGGAAAGTGCAATGATAAACATTAATTTTGACCTCCTTCAACAAGTTTTATAAATAGGTCTTCAAGACTATTTCTGTGTGGAGTAAGACCATAGAGTTTTCCTCCACTTGATATAATTAATGAAGCAATTTCATGTATTTCATTATTTTCCTTTACATGCATTTTAATATTTTTTCCGTCAAAGGTTACATGTTTATCAATTTTTTTAAGTTTATTTAAAATTTCATTATTTATATTTTCTACATGAATATCTAAAACAGTATTTCCCTTTAAAAGATCATTGATTTTTCCTTGTTTTACAATTTTTCCTTTACTAATAATAGCAGCACTATCACAAATCATCTCTACTTCGCTTAAAAGATGACTATTTAAAAATACAGTTTTATCCATACTTTTTAACTTAAGCATAATATCTCTAACTTCTTTTCTTCCTATAGGATCTAAGGCAGAAGTAGGCTCATCTAAAAAAAGAAGCTCTGGATCGCAAAGAAGAGCACTGGCAATTCCTATTCTCTGCTGCATGCCTTTACTATAAGTACCTATTTTGTTTTTTTCAGCACCTTTTAAATTAACAATTTCAAGAACTTCTTCTATTTTTGCAGAAGAAGTTTTTTTATTAAGTTTATATAATGAGGAGTGGAAAGACAGGAGGTCTAATCCTGTCATCCATTCCTGATATTTAAAAAGTTCGGGCAAATATCCTATTTTTTTTCGTGCGTTCATATCTCCAATAGGTTTTCCCAGCACCTGGGCGCTTCCTGAAGTAGGAAATAGTAGTCCCACAATGGTCTTTATAAATGTACTTTTTCCTGCTCCATTAGGACCCAGAAAGCCATAAATTTCACCTTGAGATACAGATATATTTATATCTTTACATCCTTTATTGTTTTCATACATTTTGGAAAGATTTTCTGTTTCAATTATCAAACTTATCACCTCATAGATTTTGTAATTTCTAGTAGTTCATTTTTGTCTATATTACCAGTAATATTAATTAAAACATTATCCTTAAGCATTAAAATGTTAGAATGCTTTTCTTCTTTATCATTTTGAAAGGTTCCAATAGCCTTGGTTCCATTTATATTCATTTCTTCAAACTTATTTCCTATATTAGGAATATAAAAAGTACTTTTCCAATCCTTCATAGATTTTAACTGTTTTTGCATATCATAGGGAAGTATAGAAAGATCTGAAAGAGCATTGAATATTTCATCAATGTTTGCTTCATCAGGTGAAACAATTTCTGGTAATTTATTTTCTGATATATATATTTTTTTATTAGTTTTAGGATCTTTATAGCTAATATCTATCTTTCCAGGCATATTTAAAGAAAAAGTTTTTCCATCTAAATCTTTAGGAAAAAGTTTTTTCCCGCCTAAAGATTTAAGAACTTGATTTATGTTTTCTACATTTAAAGTAAAATCCATTTTTGAAGGACTATCCATATAAATATCTTTGATATCATTTTGCGATATATTTTCAGGGGTCAATACTGTGAAGGACAATACTTTTTTGGCTTCATCCATGGTTGTATTTTTTTGTTCGCCGCCTTGGTATTTAATCTTACCTATTTTATCAATATTAATATCTGTCTTATGTTTTTCAAGTTCACTTTGGAGTTTTTTTACATCATCTAATGAAAGGTTTACTCCTTTAATATCATTTGCTCTAAAAATTGAAGCAGCATTAATAACTGCTGCTCTTATAGGTTTTACAGAAACACAAGTAGTTATAGCAAGAATTGCGCAAGCAGCAATGGCTACCTTTTTGTATTTTTTCATAATTTTAAATTCTCCTTTTTTCTCTTTTATTTTAATATTCTTATTTCCTGTTTTTATATGATTTATATTAAATTCTTCCTTATAATTTTGAAGCTTATCTACAGCAAAGCTATTTACAGATTTCAATTTCATATAAATTTCTTTACATTTCTTACATTGAAAAAGATGCATTTCTAGTTCTTCTATTTCAATATCACTAAGTTCTTTATCAATATATGCTTGAATGCTTCCTTCACTTAGACACTTCACTTTTATTCACTCCTTTTTCTAAATTTAAGTAGTTTTCCTTAAATTTTGTTTGTGCTCTTGATATAAGTGTACCTACAGAGTTTTTATGAACTCCGATTACCTCTGCAATTTCACTATATTTATATCCGGAAAACTTAAGAAGTAGACACGTACGATCTCTAGGTGAAAGCATATTTAGCACCTGTTTAGTTAAATCTACTTCACAATTATTAATTGCAACATCTTCAATTGAAATTACATTATCCATTTCTTTTTTATAAATCATCTCATTTTTTTCTTCATGAATTTTTTTATCTCTCATATAATTATAGGAAGCATTAGTAGAAACCATATTTAACCATGCAGCAATGTTGTCATGATCAGGTGGCGAATTATATAACTTCATAAATACCTCCTGTGTTAAATCTTCTGCTACATGCATGTCCCCAGTGAGGTATGAGATTCTTTTCAAGATGGTGTCATAATATTTTTTATATGCAGTTTTAAAATTCTGTTCCTGTTTTTTCTTCTTGAAATAACTAATAACACCCATATCTTTAATTGTCTTCCTCCCTCTTTGGTCAACCTTGCTTAAAAGCTTTTGATGAACATTCTAGAATATCTTCAATACCTTTTGTTAAATTTGGTATCTATAATATTAACACATAAGTACTAAAAGTTGTGACACGGATTAGAAAAATATTTATATTAAATTTTATTCAACGGTTAGAGCTAATTTATTGACACTATTAAGTGAATTTAGTATACTTTGTTAATGAAATACATAGATATATACAAAAGGGAGTAGTTTGATAGGTATTGTCAACATATTGGTGAGAAACCTGGCAATATCCACAAAAATGTGAAACGAGACTTTTGGCGTGTTTTTAATGCGCCAAAGGTCTTTTATTTTTTGGTTTAAGGAGGAAAAAGATGATAGTAACAATTTTAATCATGATATTTGCAGCACTTTTAATTTATTTTAGCTGTGAGCTATTTGTAAATGGAATTGAATGGGTAGGTAAAGTGTTTAAGATTTCTCAAAGTGCAGTAGGTTCAATTCTAGCGGCTTTTGGTACAGCCTTACCAGAAAGCATTGTAACATTTATAGCTGTAGTGTTTGGGGCAAATTCAAGTCAAAAGGATATAGGAGTTGGAGCAGCGTTAGGAGGTCCTCTTGTTTTGAGTACACTTGCGTATGCCATTGTAGGTATTAGTATAGTTATATTTAGTAATAGGAGAAAAGTTGGCAGTTGTATTAAGGTTAATAGCGAAAAACTAGCAAGAAATCAGGTTTGGTTTATGGCTATTTTTGTTTTTAAAATAGGATTAGGTCTTGTAGCTTTTTCGATAAAACCCTGGTTAGGACCTTTATTTCTAATAGCTTATGGAGTTTACTTTTACAAAGAAATGAATGCGGAAGCAGTTGCAAGTGAAGGAGAGCTGGAACCATTAAAATTTAGTCCTAAAAGTATAAATCCAAAGAAGGCTTTGATTCTATTGCAAACTATGATATCTCTTATATTTATTTTTATTGGTTCACAAGTGTTCGTACATAATTTGGATACATTAAGTGTTTTGTTTAGAATTCCACCTCATATTGTTTCATTGTTGTTAAGCCCAATTGCAACAGAATTACCAGAAACATTAAATGCACTTATTTGGGTAAGACAGGGAAAAGAGGATTTAGCTTTTGGAAATATTAGTGGTTCTATGATGATCCAGGCTACAGTACCAAGTGCATTAGGAATTATGTTTACTCCATGGATGCTGGATAATTCTCTTATACTTTCAGCAGTAATAACTTTTATATCTATCTTAGTTATATGGATAACCCTAAAAAGAAGATGTTTAACAGCTAAAAGGTTATCATTTAACGTTGTGTTATATACTGTATTTATTGCAGGAATAATTTTTATAAAAGGTACAATGTAATTTGATTTTCAAAGTCAGACCTTTATAGTTTATATTTAAACGATATATCGAATTTTATAGTATAATTAATGTATAGAAAATTTAAGTATAATATTATCTTTGCAAAATTACTAAAAGAATTATAGGGTGAAAATATTATATATACTTGACTTATATATTATATTATTTATATCATAATATAATTAAGTATGATAAATATGAAAATATTGTAAAGCATGAAGATTTTCTAATAAAGTGTAGTATATATTAAGGATTATTAAACATTGTACAAGATATTATTTAGCTTCAGAGGAGGAGTGATGGACATGAAAATATTATATTATGATTGTTTTTGCGGCATAAGTGGTGACATGAATTTAGCAGCACTATTAGATTTAGGAGTTTCTAAGGAATATTTAGTACAGGAACTTTTAAAGCTTAATTTAGATCAAGAATATGAAATAAAAATTGAAAAGGCTGCAAAATTAGGAATAACAGGAACTAGGGTAGATGTTATATTAAAACATGAATTAATTAATAAGGCTGAAGTCTTACATGACCATAATGATAACCACATTCATGAGCATGTTCATGAACAATGTCACAATCATAGTAACGAGCACAGCCATGAAAATCATGTGCATATTAATGAGAGTAATCATGAGCACCATCATAGAAACTTGAAAGATATAGAAAATATAATAACTTCAAGTGATTTAAAATGTAATGTTAAGAAGCTGAGCTTAGAAATGTTTACGAAGGTGGCAGAAGCAGAATCCAAAGTTCATGGAAAAACTTTATATGAAGTAAATTTTCATGAAGTAGGTGCTATTGATTCTATTGTAGACATAGTAGGAGCCGCTATTTGTTTAGATTATTTACAGGTTGATAAGATTATTGCTTCTCCAGTTCAGCTTGGAGGAGGCTTTGTTAAATGTGTTCATGGTATTATACCTGTACCAGCTCCAGCAACTGTTGAAATACTAAAAAATGTACCAGTTAATATTGGAAGAGTGCCTTTTGAAACAACCACACCTACAGGAGCAGCTATATTAAAAACTAATGTTAAAGAATTTACTGAAAAAATAGGTTTTTCTATAAAAAAGGTAGCATATGGAATAGGTCATAGGGATTTGGAGATTCCAAATGTTTTAAGGATTTACTTAGGTGAAATAGAAAGCATTTAAAAAGAAAGTTTTAATAGGCACTAGTAATGAAGAAGTGTAAAATAGATTACAAATAAGTTTTACATTGATGGTATGGATGAAAGGTGGAAGATATATTATGACAAATGATGCTAAATATAAAGAACTAATAAAATATCTTAAAAGTTTAGGAAAAGTAGTTTTAGCCTTTTCAGGTGGTGTGGATAGTACATTTTTACTTAAGGCATCTAAAGAAGCACTTGGTGATAATGTAAAAGCAGTGACAATTTTATCACCATACATTCCAAAGTGGGAAATAGAAGAAGCTAAAGAACTGGTTAAAGAATTAGGTGTTAAACATGAAATCATAGAAGCTCCAATTATTGATTCAATTAAGTTTAATCCAGAGGATAGATGCTATCTTTGTAAAACGGCAGTATTTAACATGATATTATCTATAGCTAAAGAGCAAGGATATAACTATGTAATTGATGGAACAAACTTTGATGACACAAAGGATTATAGGCCAGGTCTTAGAGCATTAAAGGAATTAGATGTAAAAAGTCCACTTTTAGAATGCAAATTAACAAAAGCGGAAATAAGAGCCTTTTCTAAGGAGTTAAATCTTAATACCTGGGATAAGCCGCCATATGCTTGTCTTTTAACAAGAATACCTTATGGAAATGAATTAAGAGAAGAAGATTTTATAAAGATTGAAAATGCTGAAAAGTATATGATGAGTATAGGGTTTAGAGCTATTAGAGTAAGATGTCATGGGGATTTAGCAAGGATTGAAGTAAGTAGAAGTGATAGAAGTAAGCTATTTAATGAAGAACTTTTAGATACTATCGCAAGTAAAATAAAAGAATGTGGATTTAAATATGTAACATTAGATTTACAGGGATATAGAGTAGGAAGTTTTAATGAAACTTTAGGATAGTTAAAATAAGTATAATCTGCATATAATGAAATAAAGTAATTGCTTCAAAATGTGAGCTTTTAACCACTGTTTTATCTATGATTACTATACCTATTACTATTTCATTAACAAATTTTCTTATGAAGTGATTTTATGTGCGTTTGAAGAAATTTTCGTGATATAATTAATAAAAGAATATAGAAATGAAGTGAATTTATGGATATAGAACTACTTATAAATACATATGGAACTTATGTTTTTAACTATGCTTTAAAATTGTCTTGTGATCCATATGTTGCAGAAGATTTAGCACAGGAAACATTTATTAATGCATGGCAGAAAATCGGAACTTTAGAAAATTCAGATGCAATTAGAGCTTGGCTTAGAAAAATATGTTTTAATAATTTTCTTATGAAACAAAGAAAAAATAATGGGTATAATGAATTACTTTATGAAGATATAAATCTTCTTGAAAAAGAAGAACATTTATTTGTGGACAATCTTCCCAGACCTGAAGATGAGGTAATTGTAGAAGAAGCAGTTCGTGATCTACAAAATGGCTGCTTTCTTGCTATGGTAAGGCGTCTTACATTACATCAGAGGATAGCATTTTCATTAGTTGATATGTTTGGATTATCATTAGAAGAAGTTTCAGAAATAATAGGTATATCCAAAAGTGCAACAAAAGGACTTCTTTATCGTGCTCATATGAACTTAGATTCATTTTTTAGTGAACATTGTAATATTTTAGATGTGAATAATCCGTGCAGCTGCAAAGCTTGGATTGAATTTTCTAAAACTCGAGAGAATTTACAAAAAAATTCTCATAAACTAATGACAAAGCTTGATTATACTAAATCAAATTATACTTTTAATAAAAAGGTACGTGGTAAGATAAACTTCTTGTATAAAAATATGCCGGATAGAAAACCTCAAAACCAGTGGTATGAAAAAGTTGTTAATGTAATAAATGAAATGTATATTAATAAAAATTAAATAAAATTTTTATATAAAAACGTGACTTTCTTCTTTTTACTGCATCTATATAAGTGAAAGAAAATATTTTTACGTAAGTAAAAGGAGGAATTGTAATGAATAACTATGAACAAGCTGTAAAAGATTTAGCTCCCTGTGGAAATGATTGCTCTAGGTGTGCAAGCTATGAAAACAGTAAAATAGTAAAATTAAGCAAAGAGCTTAATGAGAGTTTAGAGAACTTTGAAAATATGGCTAAAAAAACAAAGGATTTTATGCCTATATTTAATCACTATGAAGAATTTTTAGCTATTTTAAGGCACTTTTCGAAGGGAAGTTGCCCAGGGTGTCGTTTTAGTGATAAGCCTACCTGTCAATGTAGTATAAACACATGCCACAAAAAAGAAAAAGTAAATTTTTGTTTTGAATGCTCTAAATATCCTTGTAATCCTACAACATATAATGAATCTCTTTCTAGGGTATGGAAAGAAAATAATGATAATATGAAAAACAAGGGTGTAGATACTTTCTATGCTGCACAGAAAGAAAAACCAAGGTATTAATTTAATAATTGGAAATTATATGATATACTTTAAAAGTAAAATTTATTTATATTTTTTAATATGAGGTAATAAACATGATAGATATACATGAACATAAGATTAATAAAGAATTGAAAGTTAATTGTGAAAAATGTTTTGGACTGTGTTGTATAGCATTATATTTTTCAGCTTCTGAAGGTTTCCCCACAAATAAAGATGCTGGTAAACCTTGTATAAATCTACAAGCAGATTTCACTTGCGCTGTTCACAAAAATCTTAGAAGTAAAGGGCTTAAAGGTTGTACTGCATATGATTGCTTTGGTGCTGGTCAAAAAGTAGCTCAAGTTACTTGTGGTGGTCGTGATTGGAGACAGGACACAGAATTTGCTGAAAAAATGTTTCAGTCATTCCTTATTATGAGGCAGCTTCATGAAATGCTGTGGTATCTTAATGAAGCCTTTATGCTGCAAAGAGACAAACATATGAAAGAAAAGCTAAGTTTATTGATAGATGATACTGAAGGCCTTACCATGCTTAACATTGATGATCTATTAGTGGTAGATGTGGAAGAACATAGAAGCAAGGTTAATGCTTTGCTTAGAGATACCAGTGACATGATACGTGCTAAAGCATGCAGCGGAAGAAAACCTGCTTCAAAAGATAAAAAATCTAACTTTAGACCATTAGATTATTTTGGTGCAGACTTAAGAAAAACAAATCTTGTAGGTGCAGATTTGAGGGGAGCGTGCCTTATTGCAGCAAATCTTAGAGGAGTGGATTTAAGTGGAGCTGATTTCATAGGAGCTGATTTGAGAGATGCTGACCTTAGAGGGGCTAATCTTACAGATAGCATTTTTCTTACACAGGGGCAGATAAATACAGCTAAAGGGGATTCACATACAAAGCTGCCTGTGATGTTAGTTCTCCCAAATTATTGGTCAAAGTAATTAATTGTGATTTATATAAATTAGGATATTTTAGAATGTATATATGCATTCTAAAATATCCATTTTCATATTATATAATTAAGGTTGATTGGAGGGGATATACGCATGAATATTACTTTTGATTTAGGAAAAACCAACGATATTGATGAATTAGAACAACTTTATAACGATTTGAATGATTACCTGGCAAAGGGAGTAAACTATCCTGGATGGATAAAGGGAGTGTATCCTGTTCGTCAAAATGCAATTGATGGAGTTAAGCAAGGTAACCTCTATACAGCAAAACATAATGGAAAAATTATTGGTTCTATTATTTTAAGTCATGAACCTGAAACTGCATATTATAAAGCTAAATGGGAGTTTGAGTCTGACTATTCGGATATTTTTGTTGTACATACATTTGTAGTTCATCCGGATTTTTTGAAATGTGGTGTAGGCAAATCATTAATGGATTTTTCTATTGAACATAGCATTAAGGCACAAATTAAATCAATTAGATTGGATGTTTATGAAGGAAATATACCTGCCATTAGGCTATATGAAAAATGTGGCTTTAAATATATTGATACAGTTGATTTGGGCCTTGGAAGCTATGGTTTAAACTGGTTTAGATTGTATGAAAAATTACTGTAATATAATTTTTATGGTTATGTCCAAGATATATTATTCTTAGTAGGTTATAAAAAGCGGATATGAATGTTGAAATACATTTAGATAAAGGTAATTTAAAAACAAATTCTTAATATAAATAGTAAGGAACATCCATAGGTTTATGCAAAGTAGATCTATGGATATTATTTTATAATGAATATAAGATATAGACAAATAGTGTTTTACAAAAGTTTATGATAAGTGATTACAATTCAAAGGAGGGTAACAAAATATATGCTTGAAATAAACTTTTATGATTTGAATACCATAGAAGATAATAAATTATTGTTTGCCGTGATAATGGCAAAATACAATGAAAAGTGGATTTACGTAAAAGTTAAGGGGAGGAACACTTGGGAGATACCAGGAGGACATAGGGAAATAGGCGAAGATATTAATAAAACTGCTTCAAGGGAGTTATTTGAAGAAACAGGAGCAAAAAAGTTTAATATAACTCCAGTATGTGTGTATTCGGTAAAAAGTGATGAACCAATAGATTATACAGAATCTTTTGGACAACTATTTTATTCGAAAATAGAAGAGTTAGATAAGCTGCCTGACTATGAAGTAAGTGAAATTACATTAGTTAATACTACACCGAATAGCTTAACGTATCCTTTAATTCAACCATTTTTACATAATAAAGTATTGGAATTTCTTTATGACAAGAATTAGAAATATAATTATAGATGATTTCTTTAGAAAGGAGAAAACATGAATATAAAAAATATATCTACCGAAAATAGACAACAAGTGAATGATTTTATAAACTCTCATTGGTTTTCTACCAATATGGTTGTTAGAGGAAAAATAGTTGATATGACAACATTAGATGGCTTTGTCATATTTGAAAATGAAGCAATCATTGCATTAGTAACATATGAAATTAAAGATAATGAATGTGAAATTATGTCTTTAGATAGTTTAAAAGAAAAACAAGGAATTGGAACTATCCTTGTAAATAAAGTTAAGGAAATAGCAGTTAAAGCAAAGTGTACAAAAATAAAATTGATTACAACTAATGATAATATTAATGCCATAGCTTTTTATCAAAAGCGTGGATTTGACATGATGCGTATATATCGTAATGCTTTGGATATTGATAGAAAGATAAAACCGTCCATACCAATGATCGGAGAATTTAATATACCTTTAAAGCATGAAATTGAATTTGAAATGAGCTTGTAAGGTTAAGAAATATAATAAGTTAGCATTTGAGAACATGTAAAAAATCTGTGTAAATTTCAATATAGATATAATAGAAATATTTATCTATATTGAAGTTTGCACAGAATTATTTTTAATGAAAAGTCTAAGCTATTTATTCATTAACAATTCTTCTGAGTATGGTAGTGATTTTAATGAATTAATGAAAACCTCTCTCCATTCTGTAAGCTTATGATTTTTTCTTTGAAAGTACATATTTCTAAGCTCTGCATAATTAGTTACAATAGTTCTAGTTTGTTTAAAAGCACTTGGTAAATCCTGAACTATTGCTCTAAAAATAGTTTCCTTATCACTGGAGTTTTCCGTATTTTTATATTTATCTATCATATCATTAAGGTCATTTATTATATTAGTTCTATTTTCACTTTCAAAATCAAATTCAAAATCATCATAAGTTAATGGTCTCGAAGTAATTTTATGCATAGTACTTGTACTATTTTTTTCACAAAACTTGTAAGTATCAAACTCTTTCCACCAGTATAATGGAGCATTGATATCCATATATACAGTAATATATCTCATATACTTACTATGTTCTGTACCTGCTAATATTAATCTTTGCATAAGTCTTAAATCGTTAGTGCCTATTTCAATATTACCATTATAATATTGGCTATCAGATCTATCCCAACTATTCATAGGATTTCTCATCCCTCTTATGGCAGCTTCCCAGCCGAATACTTGTACTTTATCAATTTTCATTACGTTTCCTCCATATCCTTGCAATAAGTATATTTTTGTGTAATTTAGAAATGCTATTTCATTGTTTAAAATTTGCTATTTCATATTTTTTTAAAACTTTCAATTAACACAATAAATTTATTATAACATGAATTATTATTATTTTTTAATAATGTTTGAATTAATTTTTATGCTATTTAAAGTGCATATTTCTATTATTAATTTGATTTAATACATGTATATCTTTGAGGTAATAAAGAAAGAAAACTTACAAGTTTACTGTTATTATCCTTCTTTTTTTGGTTTTATTGTAGTACTATAATTGGAAAAGTAACAAATTTTCAATTATATATGTTAAGTTTTATCCGATAGATTTTATGATTATCTACGTTTATATAGATGAAGGTACCTTTAGAAAGGATGTATAAGATGATAAATAAAGACAATTTTATTGAAGGGCTAAGGCGTAAAGATTTAAAAGCTCTAGATTATTTAGTGGATAACTATTCTGATTTAGGATTAAAGGTTAGTTTCAGTGTTTTAAATAATAGGCAGCTTAGTGAAGAATGTACTAATGATGTTTTACTTAAGGTTTGGGATAACATAGCTTTCTTTAAGGGAAGCAGTGAAGATTTTGGTAAATGGTTTGCAGTTATAACTAAAAGACAAGCAATAGATGTACTAAGAAAAGAAAAAAGACATAGTAATAGCTTGGAATTAAAAGAAGATTTAGCTTATAGTACTTGTGATAATGTTTTTGAAGAAGTACATAAGAAGTTACAGGAAGAAGCTTTAAAGTCTAATCTAGAAATGCTAGATGAAGCTAGTAAAGAAATAATTGTTAGACGCTATTTAAAAGAAGAGAGTTTAGATGAAATAAGCGCTAACTTAGGAATAAATAAAAGTGCCATAAGCAATAGGCTTTTGAGAATTAGGAAAAAGCTAAAACACGTATTTATGGGAGGTAAATTATAATGGCAAATGATTTTATGAATATAGATTTAGAACACATAGATTTAGCAGAATATGATTCTATGAAAATAAGTTTTTCTAAGGAAGAAAAAGAAAATATAAAAAAGAGTTTAAGAAAAAAGATTACAAAGAGAAAAAGTAGGTTGAAAAGAAGTGCTTTAGGAGCTATAGCAGCTTCAGTAGCAATAGCAGCAGTGCTATTTTATAATGGAGGCAGTGTAGTAGCAAAGGTATTACCTGTATTTGATAAAATATATGTAGGTCTAGGATTTAAACCGGAGTATTTACCATCTTCTGCTTACATAGGAAAGACTTATGAAGAGAATGGTGTAAAGGTTACTTTAGAAAATATTGTAGTAACAAAACATGTTATAAAGGTGGCTTTAAAGACGGAGTATGGCGATAAGTGGTCAAAATCAAAGAAGCCTTTAGTGTTCTTTGGTTATAAAATTAATGGAGAAGCTTTAAAAACTGGTTCCTTTGGCGGATCAAAAAATATTGATAAAAATACAGAGCTTAAAGTTCTTAATTTTCCTGAAACAGATAGGGAGTATCCCAGCAAGTTAAACTTTAAAATAGAAGCCACTAGTGATGCTTTTAGTAAGTCATTAGTATGGGACATAAAGGGAGATTTTTCAAAGAATTTTGAGGAAGACATTGAGAAACAGGTAACTATGTCTAAGGATATAGGAATAAATATTAAGCATATTGAAGCCAATCCTTTTGGAGCTATTATTGGCAGTAACAAGTGGATGGATGGTTTTTATCTCAAGATAGATAATAAGATTTATCCTATATTTGGAGGAGGAAGCGGAAAGGATGACAATTTTTATACCTTTGTAGAGAATATAAATTACAATACTATTAAAGATTGTAATAACATTTCAGTTGTAAAGCATACTAAAAAAGAAATAAAAGATGATGTATTTAAGAATATGACAAAGGAAGAAAATATAGCGTACTGTGATAAATTAGAAAAAGAATTTGATAAACTTCCTAAAAAAGAGGATCAAGGCATAATTTATACAAAAGAAACTACCTTTAAGAATGGAAAAAAAGCTGAAATTTATAATGTGGAGAGAAAAGGTGGAAAGCTTCATGTCTATATTAAAGGTGATGATAAAAAACAGGTATTTAGTATGCTTTCACATTTATATACCAGCACAGGTATAGGAGTTCAAAGTATAGAGGACACTGGTGATGGATATTGCATAGAATTTGATGATATATCAAAGGATAAGGTAACAATTAAGATGGAGATTGGTATATTAGATTGTGATGGAGATTATAGTGAAGAAGAGTCAAAACTTATATTAAAATAGATTCAAGGATTTTGGTAATAAAAGCGTGAATGCAAGAGTATAAATTCATTCACGCTTTAATATTTACAAAAACATAGTTGAAGTATTATTATATATTGAATAGATAAAATTTTATATAAAGATAATAATATTTTAAGTACCATTAAGAGCGCTATTATATTATAAGGTTGTGATAAGATGAAAAAAGTGAGTAATTTGGTAAAAGGGAAAAGTTTAAGGTGGAAATTAGTATCTAGATTTATTTTAATATTAGTACTGCTTTTTATTATAATGGAAATATTTCAATATGTCACATTAGAACAATATTTATATGGAAGTAAAGAGCAAATATTAGATGCAAGATTTCATAATATGGATATAAAAACGTTAAAAAGCATAAAAACATCAAAAGATGTTATAGAAAATGCCAATAAACTTATTAATATGACTGTTGATACTAATATGGGTGCAGCAGTTATTGATGTAAATGGTAATTGCATAGCAAGCAGTACAGTTCAAGTTGGTAATAATAGACATAATTCAAATGATTCCTTAGATTTAGGAAGAAGAAGAGGTGAACCTGTATCAAATCCTTTATTATCGCAAAATGAGTATAAGGATTTGCTTAAACAAAAAGGAACCTTAGAAGGATATAGATTGGTTAAAGATGAAAATGGTAATCTACAAATAGTTGGATTTAGAAAGATAGGTAATATTAATTCACCTTTAGGAATAATACAACTAAGTTTATCAGCAAGTCCCATACAAGATTTAATATACAGGCAAGCATATATTTATATAGTAGCATCTATTTTAGTACTAATTATCGGAGCTATAATTGGAGGAAAGGTATTTAAATATACTTTAAATCCTCTATATAAAATGACAGATACTGTGGAGTATATTGATGTAGAACAATTAAATATGCGTTTACCAATAGATAATGGACAAATTGAAATAGATAGCTTGTCAATAGCTTTTAATAATATGCTTCAAAGAATAGAAAGTTCTTTTAATAAAGAACAAGAAATTAAGGAGCAGATGAGACAATTCCTTTCAGATGCTTCTCATGAATTAAGAACACCATTAACCTCTATACATGGTTTTGTTGAGGTATTATTAAGAGGAGCTGCTAAAGATGAGAAAAAACTAGATTTAGCACTAAATAGTATTTTAATGGAAAGTGAAAGATTATCAAAGTTAGTAAATGATTTATTAATGTTAAATAGATTAGATCAGCATATATCACAAAAAATGAATATAGAAGATTTAAGTGATATCGTCAAAGAAATCTCATCACAGCTTAATATATTAGCTAATAAAAGAAATATTAAATTTAATCTAAAAGAAAATATAAATGTAATTGCAGATAGAAACCAAATTAAACAGGTAATTTTTAATTTAGTACAAAATGCTGTGAGACATACAGATGAAAAAAAAGGAGAAATTGTTATTACTGTTGATAGGGTGTTAAACTTTTCAGAAGGTTATGCGATAATTAGTGTTAAGGATAATGGAACTGGAATTTCAAAAGAGTATATTAACAAGATTTTTGATAGGTTCTTTAGAATAGAATCACATAGGGCTAGAGCACAAGGGGGTTATGGATTAGGTTTGTCTATAGTGAAATCAATAGTTGATGCACATAATGGTAAAATTGAAATTGATAGTGAACCTGGAAAAGGAACAACTTTTTCTGTTTATATAAAATTAAAAGATTAAATTAAGATTTTGCTGTTATAATATATATCAAGAGATTTGCATAAATGTAGTCTGTGAATATTTAATTTTATTCATATATAATTTTTTTAATCATTACAACATTAAAGAATATACGGAGTTGATAAAGTGAAAAGTAAATTCTATAAAATTTGTTTAATTCTTGTGATTGTAATGTCAATTACTTCAATTAGCATTAGTGAATATAAAAAGAACTTACAAAAAAATAGTGATAAAACTATTTTAGTTAAAAATGTTTCCAATAAATCAGAAAATAATAAAAATTTTTTAAAAGATACATTAGAAGTTGAAAATGTGAAGGTAATTGCTCATAGAGCACAGTGTTTTGCAGAACCAGAAAATTCTTTAAAAGCAATTCAAAGTTCAATAAACTCTAAAGTGAATTATGCGGAAATTGATGTTCAAGAAACTAAAGATGGAGTAATAGTATTAATGCATGATAGAAATCTTAGAAGACTTACTGGTTTAAATAAAAATGTGGATGAAGTAAATTTCGATGAAATTGAAAAATTAAATATAAGAGCACCTTTTCATAAGGGTGGGGTGGAAAAAATTCCTACGTTAGATGAAGTGATTAAGAAAAGTAATGGCAAGTTAAAGATAATAATAGAAATAAAGCCTTACGGAAATACTGAAGATCTTACTAATAAAGTAGTTAAAATTATTGATGATAATAATTTTGTTAATCAATGCAAGGTTCATTCAGTAAATTATAAAATTTTATTGGATGTTAAAAGTTTAAATCCTAATATACAGACAGGTTATATAGTTAGCAGACCTATGAATAATTTAGATTCACTAAATGTAAATTTTTATAGTGTACAGGAAAATGCTATAAGTAGAAAAATGGTAAGTAATATTCACAGGAGAAATAAAGAGATATATGCGTGGACTGTTGATAGAAAAATGGACATAAATAACATGATAAAATTAAATGTTGATGGAATTATATCAGATAAACCTCCATTGTTATTAAAAATGAAAAAGGAGAATAAAGTTTACAAAATATAAATTAAAAAACGTTGTTTAACTAAAAATTCAAATTTTAGAAAGCTTATTTTATTTTACTAATAGATGTATTAAGACGATAATTTCCAAAGTTTAAAATTTTATTTAATAAACACATAAGATTTTCCTCATCGGGTACATTTACTTTTAATAATAACAACAAACAATATAACAATATTTTTATAAGTATTGTTATATTGTTTTTTTATTACAAATGTGGTATTGTTATTTTAAGATGACTGGTCAAAATAAAATAATTATATATTAGGAGGAAGTATATGCCTAAAGTTGGAATGGAACCTATAAGAAGAAGTCAAATAATTAATTCAACACTAGAGTGTATTTGCATGGTAGGAATAGAAAAAATGTCATTAGGTATGGTAGCAAAAGAAGCTGATTGCTCTAAGGGTGTTGTTAGTTACTATTTTAAAAGTAAGGATAATCTTATTCTTGAAGCTTTTAGAGCATTTTTAAGTTACTATAATACAAAGATAAACAGTGAAGTGAGAAAGGATATGACACCCTTTGAAATTCTTCAAATAGTTCAGAAAAATGCTTTGCCAGAGTATTATAACCTTAATAAGGAAGCTGAACTTAAATTAAATGTATCAGAAATTAATGGAGTAGAGTTGATGCATATACCTCCTGCAAAGAAAGCTAAATTATTTGTAAGTTTTTTTTCAAGAGTAATGATAGATACAAATTTACAGAAAGTTTTACAAGAAGTATATAAAGGTGATTTTAATGGAATTTCATCAATTATTCATTATGGAAATAAAGCTGGTGATTTTAAAGAAACAGATATAAATAAGTCTGCTTATGCAGTAATGGCATTGTATATAGGAATAAGTATGCTTAGAGTAGTTGGTTTTAAACCGGAAGAAGTTAATGATGATATTGATGTATTTTGGAGTGTTGTAAATAGCATGTTTGGTAAATGATGAAAGGAGAGTATTATTCATGTGTAAATATCTTATTCATTATTTTTCAGGAACAGGAAATACCTATCATATGGTTAAAACAATAGAAAGTCAATTAAGAAGTATGGGCTTTGAAGTAGATTTATTAAATATTGAAAAAGATAAGGATGTAAATTTAAATGATTACGAACTTCATATATTTTGTTTCCCTGTTTATGGATTTGGCACTCCTTCAATTATGCTAAAGTATATTTCAAAGATTAAATCTTCAAATGAATGCAAGGCAGTGGTTTTGTGTACCTCTGCTGGAGCTGAGGGGCAATCATTAAGTCACGTTAAACGTATATTAGATAAAAAAGGTTTTAAAGTGTTTTTCACAGATATGGTTGTTTATACTTATAACTTTACTCAAATTTTAAATCCACAAAGTAAAGAAGTAGAAGAACGAGCATTTAAAGATGCAGAAGCTGCCATAATAGAAATAACCAAAAGAATAGTTAACAATGAAGAAAGTTTTAAGAAAATAAATATTATAGCATTAACATTGAGCTGGGTTATTTTTATTATGTTTATTAATTTAGGAAGAAGGATTTTAGGTAAAACATTTATAGCAGATGATGCTTGTATTAATTGTGGTAAATGTGAGAAGGCTTGTCCAGCAAAAGTAATAAGTATGCATAATGGAAAACCTAAATGGAGTAGTAATTGTGAAAGCTGTCAAAGATGTATTAATACATGTCCTAAAAAATCAATTCAGTTATCTATAGTAAAGTTAGCTATTTTCATAATTTCAGAATTAGCACCAATTTTAATAATAATAGATATAAATAATTATATGTATCATTTACCTGTCATAATAAATATAGTCTTATATTGTGCAATGTTTGTAATAAGTACTGTTATAGCAAGTATATTAATTTCTTTAATGGAAAGGTTGCACATATTTAAAAAAGTATTTAACATTAGTTATACTAAAAGATATAGAAGAAATATAGCAAAAGGTTTTAATATTAAGTAAAGTTGATACGGTATTACAAGTATTTACTTGATATACATTTAATGGTGAATTAATGATTTATATAGTATAATTATGTGGGATAGGGGGAGATGGTTTTGGATAAAAATATGTTTAATGCAGAATGTGAAGATAGAATTAAGGTAGCAAAAGAAATTGCTGGTAAATGTTCATTAGAATATGGAAAGGAAATTATTATTGTTGGATCTGTTTCAAGGAATCTTGCAGATGAAAATTCTGATATTGAAATAGAATTTTTAGTAAACGATTTAATACCAGAAGAGGATAGAATTAATTGGATTAAACAAATAGAAGGAACAGATATATATTCATATGGTGCACCAATAGGGGACGGTTCAGTATGGATAATATTTAAGTACAAAGATTATTGGATTGAAGCAGGATGGCAAACTATTATTAGTATGAAAAATAACATAGATTCAATTGCAGTGGGTAAAGTATGTACTCATGATAAACTTATTCTTGCTTCAACATTTAGAGATGCAATTTCTATAAGAGATAATGGTATATTAAGAGATGTACAAGAGCAATTGAAGCTTTATCCAGAAAAGCTTGAAAAAGATATTATACTAAACACAATTAAACCTTGGACTATAGATTTGTCAATAGAAGCTAGAAAGATGCTCTCTAAAAGAGGGGACAAAATGCCATTTCTTGAAAGAATGATACCAGACATTCAAAAGATTTTGAGAATTTTATATGCAGTAAATAGACAGTGGGAACCAGATTGGAAATGGACAAAATATATAGTTAGTAATCTAAAGATAAAACCGGAAAACTTAGAAGAGAGAATAGATTCTATTCTATGTATAAAAGATACTAGAGAAAATTTAAATAATTGTTTTGAATTAATAAGAGACACATTATTTCTTATACCAAAAGAGCTTGAACTAGGTGATATAGTTTCACATATTATAAAAAATATTGATACTAAAATAGTTTAGAATATAATAAAGAGATGCACAACTATTTGAAATTGAATGAGCCTATATCTTTTTAGATTCTAACGAGTGAAACTATATGCCAGGATAAACAATTCATATGTATTTCTAATAGAAAAAGTGAATAGCTAAATCAATATATTATATTTTTTTATTGTATACTAATAAATTTATTATAATCCCTTAAACTTAGGTTTGTGGGATTTTTTTATACTGCTTTGAAATGCTTACGAAGAAAGTCAAGCAAATGGTAAAAAATGGTTGAAATCACAAGGTAAATAATGTAAAATTATAAATGAGCTGTATATTTTTATCACAACAGGTACAAAAAAGGAGGGGGAAAATGAATAAGAAAAAAATTTCAACACTAGTGCTTTCAGGTCTATTAGCTTTAGGCATGATAGTAACGAATGGAGCTAATCCAGTATCGGTAAAAGCCTCTACAAATGATAAATATAATACCAGTAGATATGGTGAAACATTAGATGTAGACCCAATACTTAAAGCACAGGACACCGATCCTAATGGTAGAGCCAAGGTGGAGCAGGACATACTTAACTCTGCAAAAGGTATTAATCTAAATGATACTTCTGCAGCTAAGGCTGATACAAGTAATCCTAATTTTACCTATGATGGAGGAACTAAGTGGTTTTTAGCTTATGATAATGTAAAAGGTGATTATCTTAAAAAATTTACATTAAGAAGTATAAATGATAAGGTTGAAGTTTGGGTAGCTGATGATTTAAGCTTTGGAAAAGGTGACAGTAGACCTGCACATGTAGTAAACCAGGAACAAGTAGATAAGCTTAAAAATGAATTTAGTAATAACATATTGACTAAAGATACGGAGTTCTTTGGTATGCCTAAATCAAGAACTGGTTCTAATGCAGTTTTACCTGGTAAGTTAGGACTTCCTAAGGATTATTATGTGCCTGTAGATGGAAAAGAAAGATTTATGATGCTTGTGGATAACTTTAAAGATGAAAATTATTATGATCCAAGCTATCCATTTTATGTTGCAGGTTTCTTCTCACCAACTTTTGCTAGTTACCTTGATAGAAATATAATTAACATAGATAGTGCAAAATGGGATCAAAGGTTAGCAAGTAATGATATATATGGTACAATAGCTCATGAATTCCAGCACCTAATTCATAATGATAATGATAATGGTGAGGAGACTTGGATAAATGAAGGAATGTCAGATTTTGCACAGTATTTATGTGGTTATGGTCATAATTGGGGACATGTAAATTATTTCTTAGACCATCCAGAAAATTCATTAGTACAATGGGATGAGTACTATAACTCAAAAACTGGTCCTGAAACTTTAGGCGATTATGGACAGGCATATTTGTTCCAATTGTATTTATATGATCACTTTGGCAAAGACTTTATAAAAGATCTTGCTAAAGATACTGATCATGGTATAGTTAGTATGAATAAAATGCTTGCTAAGTATAATACAGGAATAGACTTTGCTGAGTTATTCAGAAGATTTTCTGTAGCTGTTGCAATAGACAGCAAGGACCCTGGAAAAGGAATATATAATTTCAAAAGCATAGATGCAAAAGTTAATTATGCTGCAGCAAAAGAACATGAAAAATTAGGAGTTCCTGCTTGGGGCGCCGATTATATTAAATTAGACGGTGGAAAAGATATAAAAGACATATTATTTAATGGAGTTAGTTTTGTTCGTAATCCTAATCCTTGGCAAGTAGCAAATGATCCAAAAGGATCTTCGGATAAAGTTATATGGGGAAATAAAGTTGATGATAATGATAATAAGATAGCTTTTGAAGCTGATCTTACATCTGTAAAAAATGCAACTCTTAAATTCGATAATTATTATGATATTGAAGAAACATGGGATTACGGTATGGTTCAAGTATCTACTGATGAAGGAAAGACTTGGACTAGTCTAGCTAATAAGAATACAAGAAGTGAATTTAGTACTAACGGCAGAGATTCAATTAAGAAGAACTTACCAGGATTCACAGGAACTAATGGCAGTTGGAATCAAGAACAGTTTGATTTGACACCTTATGTTGGTAAAAAAGTGCTTATCTGCTTCAGATATATGACTGATGATGGTACTACAAAGCAAGGGTGGTTTATAAAAAACATATCTATACCAGAAATAGGATATAAAAATTCCTGCGATAATACCAACAATTTTGCTGATTTAGAAAAGATATTAGGTCAATATGCAGACTATCAGGTTACTTTTATTAATGAGAAACAAGATGCAGATAAAGTTACTAGAATGAGTTATAGAGTTAAATCTTTAAATCCTTTTAGTCTAGAGAGTAGTGATGCTATAAAATTAAAGAAATCCCTTACTGCTCATAACAATTATATGATAATATGGTATGCTGCTCCAACAGGTAAAAAGGGAGTTGCTGACTGTGATTATAAGATAATAAAGAAAGAACCAAAACAAAATAAGACAAATCATTAGAATTCAATTAGGCATCTGAAAGAAAATAACAATTTCAATATGCGACGTATACTTTTTGTAAGACAAGGACACAGGTTCCGCAGATAGTTTAAGCTATCTAAGGGTTCTGTGGACGCAGTATTACAAAAAGTAGACTAGCATATTGACTTGTTATTTTTTTGAAGGTGCCTAAAAACCTGAGATTTACTCAGGTCTTTAATTTTTTTTAATATGTATTTATTTTTATGAAAAGTTTGATATAATAAGTAGTATGAAAAGAAAATTTTGGAGGAATAGTTTGATGAAAATTAATGTTCTTAAATAATTCAATTTAATATTTGTGTAGAAGAAGTGTTATTTGTAGTTAGCTTTATTTAAGTCGCCTTCTTTTTCATTTTGAATTTTAAGAACAAAGGCATTATGTTAGACCTTCATATTTAACTAGTATATTAGCCATGCTCTTTAGCATGGCTTTTATTTTTAAGGTTGCAAATGGGCTTAGTGTTCAGTTGCAGCCTTTTTGTGTTAATTTAATAAAGAAATGTTTTAATAAAATGAAAGAGAGGACTAAAAAAATGAAGATTAAGAATTTTACACAAGTAAGAAATTATAATGAATTGATGGAGGAATTTTTATGGCAATATTATTATCCTGTAGAGAAATTAAAAAAGATTTTGGTGAAACAAATATACTAAATAATATTAGTTTTGATATTACAGTAGGAGAAAGAATTGGTCTAGTTGGTCTTAATGGGGCTGGAAAGACTACTCTGGCAAATATTATAGCTGGAAGAATGTATATAGATAGCGGCAATATTTGCTGGCATAAAAAGTCTGTTAATATAGGTTATCTTAAGCAGGAATCAGGGTATGTAGAGAATTTATTTGATGAAGGTAATATAAAAGATTATCTTTACACTTCAAGTATATTGGCTTTAAAGAAGGTTTGTGATTGGAATGATACAAAGCTTAAGAATTTAAGTGGTGGAGAAAAGACAAAACTTTCTCTTTCGCAAATATGGTCTAAGAATCCTGATTTTTTAATTCTCGATGAACCTACAAATCATCTTGATTATCAGGGTGTTAAGTGGTTGATTAAGGAACTAAAAAAGTATAAAGGTACAGTACTTGTTATTTCGCATGATAGATATTTTCTGGATGAATGTGTAACTAGGATTATTGAAATTGAGAATAATACCTTGCAGGAATACAGTGGAAACTATAGTTTTTACAGAGAAGAGAAAAAAAGAAGATATGAAAGTCAGCTTAATCAATATTTTAGGCAAGAAGAAATGAAAAAAAAGATTAATTATCAAATAAATACCTTGAAGAATTGGTCTGCTAAAGCTCATAGAGAAGCACCTGCAAAGGCAATAGCTGCTGGAAATAAAAAAGGTGGTAAAGAATTTCTTAGAACAAAGGCAAAAAAGATGGATATTCAAATAAAATCAAGAATTAAAAGACTTGAAAAGATTGAAATACAAGGAGTAGAAAAGCCAAAGGAAGAGAGCAAAATAGATTTTAAGTTAAAGTCTGCAGTGCTAAAAGGAAACAGAATAATTGAAGCTTCAGATATTGTTAAGGCTTTTGATGATAAGCTGCTCTTTAAAAAAAGTTCCTTTTATGTTCAAAGAGGTGAGAAGGTTGGAATTTTTGGAGAGAATGGCTGTGGAAAGACAACACTCCTTAAACTTTTAATGGGTATTGAAAAAGTGGATAAGGGAGATATATTTTTTAGCTCATCAGTAAGACTTGGATATCTAAGCCAGGATATTAGACATCTTGATATGAAAAAGAAGGTGCTGGATTACTTTGAGATTTATTCAAGAGAGCAAAGAAGAAAACTTCAAACCATACTATTTAATATGGGTTTTAGTGAAGAAATGCTGAAGCAATCTCTAGGATCTTTAAGCTTAGGTGAACTTACTAGGCTTAGAATTACAGATTTAATAATTAAGGAATGTGACCTTCTTATACTTGATGAACCACTTAATCATCTAGATCTTTACAGCAGGGAGAAATTAGAAGATGTGCTTGTAAACTACAACGGAACAATTCTTTTAATATCTCATGATAGATATATGATGGAGAGAATATGCAATAAGCTTTTAGTTTTTGAAAATAAAAAGGTTAGGAGACAGGAGCTTGGACTTAAAGAGTTTTTAGAAAATAAATATGTTTCTAAGAAGGATTGTCTAAAAGGGTTAAAGGAGAAAAAGATGCTAATTGAAAATGAAATTTCTTATGTATTAGGTGAGTTGTGTAAGCATGATAAGGGAACTTGCGAATATGTGGAAATGGATTTAAGATTTAAAGAATTAATTAATAGAAAAAAGGAAATAGAGGAATCTGAAAAGTAAATGCTAGATTTAATTATGGTGAAAATGTATCAAGTGATTCTTAGACTCAGGTGGAGTTTGCTTGTGAGGAATACCTCTCTACATCTGAGTCTTAGAAGAACTTATCCAGGCGCGTAGCAGTGCTTATCCACCACTTAAAGAAGATGGGGGTATTAGCAATGGTAGCGATCGGATAAAAATATTTCATAAATAATAAGTAAGGATAATACTCAGATAATGAGAATTATCCTTATTTTTTATTATTAGGGTATAGTAACTTAGAAAATCAAAAATATATGGAAATTAATAGAAAAGGTATTACTAAATATGGTATAATTGTAAGTGCTATAACTATAGGTGAAAATAAAATATAAATTAAAGATTACAAAAATTGGCGATATATATTAAGATAATGTAAAAATTCAATTGCTTAGTTAGGTAATATGGAAGAATTAAAAGATAAAATAAGGATGGTTTAATTGTATGTATAATAAAATGATTAAAAGAACATTTAATAGGAAAACATATATAATTTTAATAGTAATATCTTTATTAATATTTTCTCAGGTTTGTGAGGGGTGTAGTTTTTTTAATAACAAAGAAAAATTGACAGCTAGTAACAGTAAAAAAATAACCTTATCAGATGAAAAAACTATGATGGATACTATTAATTCGATATGTACTGTTAGTAGAGCAATTGGTTCAAGTGGTGAGAAAAAAACTTGTGAAGTTTTAAAAAAACAAATACAATCTTATGGATATGAAACTCAAGTTCAAATGGTTCCTTATGAATATCGTGAGCAAGATCAGGAAAAAACAGGAGAAAGTCAAAATTTAATTGCAATTAAAAAGGGTACTTCAAAACACAGTAAAGGTACAATTATTGTTAGTGCTCATTATGATTGTGAAGAAAATTCTATAGGAGCAAATGACAATGCTTCTGGAGTTGCTGTAGTTATGGAAGTAGCTAGGCTATTAAATAAATCATCTAATGATTATGAAGTACGATTTATTCTTTTTGGAGGTGAAGAATTAGCATCTACCGGTTCAAGATACTACATAAGTCAGTTATCAGATAATGATAGAAAAAATATAAAAGCCAATATAAACATAGATTCAATAGCACAAAAAGATCATGTTAACCCATGCATTTTTACAGTAAGTGGTAAGGGTAACTTTGCAACAACATTATTAAAAAATAATTCTAAAAATAAAGATATAATTTTAAAAAAAATGAATCGTGAAAGAAGTGATTATGTTGTATTTGATAAATGTGGAATTCCATCATTATGTATAGGACAAAGTTATGATGAAAATTTGAACATAAATGGACCACAAGATAAAATTTCAATTATAGATAAAACAAAACTTAAATTAGTTGCGGATATGATTATAACAGCAATGAGTAAGTAAATAGAAAACTTAAAATTACTATATATTTGGATATAATTAAATATATAGCAAAATAAGATTGAAAGAATTTAATATTTAAGGAGAGAAATAAATGTATAGACCGATTTAATACACAGTAAAGTTACAATATATTTTTTTAAAACCTTAAAAAAAAGGTTTTTTTGTTGTGTAATTTTGGAGGTGTATTAAAATTGAATAAAAAGGTCAACATTTATTTAATGTATACTATTATATTCTTACAGGGATTAGTTTTTTATGGTCCTGTTGCTACAGTATATAGACAAAATAGAAATTTATCTTTATCTAATATATTCATAATAGAGTCTATATCATGGATATTAATGATTGTTTTTGAAATTCCCTGGGGATGGTTTGCAGATAAATTCGGGTATAAGAAAACACTTGTTATTTCAAATTTTATATTCTTCATATCGAAAATAGTTTTTTACAAAGCTTATTCCTTTGAAATGTTCTTTTTAGAACGAGTGTTATTATCAGTATCTTTAGCGGGAATTTCAGGTTGTGACACTGCTTTGATATATTCATCAGTTAAAGAAGAGGAAAGTGAAAAAGTATTTGGAATATATAATGCACTTTCAAATGTCGGTTATTTAATTGCGTCAATTATTTTTTCAATACTGATTAAGAAGTCTATGGATAGTACTGCATTTTGGACTATTATACCCTATGCAGTAGCAGCAATATTAACTTTGTTTATAAAAGAAGTTAATGTGAAACGTGAAGAAAAAACTAGTTTTAAGCAAAGTTTATTAACTGCTTTAAAAAATAAAAGCATTATAATTTTAGTGGTTTCTTTTGCCTTAATAAATGAAGTGGTTCAGGCAGTTAGTGTATTTTTAAATCAATCACAATATTTGAGAAGTGGAATAAATATTAAATATTTTGGGGTATTAGCAGTTGTTATGCAAATAGCCCGATTAAGTTCATTTAAATCCTATAAATTTAGCAGTAAGTTGGGTAAAGATAGAAGTATTCAAATTTTATATATTATTATTGGCATATGTTGTACAACACTTGTATTTACAGCTAATGCTACAATAACTATACTTTCAATAATTATTATATGTGGCAGTGAAGCTGTAATTTATCCTATGATTTTGGAGATTGAAAACAGAAGTATAAATAATGTTGATAGGGCAACTCTTTTATCAGTATTTGCTGTGTTTGGGGATATAACTGCTGCAGGAGCAAATGTGATTATTGGGAAGACAGCAGATATTTCCGTATCATCATCATTTATAACTTGTGTAGTTATGTGTGTATGTGCTTATATATTATTGTTTGTTTATAAAAATGAAAGCAAAAGATTAAAAGAATAATTAGGTAAAGTAAAAGACACGAATTAAGCTATAACTTTAGCATATACTAAGGTTTTACAATAAGGAAACGTAGGTTTGAAGGTGAGGAAGTAATGAGAGATAGAGCAATTGTATATTTATCACAAAATCCACTGCTTCATATGGGAATGATTGAGGCAATACGCAGAAGTACATCAGATATATTGTATGCTGAAAATGATGGTGTGTTAATAAAAGAAGAAAAAAGTGGTGCATATATGATATCTGTGAAAAGTTTAAAAAAGGGTAAAGAACTGATAAAGCAAATATCAAAATGTAACCTTATAGTTGCACATCAAAAGTATATGGTGGATTGTATATTAAACAAATTCGGGCTAACTGAAAAAATTGAATGTGTTCAAGCAGTGTATATGGATAAAGTTAAGCTTTATATAGGAGAAGAATTAGAAATAAGGCAATTAGAAGAGAATCAAATAAAAGTAGTATTAGAACATTATGATAAACTATCTAATGATGAAATTGAGGAAATTTTGAGAAATGGAAGCTTGTTTGGTGGATATAAGGATGGCACACTTATAGGTTTTGTAGGAAATCATTTGGAAGGAAGTATGGGACTATTAGAGGTATTTCCTGAGTATAGGCATTTAGGATATGGTACAATACTTGAAAGTTTTATAGTAAACAAAACTCTTGAAAAAGGTTTGGTACCTTTCGGACAGATTGAAATAGACAATGAAAAATCAATAGCACTACAAAATAAATTAGGATTTAAAATATCAAAGGATAGATTATATTGGATGTATTAAAGTGGAAGATAAAAAACTTAAAATCTTATTAATATGATATGAGTTATAGGAAAAAGCGCTAATCTTGTGAGGATTGGTGCTTTTTTCTTTATTATCAGTTTTTGTGCGTATCAAAGAAAGTTAATGGAGAACATGGAAGTTAGTAGATGGAATCTAATAAAGTATGATATAATTGTAATTATAGGTAAAAACAGTAAATAAAATAAAGATACTAAAATTGAGCGATTTATTTAAGTCCTATACAGGGGGATAGGGAGGAGTTTAAGAATGGATAATTTTGGAGTACAGTATTCAAACAAACCACCAAGAATAACTTTTGAAAAATATAATACATTACAAAAGCATAATAAGGAGATTTCGGAGATTAAAGAAGTTCTTTGTAGATTACAGGCAGGATACACAAAAAGAGACATAGAAAAGATTGATGATTTTGTTAAAGAACTTTTTATAATGAAAGATGACACCTGTATTATTGGTACTGGAACAGGCGAACTGTTTTTAGGCATTGATCAAGTGAAAACATTGATTAAAAATGATTGGGAATATTGGGGGGACGTTAATCTAGATTTAGAAAATGTACACATTGATTATAAGAATGAAGTTGCTTGGGTTGCTACAACAGGTACAATTAGATATACTTTTGAAGATACACAAGAAAAGTATGATAATTATCTTAATTTTATCAAAAATAAGATTGAAAATCCTGAATTTACACCAAAGCAAAAAATTACCTTTATTAACTGGGTTTTGGCCTTAACATATCATCAACGTTTAGAGAAAAAAAGAGAATACTTATGGTCTTTACGATTAAGTGGAGTTCTCTTAAAATATGATAATAAGTGGAAATTTTCTCATATCCAATTTTCTATGCCAAAAGCAAATTTTCCTGATGAACGTTTTGAAAACTCTAAAGAATATCTTGAAAGTTATAATAAGCAGAATGAAATTGTAGATAAATACTTGGATAATCAGATAGATATAGAAGTAAAATCATTGATGATAAGTTTAGAAAAGGAGTTGGTTGGTCAAAAAGATATTTCAAGAGAATTGGTGAATAAATATTTTGTAACAGAGAATATTCCTTATATTATTGGGCCGGATAATCAGTGGTGTATTGGAATAGATCAAATAAAAGAATTTTTTTCTGTAAACAATAATTCTATTCTTTCCTTAGATTTAGAACATGCTATTGCTTCAAATCAAAGTGGAATTACATGGTTTACTGCTTGTGGTATATTAAAGCAAAACTTAACAGAGGATGAACTTTCTGCACGTGTTTTAGGTGAAATAGAAAGTTTGTTTCAATCGGATCTTACATCAAAAGAGAAACTCTTCGCTATACATAGAAGTGTAGCATATGTACTAAAAGAAAGCGCTACAGGTCAAGATTATACATGTCCTATTAGGCTTACAGCAGTAATTTCAAAATATATGGAAAGACTTGTTTTTCAACAGATTCATTTTTCATTTCCATTCTATTGGATATTTGAAGGGAAAATGGATAGTTTTTAAGTTGATTTTTCTTAGATAGGGGTGAATTTATGAATAATGTTGTAAGTTTTTATGAAAAGTATGATGAGGAAGCTAGACTTACTAGCAACAATGCAAGAAAAGTTGAGTTTTATGTAACGACTACTATTTTAAATCAATATATAAAAGGACATAGTAAAATTCTTGAATTAGGTGCAGGAACAGGAGTTTATTCCTTTTATTATGCAGACAGAGAAAATGATGTTCTTGCTACAGATATAACACCAAAGCATATAGGTATTATTAAGCAAAAATTAAGTAAAAGAAAAAATAGTATTAATCTATCTACAGAAGTTTTAGATGCTGCTAATTTAAGTAATTATAAATCCGAAAGTTTTGATGTAGTATTGTGTCTTGGTCCTATGTATCATCTTACTAATGCATTGCATAGGGAGAAGTGTATTAAGGAGTCTTTAAGAGTATTAAAAAAGAATGGTATATTAGCAATTGCCTACATAAACAAGCATTTTGTACTTAATACAATTATGACGAAAGATAAAAAGTTTCTTACAAATAATTTTATTGAGAAAGTTTTAAATACAGGTGTTATTAAAGAAGGACAAAAAGAGTGCTTTTGGACAGATGCTTTTTTTACAACCCCAATAGAAATGGAATCATTTATTACAAAACTTAATACTCAAATTATTGATCATGTTGGAACTGATGGATTAAGCCCATTCTTGAAAGATTTTGTAGATAATATGAATGAAAAGGAGTATTCTGTATGGCTTAACTACAGTTTAAATAGTTGTAGAGAAAAAAGTATTTTAGGAATGAGCAATCATGGACTATTGATATGTAAAAAGTAAATTTATGGAGGGTTGAAGTGGACACATATATAGGTTGTTCAATAATTATTTATGATAATGATAATAAAGTTTTAATAGCGAGAAGAAGTAGCACAAAGAAGAAATTCCCACTTATGTGGGAAACCATAGGTGGAGCATTGGAAAATAATGAAACAGCAGAAGAATGTATCCGTAGGGAGGTAATGGAGGAAATTAATTGCAACATCTTTGATTTAAAACTGTTTAAATATTATATTATAAATGAAGACAATAGATATATTTTGATTGTATATACGGGTAAAATAAATGAACAAATACAGCATAATTCAGAGATAGAACAAGTTAGATGGATTGATAAATTAGAAGTTGAAAAGTATGATTTTTGTGGGAATGATCTTGAAAAACTATTGGATTACTTCAGTATTAATTAACATATGAGAGATTGAAAATATTCTTATGTGGAAACTCATGTGCAATTTTTGTAAACTAAAACTTGTTTTAAAAGAGGGGGGGAATGATAGTGAAAGAAATTAATATCTATAAATTTGATAATAATGTGAAGGTTCATTATACAAAAAACAAGGTATCATTACATCAAGAGTATCGTGATAATATGGAAATATATTGGAAGTCATTGTTGAAAAGTGGTAAAAAATTTTTTAGAGGAGATGTTTTTACTATTACAAACATAAATTATCATGAACAAAGTATAGATATATATGTGGAATTGACTGATTATGCACACTTTTTATATACCTTGGATAGGGGTATGTTTGATGAGAAGGACTGTAGAGTAATTTATACTTCTGTATTGATAGAAACCTGTGATGGCAAGTTTGTTATAGGTGAGATGAATAGAGATACATTTGCTCCGAAAAAGCTGCAATTTGTAGGAGGTGGAATAGATAAAGATGATATAGATGGAGATTTGCTGGACTTAGAGCATAATATTCGAAAAGAAATTTTTGAAGAGTTAGGTTTAGATACATATGATAAGAATATTACAAAAGATTTTAGACCATATTTTTTAAAAGATGGAGGAAAATCAAATTTTTTATCTGCTGTTTTTAAACTTGATTTGTTTTTGAATGAAGTAGAACTTGTAGACAGATTTCATAAATTTAGCGAAGAATTAATTAGTCAAGGGATAAGTCCAGAATTAAATTCTTTGATATTAATCAAAGCGGAACAAAAATCAGTTGAGAATTTTATTAACAACGATTTAAGGGAAAAAGATGAAAATCTTATTCCAATATTAAAGGCAGCTATTGGGTTATATAACATTAAAAATCTTTATTAATGAAAAATTAGTTTATTAAAACAATGATAAGTCAAGCAATCTTATTAAGAAAAATGCTTTTGAATATAAAGGAATGGAAGAAGATTTTTACTGCTATGCAAGTGTAATTTAAGACGAAGATAATTTATATTAAGTGAATTATGAATTTTTAGGGGGAGTTTTTATGTTAAAACATACTGGAACAAAAATAATAGAAACTCAAAGGCTTATATTGAGACGGTTTAAAAATGAAGATGCTGCGGATATGTTTAATAATTGGGCTTCTGATGATGAGGTTACTAGATATGTTTCCTGGCAAACCCATAGTGACATTGAAGTAAGTAAAAAAGTACTTAAAATGTGGATTGATGAATATAGTAGCCAAGAAAATTATAATTGGGCAATAGAAATAAAAGAAAATGGAAGTGTAGTTGGTTCTATTGCACTTATGAATATAGACAATAATATTGAAAACTGTGAGATTGGTTATTGCATAAGTAAGGCCTTTTGGAACAAAGGGATAACAACTGAAGCTTTTTCTGCGGTGATTAATTTTGCTTTTAACGAAGTAGGGTTTGAACGTATAACCGGACGTCATCATGTTGACAATACAGCTTCTGGACGAGTCATGGAAAAGTGTGGTTTGAAATATGAAGGTACTTTAAGAAAGATACATAGGATTAATACTGGTTCACTAGTAGACTGTAAATATTATTCAATATTAAAAGAAGAATATGTAGATTAGTATAACAATGGTTATATTTTTGATTATTAATAAGTCATGCTTTTCTTATATTGATGAACAATTGTAATTTATAACGTAACTAATAATATGAATAGAGAGGTGTATATAATATGAGTAACTGGGCTGTAACAACAGAGGAAAGTAAAAAGAGATGGGATAAAAATGCTGACTTTTGGGATAAGAAAATGGGGGAACACAGCAATAAATTTCATAGAGAAATCGTTAGACCATCAACAGAAGAATTATTAGAGGTAAGTGAAGGTGAAGAAATATTAGATATTGCATGTGGCAATGGTAACTTTTCAAAAAGATTGGTTGATTTAGGAGCTAAAGTAACTGCGTTTGATTATAGTGTTAATTTAATAGAAAATGCTAAAAAAAGGTGTTCTTTATATTTAGATAAAA
This sequence comes from Clostridium muellerianum, assembly GCF_012926525.1. Classification (GTDB taxonomy): domain Bacteria; phylum Bacillota; class Clostridia; order Clostridiales; family Clostridiaceae; genus Clostridium_AM; species Clostridium_AM muellerianum. The sequence continues at coordinate 38,602 of NZ_JABBNI010000014.1, forward strand.
TTGAATTTAAAGTTATAGATGCAACAAACTATAATCAGCTTATTGAATTAGGGATTGAACATTTTGATAAAGCTGTAGCAAATATGGCCTTAATGGATATTGCTGATATTGAACCGTTGCTTAGCGCAGTTTATAAATTATTGAAGCCAAAAGGAGTATTTGTATTCTCTATTATGCATCCATGTTTTCAATCACCTAAAATGAGAAAAGTTGTTGAAACAGAGGATTTAGGTGAAAAGGTAGAGACTAGAAATTCAATTCAAATATTTAATTACATAACGCCTCAATGCTATGAAGGTAGTGCAATAGTAGGACAACCAGTTTCACAATTATATTATCATAGGTCATTATCAGAACTACTTGAACAAAGCTTTAAAGCTGGTTTTGTAGTTACTGGTGTCAAAGAACCTGTGTTTAGCACAGATGAAATGGATTGGACGGAAATACCACCTGCACTTATTATTAGATTGAAAAAGTATTAAAGACTTATATGATTACAAATAAATTATATAGATTAAATTTAAATTATAATCTTCTTATTTGGCGAACTTATTAATATGATGTTATAAGTAGAAAATAATATAAAAAGAAAAGAGGTGAGTTTTAGTGGGAGTATTATAAATTCTCACTAAAGGTAGTCTATGAACAAGGTTTTAGTTATAGGTGGAAGCGGGTGTGTAGGAAAAGCAATAGTTGCTAAAATGAATAAATGTGATGAATTTGATGTTTATGCAACATACTTTAATAATCCAATTCCATTGAATGAAAATAAAAGCTTTAAACTAAATATTGAAGATGTTAATAACATAAATGATATATTAAACTTTCTAAAACCTAATATTGTAGTATCATGTTTAAGGGGAAATTATGATAAACAATTAATTGTTCATACAAAAATTGCTGAATATCTAAGAAAAAATCATGGTAGATTATATTTTTGTTCCACTACAAATGTTTTTGACAGTGATTTTAGCAGAGCCCATTATGAAGATGATTCGCCAAATTCCATTACTGAATATGGGCAATTTAAAATAGAATGTGAAAACATAATTACTGAAATATTACATCATAACGCTTGCATATTAAGGCTTCCTCAAGTTTGGGGAAAAGATTCTCCAAGAATGAAAGAGTTATTAAATCTACTGAACAATAATGAAAAGAGCATCGTTTATCCTAAGTTAATTATAAATACTATTACTGATGTAATGATAGCAGAGAAAGTATTTTATATAATTAAGTATGATTTAAAGGGGATTTTTCATTTAGCAGCGGAGGATGTAATTAACTATAAAGATTTTTATAATGAGTTAATAATAGGGTTAGGATTCAGTGAAGCTAGAATAGAAGAAAATTTTAAAGAAGAAGGGTACTTTGCAATATTATCAAAGAGAAATAATGGATTTCCTGATCAGTTAAGATTAACAAATAAATCGATGATTACTTATTTAATTAATTCATAGTTTGATATAGATTTTCGAATTATATGCTTTATGTACAATTAAAAAACATTTAAATTATAATAGTTAGGTGAAGCAGGATATTTAAAATATACTACTTTACCTTTGTTTTTAGTAAAGTAGTACTTAAATCTTTTTAATGAAAATTAGGTTGAAAATAAAAAGTTTAAGGAGTATAATACTTACTTTAAAAGTTAAATTATGTTTAATAATATAAATTCGTACAAATTTTTAAGCAAAGAAATTTTGAATTCTATTTATAAACAATTTTAATTGGAAAAGGGGATGTTTTCGTGTTTGAAGAAAGTATACAAAAAATATTAGATAACTTTATGATTGACTATTATGGAGTGGCAGATATAAGTGAATATGAAAGTGAAATTGTGAAATATGGAGGGGAGCTTGTAGCTGGATATCCAAGAGCTATTTCAATGGGAATTGTATTTCCATCTACTATTGTTGAACATTTAAATGATTGTAATAACACTGTTAAAATAGAATATGATCACTGTTATGAAGTTATAAATAATAGGCTAGATAATGTAGCTTCAATAATAAGTTCTTATATAAATAAAGAAGGATATAGGGCTCTGCCAATATCTGCAGCAGAAAGAGTAAATAGTGATTATATAAATGCAGCATTTTCACATAAGATTGCAGCAAGATTAGCTGGACACGGATGGATAGGCAAAAACTGTCTTTTAATAACACCAGATCATGGTCCAAGAGTAAGGTGGATAAGCATATTAACTGATGCACCATTAAGTGTTACAGGCAAAAAAATTGAGCAAAGATGTGGAAGCTGTATGGCTTGTGTGAAAATATGCCCAACTAAATCACTTCATGGTAGAAATTATAAAGAAGGTGAGGAACGTGAAGAAAGATTTGATGTGAAAAAATGTGATAAGTATTTTAATGAAATGAAAAATGATGAGAAAGTACCTGTATGCGGTATGTGTTTATATGTATGCCCTTATGGTAGAAAGAAAGATTAAAAGGGTGTTATTTAGTATATTTTAAAATAATATTTAGAATGAAACTTATTATGAAATGAAAAATTTTAGCTTTTAATTTATAATATTTAATTTTTTTCAGTTATTCATAAAATGTTAAAAAAATGTACATAAACATGCAACAAAAATTACACAAGAATGTAACAATTACTATATATAATAATGAGTATACTAAGGAAATAAAACTTAGAGAAAAAATAGAATATAATAAGTCCCCCTTATTATAGATATATTTTGTTTTAAATAAGCACTGGTGAATAACACTGGTGCTCATTTAATTTGACTATTTGTTTATTTACTTATGATACTTTTAATAATAATCATAAAAATTAAATAGAAATCTTTAAAAAACCAAAAAAGTATACAAGAATAGTTAAAGTAATTGCATAAATAAGTAAGGCCAGCAACTTGGGGTGTTTGTCTAAAGAATTTGTATTAAGTTTTTGAGAATTGACTTGTAGGAACCAATAAAAAATAAAAAGCGGACAAAAACTTAATAATAGGTCCAATCCTGGAATGGTATCAAGTTTTTGTAGTATATAATCTTGGATTGTAACTATAAAACTAATCATAATCCAAAATATAAAAGTGGAAATAACATTATATAAAATATATTCAAATAAATTCAAGTTCCTTTTATCATATTCAAATATCAATAAATATCCCTCACTTTATAATTCAATCTTTATATATTATTATTATGAGCATATATAAGAAATATGATATGAAGGATTAACTAGGGACAAAGTTTTTGTATGCAGCATGACTCTAATCATATATTAAATAACACAGATAGTAAAGTTAAAGTTTGTTTGCTACCTGTGTATAATTGAGTATATTGTTTTATTTGGAAAATATTAAAGGACTTTTTCTTTTTGGTGAAGTTAATTTAGTTTTCATATATCCCATACTCATAGGACAAACTAATTCGAAGTTTTCAGGCACGCCATGTTTTTCTTTAAATTCTTTTGTATTTAAAGTATGTTCTGCAAATCCAATCCAGCAAGTTCCTATGTTCATGCTATTAGCAGCTAGCATAATATTACCTGTTGCAAGGCTGCAATCATAAACATACCAATGAGATTCCGTATTTCCATAAATAATCAGTAAAGTGTTTGCACGATTAAAAATACTATAGCCTGGATTTTTTAACCAGTTCTCATACTGCTGTAAATAAGGGTATTTTTCAAGGTTATTAAGCAAATAATGTTTTGTCATTTCAGATAATGAGTCTATTTCATTTTTATCCTGAATGATTACAAATCCCCATGGTTCCATTCCAGAACCTGTTGCAGCTTTTGTTCCAAGTTCAATAAGATTAGTCAGGGTTTCTTTTGGTATTATATCATCGGTATAGGCACGAACACTCCTTCTACTGTTAATACATTCTAAAATTTCCATTTTTGTAATTCCCCTTTCATCATACGCGTTTTTTATTTTATATATCATTTTCATAATTTTAGATATATCACCTATTCTATCATTTTAATTTAATCTTTTCAAATTTGGATATATCACTAAAAATTTCTCATTTAAAAGTAAAGAAATTTTTAAAATTAAGTTAAGAGTTTTGCTTTTTTTTTAGAATTCATACAAAAATTATAAATATTTAAGATATAAAGTTCTCACTAGAACTGCAGAAAGTGTGATATATTACCAATCCATAAGGCGTGAACTTAATATCAATAGCTTTTATGGGAATATTAGCTTTATTAATGGCAAGGTTTACAGTGCTAATGAAAAATTTTTAAAAGTAAAAAGCAATTTGCAATTTCTTTGCAAGTCACGATTATTATTACATATGTGTATTCTATATGTACACACTTTTTGAACATTAAAACACAAAAAAATGAAAAAACAAGATATAAAAAATTCATTTTCGTTGACAGAAGAAAAATTATAATATACAATACAATATAAATAAATTGTCAATAAATAAAGGTGTTTCTTGACATAATGTTAAAACTTAAAGGCATTTATGAAAAAATGCATCAAAAAAATTGACAGAAGACATTCTAAAGACATTAAAAATGTTAAAGAAAACAAGAAGTGTATTGCATAAATTACATGCATTAATATTCAATACTGAGTTGTTTTCAAAATATATGTCTTTGTATGACACACATTTACAGCTAGAGTTAAGGAGGCTATTTATTATGAAAAAAAAGATTTCTTTACTTTTGATACTGGCAATGTCAACTACTTTGACATTAGCTGGTTGTACTCCTAAATCGGAAGCAAAAGTAAAAGTGGACAGCGATGTGGTGAAAATTGGGGTGTTTGAGCCAATGACAGGAGCCAATGCTGCAGGGGGACAGCTTGAAGTAGAAGGAGCAAAACTTGCAAACAAGCTTTATCCCACAGTACTTGGAAAAAAAGTAGAACTAGTTTTTGCTGATAATAAGTCAGATAAAGTTGAAGCAGCTAGTGCGGCTTCTAACCTTGTTCAGCAAGAAAGAGTCAATGCTATTATAGGAAGTTGGGGAAGTGGAAACTCCATGGCAGCAGGAGATGTTGTTGCAGAAGCTAAAGTTCCAGCGGTTGGAGCATCTTGTACAAACCCTTTGGTAACTGCTGGTAATGATTATTACTTTAGAGTTTGTTTCATAGATCCTTTTCAAGGTACTGTTATGGCAAAATATGCAGCACAAAAATTAAAGGCTAAGAAGGTAGCATTACTTCAAGAAGTTTCTAGTGACTATTCTGTTGGTGTATGTAAGTTCTTTACTGATTCTTTTAAAAAACTTACAGGAGATGATAAAGCTATTATAGCTAAGGCTAATTACAATACAGGAGATCAGGATTTTACAGCTCAGCTTACAAATATAAAAAATAGCAATCCAGATGTAATATTTGCTCCTGGTAACTTTACTGAAGGGGCATTAATTGTAAAACAAGCAAGACAGCTTGGTATAAAAACTCCCATTATAGGGGCAGATACCTGGGAAACTCCAGAATTTGTAGATATAGGCAAAGAAGCAGTTGAAGGTTCAGTTTTTTCTACTTTTTTTGCTAGTGAAAAACCTATAACAGAGGAATCAAAGAAATTCTTAGAGGCTTATAGAAAAGAATACAAAAAAGAGCCAGCAGCAGTTTCGGCTTTATCCTATGATGCTTATTTAGTAATACTGGATGCTATAAAAAGGGCTAACTCTACAGATCCAGTAAAAATAAGAGATCAAATTGCAAAAACTACAAAGTTCCCTGGAGCTGCAGGTGTAATTACTATAGACGAAAATAACAATGCTGTAAAAGATGCAGTTTTAAAAATAGTTAAAGATGGGAAATTTACTTATCTTGATACTATAAAATCAGATGAAAAATAATTAGGTGGTGAAAATTATAATGGACTTTACTACATTTATGCAACACTTGGCAAATGGAATATCACTTGGAAGTTTATATGCACTTATAGCTATAGGTTATACTATGGTTTATGGAATATTAAAACTTATAAATTTTGCTCATGGAGATATTTTTATGATGGCTTCTTACTTCGCGTTTTTCGCAGTAGCTACATTTCATCTTCCTTGGTATTTTGCTTTTATAATAGCTATAGCTTTAACAGGTTTACTTGGAGTTACAATTGAATTTGCAGCTTATAAGCCGCTTAGAAGTGCACCAAAATTATCTATACTAATTTCAGCCATTGGTGTTTCCTTCTTACTTGAAAATTTAGCAGTTGTTTTATTTGGGGGAAGACCAAAGGCATTTCCAACTCCAAAAATATTTACTAATGTAGTTAATATAGGTGGAGTTTCTGTCCAAAACCTTACATTTATAATACCAATAGTAACATTAATATTTTTATTTGGGCTATTATATTTAGTTAATAATACTAATGTTGGTATGGCAATGAGAGCAGTGGCTAAAGATGTTGATACAGCAAGACTTATGGGGATAAATGTTAACAGGATAATTTCTTTTACATTTGCTATAGGTTCAATGCTTGCAGCAGTAGGGGCTATGATGTGGTCTCTTAAATATCCACAAATAGTTGCTCTTATGGGCATGATTCCTGGTATGAAATGTTTTATTGCTGCAGTTATAGGTGGTATAGGTGATATAAAAGGCGCAGTTATAGGTGGATTTATTTTAGGTATTGGTGAAATTATGCTGGTTGCTTTTTGTCCAAGCTTAACTGGATACAGAGATGCTTTTGCTTTCATACTTTTAATAGTAATATTATTATTCAAACCTACGGGAATAATGGGCAAAAATTTAACAGAGAAGGTGTAAAATATGAAGGAGAGAAACAGAATTTTAAATATAGCATTTATTGCAACTGTATTTTTATTACTGCTTGCTGCAAATTATTTTCTAGACTCTTACAAGATTAGAATCTTAAACTTATGTGCCATATATACAATTCTTGGACTTAGTATGAATTTAATAAATGGTTTTACTGGACTATTTTCATTAGGACATGCTGGATTTATAGCAATAGGAGCTTATACAACAGGACTCCTTACTATGTCTACAAAAGTAAAAACTCAGAATTTCTTTATGGAGCCTTTAATAGCACCATTAAATAATATATCTATGCCCTTTATTGCAGCATTGATTATGGCAGGAATTATTTCAGCAATACTAGCATTTTTAATAGGTGCACCTGCTTTAAGATTAAAAGGGGATTACCTAGCTATTGCAACTTTAGGTTTTGCAGAAATTATAAGAATAGTTCTTACTAATGTTCAATGTTTAACTAATGGTGCTTTAGGACTTAGAGGTATTCCACATAAAACTAATTTATGGTGGAGCTTTGGAGCTGCGATAGTTACATTAATAATTCTTATTTCACTTATAAATAGTTCTTACGGGAGAGCTTTAAAAGCTATAAGAGAAGATGAAATTGCAGCTGAAAGTATGGGAATAAATTTATTCAAACATAAAACTATAGCCTTTACCACAGGAGCTTTTTTTGCAGGCATAGGTGGAGGACTTTTAGGGAACTTACTTGGTACTATAGATCCTAATATGTTTAAGTTTACCCTTACCTTTAACATACTGCTTATAATAGTTATTGGAGGAATGGGAAGTGTTACAGGTACAGTGATTTCAGCCTTTGTAGTAACAATACTTGGAGAGGTACTAAGATTCTTAGACATGGAAAAACAATTTACTTTTGGATTTATAAAATTCCAGGGTATATCTGGACTTAGAATGGTTGTTTTTTCTGTTCTGCTTATGGTTATAGTATTATTCTTTAGAAATGGAATTATGGGAACAAAAGAATTTACATGGAGTTCAATATTTAGAAGTAAACCTCTAAATGAAGGAGGTAACAAATAATGGCATTATTAAAAGTAGAAAATGCAACAATGCAGTTTGGTGGACTTACTGCGGTAAAAGATTTTAATCTTGAAATTAATGATGGTGAAATAGTTTCGCTAATTGGGCCAAATGGAGCTGGTAAAACTACAGCTTTTAATATGATAACTAATGTTTATACTCCTACAAATGGAAAAATAATTTTTGATGATAAAGATATTACTGGAATGAGACAGGATCTTATAACTAAGAATGGTATAGCAAGAACTTTTCAAAACATAAGACTTTTTAAAGACTTAACTGTACTTGATAATGTATTAATGGCTAATCATGTACATATAAAATCTAATTTTATTGAAGCTACCTTAAAGCTTCCAAAGTATAGAAGAGAAGAAAAGAAGATGCTTGAAAAATCTCTTTTACTTTTAGAAGAATTGGGACTTGAGGATTTAAGGTATGAAAAGGCTAGTTCTCTTCCTTATGGTAAACAGAGAAAGCTTGAAATAGCAAGAGCACTTGCAACCAATCCTAAACTTCTTTTACTTGATGAACCAGCTGCAGGAATGAATCCTACAGAAACAGATGAACTTACAGGTTTTGTTCGTGAAATAAAAGAAAAGTTCAATTTATCTATATTTATGATAGAGCATCATATGAATATGGTTATGGGTTTATCAGATAAAATACAGGTTTTTGAATATGGAATTACTATAGCTGAAGGTACGCCTTCTGAAATACAAAATGATAAGAAGGTTATAGACGCATATTTGGGGGTATCTGAAGATGATTAAAATAGAGGATTTAGTAGTATCTTATGGTGGTATAGAAGCGTTAAAGGGTATAAGCTTAGAGGTACCCAGTGGAAAAATAGTAACTTTAGTTGGTGCAAATGGAGCAGGTAAAAGTACTACATTAAAATCTATAGTAGGTCTTGTTAAGGTTAAAAGTGGAACTATAGATTATGAAGGATGCGATTTAACAAAGCTTAGTACTGAACATATGGTTAAAAAGGGCATAGCTTTAGTTCCAGAAGGAAGAAGAGTTTTTTCAGACCTTACAGTACTTGAAAATTTAAAAATAGGTGCTTATTCAAGAAAAGATACTAAGGGTATAGCAGAAGATTTAGAAAAAGTATATTCTCTTTTCCCAAGATTAAAGGAAAGAACCTGGCAGCTTTCAGGTACGCTTTCAGGAGGGGAGCAGCAAATGCTTGCCATAGGAAGAGCTTTAATGTCAAGACCTAAGTTAATAATGATGGACGAGCCTTCTCTAGGTTTAGCTCCTATAATTGTAAAGGAACTATTTGGGATCATACAAAAAATTAATAAAGAAGGTATGACAGTTCTTTTAATAGAACAAAATGCTAATGCAGCTTTAAAAATAGCTGATTTAGGTTACATAATGGAAACTGGAAAAATAACCTTAAAGGGTACAGGTAAGGAATTACTTAGTAATGAAGATATTAAGAAAGCCTATCTAGGAGAAACAGCAAAATAGATTAGCTTATTTGATAAATATTTTTCTTTTAAAGTGGTGAAAGTAGTGAGATACATTTTTAAATTTAAAATATATATTCTTTAATGATGGGTTTAATGAGGCTCGCTTCCACCATTGAAGAGGCTGTCGCATTAAGAAATTTACATACAATATATTGTTTTGAAGATTAGTGATAAACACAATATATTGTAGTATTTATTCTTAGTGCGACAGCCTCTTTTCTTGCATATAAATTACATAGGGATTAGAATAGTAGTATTGGAGAATTCTAGTACGATTTTTTGATTACAAATAAAATTTTAGTATTGTGAGATGAGCAGTGTCATAATTAGCTGAGTTTTTCACAGTAATAAATTAGAATAAGTATTACTAAGTTTAATTAAGGCTTGTGTAAACAAAAATTATGTATACGAGATAATGGCAATAGCTTTTTTTAAATAATGTCCAGTTGGCTAATATTTGAATATGATTTTCAGAAGTATTACTATTATTATCTTCAAATCATGCTTGCTCTTTTTGTTTTTAAAGAACCTATGCTAAAAATTATCCTGTTTAGGTAACTAAGTTGATTGGTATTATGAATTAAAATATCTTTTAAGTTTGTTATGGCAAACACATCTGCATCCATTTTCATAGTATTCCGAAAACACTTCTGAAACATTTAGTATGCAGCGTAAGGGTTCTAAAAAATCTTTAACTAACATATCTTGGTTAATGAGCCTTCTACAGGAGGGTAGAAATATAAAAAGCTATTACTATAGTTTTTTAAAGTAATAGCTTTTTTTGAATTATGAGTAATATTAATCTGCGTATTGAATTAAAGAATTTTTAAAAAATTCATCTATTCCATTAGATATCCCCTGTGCTATCTTGCTTTGATATTCAGATTTTGATAAATTAATATCTTCTTGTGGATTTGATAAAAAACCCATTTCTATTAGTACTACTGGCACATTACTCCAATTAAATCCTGTAAGATCATCTCTTGGAATAGTACCTTTTGAATTAGTATTTGTGTTTAGTAATACATCTTTTAATATTAGCTCAGCAAGTTTTTTGCTTTTTTCAAACTTATCTTTACTATTATTAGGACTTTCTTTAGCTGGATAAAGTAGTGATGTTCCATTTTGTGATTTAGAATTAGAACTGTCTGCATGAATTCTTATGCATATATCTGCATGAGCATCATTAGCAATTTTGGCTCTTTCAATATTACTTAAATTCACATCATTGCTTTGACGTGTCATTACTACTTCATAGCCTTTCAAAATAAGTATATCTTTAAGTTTATTTGATACTTTCAAGTTAAGTTCATATTCTTGTTGCTTTGTGATTGTACCTTGAGCTCCAGCTGAAACTTTTACTTTAGTTATATTAGAACCTGGAGCAATAGATTCCAATGCAAGATTAGGTTTTTTTTGGTGTCCTGGGTCAATGCAAATAACATGATTCATAGATCTAGAAATGACATTAGTAAAATATTCTTTAGGGTATCGGATATAGATAGACATAATGACCTCCTTTTATCATCTTGTATAGCACTTATTCAAGTATTATATTGCTAAGAACAGCCTGATATGAATTCTTTGACTATAAATTGCATTAAAGCAAATTCAGATTTTTACATCCATGCTACTGCGATTCTTTCATATTCATTCTCTCTGCTAATACTTTCAGCAACGACAAAAACTGTATAATAACCCGTCTTTTTAGGACTAAACTCAACAATTTCAATATTTGATCGCTTAGAGGTTGAACGTGCCACCTCTATTCTGTCGGGATCAAATATATAGAGATCAAGGTTTGCTAATTGTGGCTTAATGGGAATACCATCTGAGCCTATTCGATTTAGTTTCAGCCATGACAAACTGATACGTTTTAATGTTTCACTGTGCTGAACATCTATTACAAATCTATATGGGAATGCACTTCGATGATAAAAAAAAGTTTTATATTGCTTCTTTTTGATAATGTCAAAAGCGCCTTTTGCATCTACAACGCCGAAACCCTCTTTATTAGAGTAAAATGGACTTTCTGGATAGGTTCCATAATCATCAGCAGTACGATGTATGGTGCCAGCTGCCAATATAGCACGAACTGCTCCTACATCCCAGGACAATTCAGGCTGAATTTCAATCATTTGTGCTATTACACCGGTTACATGGGGAGCAGCGAAGCTAGTGCCTGAATTTTCACCTTTTATTAAGGGTGAGAAAATATTCGTACCCGGAGAGCATAAATCTGGTTTTAAAGCTGTGCCTTCCATTTCTTCATAGGCAGAATATATTGTTCCATCTCTCAATTGTCCCCATTTATCATCTATCCATTCAGATGTTCCTAAATCATCAATAGCTCCAACAGTCATTATATTGTAAGCCATGCCTGGATTGGTGATCCAATAGGTTTCCAGGGAACTGTGGTACGGACTATGGTATTCATACCTGTTATTTCCTGCTGATTTTACAAAGTGAACCTTGTAAATTACTGCTAAAGTATCCATCCAGCTAGCTAATTCAGTATAAGTCCCTAGTTCTTCTTTAGGATTCGCCCCTTCAAAAGCCGCACTAAAGTTAATAATATTACATCCTTGCTTTATAAGCCATTCAATACCTTTTCGAAACTGCTTTTCAGTTAAATAACGAGAATAATATAGTGTGGCATTTGGAACTATACCAAGTGTTTTACCTGCAATAATTTTTGCTACTAAGGTAGTATGGGGGCTTTTTTTCTCCAGAATATCCATGTTGGGATTAGATACAATATTAAGATGGCTTAGCTCTGGATCTTTTGTATCTATTTCATCTAATTCTAGGATTCCTATTTTAACACCTTTTCCTGTAATACCTGTTTGCTTCACTAAATCAGCCCGTATATTTTTCATACTTACCAAAGGATCTTCTGATGCTCTTGTCAGATATAAATTTTGTTTATAAATATCATCTGAAAATCTTTCTGATGTCGAAGGTAAATTAGATATAGCATATGAGACTATTGGGCACCATATTGCATTTTGCTCACAATATGAGCATATAAATTTACAGGGTATCATATAAGCTGAATTTAACTGCACTTTAGTGTTGTATATTTTTTTTCTGCTCATCTTTTTCCTCCTATTTAGAGAGACTTATAATAAATATTTCATATCAGCTTTTAGGAGTTGATAGTATGTTTCCTGTTTGAGCATCTACAAATATATTTCTTCCGCTTAAAGTTACTTTCCAGGCTAATGGTAGATTAGTCTGAACTTCTTTAAAAGATTTAGAGAAGTAAACCATTTTCTCATTTTGAAGAACTGGTGGCTGAGTAGTTTTCATTATCTGATGGTAATAATTTTCTGCAGCCAATATTGCAGCTTTGGAATCAACAGGTGGTTTGCCTACTTTTAATTTTTTAGACTTTATATCTCTCCACACTCTGAACATATAGGAGCCTCCATTATTATCAATCAGTACTTTTATAGAGTCTCCAGCAACGCCGTCTATTTCTAAACCATCAATCTTATGTTTAAAAATTACTATATAGCCTGTTACTTTATTAATGTTAGAGGTTGCGTCTTTTTCTTCTTGTGGTATTACTTCTGATAAAAAGGCATCATCAGGTAATCCACCGCCCTTCAACCTTACAAACTGTTCTGCAATCTTAATTGCGTCATCACTAGTACCTTTAAATTTATTACGATTTCTTACACCTTCATATATCATTGCACCGGAAGGATAGACATAAATATTAGCCTGTCCGTCAGTAAAGGTCTTTGCCTTAAAGAATTTATTTTCCTTAAATTCAGGAAATCCTGAAGTTAGGCCTTCTGCTAGATTTACAAAGTTCAATTTTTCTTGTTCAACTGAAACATCATAATAAGCTGAAATGGCTTCTGTAGTTGGTTCTTTAAATTGAATGATATCCGTTCCAGTAGATGTTATTCTTATTATATCGTTTAGTCCACGAACGTCTTTTGTAAGTCCTAGGGCTACCCCAATCATATAGTCATCTCTATTTTCTGAATGACTGATTATAGTCCAAGGTTCCTCATGAGAAGTATTAACAAATTCCCAGGCATCCAGCAATTTTTTAGGAGCTATGCCACCTTCGCCATAGCATTTTCCAAGAAACTCCTTAACAATATCATTATCTGTAATGTCACCAGAAGGTAAATTATAACCAAATACATGATGTGCACCATTACGTAAGATACGTCCCCAATCATTTATCCTCAATACATAACAAGTCATCATGAAAAAGATTTTAGTTCTAGAAAGCACATAAAAGTCTTTCCAACTTAGAAGCTTATTTACAGGATATAATGGGAATGTTCCATCTTCTGAGCCATGTCCTGAATGATACAAAATATCACTTGTACCTCCCGCAGCTAAAAAATCATTGGGAGTGACAGCCTCATCATAATGTTCAATTGCTATATCCCAGCCTTTGTTTTTTAAAAAGTTTTTAAAGGCTACTGCATCTCCATTGTCTAATTTATTACACCAATTATTTTCATATTTGCCTACAGCAGTTACAGTGAGAGTACCTTTAGGTGGCGCTGGCCTTTGAAGTTTAAAATCTCTAAATCGGCTAAAAGGACAATTAATCGGTAGCTGATAATATCTTCTACTACGTACATCATAAACCGGCATCATTGGTACCCAAATAGTTTGATGTAAAGGGTATTTTGGATGATTTTGATTTACTTTAATAGAATCATTGCGATATGGTACTATGCTAATATCATTATACCTAAAAGACATGTTTTTCCTCCTTACTTAACTTTTTTACTTAAACTGCTTTAATATACATATTGAGCTTATAAATTTATTTTATGAACGAAGCAGTGGAATGGTTCCATAAGTTTGTAACATATAAATTAGATAATGAATAGATTAATATAGATATGTTTTTTAGAGAGGAGGAGCTAGGTTACTTGTATCTAGCAATTAATTATGATTAAAAATACACCCTTGAACAAGACATCTTCTATTGATTTTTTTCAAATGCATAAGATTGGCGAAAGCTTGGACAAGATGATTAGTTATGATTTAACTGGAAGAGGAAATATTTTATATTTATACAATGAAGCAAGGAGGCTTCAATATTATCCACTTACAACGTATTGTGCTATTTCTTTAAAAAAAGTTATTAAACGTGGAAGTGTTGTTATAATTTTAACGGGTTTTCCTTCCATTACCTGGCTTATTGAAGGCCTAAGTGAAACTGATGGACCAGTAGGAGCTGCTGTACTTGCAAGAGTATTAGAGGAAGTATGGGGAGCAATTCCTGTAATTGTGACTGCAAAACAGTATATTTCTTACGTTAAGGCATGTATTTCTGCTGCAGGCTTAGTACCAACAGATATTAATACAGCACTTAATTCAAAAACTGCTAAAGATAGTGCGTCTGTTGCTGCAATATATCCTTTCTCAACAGATGTGAACATTGCTTCTGAAGCTGCGAAAGATCTTATATCAAAAATTAATCCTTCTGCTGTAATATCTGTAGAACTTCCTGGACCAGCAAAGGACGGAAAAAGCTATACTTTTAAAGGTCGAGAGATTCCTTCTTATTTATTTGTTCATGGTGAAGCATTGTTTGAGGCTGCACAATCCAAACATATTCTCACAGTAGGTTTCGGAGATGGTGGAAATGAGCTTGGAATGGGTAGTTTATATGCAACTACAGCTAGAACAGTATCTAACGGTAGTCTTATCGCATGTGTAGTCCCAGCAGATATTACTGTAGCAGCTTCTATATCAAATTGGGGTGCTTATGGAGTTGCTGCAGCTATTACGGCTTTAGAAAAAAAACCAGAAGTGATACAATACCTAAATATTGAACGCATAATTAGATGCTGTGTAGACGCTGGGGGAGTAGATGGTAATATTAATCGACCTGTGTATTCAGAAGATAGAGTACCAATGCATTTATCCCAGGCTGAATTTTCCTTAATGCAATTTTTGGTTAATGAGTCCTCCTCAGGGTGGTAGCAATATAAAAAGCTGTTACTATAGTTTTTCTAAAGTAATAGTCTTTTTTTAATTATAAATAATATTAATCATAGTATGAATTAAAGAATTCTTAAAAATTTTATATTGCTATTATAAGCAAGAAAGCCTTTAAATTTTATTCAAAATAAATGTATTGCGCTAATTTGATCATATTCTTTAAAAACTCTAAGATTTTATCATAAATAAATCAGGGAAAAATCACAAATATAATAAAAAAATATTGACATTTATTAAAAAAGTGTTATTATATTCCTAATAGTATAAATCAAACAAGAAAATGAACTTTTAATAATAGTTAGTTAAAAATAATTCTTAAAAGTTATGTTTACTATTTATATGAATATAAAATAAATAATTGATAAGGCAACGGTGTCTTAAGAAAGAAAAAAATATAATTTTTTCTTTCTTAATGGCACCTTTTTTTATTGGATTGAAAGTGAGTATTAAAAAAAATCATTGTTTAGTGTGAGAAACTAAAAGAGTCAAAACAATTTTTATAAAAGCATATTATATTAATTTTATTTTTATATAAAACAAGTAAAATGTATTATTTAAGGTCTATTTTAAAAAAATATTATGTATATAGTCATTTCTTTAATTATTATTTGTAGGAGGTAGTATTTATGTTTAAAGATCTAGTATATGTTATACCAAAAGAAAAACATTCTGAGGAGGATTTAAGGGATATATTAACTTCTCATTCTGAAATAAAGTTTGTATCCTTAATTGGAATAGATTTATCAGGAAATGATACTGATGAAAGAATTCCTATGAAGGTTTTTTTAGAAGATATTTCTGGTTTTATAAAAGGAGCAATTCAAACAGACGGATCATCAGTTGTTCTTCCAGGAATAGCAACATTAAATAACGCTAAAGTTGATATGATAGCTGATACAGATGTTAACTGGTTTGTAGATTACAATTTTGAGTTTATAGATGAAGAAACTAAAAAGCCAATAGGAACAGTAAGAATTCCATGTTTCTTAATACATGAAGGTAAAGCTGTAGATTCTAGACACATTTTAAAAGCTGCAACAACTTATGTTAAAGACACATTATTTGATTCATATAAGAAATATCCTGAGTTATTAGCTGCATATGGAGCTACATTTGATGATGTATCTGATATAATAGCTACAGCTGCTACTGAACTTGAATTCTGGGTGCAAACTCCTGAAGACAAAGCTGAAGTTCAAGAACTTTTTACATCTCAAGTACTTCAAGAACAATACTGGACTAGAACTAAAGGTATTGTAAGATCAGCTCTTGAAGAAACTTTATTGCTAATGGAAATGTATGGTTTAGATCCTGAAATGGGTCATAAAGAAGTTGGTGGAGTAAAGGCTCATTTAACTGATACTGGTAACCTTACTCATGTTATGGAACAACTTGAAATAGATTGGAAATATGCTGATGCACTACAGGCTGCGGATAACGAACTTTTTGTTAGAACATTAGTAAAAGAAACCTTCAGAAGATATGGGCTTGATGTTACATTTTTAGCTAAGCCCATTGATGGTGTAGCTGGAAGTGGAGAACACACTCATTTAAGTATTGCTTTAAAATTAAAGAATGGTAAAAGATTTAATTTATATGCTTCAACTGATAACAATTTCTTAAGTATATATGGATATGGTTCTCTAATGGGTATATTAAAGAATTACGAAGTTATAAATCCAATTGTGTCTGCAACTAACGATTCGTTAAGAAGATTAAAACCTGGATTTGAAGCTCCAGTATGTATAGTTACATCACTAGGACATTCAGTTGATGTTCCTTCAAGAAATAGAACTATATTATTAGGTGCTATTAGAGATCTTAACAACCCACTAGCAACAAGATTTGAACTTAGAGCTCCAAACCCATTTACAAACACTTATTTAGCAGTAGCAGCGTTATTTGTTACTTCAATTGATGGTATAAGCTATGCTATATCAAATAAGAAAACTGAAGCTGATTTACTTGCTGAACTTTCAAAGGCTGCTGGAGAAGAAACTGCATATCTTGAAAAAGATAGAGCTTATAGAAGCGAAGAAGATGTATTTGAAGATTACTCTGATGAAGAAAGATCAAGATTATTTGGTAAAGCACCAGCTACAATTTATGAAAATTTACTAGCGTTAGATAAGTATCCTGAAAAAGTTAATGTATTAAAATCTGGTGATGTATTTACAGAGGAAATACTTAACAGCTTCCGTATGGGTGTAGAGAGAAGATGGTTAACTGAAATTGACTCAAGAATAATTTCTAATTACAGTCATGAAATTAGAAGCTTTAAAAAACTTCATTGTGGTGAGCAAATTTTAGACCTTGATATAGCTAACTGGCAAAAAGTTAATAATTTGAGACAACATCTGTTAAAAGATACCTACTCAACAAAGAGTTTATTCACAAGTATAAGAGATGCTATAAATACTGGTGATTACGAAACTGTTTCAGAACTTCAAATTAAAATGGATGCTAAGATAGCTGAACTTAGAAGTTTATACAATGCATACAAGAATAACTTATTAGATATATAATTAAAGATAAAATAATATATGCTTTATAGAAAAAGCTGAATGATCTGCATTGGGACTTGTCATTCAGCTTTTTCATGTATTAATGAAGCTGTGAACTGGAAAGGCAGTTCACGCTGTGATAATTAGTCGTTTTTATTCAACCATTTATTAAGTATTTCTATATATTTTTCATTCTCTTCTACAAATGGCATATGGCGGCTGAACTCAAACAATTCCCATTCTGAATTAGGGATTTTGTCATACATTGTTTTTGCAACAAGCGGTGAACAGAGATCAAGTAAGCCACTAATGATTAAACAGGGTTCTTGGATATCTTCAATTTCCTTCATAAAATCAAAGTTCTTCAATGTACCAGATGGACTGAATTCATTTTGTCCCCAGGCAGTTATGTAAGCTTCTGTTCCAGCAACCTTTGGACGTCTTAGACATTCTGGTGAATCTGCTCCTACTGGCCCTGCACAGTGACGAAACATGAATTCTGCTTCTGCCTTCTCATATTCTTTTGAGGAATAATCACCAGATTGTTCTGCTTTCAAAATGGCATCTTGCATTTCCTGTGGAAGGTATGCAATTCTTCGACGTTGTTCTTTTTCCCATAGTGCAGCAGATGGTAAAGTACTGGACAGGATATAGCTCTTGATTCCTTCGGGTTTGTATTCACAAGCATATTCAATTGCCTGCATTCCGCCCCAGGATTGTCCTAATAAGTGAATTTCGTCAAGATCAAGGTGTTGACGTAACTTTATTAATTCTTCAATCCATGTCTTTGCACACCACAAGTCAGGACGGGAAGGTGTTTCTGACAATCCACACCCTAATTGGTCATACATAATAACTGCACGTCCATCTTCAGCAATTCTGTCAAGTACTTCAAAATAATTATGTGTAGAGCCTGGACCACCATGTAATAAAACCAACGGTTTCTTATTTCCTGTACATTCTCCCACTATACGATAGTAAGTTTTATATTCTAGATATGGTATATAGCCTTCAGTAATTTTCATACTCAACCTCCTTAGTTTTTATTTACATTGAGAACAGTAATTCATTTTCATGTTAAATAGAAAGCAGCTGTGGAATCTAATGATACATCATTGATTTAAATATACTGTTTAACTTGTTTATGTTCATTATCCCATATTAGTTATTAAATACAAGTATAATAGTATGCTTGTCTATAAATAATGTCAATTTACATATTGATTTTTCATTTAACAATTTAAATTTTTTATGATATATTTAACATTTAGATAATCAGCATGGAATACTTTTAATGACCAAAACTTATTTTACATTTTTGTATTATTTAAGTATGGAGATTAACTGTTGGTTAAATAGTTGAATTATTACACATATTATGCTAAAATGTGGCAAATGAAACTGCAATAAAAGATTATAAAAATTAAATAAGAAATGAACTAAGATAAAAGTATAAACAATGTTAATTTAATGGAGGATAGGCATGGAAAATAATAATTTTCAGGTGAATTTAGAAGGAATAATATCTTTACTTTCAGAGAACTTGTATAAGGACAAAAATGTGTTCTTAAGAGAGATACTTCAAAATGCAGTAGATGCAATAACCGCTAGAAAAAATATTAGCGATGATGAAAAAGATATAATAAATTTTGAACTTTTTGAAGATACTTTGGTGGTAGAGGATAATGGAATAGGTTTGTCAAAAGATGATATAGAAAACTTTTTATCTGTTATTGGACAATCTTCTAAAAGAAAAGAAATATTAAAAGGAGATTTTATCGGACGTTTTGGTATAGGGCTATTATCCTGTTTTATAGTTTGTGATGAGATTACAATTATAACTAAAAAATTCAATTCAAAAGAAGTATTTAAGTGGGTAGGGAAAAGTGATGGAACCTATGAAATGAAAAAACTAGATATAAAGATAAGTTTTGGATCTAAAGTATATTTGAAAGCTAAGGAGGGCGCTTCTAATTTCTTTATGCCAGAATATGTGTATAAAACACTAAATCACTATGGAGCATTTTTACCATATCCCATACTATTAACCTATAAAGATGAAGTAAAAATAATCAATAAGAATGCACAATTATTACTAGAAGCAAATCACAATTTTAATATATGGAAAGGCTTGGGAAAAGAAATATATAATGAGAACTTTTTGGATTGCATTCATATAACATCAAAAACTGCTAATATAAATGGTGCAGCATACATATTACCAAGGAATACAAGTTTGGTTTCAAAAGTAAAAGGAAAGATTTATGTCAAGGGGATGTTTATATCTGATCAATGCGATAAGATTATGCCAACTTGGGCATTTTTTACTAGACCTTTAATTAATGCTCAAAATTTAAGATTAACAGCTTCAAGAGAAGACTTTTATGAAGACAATGAACTTGAACTTGTAAGGAAGGAAATTGCAGAATGCTTTAAATCTTATTTCATGCAGTTATCTAAAAATAACCCTAAAAAACTTGAAGATATAATTAATATACATCATAACTCTTTAAAATTGATGTCTGTAGAAGAGGATGACCTTTACAAAATAATGATTAATTATTTTAAATTTAGTACTACTATGGGAAAGATGACTTTATTTGATATTTACAAAGAATACAAGGTTATTAAATATACTTTGAGCGTAGATGATTATAAACAAATTGAGAAGGTTGCTAAAGCTCAAAATATTTGTATAGTTAATGGTGGATATATAAATGACTCAGAACTTATTGAAAAGTTTAATTTTATTGTAGATAGATATGCTACAGAAGTGATTAATCCTAACGATATTTCAAATTCCTTTGATGAGTTATCCTTTGAACAAATAAATGAGACTCAGGATTTTATTATTTTTGCTGATAAAGTACTTAAAGCATATAGTTGTAGTGCTTCTATTAAAAAATTTAACCCAAAAGAAGTAACAGCTATTTATAATTTAAGTAACTGCACAAAAATGTTAAAAGAAATAAAGGAGAGTAAAGAAAATTCTGTTGCTGAAAATAATTTTATACTGGCTGAATTAGCATCTTCTTTTGAAAAATTATACCAAGAGGAAATGTCAGATTTATGTTTTAATTACAGTAACTTCATGATTAGAAAGTTGATTCAATGCAGGAATGATGAAGTAAAAAGGTCAGTTATTAATGTTATTTATGTACAAGCCCTTATGGCAGGAAATCATAAAGTTACTAAAGAAGAACAGGAGTTATTTTCAAATGGGATAAATAAATTAATGGATATGGCACTTTAAATGTGAAATTATTTAGGAGGTAAACAATGAATTATAAAGTTGAAATGGATAAATTAATTAATGCATCAGGAGATATATTATATGATAAACGTAATAGTGTTAGTTTAAATGACCTTGATTATGAGAAGGCTATAATGCTTTTGAAAAAGGCACATAAAATAGCAGAAGAAAATGGAGACATTCAAAATCAATTTTTTATTACTACAGAAATAATTTATGCTAGTGCGTTTATAAATAGGCAGCAAGAAACGATTTTGGACTTTATATGGTGTATAAATAATATGAATAAAATTACTATGTCGGATAATATAGCATATAATTTAAGCTGGAATTATAAAGTTATTGCAGATAACATATATAAATTCAGTAATATTTCTTTGGATAAAATCCAGTACATATTTGAAAACATGAAAAACTTTTATAAAGATAATAATATGAGTTTAAAACCTTATTATGATAATAAAATGTTTGCTGCTATGTGCGGCGCTTTTGATGAAAAAGAAATAGATTCACTTTATAAAGAATTTGTAGTCACTCGTGCAGATAGATCTTCCAATTGTAGGTTGTGTAATAAATATAGTAAAGCTTGTTATCATCTATATAAAAATGATGTGGATAATGCTTTGAAAGAGGCTAAAGAAATTTTAAGCAGCATAGGAAAATGTTCTACAGCTATTAATGGAGTACAATCTCATTTGCTGCTATATTTATATAATAAAGGGGATAAAGAGTTAGCAGAAAAATTTCATTTGTCATCTATAGCAAAGATTAATGGCGAAAAAGGGCATTTTAATTTTATATGGAATCACATTTTATATTTATCAAAGGTTAATATGGGAAAGGCGCTTAAGGTATTCGAAAAAAATTATAAGAATAGTTTAGATGGAAATAATTCCTTAGACAAACTTTATTTTGATTTTTCAGCGTATTTACTTTTTTCTAAAGTTTTAAAAGAAGGTGGAAGAAGCTTTAAAGCTAGAATACCTGTAAATTCACCTATATATATGGAAAGTGGTGAATATTATACAGAAAAAGTAGCTAGTCATTTTAAAGATAATGTGCTTAAGAGTAAGGAAGCTTTTGATAAAAGAAATGGAAATGATGTTATTTCAAGAAATTTAAATAGGATATTGGATCTATATAAGTCAGAAAAACTTGATGATTTATAATGAAAATAAAGGGATAATCTTTATGAAAATCCCTTTATTTTTATTTAAAATAGAATCAAATTTTTTTATTTGACAGAGTTTATATTTTCAAAATTATTTAGCGGGTTGACTGAATTTTATTTGAAATTTGATTAAATTAATGAGTTCTTTACTATATAACACAATTTAAAGAGGTTTTAAATTTTAAGCTGGTAGAACCATTTATTTGATCAATAACAGCATTCCATTTTTCACTAAGATATTTAACTTCATTTATTAACTGAGTTTGATCTACAGGATCAACAGAATTAGTATAAGATGCATCATTTTTTATAAAATTGTCATATAATGATGCTAAACTTTCTTTTATTTTAGCATCATTTTTTATATCAACATTTTTATAAAGGGTATCATATTGTCTTTTAGAGGTATGAAATGTATCTGTTTCATTTTGGAGAGAAACTAATGATTCTTTTGCTTTTTCTCTCCAACCACCAGCTATAAGAGCTGGATCTTTTGTGTTTGCAATAGCAGTTTCAAAATCTTTTAAGAACTTTGTATATCTATCAGTTAATTTGTCTGTATATTTATCCACTATTGAATTAAACTGCTCTTGATATTGTTTAGGTACAAGTTCTTGAGATATGTATTTTAGTTCCATATTAGTTTGGCTAATACGCATACCAAAAGTATTACTATCTTGCTGCTGACCATTTACAGATTCTGTTGAAGTAATTATGGCATTTCTAAGTGTTGTTTTTTGGTTATCGTTAAGTTCTGACATGCTATTTACGCAATTTTCAAAGTTATAATAGTCAAGAGGTCTACCTTCTCTGTTATTTACTACGACTTCGTACTCAATTGGTTTATTTTCAATTTCACTTAGATCTACTTTACCTACATGTTTCTTAGCCTCTTCAATTCCTTTTAGCTCTTCATTTGACAGATGAACACTTGCTCGCCCTTCAGAGGTGCTTAAATCAATACACTTAGAAGTATCTAATTTGTTATGTACATTATCTGCAATATTAACACTAGCCTTAGCCATTTTATCTTTTAAGCTAGCTATGCTCTCACCTTTAACACGTTTGCCCACTTCTGTATAATAATATGATGGAATATTTATTGACATGTTGTTCCTCCTCTTACGTAAAATCTTATAATTTTATATTCGTGTATTTTATGGTAATGTTTATATTAAATTTATAAAAATTTACTTTTTAAGATTAATGTATTACCTAATGTTCCTATGATTTTTAGATTGTGACTAGCAGATGGTGAGTTTCCAGCCGATACTACTATTCTTTATGATTATTCTGAGATTAAAGAATTGCATGTATAAGATTTAGCAGGATTATGCTCTATAATTGTTGATAAAATAGTTAAAATGCTGAGTTAGTTTAAATACAAATATTGATATTATGGAAACCGTTGTTACCTAAGATATAACTATTGTATAAATTAATAATCAGTAACTTTGTATAAAATCAGGACATATACTGGAATAGGCTAGATGTTGTTTTCTATAAAATTACACAAGGGGGATTAGATATGTATAGGAACGAAGTTTTTTCTACTGGAGTATTAGCTAAAAATACAGCTAATTATGCAGTAGCTAATATTGCCAATATAGGTACAAGAGAAACCTATGAAATTACTGTTGAAGTATGGGATTGGTCAAGCTATAGTAATCCTGCTAAATTACCTGTGTTAATTGGTCAAAATGAGCAGGTTGCATTTCCATATAAGCTTGAACCTAATCATTTAGCAGTTATGTACGCGAATATAGCTGCAGCTAATATTAAGTTTTATGAGATTCGTGTCATCTATCCTAGAAGTAAGGATATAGTAATAAAGTGGTACTAAAAGAAGTGATTTTTAATTATATTAGCTATAATATTAATAAAATGTCATTTATGTTTCATAATTGAGTATAAAAAAATAAGAATGTATTATTATATAAGATTTATACATTCTTATTTTTTAATAACCATTTAAGGAATTTAGTTATTTAATATTTAAATTTACTGTTCCTGTAAAATTATTGCCTTCAATTCCAATATAGTTTCCTTCAGCAGGTAATTCTATGGTAGCAGAATATTTATTACCATCCCTTTTTGTGTGCATATTTTGCAGTTTTTTTAGTAATCTTTTTCATTCCTATGGGATTTCCAGTAAAATGAATCAAAAGAATGGAAAAAAACAGCGAAGCTCCTATACTAAAAAAGTTCAACAATACATTCCAATGAACAGAAGAGTCATATCCCCTATACTGAATCATACCAAGACCTGCAGTAATTGGGCACAGATTTGCAAACAGCATATTTCCTGATGCTAACATACCAACATAACCATATACGAAGGATACAATAACACCTGCTAGAAAGCCGTTTGGTGAATAGCTTGTTATGATAATAATAGGCATAACAGCAAGGTAGAGAAAAAAATTAATAAGTGTGATTTGCCAAAGAGCTTGAACTACTAGTACTAAAGAGGCTCCAGGAAAATGTGCAAGTAGTTCTCCTATAATTATAAAAACAGTACATACGATACCAAGAAATAAGGATAATATTCCACACACAATCAATTTGCCTATAATAAGCTGCTTAAAGGAAATAGGAATTGTCAAAATATTTTTTAAAGTGTCATCCTTATATTCACGGGTTATAATATATCCAGCAATCAAAGTAATACACATTGGAAAAATGGTAGACATATTGTTTTTGATAACCTGTTCTATTAAATATCTGAAATCCCATACAGAACCATCCTTTGCCATAGAAGTAAATAAAGTTAACAATACTGAAAGGAGCATAAGTGCGATTCCAGCCCAAATAATGTTATATCGTTTCAGTTTCCAAATTTCTGTTTTTGCAATTCGCCACATTTTTATCACTCCTCCCACTTTTTATATAATACAATCATCAAGTATATAGAAATTACAGCCATGATTCCCAAAATAGTAATGATACAGAAGGTTGAAGGAATAAGCCATGATAGTTTAGATAAATTTAGTTTAATACCATGAGCTACCATATCACCTGCACTCCAGAATGTAGTAAGTGCCATTGGAATTAACCATAAGATTGATTTTGGAAGTATATCGTAAAGTGATGTAGCACTCATACTTAATATACTGTAAAATATGCACAATAAGATAGAGAAAATATATGTTCTGCTGAAATACACTACCAGTACAATGAGCGGCAATGTTCCAGCAGTTATAAAGATTCCCATTTCAACAGACATAAGTAATTTATATAGCATTCCATTTACTTTAAATACCACCATTCCACATAATGTTGTGGCTAATGTAGAAGCTAAACAAAAGATAATGCTGAATATAAACAATACCATAATTTTAGCAAAAACCATTTGTTCAATAGTAACTGGAATTGTCTTTAAGTTTTTGAAGGTATTACTGTCACGTTCCATAAAAAAAAGTATTGATGCAAGTATACCAATTATGCAAGGCAAAAGGAACTGCATTCCGAAAGCAAGTACATTATTAAATAATCCATTGAAAGCATCGCTAAGACCATCATATCGCTGCATACTTGATGGTTTAATGCTATAATATGTTATGGCAATAGGAAACAAGAAAGCTGCAGCAACTACCAGTTGAATAAATTTTTTTCGTTTCAGTTTCCAAAACTCGCATTTTATTAGTTTAAGCAATTCCAGCACCTCCAGTTACTTTTTTGAAGTATTCCTCTAAAGTATCTTCACAAAGATGGGATTCTGAAACCTCCAATCCATTTTGAATAAAAGATCGATTAATTGCTGCTTGCGGCAAGCTAGTGTCATAAAGTAAAATGTTATGATCGTCAACTACTCTAAAATTTTTACACTTAAATACAGATTCCAATATTCGTGCTGACTGTGAAGTATCTGAAACATCAAAGTGAATATACTTGCTGTTTTTCTCTTCTAATTCTTTAAGACTTTCTTCTTCCAGTAGTACACCATGGTCAATAATACCAATATCATCTGCCAAAAGGGAAATTTCCGAAAGAATATGGCTTGAAATAAGGATTGTTTTTCCTCTTACATTACATAAATCACGAATAAAAGTACGTACTTCAGCAATGCCAATAGGATCAAGTCCGTTAATTGGCTCATCCAAAATCAATAGCTCTGGATCATGCATGACAGCAAGAGCAATAGACAAACGCTGCTTCATACCAAGAGAATATGCTGAGAATAATTTTTTATCCTTATAAGGCAAACCAACTAATTTTAGTGAATTTTTAATTGAATCACTCTTAGGAATACCGCGTAATTCTGCAAAGATACGCAAATTTTCTGTACCGGTAAGATTAGGATAAAATCCTGGTGCTTCAATTAGAGAACCAATACGTGGAAGAATTCTTTTTTCATTTTTTCTAATATTTTTGCCAAAAATGAAAACTTCTCCGGAAGTTGGCTGGGTAAGATTTAAAAGCATTTTCATAGTGGTGGTTTTTCCAGCACCATTTCTTCCTAGCAGTCCATAAATACGTCCCTTCTTTACATGAATATTTAGATCAGCAACACTTTTTTGAGTGCCATATTGTTTAGTTAAATTTTTAGTTTCTATAACATAATCATTCATTTGTTCAAACCTCCTTTGTAGTTACAATAAAGAGTATAGCACGTGAACCTTGCATTAACCTTGCATTAGTCTTGCATAAACCTTGCTTTTTGAAAAAAGGTAAAAATTACAGCAAAGATGGGAATTTACTTATTAGTTTAGGCATATGAAAGAAAATAGCAAGTCAAAGATGTTAGTATATTTTGTGTCAGACAAGGAAACAGGTTCCGCTGATAGTTGTTCTATCAAAGGGTTCTGTTGACGCAGTATGACGCAAAATATACTAACATACTGACTTGTTATTTTTTTGAATATGCCTTAAAGGAAATTTTATAATAAATGATGTATATCTATCTAGCTCGCTGTGTACAGAAATTGTACCA
Source organism: Clostridium muellerianum (assembly GCF_012926525.1). Lineage (GTDB taxonomy): Bacteria > Bacillota > Clostridia > Clostridiales > Clostridiaceae > Clostridium_AM > Clostridium_AM muellerianum. The sequence goes on from NZ_JABBNI010000014.1 coordinate 65,694, forward strand.
TTCATATTTTCTACAATTTGTTGCACAATTGAAAGACCTAAGCCGCTTCCTTTTTCAGATCGACCTTTATCGCATTTGTACAGTCGTTCGAAAATATGTTTAATATCTTCTTTGGATATTCCTTTTCCATTATCAGTAATACATATTTCAACTTGATTAAGTTTGCTTAAAACAGAAACTTCAATGTGGCTTGCATTGCTGTGTGTCAGAACATTTTGCACCAGATTATTGATAACACGAGTATATCCTTCTGAATCCACTTTTGTTATTATGGGTCTTTCAGGAATATCTATGTCATAGTTAAGCGCTTTTTCCTCGAAAATAGGTATCCAGTCTTTTAATATATTCCTTGTCAATTCTGAAATTTCAAAAGGCTGAATAGAAAAAGTTTCTTCATTAGAATTTAATTTGAACCAATCAAAAAGAACATCAATGTAATCTTTTAAATCATGTGCCTTATGTCTAGCTGTTTCTATATAAGTTTCTTGTTCTTTTCCCTGGACGATTCCTTTATGTATTGCATCTAAATAACCAATTAAAGTAGTTAAAGGCGTTCGTACATCATGAGAAAGGCTTGTCATAAGCTGTTTATTAGTTTCAGCAGCTTTTCGAAGAGAAGCAAGTTGCTTTTCATAACTATAAACAATATCATTTATTTTATAACAAATAACAGCAGTTATATCATTAGGACTTGCTAAAATTTTATGGTTTCCATTACCTGCTTGAATATCGTTTAAGATCTCTAAAATATTTTTTAATTTATTTTTTACTTGAAATAACTTCACTAAAAAGCTAAAAGCTAGTATAAGAGAGATAATTGTAATAACAGCAGCAAGCATTAACAAAGTAGAAGAATCCATTTACTATACCTCCTTATTAAATCTATATCCAATTCCCTTTACTGTCTGAATGAAAATAGGTTTGCTTGGATTTTTCTCGATTTTTTTACGAATCCTGCTTATAAGAGCCATAATATTGCTGTCATCATAGGCATAGGACTCACCCCAAACTTCTTCATAAATCTGTTTTTTTGTTAAAATTTTTCCTTGATTTTTTGCACAGTATAAAAGAATATCAAATTCTTTTGGTGGTAGTTCTAATGTTTCGTTATGAACCATAACAGTTCTGCTATCTAAATCTATTACTAACCCATCATAATCAAGCTTTGAAGCTTGTACACCAGCAGGATTGAAACGAGTATAACGTCGAATTAATGAAATGACACGAGCAATAAATTCATCCATGTCAAAGGGTTTTGTAAGGTAGTCATCAGCTCCAGCTCGGAGTCCTCGTATTTTGCAGCTGTTATCATTTTTAGAAGTTAACATAAGAATAGGAACACTGCTTTTTTCGCGTATTCTTTCTAGTGTTTCAAATCCGTCTATTCCAGGCATCATAACATCAAGAACAACTAGTTGGTATTCACTATTTTTAAGAGCAGATAAACCAGCATTTCCAAAGTGGCAGCAGTCTGCTTCTATATTTTCAGTGCTAACGCTTTTTTGAAGTAGTAAGCAAAGTTCTTTATCGTCATCTATAATTAAGATTTTGTTATTCATAGTTGTATTCTCCTTAAATTTTGTTTTATCATTCTCTTTTAATAATTATACGATTTTATAAATTTAACATCAATTTTTAAATTCAAATAGCACTAATGTTTATTAATATCTAATAAAAAACTATTGATTTCCATGTAAAATAATACTATAATTTAACCTATATTAATATTTAATACGCATTAAATATTAATATAGGTTAAAATGTAACGAACGTTAAATATTAACAACTTTATGCTAGGAGGATAAAAATGAAGATAACTGAAATATCTGTAAAAAGGCCAGCAGCAATGTGGATGGTAGTAATTTTATTAATTGCACTTGGTGTTTTTGGCTATTTAAAAATGGGAGCAAATTTACTACCATCTATGAATAACCCTGTTATAACAGTTAGTACAATTTATAGTGGTGCTGGTGCTGATGACATAAAAAAAGATGTTATAAAACCAATAGAAGATTCAGTATCAGGAATAAGTGGTGTTGATACAATTAGTTCAACAGCAAAAGAAGGTTATGGTACTGTTACAATAACCTTTAAATCCAGTGCTAATCTAAACACTGCATACTCAGATGTTCAAAAGGCAGTTGAAAATGCTTCCTCAAAACTTCCTGAAGATGCTAATAAACCTACTATACTTAAGATGGATACTAATGCTATACCAGTTTTAGCAATTTCTCTAAATGGAAATGTAAGCTATGATGAACTATATAATGAATCTGATATATTAAAACAGAAATTAGAAAAAGTCCCTGGTGTAGGAAGCGTAAGTTTAATGGGTGCTGATAAAAAGCAGTTAATGATAAAGCTTGATAAAACTGCTATGGAATATTACAGCATAAGCACTAATACTGTAATGGGCAAATTAAAGTCAGTTAACCTAAATGTACCTGCTGGTGAAATTAAGCAGGACAAGCAAGATCAAGCTGTTAGAGTAATTGGCCAATTTCACAGTATAGATGATGCTAAAAATATGTTAGTGCCTACAGCAAATGGAGGAAGTGTACGTCTTGGTGAAATTGCTCAAATAAAGTTAGAAGCACCAGATGCAACTACACAAATAAGATTTAATGGTAATAAAACTATGGCAGTTGTAGTTGGAAAGCAAAGTGATGCCAATGTAGTAGAAGTAGCAAATAGTGTAAAAAAGCAGTTAGAATCAATTAAAAAGAGTATCCCAAGCGATATTAAAATTGATATTGCCTTTGATACTACTACTTTTATTACTTCTTCATTAAAGCAAGTACAGCACAATCTTATAGAAGGAATTATAACTACTGCAGTTGTACTTTACTTATTCTTCCGTAGTTTCCGTTCTTCTTTAGTTGTTTTAGTTGCTATACCTACATCACTTATAGCTACCTTCTTTATGATGTATAAGTTTAATTTTACTCTCAATATGCTGTCTCTTATGGGATTATCCTTGGTTGTAGGTACACTGGTGGATGATTCTATAGTTGTAATAGAAAGCATACAAAGGCATTTAGGTTTAGGTAAAGATCCTATAAGAGCAGCTATTGATGGACGTGATGAAGTAGGAATGGCTGCTGTAGCTATAAGTCTTTGTGACATAGTTGTATTTGCTCCTATTTCTCTTATGTCTGGTATGATAGGGCAGTTGTTTAGAGAGTTTGGACTTACTATAGTTGTAGCTACAATATTTTCTCTTTTAGTATCTTTTACAGTTACACCAATGCTTTCATCTCGCATACTTAAAAGAGAAAGTAAAGAAAAAGAAATCAAGAAGGATGGCTTTTATAGCAAGGTTTTAGAAAAATATAAAAGTACTCTCATATGGTCTTTAGAACATAGAAAAAAAGTGTTATCTGCTGTTATTATCTGTATTGTACTTAGTGTTGCTCTTATACCAATGGGAATATTAAAATCTGAGTTTATACCTACAGCTGATCAAGGTAGTTTTACTATTGATCTTTCCCTTACGCCAGGTTCTACATTAAAGCAAACAGATGAAAAAATTACTCAGGTTGAAAAATATTTAAAGAATATGAAAGAAGTAAAAAGCTACTTTACAATGGTTGGCTCAAATGGACAAGGAAGTTCAGATAAGGCTACAGGTGAAATTATGGTTAATCTAGTTCCTAAAAGTGAACGTAAAAAAAGTCAAACCAAGCTAGCAACACAAGTTCGTGATTTTGGTAAAACCATGACTGGAGTAGATTTTACTGTAACAGAATCACAATCTGGTGGTGGAAGCAGTAAGCCTGTTTCTATCAGTATAAAAGGAGATGATCAGAGTACCTTAGAGGATTTATCAAAGCAAGTTGAAAAAATAGTAAAAGCAGTGCCTGGAGTTATTGATATAAGTAATTCTTCTAATATAAAAAGCAGTGAACTAAGAGTAAATATAGATAGTCTAGCTGCTGCACAATATGGAGTTTCATCATCTGATATAGGAAGCTCTGTAAGAACTGCTTTAGCAGGTACCAAAGCAGGAGTATATAGAGCAAATAATACAGAAAATGATATAACAATTAAATTTATGAATGGTCAGATAAAAAATGCTGAAGATATTAAATCTATAAAAATTACAAATGCATCTGGACAGCAAATACCATTAAGTGAAGTTGCATCAATTGTAAAAGCAGATAGTGCACCATCAATATCTAGAGAGGATAAACAGGATGTTGTTACTATAAGTGCAAATCTTCAAGGTAGAGTTCTTGGAGAGGTAACCAATGATATAAAAGCTAAATTAAAATCCTTATCCATACCTGAAGGTTACAGTATAAGCTATGGCGGAACTCAAAAGAATATGGCAGATTCCTTTAGTTCTCTTGGATTAGCCTTAGGTGCTTCACTATGTCTTGTTTATATGATACTAGTGGTACTTTATGAGTCTTTCTTAACACCAGCTATAAGAATGGTATCTCTTCCTTGTGCTATAATAGGTGCCTTTGGTTTGCTGGCGTTAACAGGACAAACTTTAAACCTGATGTCAATGATTGGTCTTATAATGCTTGAAGGCTTATCATCTAAAAATGGTACCTTATTAATAGATTATACAAACACATTAATGAAAAAAGGAATGAATTTAAAAGATGCACTTATTGAATCTGGTGTTACCAGGTTAAGACCTATAATAATGACAAGTTCAACAATGATAGTTTCAATGCTACCTGTAGCTTTATCCATGGGTGAAGGAAGTGAAATGAAGCAAAGTATGGCTATAGTAATTATAGGTGGTATGGTAGCATCAACTATACTTTCTCCAATAGTAATACCAGTGGTTTATACCTTAATGGATGATTTAACCAAAGTTGTATTTAAGAAAAAGAAAAGTCATAAGGAGGCTGTGAAGTATGAAGTTTAATATTAATGGTTTAAATAAAAAGAAGTTAATAGTTGGTGTAGCATTAATACTTGTTGTTATTGGGTGTGTTTCTATTTTGGGAAAAAACAAAAAAGCAGAAGGAAAGCAAGATGTTAAAAATGTAAAAGTAGAAAAAGTAGCTGTTGGTTCAATATCTACTGAGTTAGAATATGCAAGTAAATTAAATCCTACTGAAGAGGTAACGGTTTTACCTAAAGCTGGGGGAAAAGTGGCTAGTGTAAATGTAGATATAGGAGACAAAGTTACAGCGGGACAAGTATTGTTTACACTAGATGCAGCACAACTTCAAGCACAACTTCAATCTCAACAAGCAGCCTTAGCAGCTTCAAATGCTAATTTGGCTAAAACAAGTGATTCTGGACTTCAACAACAAATAACAGCTGCTGAGCAATCACTTCAAAAATCACAAATAGCCTATAATGATGCTCAAAATAACTATGATAAGATGCAGAAACTTTATGCTTCAGGGGCTATAGCTAAACAAGATGTAGATAATGCAAAAGTTAAATATGATAACTGTTCTGCAGATTTAAAGGCTGCTCAAGATAACTTAAATCTTATAGTTCAAAAGTCTGGTCCTCAATCTACACAAGCAGCAGCAGCTCAAGTAGCACAATCTCAAGCAGGCGTAAATGCTGCACAGATTCAATTAAATGATGCTTCAATTACTTCACCTATTAATGGAGTAGTATCTGCTAAAGATGTTAAGGTAGGTCAAATTGCTGGTGGTCAATCTGGTTCAGTTACTATAATAGACAGCAGCAGCTTTACTGCAGAAATAAGCGTACCAGATAAGGTAATTGGAAAAATTCAAATTGGACAATCTGTACAAGTAAGTGTAAGTGCATTAGAAAATAAAAAAGTAACTGGAGTAATAGATAAAATTAGTCCTAATTCTAGTTCTAAAGATAATTCTTATACTGTAAAAGTAAAAATTAGTAATTCAACAGGGGAACTTAAAGCAGGTATGTTTGCAAAAGTATCATTACCATCTGAAAAGAAAGATAATATACTAACAGTTCCAAATGAGGCGCTTAAAATTGAGAATAACGTAAACTACCTCTATTTAGCTGATAATGGAAAGGTTAAAAAACTATCTGTGGATGTTGGTATTTCTGATGAAAAAGTTACAGAAGTAACTGGAAATATAAAAGCAGGAGCAGATGTAATTGTAGAAGGACAAAATTTATTAAGTAATGGAGATAAGATTAATATAGCTAAATAGATATATATACTAACTATAGAAATACACTTACATTATTGAATATGTTGGCAAGTTCAGACATTACAAAGTAATATATTCTCTTAATAAAATGCGTTGATCTTGTAATTATAAAATCAACGCATTTCTTAAATTAAAATTATAAGGGGGAAAACATATGCGTAATAATCTTGTGGATGCATTAGCTGAAAATTTAATAACCTTCCTTCCAATGATGTTAAAAAAAGTTATAAGGCTTGATACGGTATATATTAAAAATCTTCCTCATACAGCACCCATTAAAATCCTTCCATTAAATCAATTAATGGTATTAGGAATTCTTCATGAAGAAGGAGGTTTACCAATTTCAAAACTATGTAAAAAGTTAACTATTTCTAGTCCACAAATGACAATTGTTATAGATAAATTAGTTGATTTAAATTTGGTTTACAGGGTTCATAATGAACAAGATAGGAGAACAATCAATATTAATATTACTGAAAAAGGTGAAGAATATAGTTTAGAAATATTAGAAATAGCTAAGGAAAATTTAAAGAATAAACTTATAAATTTATCATCAGAAGATTTATTAGTACTGTTAAATTCAATAGAAATTACTAAAAGTATATTTAAAAAACTGGAATAAAAAAACAGATGAAAGCGAGTCAAATATAAAGCTTTCATCTGTTTTTTTATTCCAGTAGCAATTAATATTCAGTTTTGCTTACATCTATATTTAATTTGCCTAATTTCTCATAAATGGAAGCTAAAGCTTCCAATTCATCAGGTTCTAAATAGGAAAGATAGCTTTTTAATACTTTGCGGCATTTTTCCTCAAATTTATTTAGTAAATTTCTTCCTTCATCTGTTATAGAAACTAATACAGCTCTTCTATCCTTTTCACCATGCCTTCGGCAAACTAATCCACTATTAGTCAATCTATCAATCATTGTTGTTATGGCACTTGGCTTAACTCCCATTCTTTCAGCTAAATCTGTAACTTTGAATGATTCTTTTTTTGATAATAAATCCAACATATTAAACTGTGTTTCAGTTATTCCAAATTCGGACAAGTCTCTAAGATTGTCTGCAATTTTTATAGTGGTATTCCATAATGCAACTTGTGCACGAGAAACATAATCTTCTTTACTTTTCATAAGTATTTTCCCCCCTGAACATCTATCTTGAATGATATAATGAAACAAATAAAAAGTCAAGAACTTACAATGATAGTATAACTTATAGCATGTGAATGACATAGAAGTGGCAACTGCATATCTTTTAACTTTAAAAAGAGCAGGAAGAGAATATGCATGGTCAGCAATGGAAGCAAGCAATCCAGGTGTAAGAGAATTTTTAAAGGATGCATTTACTATGAGTTGTAATCATGCTTATGAAGTGTGGCAATATATGGTTAAAAAAGGCTATTATCCATTAGAACCAGCATGTCAAACCACATTGGATACAATGGCAACTATATATAAAGAAGTTCGTGAACCTGCTTTAGTATAGAATAAAAAAAGATGCCTTAAATTGCGTTAATATGCATTTTAGGCATCTATTTTTGTAATCATATTGTAATGTTTTTCTTATTTGGCTTTTTCTTAACTTTTATCATTTCCATCAATTCATCTATGTACTTTTCATCTTCAATTCTTATTAACATCCATTTTCCATCATGATAATGCTTAGTTTCATTAAAAATTACATTCATATAATCGCTAAATTCATTCTTTCTATTTTGAAATTGTTCAATTTCTTTTTTGCCATATACAAGAACACAAGAAAAACAATTTTTTTCTGGAAACAATGATAAAAGTGTTTTTCCACTTCGTCTAAATCTTATTAATACTCCATAATTCTTTCCTCCATAGCATATTTCTTTATTAAAGTTATAATTTTCTTCAATGAAGGCAATTACTTTATCAAACTTTTTTACTTCGATATTACCAATAAAATTTCGTATTTCCTCATAAGTTGGTAATGGTTCTTTATTATGCATTCTTTCATAATCCATTTTTTATATTAAACCTCCTAATATATTATTATCTTACTTAATATAATAACAGTTCAATTGTGACAACAGTATGTCAGGATTAAATAATATCATTTACTATTTTTGTAGATATTTAAATATTATATTATAATGTATATATAATTGGAAGAATTGAAATATTTGTAGAGCAGTTATTTGTTTTTAACTATGAATTGCACAAATTGGTATTACTATATGAAAAATTGCTTATACCAATAGATATACTCTGATTGCAAAGTGAATTAGGAGGAAAAGTTATGAAGTTAAAAGTTTTGGTAGATAACAATACTTACATTGATCAGTACTATTGCGGTGAACCTGCTGTTTCATATTATATCGAAGATGGAGATACAAGCTTTTTATTAGATGTAGGATATTCTGATTTATTTATGAAAAATGCTAAAGCATTTGGAATAAATTTAGACAATATAAGCAATATTGTTGTCTCGCATGGACATGATGATCATACAAGAGGGTTAAAATACTATTTTAATGAAAATAATAAAAATAATATTTCTATTATTGCCCATCCAGATGCATTCAAAGAAAAAGAAATAGAAGATTTAAAAATTTGCTCTCCAATTTTAGAGAATGAGTTGAAAGAAAAATGTAATTTAATTCTTTCAAAAGAACCTATTAAAGTTAGTAAAAATATAACCTTTTTAGGGGAAATACCTGAAACAAGTGATTTTGAAAATAGAAAGCCTATAGGTAAACAATCTGTTTGCGGTGCTTTTATTGATGATTATGTAATGGATGATACTGCACTGGTATATAAAAATGAGAATGGCATTTATATTATTACTGGTTGTTCCCACAGTGGTATATGTAACATAATAGAATATGCAAAGAAAGTATGTAAAGATACTAGAGTATTAGGAGTTATAGGTGGGTTTCACTTATTTGAAGTTGATGAACAAGTTAATAAAACAATTCATTATTTTAAACAGAACAACATAAAAGAATTATATCCTTGCCACTGTACTTCGTTTATTGTTAAAGCAGAAATACATAAGGTTCTGCCTATAAAAGAAGTTGGAGTAGGATTAGAAATAAAATGGTAAATTGTTCATAGATTTTACAACTTGGTGACAAGTGAAGGATGGTTTTTACATATCTCTAATATATACTTTATATTGTAGTAAAGATGTTTTGGCATGCTAAACAGCTAAATACAATTTTGGAGGTATTCATTTATGAATAGAAAAAGAATATTAGTTTGGGCTTTAACATTATTAGTAATAGGAAGTGCTTCAGGAGTTACTTATGCAAGTCAAAAAAAGGATACTACTAAAAATGTAGCTGTAGTAGCAGAAAATAAAAGTAGTAGTAATATTAGACAACAAGGAACTATAAGCGATGAAGAAGCAATTAAAATAGCTACAGAAGCAATGAAAAGCTATATGGGAAAAGATTCAAGTTATTTTTCATCAACTAAAATATACAGGTCATCTGATGAAAGAAAAGTAGAAGAGGGACTTAGAAAAGAATATGCAAAAGAACATCCTGAGGAGGTAAAAAAGATTGAAGAATCAAAGAAAAAATTTGCTAAAGAGCATCCAAAAGATGCAAAAATAATAGCAGAATATGCAGCTAAATTAAAGAATGAGAGTAGAATAGATGTTTGCTTTACACCTAAAGATTTTGAAAAAAGTAAGGGAGGTTCAAATTTTGTTTCCATAAATGAAAAAAATGGTGAAGTAATAAATGTAACAGCTATAAATGATTTAGACGAGAATTTAAAACCTGCAATTGATGATAATAAAGTTAAAGATGCAACTTTAAGCTTTTTAAAAAAAATAGGGAAGAAAATTTCAGGTAATACTATAAGGGTTAATAAGGAAATTGATTTAGGAAGATTATTTATAGATTGTAAGCTGGATGATGGAAGAAATGCTGAAATTGAAATAAATCTTAGAGATTATTCTGTAATACATTATGAAATAAAGGATAATGATATTAAAACTTTACCTTGGATGCAAAAGGATAATGATAGTCAAAGAGAGATCAAAATTAATTAGTAAATAAAATTCTTAACAGCATATGGAACTTACTGGTTATTATTGAACGAAGAAATGTAGTTCTGTATAAAGTTAAAATGGAAATAGTCAGAGAGATTTTATTCAATCTGATTTTTTCCATTTTAAGCAATAGTGTTATTTCACATGGTCATGATGATCATACAAGAATATTCTTGCCACTGTACTTCTTTTATAAGCAGAAATACATAAGGTTCTGCTTATAAAAGAAGTTAGCGTAAGATTAGAAATAAAATGGTAAATTGTTTAGAAATTTTACAATTTAGTGACAAGTGAAGTATGGTTTTTACATATCTCTAATATATACTTTATATTGTAGTAAAGATGTTTTGGCATGCTAAACAACTAAATAAAATTTTGGAGGTATTTATTATGAATAGAAAAAAAATATTAGTTTGGGCTTTAACATTATTAGTAGTAGGAGGTGCTTCAGGAGTTACTTACGCAAGTCAAAAAAAGGATGTTACTAAAAATGTAGTAGTAACAGCAGAAAATAAGAGTAGTAGTAATGCTTTAAAACAGGGAACTATGAATGATGAAGAAGCAATTAAAATAGCTACAGAAGCAATGAAAAGCTATATGGGAAAAAATGCAAACTATTTTTCACAAACTAAAGTAGACAGATCAGCTAATGCCATAAAGGAAACAGAAGAGTTAAACAAGAAAAATCCAGAAGATGCAAAAAAATATGAAGAAATAGTGGAAAAATACTCAAAAGAACATCCAGAAGATGCAAAAGTAGAGGCAGAAAATATGGCTAAAGCAAAAAATGAGAGCATAATATATGTTCTTTTCACTCCTAAAAATTATAATGAAAATAAGATGGGTGAATATTCTGCTTCTATAGATGAAAAAACAGGTGAAGTACTAAGTGTAAAAGCTATAAATGACTCGGACAAGGATTTTAAGCCTGCAATTGATGATAATAGAATTAAGGATGCTACTTTAAGCTTTTGCAAAAAAATAGGAAAGAAAATTGAAGGTAATACTATAAAAGTAGATAAGAATATTAACTTTGGCAGGCTATTAGTAAGATGTGAGCTAGATGACGGAAGAGATGCTGAATTTGAAATAAATCTCAAGGATTATTCTGTAGTATATTATCAACTACAGAATATTAAGCTTTTGCCTTCTATGAAAAAGGACCTTAATAACCAAATTAGACAAATTAAAATTAATTAGTAAATAATGTTAAAGTGGAAATAATCAGAGAGTATATATTTAATCTGATTATTTTCACCTAAGTTAAATAATAGCTTATTACAAAACTAAGAAATAAAAAGCTCAAAAAAGTAAAATTGCAGATATGAATAGGAGAGACAAACAAACCATGATAAAAATATTAGTTGTTGAGGATGAAGTTCCAATAGCAAACTTAATAAAGCTGAATTTAAATATGGCAAATTATGAGTGTAAAACAGCTTTAAATGGAGAAGAAGCTCTAAAAGAAATTGAAAATAGCAGTTTTGATTTAATTCTTTTAGATGTTATGCTTCCTAAAATTGATGGCTTTACGCTACTTGAAAAGATAAAGCCTCTAGGAATTCCAGTTATATTTTTAACTGCTAAAACTTCTGTTACAGATAAGGTATATGGTCTTAGAGCTGGAGCAGATGATTATATAACAAAACCTTTTGAAGGTATTGAATTATTAGCTAGAATTGATAATGTTCTTAGACATTATAATAAAAACAATAATGTAATAAATTTTGAAGATGTAGAAATAAATTTAGAAGAAATGACAGCTAGACAAGCAGGTGAAGCTGTAGAGCTTACTTTAAAGGAATTTGAATTATTAGTGTTTTTAGTACAAAATAAAAATGTTGTATTGACCAGAGAAAAATTAATAGAAAAAATTTGGGGATATGACTATGTTGGAGAAACCAGAACTATAGATAACCATATACAAAAATTGAGAAAAAAGCTTAAGTGGAAGGATAAGATTAAAACTGTATTTAAATTAGGATACAGGCTGGAGGGTTAAATGAAATTTTGGGAGAAGATATTTTTATGCACCTTGGTTATATTTGAAATATTTTTTGTTCCTTCATCAATATATTTAATTAACAGCAATTTTAAACTAAATCTTAATACAGAAATTAATTCTGGAATAAGTGAGCAAAAGAGATTTTGTTCCTTTGTAGAATCAAATTTATTTTTATTTAAAATTCAAAAAGAGTCTAATTCTTACAAGACTGAGCTTGATAAACAAAGTATAGATTCAATGATTAGTACATATTTAAATAATTTTGGAAAACAGGATATATATATTGAGGTAATAGATAATAACAATAAAATTATTTTTACTAATTTAAGCATGAATATATCAGATAAAAGAGATGAACTTAATGTTCAGCTTAATAAAGTGAAATATATAATACGTGATATCAATGAAAAAAGTTATTTGTTCATAACTAAAAAAATAAATTTAGATAATAATTACTATAAAATTTCTTATGTTAAGGATGTTTCAAGTGTCTATAAAAATAAGAAATACTTGTTAAATCTTCTTTTAAAATTAAATATATTCGTATGTATAATTTTAGCTGCAGTAACTATAGCATTAAGTAAATTTATAGTAAATCCTATAAATAAATTAATTAGAACCACTCAAAAAATAGCTGCTGGAAACTTTAGTGAAAGAGTAAAGGTAATATCAGATGATGAAGTTGGATTATTATCAAAAAATTTCAATGATATGGCAGATGTTATAGAGGATAAAATAGGAGAACTCAAAATGGCTTCAAATGACAAACAGAGATTTATTGATAATTTGGCTCATGAACTCAGAACTCCATTGACTTCTATAATAGGATATGCTGATTTCCTTAGAACTACTAAGTATGATGAAGAAACTTTTATAAATTCATTAAGCTACATATATAGCGAAGGAAAGAGATTGGAAAAGTTAGCTTTCAAATTAATGGATTTAATAGTTTTGAGAAAAGAAGATTTTAAAAAGAAAAGTGAAAATACTTCTGAATTGCTAATTGAAATTAAAAATTCTCTACAGCCGAAATTAGAGGAGAAAAATATTCATTTAGAAATTTCGAATGAAGATTTAAATTTATTAATGGATAAAGAGTTAATAATGGTAATGATAACCAATTTTATTGATAATGCTATTAAAGCATCTAAAATTGGTGATAAAATATACTTAAAAGTGTATAAAGATAGTAGTTCTAATATAATACTAGAAGTTAAAGATAGTGGAATTGGTATTCCAGAAGAGGACATAGCAAAGGTAATAGAACCATTTTTTATGGTGGACAAATCCAGAGCAAGGGCTAATAATGGTGTAGGACTTGGACTTTCTTTATGTGCTGAAATTGCTAAAATTCATAATGCTAGGATTGATATAGAAAGCAAGGTTGGAGAGGGGACCACAATAAAGGTAATTTTTTGGAGAAAAAATATTCCATAAAAAAGTAAATAATGCTATAATGAATTCATATTTTGGAGATATGGCTGAGGCGTTTGTATATTTTTAGCTTATGTATTTATTCGATCGCTACCATTGCTAATACCTTCACTTTTCTAATTGTATAATATTTAGGGAAGTTTATAAGCTTCCCTGAAAAATAAATCTTATTCAGTGTAATCAGTTACAGTTTCAGTAGTTTTAGAAGCCCATTCTTTTTCTTCAGGAAAATTAGGAAATAATGAGTTTTTGTCATCTTCGGATGCACTTGCAGATTCAATAGTTATATTGGAAGAAGTTGATATTCCACGAGATTGTGATGTTGATGATGAATTTAATATTCTGTCATTTTTATTTGGATTATTCTTTTTCATAAAAACACCTCCAAATGTATTATGTACAACTAAATTCAAATTATTAATTGGGAAAATTTATCTGATGACGTATATAACTATACTATAATTATCAATATATTTGTGTGGGAGGAATAGAATTTGTTTTTTAATGATATTTTAGTAAAGAAGCATTTAAAAATAAAAGAAACACCTAACTATATATACATAGCTCCTCATCCTCTGCTTAGAAAATATATTGCACACTATACTATATTATTTCCAAACCCAAAGGAAACGGCAAAGTGCAGTGATAATATTAATGATTTAACTTTAATACCTGACTGCAGTGGTTGTATCATATATACTTATGAAAACAATGATTTTTCATTAAGACTTTGGGGTTCAACAACAAAAACAGTTATAGTAAAAAATGATGTGAACTTTAAAAAGATAAGATTCTTTATTGAGTTTGTACCTGGTGGATTACATGCTATTACTGGAATAAAACAATCAGAATTATGTGACATTCAAACAGAAGTAGATGAAGTAGACAAGTACTTATTCTGTGCATTAATTCATGCTATAGAAAATTCAAATGATATAGATGATATGGTTTCAAGGGCTGACATGATTTTTTTGAAAGCAGTAGAGAAAAATAACAAACAGCATGCAGTTATAGATTCTGTTTTAAAGAGAATTAAGTGTTCAAATGGAATATTGCAAGTGAAGGAATTGGCATTAGATGAATATATAAGTGAACGACATTTAAATAGGCTGTTTAATGAGTATATTGGGATAAATCCTAAAATGTTTTCAAGACTTGTAAGGGTAAATCATTCAATTAACATATTTAAAAAATTTGATTATAAGAATTGTTCAAATATAGCTCAAGTCCTGAATTATTTTGATCAATCACATTTTATTCATGATTTTGAGCAAATATGCGGTGTTTCTCCTAATTCATTTTTTAGAAACATGTCCGATTTTTACAATGAACCATTTAAATATTGATGTACAATAAATACTGCAAGAGGAATTTAAATAGAAAATTATTTATATATGGCGAAGGAGGTACAGTATGAAAAGGGCAATGATGCAAATTTATGTAAAAGGGAGTGGAGAGGCTGTAGAATTGTATTTAAAAGCTTTTAATGCCACCTTGGGTTTTAACGTAAAAAATTCTGACGACACATTTTATCATTCAGAACTTGATGTTTGTGGCCATACCTTAGCGGTAGCTGAGGCGAAGGATAGCATGGATAAAAGGATTACAGGCAACACAATGCAGTTTTGCTTTCATTATGGCAAAGGAAATGAGGATATGATTAAAAAGGCTTATGAGATACTTAAAGAAGGTAGTGAGATTCTATTTCCGTTAGGTCCTTGTGATTTTAGTCCATTGTGTACAGATTTTATTGATAAGTTTGGTGTTAGATGGTGTCTTTTTGTATAATTGATTCTACAGATTATGAGCATAACACAAAGGAGAGATTTAAATGAAATTTGTATGTCCACTTATAGCTGTTAGTGATATTGAAGCTTCAAAAAATTTTTATTTATAATTGGGGGATTAAAAAATGATAGAATCAAGATGTGGTATTTTATGCTCAGAATGTAAATATAGAGAACAAGTTAATTGTAAAGGTTGTGTACATATTGATAAACCTTTTTGGGGTAAGAGTTGTCCAATAAAATCTTGTTGCGAAAGCAAGGAATTTTTACATTGTGGAAAATGTAGTGATTTTCCCTGCGATTTGCTTAATCAGTTTTCATATGATAAAAAGCAGGGTGATGATGGAAAAAGGATAGAACAATGCAAAAAATGGGATTGCATATGTAAATAAAAAAATAATTAGAAAGTTTAAGGAACAAATCAATAAAAGAATATATGCTTAAATAGAAATCATAGGCTAAATAGGAACATAAATAGGTTTGAATTTGTATCAAACTATTTATGTTCCATGTTTTTTTTGTAAATGTAATTTATAATTGTTAACTGTTCAATATAGTATCATATAACTCTTTCGTAGCGGAACTTAACTTAATTCCTAATTCAGTTTTGTATAGCCGTTCTACTGTTTTATACTGCTTAATAAATGATGCTCTATCATTCATATTAAAATATAATTTTAAACACATTTTATTTGTATACTCATCTAAAGGATATATTTTTAAAATATTAAAAATAATTCTTTTAGCATCACTATAATTATTTGTTTTCATATAGTAATCTATTAATTTTTTTGCTAATTTGTGGTATTCTATAGAATACAGTTCTCTTTGGTAGAATAACCAGGCAAAATCGTTACCCTCAAGATAAGGGTTTTTATATAGTAAAAATGCCTTCTTATACTTTTTTATAGTATTCTCAGTTATATTAATGTCACAACTTAAAATAGAATGAAATTCTACAGTATCAATATATACATCAATAATAGAAAACCAATAACAACCATTTATAAATTTAATATCAAAGTTTATATTACATGAATTTAGAGTTTGCTTCATCTTATATAATGTAGTATGTAATCGATTGTTAACTTTATCAGGACTGCATTCTGGCCAAAGAGTATCGCAGATTTCCCATTTAGAAATTTCTTGCTCACGGTTCTGTAGTAAATATGCAAATAGTTCTTCAGATTTTTTTGTGCGCCACTTCACAGGAGAATTACTGTTATTTCCATAAACTAGTAATTTACCAAAGCAGTATATACGAGCTTTATAGATTTTTAAAAGGCTGTGAACATTACTAAATGGAGTTTGTAATTTATAATCAACTTTGTTATTAGGATTTTCCATGTAACTTATATCTCTTGTTATACCTAAAATACTTAAATTATTTTCTGATTTATTAAATATAAGATTAGTTGTGATTTTTACTTTTTTAATTGTGCCATCTTTGCAATATTGATCATAGACGTCAACATTCGGAAGGATATTTTCACTTCTAGCTCCATCTAAAAATTGATATAACATATTTATACAATGAGATTTTAATTTTTTTAGTGATTCAGGAGTAAGACAATCTTCAGGCTTTTCTTTTAATGATTCTTCTACAGTTAATCCTCTTAAATTAAAAATAGAAGGACTTATATATTTAAAACAGTTGCTTGCTAAATCGAATAACCATATGCATTCAACTGTATTTTCCGTAGTCAATTTATATTTTTTAATTAATTCTAAGTATTCTTCTTCATTGTTAAAATTATCCATACTCTTCACCTGTTTTTGTTGTTTTATTAAATAGTATTGACATATTGTAATTATGCTAAATTTTAAAGTTACTCCTAATATAATGAATAGTTTTAAATTGAAAATCTTTAATATAATCTAAAATTCTTATACTAATGAGAAAATCTTATCATAATGTACAATTTAATTTATTATTACAATTTGAATTCATACATAATCATAAATCCCATATTGAAGAATTGCAAGCATATTGCGACAAAATGTACAAAAGTTCTAGTATAAAATTAATATTTTATATTGTAACATAATGAGAAAAATAATTACAATAGGTAAAAATCAGAGGAAATAATATTAAGATATGTAGTAAAATATAAAAAATGGTCAGAATATGGTCAGTGCATATTGTTATAATAAATAAGTAAATTTATTAAGTTATGTATAAATATGAAATAAATAGATTAAGGAACATGTCCACATTTAGAAATATATATAATTTATCAAGCTTAATTAGATAATTTGAATTTATTATATTTTGGAGGAGTTATTTATGATAAAAATGATTAATGGTAATGATGTTGACTTAAATTTAATAGAGGTAAAGGATGTTATTAATGTTGATTTACTTCAAAAATTTCAAGATAATTTTGCAGAAAGTATGGACATTGCTAGTATAACTGTAGATATTAATGGAAATCCAGTAACTAAGCCAAGTTCTTATACAGATTTTTGTATGAAGTTTACCCAATCAACTAAGATTGGTAATGATAGATGTGCTAAATCACATAAAAGAGGCGGTGAAGAAGCAGCAAGAACAGGAAGACCATGTGTTTATACTTGTCATGCAGGATTAGTTGATTTTGCTGCACCTATAATAGTAGAAGGCAGACAAATAGGAACAATTTTAGGCGGACAAATATTAACTTCTAAACAAAATGAATCAAAATATAGACAAACAGCAAATGAAATTGGAGTTAATGAAGATGGGTATGTTGAAGCAGTAAATAAGATAAAAATTACTACTGAGAAAAGTGTAAATGCAGCTGCAGAAGTTTTATATGTTATTGCTAATGCATTATCTAAAATAGGATATGAAGAGTTGAAAATTAAAAATATGTCTCAGGTGCTTTCAGATAATTTTAATCAAATTTCAGCTACTATGGAAGAATTATCAGCATCTGCAGTTAATGTTACTAATAACCAGCATACTTTAAGTGAAGAAATAATTAATGTAAAAGATGTATCTATGGAAATTAACACAATACTTGATTCAATAAAAAGTATAGCAGATCAAACTAAAATGCTTGGATTAAATGCATCCATAGAGGCAGCAAGAGCGGGAGAAGCAGGAAGAGGTTTTGGTGTAGTTGCAAAAGAAATAGGAAATTTGTCTCAAAATTCTAAGGAAACAGCTTTAAAAATATCAAATCTAACAGGTAAAATACAAAAATCAGTAGATAAAACTACGGAATCTTCTACTGCTACATTAGAAACTACAGAACAGCAGTCTGCTGCAATTGAAGAAGTTACTGCAAATTTACAGCAGGTTACAGAACTTACAGATACATTAAATAGATTAGTAAATTCTCATAAGTAAATTAAAACTTTAGTAAGTTGAAAATTTAAATTCTGAATAATTTTTTCTTCAAATTAAAATAGTTTGCTAATAAGCTGTGTTATTCGTAGCAATGACTTAAATTAGTAGTAAATAATTTATCACAAATAAAATGTACTTGAATTAATACTTAATAAATATAGTATGGTGATATTAAAAAAGTATATGGACAAATAGCAATAAAAATTATTTTAGTTTTGCAAAGTAAAAAAAGCTGGAGCCTCACTAAATTTGAGACTTCAGTTTTTATTATTATAAATGTAGTTCTTCTTGGCTTTATTGATTTTAACGTATAAAACTAGTAACTGCTTTTGGTTCTTTTTCTGGCAGTTGAACTCCTGTTTCTTTACCAGCTTGAATAGATTTTAAAAGCCAGGCCATGTTTTTACCTAGTGTTCTCATGGTTTGCATTCCCTCTAAATCTTGTTTTACCTCTTCTGGAGTATTACCATGAACCATGTTCCAATATTGAGAAGATACAATAGGCATATTTGAAATAGTAAAATACTTATTTAATTGTTCAAAAGCTGCTGTTGCACCACTACGGCGGCAACTTACAATTGCAGCACCAGGTTTATATTGAAAGCAGTTTCCAGCAGTGAAAAACCTATCTAAAAAAGGAGTTATTTGACCAGAAGCACTGGCATAATGTACAGGAGAACCAAAGATAAAAGCATCAGCTTTTTTAGCTTTTTCTAAGGCAATATTTACAGTATCATCATTAAATACACACATACCATCAGTTTTAGAACAGCCTCCACAACCCATACAGCCGCGAATTGGCTTGTTTTCAACGTGGAAGATTTCAGCTTCAATATTTTCCTTTTCTAATTCTTTAGCAATTTCAGTTAAAGCTGTATAGGTACAGCCTTTATCTTTAGGACTACCATTAATAAGTAATACTTTCATTTTTACACCTCATTTTAATTGTATATATTAAGTATTTATACTATTAATATACAACAATATAATTAAAAAAGATAGAAGGCACCTAAAAGTACTATAGTAACTAAAAGGAAAGTTAGAAATAAAACATGTATTTTTTTTAATTGATGATATTAAAATACTAATAAGGTTGGTCTAGAAAATGACATACAAAAGGATCGATTTAGATTTAAAGAGTTGTGTAATTGAACTTATATTAGTTGAGAAATTTAGATTTCTAATTGCATGGAATGCATTGACAAAAAAGCATACAGATGTTACAATATATAAATAAACACCATATCATTTTAATTGTAACATATTTTAAAATAAAAGTCAATACTTTTTTTGAAAGGAAGTTTTAAAAGTGAAAAATTCTATTGATATATTTCAAAGCAATTCACTAGGAAAACAAGTTTTTAATGACATAATTAAGTGTAATGAATTTACAAGTGAATATGGGTTAAAGCTTTTAGAGGAAGATGTTAAAGAAATTATTAATACTAGAAATACGGCACTTGAGAAAAGTGGAAGAATAGAGTTTAATGGTCAAATTATAAGTAAAATTATTACAGCTTTTTGCGATTCACCATATATATCACAATATAATTATGGTGATACTATAAATCAACTTGTGGAAATTTTTTATAATTATAAAAATGAAACCCTAGATTATATAAGTGATGATGAGTTAATAGAGATTATGGAGGAAAAATTTGATAACTATTGTCAAGGATCCTTAGAGCTTTTAGAAGGAACGGTATTATATAAAATTGCTGATAATATAAGAAACGGTATTAAAGATTATACAAATCTTGATAATGAAAAGGATTGATGGGTTATGACAAGCGGTAATAGTATTGAAAAATATGATTGCTTTATAGGAGATAGTTTTAGCGAAGAAGATTTTTTTAAGGATATTTTAGCAAGTTGTTATCAAAAAAAACTTTTAAATGATAATGATTTAGCTAATATTTATTATGTAAGAATGGAAGTTTTAAAGGATAAACTAAAATATTATACAAAAGATGAGAGTAGTTCAGTTAGAGTAGAGGCAGCTGAAAGTATTTTGAAGTGCATTGATTATACCATAGGAATTTATTTAAAAACCTTTAATAATAAAGAACTTATAATAGAAGATCTAAAGCATACTAGCTTGTTCGATATGTTAAACAGGGGACAGGATCTAATTAATAAAAAGATATTACACAGCAAGAAACTGCTGCATGAAATTAAAGAAAGCAAGCTTCAAGTTGATAATTATTCATATAACGATACTATAGATTCTGGAATTTCATTATTTTTCAAAAAATATAATAGTTTTTTTGAAGCTCATGAAACTCCAGGTTCAATAGATTATCAGCTTTATATTGATGATATGAACTATATAGGTATTGAATATATATATAATTATGTAAGTACTTTAAACTTAGAAAATGAGTTTTGCAATAAATTTAATATTAGTGAAATTAATAAACTATTAAAAGCCTATGATAAAAATAGTGACTTGCTATTAATAAATATATTTGAATTAGCATTAATTAATTCATTAGGAGTAATAATTTGTAATAAGGATTTAAATAATCTTAATATTAATAGTTTGGACAGAAAATATATAAAAGGTAAGTTAGGAAAGTTGTCTCTAGAAGAATTACAAAAAGAATTATTAAAATATGCAAAAATATGCTGCGAAATTTTAGATATTAAAAATGAAGCACTAGCAGCTTATATTAAAATTTCCGTGTTAAAAATAGCTTCATTAATAAAAGAAAGTATAAAACTAAATAGATTAGAAACAGTATTTTTGTCCTTTAATGAGGAAAATGGAGATGAAATAATTCAATATACTGATGGTAAAAAGATGGCAAACTCTGAATTTAAAAAGTTAAGTGAAGAAATTCGAGAGTGTTCTATGACAGAAAACAAAATTCAATTAATTAAAAATAACATTAAGAGTTTGGAAGATTTATTTGATATGTTAAGTGCTGATTGTTTATTTGAAGATGAGTACACTATGTATTTTAAAAGCTTATCTAAGATGGAAATTGTTCTTTTGTCAAAGTATATATATGATTTAAGTTTGGAAAATGAATATGCAAAAGAATGGTATCAACAATTTAATAATTATATCTTAAGTTTAAGTGAAGAAGAACAGAGAAAAATAAAGGAGCTTGAAGAAAAAATACAGTTATAGGTAATCGGGTGATAGTCATTTCTATTGTATGTGATGAGAGTATTACAGATTGTAGCCATCTAGTGAAGAAGCAGAATCTCAGGTGATGAGGATTCTGCTTCTTTTTTATAAATCTATAGAGAAAGTGAGAATTGTTACTTATATGCTATTCTTTTAAAAAATTATTGAATAGTTTTATCAAAGGATAAATCTATGAAGCGTTTCATAATTTCTGTTAAATATTTGTTTTTATGATATATGATTTTAAACTGTCTTTTAAATTTAATACCTTTAACAGGTATTTCACAAAGGATACCAGAAGCTAATTCACTTTTTACTGAATGTCTAGAAATAACTGAAATTCCTAATCCTTCTGCAACTGCAATTTTAATAGTATCAGTATTATTACATGTCCAGGTGGGTTTCCATGTTAATTGATTTTCTGTCATTTTATCTTCAAATGTTTTACGAGTTCCACTTCCTTTTTCGCGGATAATAAATTTTTCTTTTTGAAGCTCATAAGATTCCACATAAGGAAGTTTTGCAAATCTGTGATTATCGCTGCAAATAAGTATCAGTTCATCATTCATAAATGGTTTACTTAAAATATCTGAATTTGTTGTTTCACCCTCTACAAGTGCTATATCAATTTCATCGTGAAGAAGCATTTTTTCAATTTTTTCAGTATTTTCTTCATATACAGTTATATCCGTTTCGGGATTTGATCTTTGAAAATGTGAAACAAGTTTAGGCAGCACATAAGCTCCAACAGTAACGCTTGCACCAATACGGATAGAACCATTTTGATACAAAGTTTTCATGTCATTTTCTAATTCTGTATTTAATTTAATAATGTATCTAGCATAGCTTAGCAGCTTTTCTCCTGCCTGGGTTAGGTAAAGCTTTTTTGATAATCGTTCAAAAAGATGTACATCATAGTGCTTTTCAAGCTCAGAAATTGCTTGACTAACTGCAGACTGAGACATAAAAAGTATTTCAGAAGCCTTAGTCATGTTCATTTTGTCACATACAGCAACAAATATTTTAAGATGTCTTAAACTCATAATTTTCTCCTTATACATTAGCATATACTTATGATATTAATTAAATAATAATATTTTACTTATATAACGTCAAGGTGTATTATGAAAAACAGGAGGAGATATTATGAAAAAAGTAATTAATAAGGTACCAGGAATTATACTTGCACTAATTATAGCAGTTCCGGCATGGCTGCTTGGGAATGCTTTCCCTATTATAGGCAGTCCTGTGCTTGGAATTTTATTCGGTATGATTTTAGCATTTTGGAAAAGGCCAAGCTATTATAACGAAGGTATAACCTATACCGCAAAGAAATTGCTTCAGTATTCCATTATTTTCATGGGATTTGGCATGAACCTTTTTAATGTTTTTAAAGTAGGAAAACAAACAATTATTTTAATGATGTTTACACTAACAGCAGCATTTATTACTGCTTATATTGTAGGTAAGTTATTAAAGATAAATGGTAAAACAGCAGCCTTAATTGGCGTTGGTTCTTCTATATGTGGTGGTTCGGCTATTGCAGCAACAGCCCCGGTTATTGATGCAAGTGAACAAGAAGTTGCCCATTCTATATCAACTATATTTCTTTTTAATGCAGTTGCAGCGTTTCTATTTCCGTTTCTTGGTCATTTATTCGGTATGAGTGATCAATGTTTTGGACTTTGGGCCGGAACAGCTGTTAACGATACTTCATCTGTAGTAGCAGCTGGTTATTCTTATAGCACTGCAGCTGGTAATCTTGCGGTTATAGTAAAACTTACAAGAACATTGGCAATTGTTCCAATTACGCTGGCTTTAGCTATTTATACTTCTAAAAAAGAGGCTAAAAGCAAACAAGGATCTTATAGTATAGGAAAAATATTTCCTTGGTTTGTACTTGGTTTTGCAGCTGCATCAGTAATTAGTACATTCATTCCTCTGCCAGTAATGTTTGTTAATTTTCTAGCACAGGCTGGAAAGTTTGTCATTGTAATGGCCATGGTATCTGTAGGACTAAATACTAATATTGTAGAACTTATAAAAAATGGTGTAAGACCAATTTTACTAGGATTTACATGCTGGGTAGTTTTAGCAATTACTTCACTTGGTATTCAGCATTTTGTAATGAGGATCTTTTAAAGAATTTAATAGTGAATTTTAAGATATGTATACATAAAAAGATATAAATAAAAGAACACTGATGGAAATCAGTGTTCTTCTATTTATATTATGCAGATTCTTCTGAATTATCTGTGGCTTCTACATTTTTGTTTGATTTAAAGGATTTAAACATTATGAATGATGTGTACAATACAACTGCTACAACTATCCACTTTAAAATATCAAGTGGAAGAGATTTAACAAAATAAGCAGCTATAAAAACTCCTATTGGACCCATAATGTTAACAGCTAAAGAAGTTTTAGGAGCATGAGCTTCTTCCTTTACAAATTTAACAGATGCAAAAGGAAGTAATATTGCGCAAGAAGCCATCATTATAGGGTAAGCTACTTTAGGACTCATTCCAAGTGCAAATACTAATGCCATACATGGAGCGTAAAGTCCTATTCCTAAAGTATTAAGTGCGCCAAATATAAAATTACCTATGATTCCGATTATAAGTTTTCCGCCTGTTAATCCTATAGCATCACCACCAACGGGGAAAAGCTTTAATTGACCTGCAATCATTAAAAGCGCTATACAAATAAGTGCAATACCCATAGCAGCTTGTACAGCTTTTTCGTTAAGTTTAGATATGATACTAGCGCCTACTACTGCTCCAGCCACAGCAGCTAAAAGCATACTTACTAAAGTTATAGGTTCAACCTGAACAACAGTTAAAAATATTAATGCTTCAACTATTGTAGGAATTGTAGCACCAACATTTAATGTACCTGGGAGCTTTTTATCACCTACAAGTTTAAAGTTTTTAAATAGGGAAGTTTCTATAGCAAAACTACCTATACCTAAAGTATCAAAAAAGTTTGCAACTGCTCCTATAAGTCCTGATGTAATAAAACTTTCATTTCCAAGAGTATTTTGGTTATAATGTTTCATGCAATCCTTTACAAGAACTGCAAAAAACACTATACCTGAAACAGCAATAACTCCTAATAAGATTTTTAACATAATAATTCCTCCTTTGTTGTTTTTGTACAAACTACAATAACCTAATTTTAAGGCTATTTGGCATACATTACAACAGTTATTTCGTTTTGAAATAGATAATAACATATTTATTTCAAAACAAAATGCATTATTCCATGGAATAAACTGTAAATCTAATAAATTGAAAGAATTTAATCAGTAAAACTAATTTACGAATGAAATTAATGCTTTATTTATAAGAAAGAGGTATAATACAGGGTGGGTTTATTAGATTTAATTATAGTAAGCAAAAACGTGCTATGGATTATTGAACTTTAAATATTATAAGTAAATATACATTTTTTATTCACATTGTTCATTTAATTTTAAAAAAATATAAACTTAATTAACTAATATACCATAATACTGTAACAATACTTTTATATAATAATAGACAAACATTATTACGCAAAGGAAGTTTAAGATGAATTTAAAAAAACACAGAAATTATTATTTTGATAATTTAAAATTGCTATTAATCATTTTGGTAGTTATGGGACATGTTATAGAACCATTGATTGGTTCATATAAGAATGTTAAAGAGTTATATATGTTTATATATTCTTTTCATATGCCTCTTTTTATTTTTGTTTCAGGATACTTTTCTAAAAATGTAAATGATACTAAAAAGTTTTTCCCTAAAATAAATAAAATTATTGTACCATATATTATTTTTCAACTATTGTATTCCATATTTAATATATATGTTCTTAAAACACAAAATTTTAAAATCACTTTTGCTTATCCATATTGGGTTATGTGGTATCTTCTTTCACTTTTTATGTGGACTATAATACTTCCATATTTCTCTAAAATAAAATATTCAATATTAATAGCATTGGTTGTATCTATAGTAAGTGGATATGATGATAATATTGGATACTATTTGAGCTTATCAAGAACTATAACATTTTTTCCGTATTTTTTAATGGGGTACTTTTGCAAAAAAGAGTATATTTACGCTGCAAGAGTATATATTAAAAAAATGTATGCAGTATTTGGATTATCAGTGATTTGGTTATTTATATATTTAATGAATTCCAAAATTGATTATAGATGGTTTTATGGAAGTTATTCATATTCACAATTAAATGGATTTGGATGTCCTAAATTTATAACGGAGATGTTAGTATATGTACTAGCAGTGATTGCATCTGTTTGTATAGTAGCTTTAATTCCAAATAAAAAGTTATTTTTTACAAAATTCGGGTCAAGAACTATGAGTGTATATATATTTCATGGATTTATTGTTAAGTTATTAGTTAAATATAATTTTTTTAATCATATTAGTTCATTTACAAGTGAAATACTTGTTGTTTTAATCTCATTACTCATAGTTGTAATGCTTTCTTCAAAAAAGATAAATGAAGTTACTAATATGATAGTCAGCCCTAAAATATTAAAACAAGCAAGTTGAAGTTAAGAACAGTTTTTTAGATATAGAAGTAACTAATTCAATATTTATATTAGTAAGGGAAAGCCAGTTTATTTATTGGCTTTCTTTTTATTTTAGATATATTATTTATCGTGGAACATTAGATCCTCTTATTCTAAAATAATTTAATTGATTTTATGCAGTAAATGATAAAATGTATATTGTATTTATTACAGAATATAATGTAATTGTAGTTTGTAGTGTAATTTGGAAATAAAAATCATCTTACTAATTATAATTAAAATACGTAAGTTTGAATATCTATATAAATAAATTACAAATTTAGTTATTGATAATGAGTAAAGAATTATAATTTATTGGTAAGCAATTTTAAATAGGGGAGATGGAAATTATGATTAAAGAATTTGAGTATACTTATATGAATAAATATTGGAATAACCAAATGTTTCAATGGTGTAATTATTTTGAAGAAGGAAAGTATGATCTATCAGGAGTAGATAATGAAATATTTAAAATTGTAATGAGATTTAACAAAATAATTAAACCTATTGATAGAAAATCAAAAGTAGCATGTTTAATAATGAATAGAGATTTAGTTGATAAAAGCCCTAAAGTTGCTAAATTAAGAAATTACATTGATAATAAAAGTAATTTTAACTATGATGTTTTACCCGAAGTTAAAAAGAATAGATATAATTATAAATTAGAGATGGCTTTAAGAATGAAAAATTATGTTTTAAATTTAATAAAAATAAGAAACAGTTCAGCAAAACAATTAGGATTTTCTTCTTATCCAGAACTTGTACTTACAACTGAAGAAATAGATAAAAGTAAGTTAATCCGTTTGCTAAATAAATATGTAGATGATAATTTACCAAAAGCATTAGATTTAATCAAAAAATATGATATTACTTGGGAAAGCTGGTTTTCTGATTTGAATAGAATAAGTTCAATTGATAACACATACAAGAATACTAATGTTATTAATCAGTTATTCGAAATTTTTGGCTTAAATGATATAAATAGCAGAATCCAAATAAGGTATATGGAAGATAGTTTTTCAGGTGTTGCAAGTGAAGTTTCACCTGGTGATATTAGAATAGTGGTAAAACCTATTAATTCTTTATTTAGCTTAACAACTTTATTTCATGAAATAGGACATGCTATAGCATACAATTTCAACAAGGAAGAAGGATTATACAAAATATTGCCTGCAAGTTATGACGAAGCAATGGCAGTAGTTATAGAGAACATTGCATCAAAGTTATTATTGAACGAATATGAACAGAAAAAAGTTGCTGAAATTGGGCTTCTCGAAAATACACGGTGTGCCATTAGCGCTTTATTTGAATTTGAATTATGGGGGAATATGAGTCAAGCAGGAGAATTATATATAAAGCATTATAGTAGATTGGGTTTTAAGATAAATAATCCGTTTATATGGGCCTCTGATACTTTCAGAAGTATTGATCCTGTATATATTCATAATTATGTTGTAGGATCAGTATTATCGGAGGCTTTAATTAATTATTTCATTAAGAAGTATTCTTACAACTATAGAGAATGGGGAAAATGGTTAATAGATAATATATATATTGATGGAAGAAAAAGAGCATTTAAAGAAAAGATAGAATCAGTTTGTGACTTGTTGTAGATAACAAAGATAAAGTTTATTTATTGCGATTTTATTAAGAAAGGTTATGATAATATATGTTTAATGCACAAGTTATTTGTACAATTGTATATTTTTTTATAATTGTATTTAATGTTATAAATTTATATAGGTTAATAACATCTAAGTCGCAGACAATGGCTGATTTAAGAACTAAAATAATGATAACTAAACAAAATACTAAAGTATTAATGTTTAGTTCTATTTTAAATATATTACTTATTTTTGTTAGTATTTTTTCTATATGGAGTAAATATCGTATTCTTTTCTCAATTATCAATCTTATCTTTATAATTAATATAAGTATTACGCGGTATGTGTTATATAGATTAAAATAGACAGTATTTATAAAGAGTTTGTTAGTTTTTTTATTAATTTTTTGTCAAGATTATCCTGCTTGCTTTTAAATAATCATCTCTATAAGTGTTTTTTTATGTTATTGCTCTTAAAGTTTAAAAATGCTAAAGCTAGTACTAGAAATATATAGATAAAAGAAGAAATTTAAAGTTAATTTTATATACAACGAATTTATAGTTGAAAAATATTACATATGGGGGTAAATCCAAGTTGTAGTTGCATCAACTTTATAATACAATATTTACATACGTGATAAAGGTTAATAAAAACCATTTTACAAAGTTACAAAGGGCTTTGCAAATAAATCAATAGATAGTGATTACAGAAGCTCCTTTTTATTAAAAAGGATGCAATAAGTTATTTTTAGAATATAATTACTATTAATTATTTTTCAATCATGTTTATAAATTTAGGAGGAGATTAAAATGGAAAAGAAACAGTATATATGTCCAAAATGCGGAGGCATGGAATATGAAGCTGACCAATTTCAAGCAACAGGGGGGAATTTTGCAAAAATATTTGATGTACAGAATAAAAAGTTTACTACTATCAGCTGCAAAAGATGTGGGTATACGGAATTGTACAAAGCAGAGTCTTCAACTGGATGGAATGTATTAGACTTTCTAATAGGTAATTAATTTATTAGAATAAATTAGCTTAATAGTTATGGCTGCTTTTGATTTTAATGTAGAAATAAAAAACAAGAATTTATTGTAACTAAAATGCTATTTTTATATAAGGAAAATATAAGTAAAATGTATCTAATTTCAGATTTAAATTAGATACATTTTATTTTATTGCTATGAAGTATTATTAACAATAAAAACAGATAGTTATTTTCAATTATGAGTTTTATATTTGTACTAAATTAGGGGGAATATATGATATAATATACAGGAACTGGTTTTTATGTAAGGAAGTGATGTGGGTGAAAAAAGGGTTAGGATCATTAATCAATATGTCAGTTATATTTTTTATTATAATTGCGCCTACTTCTGTACAAGCATCTGAAGTAAAAAGTACAATGAGAAACTATAATTATGACATTGAAGCAAATGTTTTAAGTAAAAAATATTATAGTGAAAATACTATTATAAAAAGTAAAGATATTTTTAATTCTAATGATAAATATCAAGTTAAAAAAATAGCTTTTTTACATAATAATTCTTGCAGCACTATAGAAGATGTAGAAGAATTAGCTAAAGATAATATTCTTAATGGAGATACAAATTTTTCAATACATTATACAGGAAATCTTTCAGATTTGGATGGTATATCAGATAAAATAAAATACTATACTGATTCATTTGATAGCTATAAAGCATACTCTATTAAAAACTGTACTGTAAGCCCTCATGGATACAATAAAAATGTGGATGTAGATTTTATTGTAGAGTATTTAGTAACCAATGATCAGGAAAGTTGGGTGAATGAGAAGGTTGATTCCATACTTCAGAATATAATAAGAGATTCTATGACGCAGGCTGAAAAAGAAAAAGCTATACATGACTATATAGTTGCAAACGTTGCTTATGATGAAACTGCTGCAAAATATAGTGCTTATGATGCACTACATGATGGAACTTCAGTATGTCAGGGGTATGCACTTTTAGCATGTAAAATGTTAAATAAGGCAGGCATAGAAAATAAGATTGTTTACGGATGGGTAAATGGAAGTAGTGAGAATAAGCATATTTGGAATTTAGTAAATTTGAATGGGAAATGGTATCAATTAGATTGTACATGGGATGATCCAATACCAGATGTTCCTAAACGTGTATGTTATGATTATTATAACTTAACTGACGATAAATTAGCCCAAAATCATGGTTGGGATAGAGAAAAGTATCCAAGAGCTTATACACAATATGACTTAAGTACTATTAATATACCTGTTAAAGCTGTAAAGCTTAACAAACATAGAATAACTTTAAAAATAGGGGAAACTACTTTGTTAGCTGCAAATGTATTACCATCTAACGCTTCTGATAATTTAATAAAGTGGAAATATGACAAGCAAGAAGCAATTTCTTTTGATGGTAGGATTATGAAAGGATTAAAACCTGGTGTAGTTTACATAAATGCAGTGTCGGATGATGGAAAATTTAAAGATACCTGTGTTGTAACAGTAATTAATGAAATTACAGATCAAGTAGACATGGATGATTCAATACAAATGCAAGAAAAAAATAATGTAGATAAAAATAAATCCTGGAAAATAAAATTCAATAAAAATATAGGGGCATATACAGCTAATAAAGATAATGTATATGTGCTAGATGAATTTAATAACAGAGTAGATATTAATGTGAAATTTGATGTGAATAGAGATACTTTAATAGTTAAACCTTTAAAAAGTTATACGTCGGGTAAAACTTATCACTTAATTATAAATAGAAGAATTTCTTCTGATTCAGGAAAAAAAATGATTAAACCTGTTGTGATGAAATTTACAATTGAGTAAAAAAACTGCTGCAGACATTATTTAGTGCAGCAGCTATTTTTGTGTTCAAAATAAAACTAGGTTATTTAAATACCACCATATTTTACTAAAATGTTATTAATTTTTTCATTTCTGCAAAGAGCTAAGGGAGTTAGACCTAGAGCATTTTTTGAATTTATATCAAACCCAAAGTTTAAAAGTACTTTTAAAAATTCTTCAAAGTGTTCATCAAGACAATTTATATAATCATCATGAAGAAGTGTATTTTCGTATTTATCTTTTATATTAATGTCTGCTCCATATCTAATAAGAAGATTTAAAAGCTCTACAGAATAGCTAAAACTGCAGTAAAATACAGGAGTTTTTCCAGATATATTAGTTGCATTAACTTCAGCTCCTTTTTCTAACAACATAGTTATTATATCAATATGAGGAGTTGCTCTTGCACAAAGTCTATGCAACGGAGTTTCTGAAAATTTGCTATGATGACTATTAATATCAACATTGCTATTTATTAAAAGTTCAATTGTTTTAAAATAATTATTTTCGCAATTATCAATTGCATAATGAAGTATGCTTTGAAGTTGAAAATTGGAATTAGAATTATTAGATTCATTTAAATAATCTTTTATCTCATCTATATTTCCTTTTCTAATGGATGTATAAATTGATTTATAATTTGAAGAAAATATATTGCTAAATATGCCCAAATTCATTTACCTCCTGAAAATTAAATATTTTAGTATACCTAAATGATTAGTATCTGCAACTTTCTACAATGATATTTTAACATATTATTATAAATGCTTAAATAAATAGTTTCTATTTAAAAATTTAAAAATAAAACTTGTAGTTATTAGTTAGTTCATTTAAATTGAATTAATCTTCTTGAAGGTAAGGTGAGTAGTATGCAGACACAACCACTAAAAACAGATGAATATAAATATAGATTTGGATACTTTTATGGATGAATAATATTAAGAGATGATGGTATTAAAGTTGTATGGGATAAAATAGATTTTACACATATGTAGTTGCACGGAATTGGACATTTAGTAATTGACAAAATTAAATTTGGAAATAGACATGAAGCTGTAAGTAATGTTAATAAAGCAAAAAAGTTATCATTAGAGATTATTGTAATGTTAACAGATATAAAAAATATGGCAACTATTATTAATAATAATAGTAAAAGTGTATTTTAATCTACAATAACTAAAAAAGTTTATATGATACTGTTTATGATAAATTGTATTATAATGAGCATAGTGTGAACTTTTTATTTTCTTATATTATTAACTTTTTATTTTGCATAAAAGATTCTCACAATGATGAGAACGTAAATAATTTGTATAAATTCAAATATACTTACGTTCCCAAATAGTTAGTCGTGCATAACAAATCACCCTTTGTTTTTTATTTAAAATACACTTTTGTACATAGTATAGTATTACCACATTTTATGTTACTATATAACTATAAATTAAAAAAAATTATGATTTTGGTATATTCCATCTTAATGAGTAAACTAATAACATTGGAGGGTTTGAAATTTCCCAATCTATTACACCATTATTATCAAAACTTTTTTCAAATTTATCTAATGCTATACGACTGTCTATAATGGGAAATATTTCAGCATTTGCTACACCTTCTCTATATTCTTTTGATATTTTAATTTTTAACCTGAGGTGTTTTGTTGGTTCTACGATAGTTGATGATATGGCTGAATTGGCTTTGTTTTCATTATCTTGTAATTCAAAAGTGAGGTGCAAATTTATTACATCACCTTTTCTATAGCTCCTACCAAAATGAACTTCAAATTGCTGAAAGGAGTCTCTTTTAGTTGTTAATATAATTGTATGATCTTTATTAGCACTACTAATTTTAAGGTTATCTCCACCAGTCCAATTATACTTATCATAGTATCTATCAATACTTTCACATAAAATTTTAAGTTTGATCTTTTTTTGATATATTATATGGTGCATATCTATATATTCATAAAAGCATTCCTTTTCTAGAAATATATATTTAAAGTCAGTTTTGGTATATACATTGTATATAGGACTATATTGTTTATATACAAGTAATCCCAATAAACCCACAGTTGCTGCAGCAATAATTGCGATTACAATTGCATAAGGTATCAAATATTTTACACTAGAAGCAAGAAGGTGGGTTAGTAATCCAGTAATCCCAGTAATCATAATAAAAAGTAAATACTTTATTATGTCATAGATTCCTTTGCTTAGAACACTTTCTAATATTTTTTTTAAACTCCGCAGCATTTCATAACCCCCGGAATTATATAGCTTTTACTATATGATATTCTTATTATTTTTTAAATATACCATTATACTGCAGGTATTCAACAAAAGAAAAAGGAATATCTAATTTTATAAAAGGAAAATTTAGAAACACTAAATGTTAACATTAAATTAGCCAAGTCTTGGGATAGAAAGATGGCTGTATCCATATACTAACTATAAAGAATAATATATTTTACAATATTAAGTATTTAAAATACTATAATATACTAATAAATTATAGTTATTATATATTAGGAGTGATTTGTAGTGAAAAAAATAATTTTATCAGGTGGATGTTTTTGGGGAATAGAGGAATATATGTCAAGGATTAAAGGAGTTATAGAAACAAAAGTAGGGTATGTTAATGGAACCAAAGAAGATCCTAGTTATGAAGAAGTGTGCAGGAAAGATACAGGTCATGCAGAAGCATGTTATATAATATATGATGAAGAGTTAATAAGATTAGAAGAGTTATTGTCTAAGTTTTGGCAAATAGTAGATCCTACTGTTGTGAATAGACAAGGTAATGATATAGGTCATCAGTACAGAACAGGTATATACTATACTGATAAAAAAGATTTGCCTGTGATATTAAGTAGTAAAAATGAGGAGCAGAAAAAATATTCTAAAAAAATAGTAACTGAAATAGAACCACTTTCATGTTTTTATGAAGCAGAGGAATATCATCAAAAATATCTTAAGAAGAATCCAGGTGGATATTGTCATATAAAGTTAGATTAATAAAAATCCTGTGTTTCAAATAAGCCTAGGATTTTTATTAAAGTTATTCAAACAATTATAGAAGTACTTTAAGAATGAGATTACTATAAGTATTTTTTACACTAGATAAATTTTCAATAAAAAACATGCCAGCTTTTGTAATGAATATATTAACTTACGGAGATTGAAAACTTGTGTAAATGAATATCCTTTAGAGAATGAAGAGGTATGCACTAACTTAATATTAAGAAATTTTAAAGATGCAATACATCTTATTGTTAGTTATATAATTTTAACATTAAAAATATAAAGAATATATTGACAAATTCCTCGCGCGAAATTATAATAACATTAAGATAACTAATTAGTTACTAAAAAATATTAACCAAAGTATGCTTTTAGTTTCTTGGCAAGTATTTGAAAACTAAAAGTAAATATAAAAGAGAAGAGGTGAGTCCACCAAAACAGTAGGTTAACCCAAATGTGTGATTAAATTAATTTTTAGATCAAGGTCTCAAGTTAAGTTTATTTTTAAAAATTTCTAACTCAGTAATTTTAGTTCTTAGTTTAGATTAAACTTATATGTCTTTTGTTTATTTAGAAGTTTAATAGTTAAGTATTTATTCTAAGTCAACAGGTTTAGTTTTAAGGATTTAGGTTAAAAAGAAAAAAATAGCATTAAGTTTAAGCAAATAAGAGTTAATTGTAAATGTATTGTAGAAAGTTTCTTGCTATAGTGAGGATTGAGTTACAAAGTTAATTAGTCAAATTAAATTGAAATATTTAGAGTCACATTTAGGAAAATGTTTAAGGTGATTATTATTTGAAAAATGAGTTCGTAAAAGGATAGAAACCAGAGTACCTAATTTAATAGTATAGGTAATCTGGTTTCTGTTTTGTTATTTTATTACTAAGGACTATTTGTTTTTGTGGGTATTATTTTTGCTAGTGGTATTATTGACATCATTTGATGAATTTATACTCGTACTATTACCCATACTTTCTATAGCCTTATTCATCTTAATGTTTTTATCCTTTTTATTTCTATTCATAAATTTAAACCCCTTTCAATAATAAAAGCTGCTAATGCGTATTCCATATACTTATAGGATTCACATATTATTTATGAATATGTATGGTGTTTTTTGTATTAGACATATTAAAAAATTAAAGAGTATCATTCACTTTAGAATATTTGTTCCAACAAATATTCCTATTTGTAATTATTTATTTTAATAATAATATCATAAAGTTGACTATATTGAGCTTTTTCTAGGAATTTTCAATTTTATAGCCTTTTCTATTTCTTCTAAGGTTGTTTTATCCTTTGGATCAATAAACAGACATGTGGAGCCTTCTTCTCCAGCTCTTCCTGTTCTTCCGATTCGATGTATATAGCTTTCTGCAGTTTCTGGAATATCATAATTGTATATATGAGTGACACCACTTATATCTAATCCTCTAGCGGCTACATCTGTAGCTATTAAATATTGAAAATCTGCATTTCTAAAAGATTTCATTATTCTTTCACGTTTTGATTGAATTAAATCACCATGCAACTTTTTACAGTCATATCCACGTTTATAAAGGGCTACTTCCAGGTCATCTGCTCTTCTTTTGGTTCTGCAAAATATAATAGCCATAAATGGATTATCTTGATTAAGTACAGTACATAAAGCATCCTGCTTTTTTCTATCAGTAGTTTCTACAACATACTGATTAATATTATTAAGTGTAACTTCATCTTTTTTTACAGACACTTCTATAGGAGTGTTCATATACCTATAAGCTAACTTTTTAACTTGAGAACTTATGGTTGCAGAAAAGCAAAGAGTCTGACGTTTTTTAGGGGTTTGCTTTATAATTGTTTCAATATCATTTTTAAATCCCATTAATAGCATTTGATCTGCTTCATCTAATACAAATGTTTTTAATTTATTAAGATTTATTGTTTTTCTCTCAAGATGATCTAAAAGTCTGCCAGGAGTTGCAATAATTAGATGAATGTTGCCTTTTAGTTTTTTTAGTTGGGAACCTATATCTTTACCACCATATGCTGCTAAAATGTTTATATCTTTAGCTTCTTTAAGTTTCATAGCTTCTTCTGTTATTTGAATAGCAAGCTCTCTTGTAGGAGTTACAATCAATGATTGAACTGCATCAACATCAGTTGATATATTTTCAAAAATAGGAAGCAAAAATGCAAGAGTTTTGCCAGTACCCGTTTGAGCTTCTGCTATAATGTCTCTTCCTTCTTTGATAAATGCAATGCTTTCTGTTTGTATTGCCGTTGGTTTTGTAATACCTATGCTTTTTAGTACTTTTGTTATGTCTTCACTAATACCTAATTCTTTAAAGTTCATTATTTTCTACCTTTCATTAATTAATCAGAGTTAAGAAATATTCAAAAAATAAATAGTCAGCATGTGAGTTTATTTTTCATAATATTTCATTTCACACGCCTAATAATAACATATTGATAGAATTAATACTAATATATAGTTAATTATTATACTATTTTATTATAAATATACTATCTTACTGAGCTAAAGAAATATATTAGAAAGTTTTAATGTATAAAATACTAATTATAGAAGCTAAAATTTATATCAAGAAATTTGTTTTGCCTTACTCAGTTTATCTTTTATAAATATCAATAAAGCAATAATTAATGTATACATAATGTTAAATAAAGTGACTTTAGGAATAATTTTGTCAATTAGAGCTCTTCTTTGAACTTCATTACCAACTTTTAAGCATATGTAAATTATAAAAGGAAAAGTAAAATAGTAAATCCTTTGCTTGGCTTTTATTTTTATCACATGTGTTAAAATAAAAGTAAATGCATAATATTCATTTGCTATAAGCTTAAATATGACTATACTCCATAAAAATAAAAACAATAGCCGAAAACTGTTTAGTACTGGTAAATTTGATCCTTCTGTTACCAATAAAACTGGCCATAATGCTTTAAAAGTAACTTTGTATCCTAAATAATATATACATATAAATGTTACCCAAATATAAATGACAATAGAAATAAAAGCAGCTTTTAAAACTATACCTTTAATTTTATTTTTATTTTTTATAATAGGATAAAATAAAAATATTGATTCCATTCCTCCATAAGCATAAGCAGATTTCAGACTCCCTTTTAAAATGTTTTTATATCCTGATCCTAGTATTGGAAGTACATTTGTATAATTTCCATATCTCAATGTCATTATTAGTGTCAATGCTAAAATAATTGAAAAATATAAAGCAGTCTTATTAATTCTTGCTAATACCTTTATTCCTTTGTAGTTTAAATAAAAAACTAATAATACTGTTGGAATAAAAATCTTTACTGGTGTTAAAAAAGGTGAAGTGTATACCCTAAAAACATTGCTTAATCCAGTAATAACAAGTATTATATATATACCAAAATTGAACATGAATAAAATGTTACATATTGTTCCTAGAATACTTCCTAAATATTTTTTACCTAAAATTAAAATATTCTCATTTGGATGCTTTTTTACATAATAGATAGATAATAGGGCTAGAATAAGGGGATGTAAGCCACCTACAATTACAGATATCCATCCATCCTGCTTTGCATCTTGTGTCACTGCATTGGGTAATGCTAAAATACCTACCCCTGTTATAAATCCTACTAATATTGCACTGCAATCAAAATCTTCTAGCAAGTTATTTTTAATTTTATCCATTTCCTTTTACGCTCCATGTAAATTTAGTAATGTCCTATTCCTATTTTATCAATTTTCACCTTTACATTTACTTTAATATTTGCATCACTAATTTCCTTATTCCAATCAACTCCACTTTCTCTTCCGTATTTAGCTGCACTATACATACCTAATTCCAACAAATCCATTTTATACACTTCCTTCATTTTATTTAAAAAACCATTACACATTTTTTCTATTTCTTGTGATAATAATTCTTCAATTTGTTTCTCTTTTTTCTTATCTATATCTTTATATAATGTATTTAACACAATATCACCCTGAAAAATCAAATCAATATTAAATTCATATACATCATCTTTCTTATTACACCTTACCTTTCTTTTAACTTTTGTATAATAGTTGATATATTCTTCAGGGCTTTGCTGCAGACTTAAAACTCCTTTACCTGATCTTAGTCTTAGCATATTCATAATTTTACTTTCTTCCATAGGTAGGATATATGCCATTTTATCTTTTTTAAATACTGCCATACCTGCAAGAACAATATCTGTATCCTTTAATTCTATGTAAGGAAGAACCAAATTTCTTCCTTCTGATTCAAGTATTGAATAAATATTTAAAAAAGTATATTCTTTAGGGAAAAAATTATAATTATTAGCACTTTTAATCATGCCTTCTATATAATCAGAAGAACTAGGATAACCTTTTACCATATGCGCTAGCAGATCTTCTGATTTTCCTTTACATACTACAATGTTGCTTCTATCATTAATTTGAGGGTTAGCAAAGCTTAAATTAACAAAATTTAATATTCCATAGTTTGCTGCTTCTTCGCCTATTATAACAATTCTTTGAACTCCTATTAAAAGTGGCTTATTGGACTTCAATTGTCTATCTTGTCTGGTTTCTGTTAAACTTTCAGCTTTTCCAGTTATATTTTTACTACTTTCCCCTTTTTGTTCTTTAAATTGATATACGCTAAAAGGAGCAACATACTGTACTTTAGAGTCTGCACCTTTTTTTATATCCAATCCAAAACCTGAGGATATATTAAACTCCTCCATAGGTGTTACCTGTAATTTTTCTGTATAAATAGAACCTATTATAACTACCAAAAGCAATATTGTTAATTTTTTTCTATTCATCCAGTGTCACCTTCTATTATTTTGATTGTCCTAGACTTAATACTCTCCTCTTCCTAATTTATCAATATGCACCTTTACATTCACCTTAATATCAGACTTAGAAACAATCTCATTCCAATCTACTCCAGTATCTCTTCCATACTTTGATGCTGCTACCCATCCTAACTGCAAACAATCCACTTTATATTCTTTCTTCATCTTATCCAAAAATCGATAGCACATCTCTTCGACTTTTTTTGCCATATCCTCTTCAAACTTTTCTATTACTTCTATTTTGCCTGACATATCTTTATATAATTCATTATTCACAATATCACCATTTAAATTTAAATTAATGATAAAGGTATATTTATCTCCACTTTTACTACATTGAACTTTTCTTTTAGTTTTTGCTGCATAATTCACATACTCTTTCGAATTTTTTTGTATAGTTAGTATTCCTTTGACCTTATTTTCTCGAAGTAAATTCATTATTTTTGTTTCATTCATATCTAAAACAACTCCAAGCTTATCTTTTTTAAAAATTGCCATTCCATCCATTTTAATTTCCTCTTCACTGATTTTTAAGTAAGGGCAAATTATACTTTTTCCTTCTGAATCCATTGATAGCATAGCATCTTTTATTGTATAATCTGCCGTAAAAAAATTAAAAGTCACTGAATTTTTAATCATATCGCTTATATATTCTCCAGAATTCTCATATCTCCCCAAATTATGTTTCAAATATTCTTCACCTTTACCTTTGCATACGGCTAAAAATGCATTGTCATTTATTACAGGATTCTTAAACACAATATCTATGACAGGTCTAATCCCATACTCAGCATATTTTTCATCAAGCAAATAAGCTTTTGAAAGTCCTAAAAAAAATTGTTTTCCTATTTTTTTTTGTCTTTCTTCTCTTGTTTCTCCAATAGTACTTCCTTTTCCGCTTTTTACTTCATTTTCAAGACTTTCATCTTCTTTATACATTTTTGAATTGGTAGTAATTATGTACAACATATCTGACTTTCCAATTTTATTTGCTCCAATTGCCACTCCAGCGGAAATATTAAAATCCTCTGCACTGTTTAATTTCATTTTAGGACCACTAAAAAGTATGAAAAAAAAAGTACAGCATAGAAAGATAATAAATAATGTATTCTTATTTTTTTTCATTTTTATCCTCCTTTTTTATCCATACTAAAGCTGCAATAAAGGTTATATAGATTAAATTATATACTGTGCTAACCATAGTAGTATACTGATCTATTTTATCCCTGCTAAGCATATCTCTATAATAAACCATGGTAATACTAATAATAATAACGGAAATAATCACATATATTAGTTCTTTGTTTTTTATCCTTTTAATATCTTGTAAGATAAATATGCATGCATAATAAAAAAGAGCTATGCTTTTTAATTCTATTAATATCCAAAAAAACACAAAAATATATCGGAGATTATTTATAACTTCAACTTTTATGCCTTCTATCACTGTAAAAAAACTCCATATTGTTTTCTGAATAATAGTAGTTCCCATGTAATATATAGATATAAAAGTAATCCATGTATATAAAGCGCAAACAATCCCTGTTGCTTTTAAAACTGAGCTCTTTATTTTACTGCTATCATTAATAAAAGGATAAATTAAAAATATAAATTCCATACAGGAATAATTATAAATAGAGCCCTTACTTGACTTTAAAATATTTAATAATCCACCTCCCAATATAGGGCTTACATTTAATAAGCTTCCCTGTTTTAAAATAGCAATAGAAGGAACTAGTATTCCTAATAAAATTAAGAAACTAAAAGAAGATATTTTTCCGAGAACCTTAATTCCTTTATTAGCAGCATAAGCTACAAAAATCAACAGAACTGAATAAATTTTTAAAAAGCTTATTGAAGGTAATGCATATGTTTTTAAAATAATTCCACCATCTGAAATTATAGAAGGAAGATAAATAAAAAAGCTTAGAAGAAAAAGAAAATTTAATACATTTCCTATAACATTTCCTAAATATTTTTTGCTAAGTACTAAAATATTTTCTTTCGGAAATTTTCCACTTACATATATAGCAATAAGTGCTACATATAAAGGATATACTGCTCCTATTATTACAGAAATCCACCCATCTTGTTTTGCAGAAGCTGTAACTGAATTTGGTAAACTTACTGCTGATATTCCAAACACAATTCCTATTAATATATAAGTGAATTCACTTGGAGTTAGTAGATTTTTCTTTTCTATATTCATTACTAATAATCTCCTCTACCTTGTGTATCTACCTTAACTTTTACGTTTACTTTAATTTCTGCATCAGACACTATTTTGTTCCAATCATTTTCTTTACGTCTTCCAAACTTTGCAGCACCTTCTCTACCTAAAGAGATACAATCTACCTTATATTCCTTTTGCATAATTTTAAAGAAAGCATAACATTGCTTTTCTATGTTTCTTGCCATATCTTTTTCAAATTGTGTTCTTTGACCTACATCCTTTGTTATTTCAGCATACATTTCATTGTTCACAATGGTACCTGTTAAGGTTAAATCAATACTAAAGACGTATTTTCCTCCTTGTTTATTGCATTTCACTTTTCTTTTACCACTTTCACCATAAAAATCAATATATTTTGTAGGGCTTTTTTGCAAAGACACTAATCCTTTTACATTGCTTTCTTTCAGTAAATTAAGTATCTTAGCATTTTCTACATTCATTTTAGCTATCATTTTGTCACCACTAAAGATAGCTAAACCCATAAGTTCTATTCCTTCCTCTGTTTGTTCAATATAAGGAAGAACTAAATTTCTTCCTTCTGCTCCTATCCTTACATACATATCTATTAACTTATAGTTATCAGAAAAGAAACTATAGGAATAGCAATTTTCTATAAGGCCGTATATATTTCAGCCGAACTATTATAGCCCTTTGCCTTTTGTTCTAAATAGTCCTGTGGCTTTCCTTTACATACTGCAACAAAAGCCATATCATTTATTTCTGCATTTCTAAATCTATCTTCTATCATGGTTTTTACACCATGTTTTGCATATTCTTCACTAATTAAAACTATTCTTTCCTCTCCCTGAACAACTTTCTTGTTTAACTTTTCTTGTCTTTTTTGAACTACTTCTCCTATGTTTGCACCTTTCTCTTCAACTACTATATTTGTTGTTGATCCATCAGATTTATACACATTTATACTCAAGGGTAGAATATATTCTATCATTCCTTCACTTTTTTTCTCTATATCATACCCAACGCCCGTAATCATATTTAATTCTTCAATAGGAAACCTATCTTGGCCAAGTAGAATAAATATATAAAGAAATATAACAATCATAATAATAAAGTATTTTTTCTTATTCAACGTATATCGCTCCTCTTGAAAAATGTAATTATAGCAATAATAGTTATATATAATACATTAAATATGACATAGACTTTTGTAACATATTCTGAAACTTGCTGTCTGTTTATCTCATTTCCATATTGAAACGTTACATATACAAATAAAGGATATATAAAAAGGTAGAGCTTTTTTATATTTATTTTTTTTATTAAATCTTTTAAAATATAAATACTTGCATAACAATTAATAGCACAAGCTCTAAAAGCAATTAAAGTCCATAAAAATATAAAAATATATCTATAATTATTAATTAGTGATATGGTTACACTTTCTGATACTAACAAAAAGGACCAATAGCTTTTGTTTACAATATCTGGGCCTAAATAATAAATAGTTATAAATGTAGTCCAAACATACATACTTATAACAATAAAAACACTTATGAGAGAGGAAGAAAATATCTTATTTTTCTCTTTCACAAAAGGGCAAATTAGTACCATTATTTCTGCTCCTGAATAAGCAAAAGCAGCAGTTATACTTCCTTGAAGTATTGTTCTTAAGCTTACATCAAATAGGGGGGGAACGTTTTCAATATCAGCAACTTTTAAAGCTGGTGTAGAGGATAACATAAGAATAACCATAACAACAAAAGTGATTTCACTAATTTTTCCCAATACTTTTAAGCCTTTATAGGAAGCATACAGAGTTACTAAAAATGTAATGCTTATCATCTTTAAAGGAGTTAGAAATCCAATTCCAAAATTACGCAT
The DNA here is from genome assembly GCF_012926525.1 of Clostridium muellerianum. Lineage (GTDB taxonomy): Bacteria > Bacillota > Clostridia > Clostridiales > Clostridiaceae > Clostridium_AM > Clostridium_AM muellerianum. The sequence goes on from NZ_JABBNI010000014.1 coordinate 108,546, forward strand.
TAAATTTATATAAATTTTTGGGCCCATTGTTGCAAAATACATGAAATATGTTGAAAAAATCAAGTTCAAAATACTTCCCAAAAGGTTCCCAAAGTATTTTTTACTTAAACCTAATATAGTATCATTGGGAAATGCTTTACTTACATATGTCCATATGATTACTATATATAAAGGATATATTCCTCCTATTGCAGCGGAAATCCATCCATCTTGATGTGCAACTTTTACAACACCGTTAGGAAGCGCAATAATACCCGTGCCCACTATAGTCCCCAAAGTAATACAAGCGAATTGACTTTTGGTTAAGAGATTTTGTTTTTCACTAGAGCTTCCTTCCATTTTATTCACTGCCTTTTCTCTTAAACTTATTTCTAAAATTCTTTTGCCTTATAGGGTCTTGATTTGGAATCCCCTCTGGTCGTTTGTTCATTTTCCACAATGGTGCTCGAATAAAAGTATCCTTCATATCACTTTTATGAAATTCTAAATAAGGAACACCTAAACTATCTAAAGAGAAAAGATGCGTTAAAATAAAAAACCATCCCACAGCAATTCCGAATATACCCATGATATTTGCCAGTATTAACATTGGAAATCGTAAAATTCTAATAGAAAGAGACATATCATAATTAGGAATTAAAAAAGTAGCTATAACTGTAATACCAACAACAAGTAATGTAGTAGGGCTTACTATTCTTGATTTAATTGCAGTATCTCCTATAATAATACCTCCTACTAAACTTAAGGTTTGGGCTATCTTAGTTGGAAGCCTAAGACCACCTTCTCGTAAAAATTCCACTACTATTTCCATAGCAACAATTTCTAGAAAAGGAGTCAAAGCAATTCCTATTCTAGATTGAACGATAGGTGTAACAAATTTTATAGGTATAAGTTCTACATTAAATTTTATCAGCGTTAAATATATAGATGGTAAAGTAATAACAACAAATGCTGATAATATTCTTAGAATTCTTACAAAAGAGGATATGATGCTTCTTTGTGTATAATCCTCCACCGCTTGAAAAAATTGCATAAATAGCGAAGGTAATATAAGAGCAACAGGGGAACCTTCTATTATAACTACTATTCTACCTTCTAAAAGGTTGGCAACTGCTATATCTGGCCGTTCACTACTTAATGCTTGTGGAAAAACCGTATATGTGTACTCTTCAATACATTCCTCAATATGACCTATTGAAAGTACACCATCTATATCGATGGAACTTATTCTTTTTTTTAATTCTTTGAGTACCCCTTTATCTACTATATTATCTATATAGATAACTGCTAATTCATTTTGCGTTCGTACTCCTACATTCAACAGTTCTATGGCCAGGTTGTTATCCTTTAATCTCCTTCGAATCTGAGAAATATTTGCTTCTAAATTTTCTACAAAGCCATCTCTTGGGCCTTTTGCTGCGGTTTCATTTATAGGCTCTGAAATATCTCGTATCATTCCGCCTTTGGTATCAACTATAATTCCTTCTAAAATGCCATTTATTAAGATTAAGCTGCTTCCTGTTTTAAGATGTTTTAATAAAACATTTAAATCAGCCTCTATCAATGTATTACTCATAGAAATATACCTTTTACAAAGATAATCTGATATATTTTCTTTTTCTGTTAAATTTTCTTGTATATGCATCATAAGTGGATTTAATATATCACGATTAAGAATATCTTTAGTGATAAGTCCATCTATATAAATAATAGCTGCATCTAAAAGCTTATCAATACCAATATAAAAGTGTTTTACTACTATAGGATTTTTATTTCCTAAACCATTCCTAATTAGCTCTATGTTTTCATTAAGATTTCCACTATTCATTAAAATCACCATATCCTTTTTTATGATAGCTATATACCTGGAAATATAAATTTAAAGAACTTTAAAATTTCAAATTGATTTTTATATATTGATTAGTTTCTGTTTTTTTATGTTAAATATTCTAAATAGGCTTATAAAAAGTAGATAGGAGTGACATTCTTTTAAAGATGGACTATTTATGAATATGTATGGATGATATGAAGAAAATTCAAATCTACTGTAAATAAAAAATTATATGTAATTCCAAATATGTGTTGACTCTCCCGTTACAGGAGAATGTATACTCATCATGTGGAACAAAAAGAATAAAAAATGAGTATCAATTCGAAAGGAGAGGATAGCATTAGTATTAGTCATTTGAAAAAATGTTACAAAGAGTAAGAAAGAAGGATTATTTTATGCATATTCATTTAAAAGGACTCAGACAAAATAATTTAAAAAATATATCTATAAATATTCCTAAGGAAAAAATTGTTGTATTTACAGGTGTTTCAGGTTCAGGAAAATCCAGTATTGTATTTGATACAATTGCAGCAGAATCTCAAAGACAGATGAATGAAACTTATCCAGCATTTATAAGAGGTAGACTTCCTAAGTATGAAAAACCTCATGTGGATTATATAGATAACCTTACAGCACCAGTTATTGTAGATCAAACAAAGCTTGGGGGAAATGTACGCTCAACAATTGGAACAATTTCAGATTTATATGCAAGCTTACGATTGCTGTTTTCAAGAATAGGAATACCAAAGATTGGAACTGCATCTTATTTTTCTTTTAATGATCCAAAGGGCATGTGTAAAAAGTGTGCAGGAATTGGCAAAGTTGCTGTAATTGATATGGAAGCCATGCTAGATAATAGCAAGTCATGGATGGAAGGCTGTGTAAAGGATTCTTTGTATGCACCTGGAAGTTGGTATTGGAAGCAGTACAAGGAGTCAGGAATATTTGATGTGGAAAAGCCTCTTAATGAATACTCCAGTGATGAATATAATCTTTTAATATATGGTTCAAGAGATGGAAAGAGTGAACAGGAATATCCTAAAATTGAGGGACTATATAATCATTATACTCGTTTATATTTAAAAAGGGATACCAGCAATATGAGTAAACATACAAAAAAGAAGTCAGAAAACCTTATAAAAGAACAACTATGTCCAGCCTGCAAGGGAAAACGACTTAATGAAGAAGTACTAAATTGTAAAATTAAAGGATATTCTATTGCAGATATGTGTGAAATGGAATTTGTAGAACTTTTAAGTGTACTTAAAACTGTTGATGATAAAAAAACAATTACAATAATACAATACATATGTAATGGTTTAAAGAGAATGATAGATATAGGATTACCTTATCTTCATTTAAATAGAGAATCTTCTACATTATCAGGAGGTGAAGCTCAACGTGTTAAGTTAGTTAGATATATGGGAAGTAGTCTTACAGGAATGACATATATATTTGATGAACCAAGTACAGGACTTCATCCAAGGGATGTAAATAGAATGAATCAGCTGCTAATAAAATTGAGGAATAAAGGAAACACAGTACTTGTAGTAGAACATGACAAAGACGTAATTTCTATTGCAGACGAAATAATTGATGTAGGCCCATGTGCTGGAAAAGAAGGTGGAAACATTGTATTTCAAGGAAGTTATAAAGAATTATTGCAAGCAGATACTTTGACTTCAAAAGCCATGAAAATAAATGTACCCCTTAAGGAAAAAGTTAGGAAGGTGCAGGGATATTTTCCTATTAAAAATGCAAAATTGCACAATCTTAAAAATATAAGCATTAATATTCCAAAGAATGTAATGACTATGGTAACAGGTGTTGCAGGTTCCGGAAAAAGCACTTTAATATCTCAAGTATTTGCTGAAACATATAAGGGAAATGTGGTAAAAGTAGATCAAGGACCAATAACAGCTACAAATCGTTCTACACCAGCTACATTTTTGGGTTTCTTTGATGAAATTCGAAAGCTATTTGCAAGTGAAAATGGAGTAGATGAAGGGTTATTTAGTTTCAATTCAAAGGGTTCATGTCCAGTTTGCAAGGGGAAAGGTGTTATTGTAACTGAGTTAGTATTTATGGATCCTGTTATAACAGAATGTGAAGCATGTAGTAGAAGCAGGTACAGTGAAGAAGCTTTATCCTACAGATATAGGGAAAAGAATATAGTAGAGGTATTATCTATGACAGTGGGGGAAGCACTAATATTTTTTGAAGATAAAAAGATAAGAAAGATTTTACAGGCAATGAAAGAAGTAGGCCTATCATATATGACATTAGGACAGCCATTACAAACATTATCTGGTGGTGAAAGGCAGCGCATGAAGTTGGCAAAGTATATAAACAAGAAAGGGAACATTTATATACTAGATGAACCAACTACAGGTTTGCACATTTCAGACATTAATAAACTGCTGCAGCTTTTTGAAAAAATGGTTGATAGGGGAAATACAGTTATTATCATTGAACATAATCTTGAAGTAATGAAACAAGCTGATTGGATTATTGATATAGGACCAGATGGTGGCAAAAATGGTGGTCAGGTAGTATTTGAAGGAACTCCAAAGGAGATGCTTAAGAAAGGCAATACAATTACAGCCAAGTGTTTAAGAAAAGAAATAGCTGGTTAAAAATAAGCAGATTTGAATTTTATTCAAATCTGCTATGTTTCTTAATAGGTTAATTACCTGTAGTTCCAGTTGATCCTCCACTAGATGTTTTTGGGTCTGTGTTTCCAGTTGATCCTCCAGTTGAGGTTTTTGAACCTGTATTTCCACTTGAATCACCAGTAGATGCCTTTGAATCTGCATTTTGGGTTGTCCCTTCAGTAGATGGCTTTGAATCTGTATTTTTACTTGTCCCTTCTGTTGATGTCTTGGAACCTGTATTTCCACTTGAATCACCAGTAGATGCCTTTAAATCTGCATTTTTAGTTGATTCATTATTAGCTGCTTTTGAATTTTCAGTTGATCTTTCATTAGATGTCTTTGAACCTGTATTTCCAGTTGACCTTCCATTAGATGTTTTTGAACTCGCATTTTTAGTTGATCCTCCAGATGAATTTTTAGCATCGGTGGATTGAGAAGGAACTATAGTTTTTTCATTAGAACTTGCTGCATTATTAGGTGTTCCTTTAAAATAAGATTTTGCTAAAACTCCAACAAATACAAGCAAAGCAAGAGAAACAACGACTATTATTCCTTTTTTTATTTTATTAGTTTTTTCATTTTTATAAGGTGTTTTTCTATTTCCTCTATTTAAGTTTCTCTCATCAATTAATGGTCTATCCATAATCATTGTAAAGTCATCTTTTTCATGATGAGCCATTGGCTCAGTTTTTTTGGGCGTATTAGACATTGAATTACTTATATTTTTAGGTATACTAAGCAACATATATAATAATCCATTTTGCTTTAAAGAGTCTATCTGCTTAAAGTTTTCAGGTGACCTGAGTATAATAGCAGGCTTATTCATTTTATATTCATTATCGGAATATACTGTAACCGAAAATTTATCATCCTTACTTAAAAAAGGAATATATATATCCAAAGTGTTATTATTTATTGAAGAATCAAATTTTAAACCCTTTGTTATTTTTGCATTTGTAAATCTTAAATTAGCTTGAGAACTTTGTATATATAGTGTTAGATCATGAATTGTCTTATTTGATACATTACTAATATTAACAGCATATGCACAAAGTTTTCTATTATTAATTCTTACAGGCATAGAACTTTTTATAGCACATAATATTCTAGGTGCTAAGTTTTTATAATACTCTAACAGTAAACCAGATATAAATGATATTATTATAGTTATAATTGCAGTCTTTATAATGTTTGCCATATTAATTTCGCTTCCTTACTTTTTAATTACCTACTAAATTATAAAGTAGATAGATATTTGTGTCAAACTTAAAAATTACTTATAATATGTCTAAAAATTTATATATATCACAAATAAAAATCTTATAGCTAAGATTTAAAATCAATACATATATTTTTTAAGATTTTCCGCTGCTAGCAAATAATATTTTGCTTTAAGGAGTATTGTAGGAAAGGCAATTCTTTCAATAATATTATGAAACTGAAAATTTTTAAGTTCTTAATATAATATATATGTATTGAGATAAAAATAGAAGATAAAGGAGTCACAGATATAAAAAACAATAGCCAAATTTCGTGCTTTTATTGATTAAGTTATATAATAGAGTTCCTAATATGTTTTTTTACCAATTCTTTTATCATTTGTATGGTTTCAGGTATATTTATTTTTTGAGGACATTTTTTTATACATGACATATCTGTACACTTTTTACATAGTTCAGCACTTTCCTTTATATTGAGATCAAGTTTTCTAAGAGCCCAATAATCCTTACCAAGAAAATAGTAATTATATTGTCTAAAAATTATATGTATTTTAGTGCCATATATGCATTTGCATTTTTGACATCTGTCACATAGAATTGGAACAAAATTTTTTTCAAGCACTGATATTACTTGTGAAAAAGTAGGACAATTATAATCTTCAGGTTCTTTTAGCATTGCTGCATCCACTTGTTCATCAGTTCCTATACCTATTAATGCACTTGATATAGGATATGAAAGCACACCAGACAAAAGAGTTTTAATAGGGAAGAAGGCTGGAAGTATTCCTGCTGCATATACTTTATTTAAAATGAATCCTTTTTGTTTAAATAAAGGTTCTAATGCTATTCTATCAAGCATGCCTCTTTCAAGAATGTTTCCACTACCTTGAAGCACATCTACTCTCTTGTCTTTTGCACCTCTTAACAGTATGTCATAATAGTGAGTAGCAATTCCTGTAAATTTAATTTTACCTTCTGCTTTAAGTTCATTTAAGGCATCCATAGCACCGTATTTTCCAAAGGTAATATCTTCATTTTCTTCATCTACCTGATGTGCAAAATAAATATCTGCAAAGGTATCAAGATTTTTACAGGACTCATGAACCGCATTATACATTTCATCTCCGTTAAAAAATCTAGATTTATCTGATATAATAATTTTTTCTCTTCCTACTAAAGCTGCAAACTTGCCTAGTTTTATTTCTGCATCTCCATATTCAGGAACTATGGCAGTATCAAAAAGGTTACAACCAAGTGTAAAGGCATAGTTCATTATGTTTATAGCGGTTTTTTCATCAGGACTGAAATAGTCAGGTAGTACAGGAACATTTCCACTGAGTATAGGAATTGTTCCAAAACCTATTTCAGATACCTTAAGTTTAGTACCGCCTAAAATTCTGTACCTCATGATCTCCTAAAGCTGAAGGCATCATCCTTCACTGAAACATTTTTTGGAAGATTTTTAATATCTATTTTTGAGCACCAGGCAAAGGCTCTTGAATCTATTTTTTCAAGGTTTTCTGGAAAATTTATTTCTGTTAATTCATAACAAAAAGCAAAAGCTTCTTTTCCTATATTTTTAAGAGTGGAAGGTAGAGAAACCTTTTTCAAATTTTTGCATCTGTAAAATGCTTTTTCTGGAATTTCAGTAATGCCTTCTGGTATTTCAATATTTTTTAATGAGGAATATTCAAAAGCCCTCATTCCTATATACTCAAGGTTATTAGAAAGTTCAATGCTTTCTAATATATAGCAACCTGAGAATGCAGATTTTTCTATCTTTTTTATATTACCTGCATTTTTTACAGAAACAAGCCATTTACAGTTTTTAAAGGCACTTTTACCAATTGTGACAGTATCTTTAGTTAAGGTTATATGTGTAAGTAAATTACTATCTTCAAATACATTATCATAGATATCAGTGACACCTTCTGGCAAAACTAGATTGTTGATATTTCCTGTACATTCCACAAGAACATTATTTTCATCCGTTTTAAAGCAATTTAAACAATCCATAAAAATTTGCTTTACATTTTGGGGAAGCATTTCGTTTTCTCTATCCTGAATTTTTGTTAGTCTATATTCTTTTCCATCAGCTAAGGTTACTTTTTTTAAATTAATACAGTTCCTAAAAGCATATTCTTCTATAATTGTTTTTGAAGAAGAAAAGGTGATTTCTGTAAGATCATAACAATTAACAAAAGCCCAGCCAGAAACTATTTTTACATACTCTGGAATTATTATATTACCATGACAATAAGAAGCATCAATTAATATGTTATTTACAATTACCATAGGTTTAATAGACTTCTGTTTTTCTAACCACATTGTATTATAAAAAGCTCTTTCACCAATATATTCTACATCTTCAGATATATATACTTCTTTAAGATTCATTGCATCTTTAAAAACTTCATGTTCAATTCTTTTAATTCCTTTTGGAATATGTACTAAAGAACCTTTATTTATATATCCAAATAGTGAAAGATTTTCATCTATATTAAAGCAGCTCATTGCGCTATTATATATGGATTTTACTATGTTTGGAATATCTCTTTGAAAAATCACTAAATACTCATCTGTAATATACTTTTTATGGCCAATATATATTGCATTAATAGCAGTACAACCTGAAAAAGCATAACTACCATATTTCAAGCCTTCACCTGATAAAATTACTTCTTTTAAGTTTCCACAATCTTCAAAAGCATGGGAAGAAGCATAAGTGTTTTCGTTTAAGTAAATGTTTTTAAGAGAATTACAGCTGGAAAAGGCACTAACACCTATAAATTTTACATTGAAAAAATCAAAATTTTCTAGTGAAATACATTCGTTAAAGCAATTATCACCTATATATTGAAGTTTACTGCATTCACAAATTTTAAGAGCAGCACAGCCGCAAAAAGCTTCCTGCTTGAAAGATACTGTTTCCTGAAGTGTAACATCTTCTAAATTTGTACAGTATGAAAAGGCTCCTTCTCCTATAATTTCCGCACAGCCGCTGACCTTGGTAAGAGATACACACTTTTCAAAGGATTTTTTTTCAATAGATTTTATTGAAGGCAGAACAAGTTCCTTTATACTTTTACATCCACTAAATGCTCCAATACCTATAATTCTGAGGCTTTCTGGAAGTATTATACTAGTTATATTATCATTTCCTGAAAAAGCATAAGGAGAAATGCTTACTATTCCTTCAGGAACAATAACATCACCTGTACAGCATTTACCATCTACCAAAGTATTTGATATTATGATAAGTGATGAATTACTCCTTAAGCTATCTAAAAAAGCAGTATTTAAAAAAGCATCTGCTTGTATGTCTGGGCAATTTAGCTGTATATTATCAAGCTTTTTACAACCATTAAAAGCATTTTTACCTATATATATGGCATTTGATGAAGGAACTTGTTTTATAGAAGTACACCCATAAAATGCATTATCTGATATATGCTTAATTTTGCCTTGTGATTTTACACTTTCTAATGAAGTACAATAGGAAAAAACTCCTTCTTCTAATACAGTTACACCATTAGGAAGCACTGCATCTTTAAGTGAAGTACATCCACAAAAAGCTCTTGAACCAATTTGTACAAGAGAATTAGGGAAGTTTACAGACGTAATTTTTGTATTGCCATAAAAAGCACCTCCAGCAATGGCCTTTATTCCATCAGGAAGTACAATATTTCCTGAAAGTTCACTTCCATCTATAAATATATTAGATGCTGCATTTTCTGTAAGTTCTTTTATATAAATGCTATCTTCAAAGGCATTCCTGCCAATGTATTCAATGGTGGAAGGAAGATTTACATATTTAAGAGAAATACATTTAAATGCAAATTTGTCACCAATACTATTAACTCCTTCATCAAAAGTCAGCTTTCTAAGCTTGCTGCATTCTGAAAAGACATCTGTTCCACATTCTTTTAAATCGCAATTTATTGATGCTGATTTTACACCTGAGTATGTAAAAATGTTATTACCAAGCTTAACTAAGGATTTTGGAAGCGTTATTTCCTTTAAAGAAACACATTTATAAAAGGCCATATCACCTATACTTATTAGCTTTTCTGGTAGGTGTACATTTTTCAGGGAATTACATCCGTAAAAAGCTAAGCTAGATATTTCTTTAATATTGCTTCCAAATATCACTTCATTTAAATTTTTACATCTATTAAATATTGAGTTTTCTATTTTATTAAGTGATTCTGGCAATTTTACACGTATAAGCTTTACACAGTTTTCAAAGGCCGATTGACCAATATACTCCAGACCTTCTGGAAGTGTAATAGTTTGTAAAAGAACACAATCAACAAAAGCTTCCTCATGAATTTCTTTTATAGAAGCTGGTAAAATAACTCTGCCAATTATCTCATTACCTGCAAAGGCTTTTTCACCAATTACTGTTATACCTTCTGGGATTACTACTCTTTCTTCCTTTCCCCTATATTGCATTAAGGTTGTTCCACTAATAAAAAAGTTATTCAGTATTTGAGAATGAATTGTATGTATTATCTCAGGAAAATCTTCATTATATTTATCTGGAAGTCCTTTAAGTTCATAAGTGTTTCCATCAGATAATGTGATATATTTTAATGTTGTACAGTTTTTGAAGGCATCTGCATTTATAGTTACATCTTCACTAGCAAATTCTATTCTTTCTAAATTGATACAATTTCTAAAGGCTTTACTTCCAATATCTTTTAAAGTTTTAGGCAGTTTAACAGACACTATACCTTTTTTATCAAAAAAACAACTTTTAGAAATAGCAGTTATTCCATTAGGTATTTCTACATCTTTAACATTTATAAGAAATCTTAACAGCATACCATCTTCAATTTTCATCATTCTATATATATCAGTTGCAATTGCTTTAATTACTGGATGTATATTAGAATGTGAAGATATAATATCAATGACACTCTCAATATTGTAAGTTGTTCCATTTGATAAGATTATTTTTGAAATTTTACTGCAGCCTGTAAATACATCGCAAATGCATGACAAGTCCAAGTTATTTGAAACTTCTATTTCTCTTAAATTTGTGTCATTTGAGAAAACTTGCTTGCCAAGTTTTGTTACTCCAGGCATAGAAACTTGTTCAAGGTTATCACAATATAAAAATGCACAACTTTCAAGATTTTCAACTGTAGAAGGCAATTTAACACTATGCAATGAATGACATCTATGAAAAGCATATTCTCCTATATGGGTAAGCTTTGAAGGAAAGTTGATTTTTTTAAGTTTTCTACATCCTTTAAAAGCGTCGTCCATAATGTCTGTTATAGTTTCAGGAAGAATAACCTGTTCAATAGATACACATCCTTTAAAGGCACCTTTGCCTATTACCTTTACTTCCTTTGGAACTTCAACTAAAGTTTCTCTAAGTGTATATGTTTCTAAACCTCCATTTTGAATAATAAATTTATCTTCCATTAATCTTTCTCTCTCTCTTTGCAAAAAATTTCCTCTAGAATATCTCTAAGTTCTAGTATATTACCAGATTTGTATAGTTCTGTTTTATATTTATTGTTTCCTTTTTTTCCTCTCATTAAAAAAGAAGCAAGTCTTTTTATATAAGAAATTGTAAATGTGTCATCATAGTATTTGGTTGTCAAATCAATTTGTTCAAATATTATGGTGTGCTTATCCTTTTTAATTTTTTTATGTGTAAGTTCACTGAATATAAATGGATTTTCAATGGCATATCTTGCAATCATAATACCATCTGCGCCTGTAAGATTCATCATTTTATCAGCATCTTCCTTTGAAAAAATACCACCATTTGCAATTACAGGTATTCTAACCACTGATTTTGCTTGTTCTATTTGGTCAAAATAAGGAGTACCATGATACATCATATTTCTAGTTCTGCCATGTACAGTAATCATATCTGCTCCTGAAGCTTCACACATTTTTGCAAATTCTGCTGCAATCATTTCATCTTCCTTAATTCCTACACGGAATTTAACAGTAATTACTTTTCCACTTTTTTTACAGCCTTTAATGATAGAGGATGCTCTTTTTAAATCTCCAAGCAGTGCACTACCTTGACCACTTTTAAATACATTTGGTACTGGACACCCCATATTGATGTCTATTATATCAAATTTTGAAAAGTAATCACTTCTTGCCATTTTCTCCATTATCCTTGGGTCAGAACCTATTAACTGGGCAGCTTTTATTTTTTCTTTTGGCGTTGTAAAAAGTAGTTTTTGTGTTGCTTTATCCTTATATTTAAGTGCATTACAGTTTACCATTTCTGTATAACAGAGTCCTGCACCTAGTTCGCTGCACAAAATTCTAAAAGGATAGCAGGTGTATCCAGCAAGTGGTGCTAGAAGAACATTGCAGGGTATAATTATGTTTCCAATTCTTAATTCTTTTATTTCCAAGTGATATTATCTCCCTTACAAATATATCTGCTTAAAACAATTAAGCTTATATCTATTTTTTATATAAATGTTAATACTTATACTTTCTATTTAAAGTAGAATCTTTGCTTTGTTAATATTAAATAACATTGTAGTTATTTTTGCAAGCATGCTTTATAATAAAAGGGGGCAAGGAGGTAAAAAATGAGAAAAAAGCTTTTGATAATATTTTTAATTTTTATTTGTTTAATTACTATAGGTTTTAAATTTTTTGCACAGAAAAATTTGTCCTATAATAAAAATGCAACAAAGGAGCAAACCAAAAATACGACTAGTAAAAAAAAGATTGAAACAATTAATGAAAAGTTAAAGAAAAGAATAGTATTAATAAATTCAGACAAAGATAAAGATGGTATAAAAGATCAGGAAGATATAGTTCTTGGAGCAAGAAAAGAAGCAGATAAAAAAATAAAATACAGAGGAGATTATTATGTAGGGGGATATCCTCCAGAGAATGAGGGGGTATGTACTGACTTGGTATGGAGAGCTTTTAAAGATGCAGGATATAATCTAAAAGATATGGTAGATGAGGATATAAGAAATCATCCTGGTGATTATAAGAGAATTGAGGGGAAACCAGATCCCAATATAGATTTTAGAAGGGTACCTAATCTTTATGTTTATTTTAAAAAATATGCAGTAAGTATTACTACTGAGTTAAAACCTAATGATATAGAGAATTTGAAGGAATGGCAGCCAGGGGATATAATAACCTTTGATAATAGAGAACATATAGCTATAGTTTCTGATAAAAGAAGAGCAGATGGTATTCCATATATAATACATAATGCACCCCCTTATGCCAGAGAAGGTGACGAAATTATGTATTGGATGCCCAAAATAACAGGTCATTTTAGATTTCAAAAATAAGATTTTAAGAATTTAATGGATATGAATATAATTTTATCTGAGCTTAAGTATATATTACTTAGGCTCTTTTGTTTTGCTCATATAAATTTATAATGAAAGGTGGGGCAATATGAAAAAAGAGGATCTTTTAACAAAGAATAAGCTTACAATGGATGATCATACTGATAACTTAATTAATTTTTTGAATAAGTTAAATCTAAATTTAATAAAGTACAGTTTTAAAATTTGTTAAGGGTTAGAATTTGGTTTGTTCTAACCCTTGATTTTTTATACTTAATGTAACATGAAGCTGTATGTCTAATATTTCTTGGATTACCACAAAAGTTGGAAGCTTATTGCGAAATCAATTTGTTCATTTCAACTGCTATGTTTTTTAAGTTTTCCGCACTGTTTGTCAATTCTTCGCTTACTTCTGTAGTTTCATTTATAGATTTATCAACCAGATTGAAGTTTGATATGGTTTCTTTCATAGTTTGGAAAATATTATTGTTAAATGTAACAACATTTTGAGTTTCTCCTAAGAGAGTATTAGTCAAGTCGCTTATTTCCTTAATATTATGTCCTGAATCTTTTAGTCCAGTCAACATAATCTTTATATTTTCAACAGCTTTAGTTATAATAGCATCACCATTGCTTACTTTCTCTGAGTTTTCAATCATAAGGTATTCTACTTGAGTAACCTTTTCTTTAACTTCGTTAGTGATCAAAGTTGCATTATTCAAGGACATACCTGTATCTTCAGCAAGTCTTCTAATTTCATCTGCAACAACTGAAAATCCTTTTCCAAACTCACCGGCGCTTGCAGCTTCAATTGATGCATTTAAAGCAAGGAGGTTAGTTTGTTCAGATATTTGTTTTATTATAAGAAGTATCTCATCAATTTGTTTGGATTTTTTTTCAAGGATCTTTGTAGCATCAAGGGTGTTATCTATGCTGTTTTTTATACCACTTATGATAGTTAGAGTTTCATTTAAAGCTTCCTCATTTTTAATAGATAAATTAATTAAACTAACAAAATTAGTTTCAGTATCCTTAGCTTTTATAGATATAGATTTATTAGCATCTAAAAGCTGATTAAGTACTTTAGTATTTTCAGAAGAGTCCTTTAATATTTTGTCTGTATCTTTAGTAACAGATTGAGTAGTACTTGATATTTCTTCCATAGCTGCGCCTTCTTCTGAAGCTATGGATGCTAAAGATTCACTTGAACTTAATAAAACTTTAGCAAATTCGGTAGTTTTGTTAAATAAATTGCTTATACTATCATTATTTATTTTAAGTTCATTTTCATTTTTTTCAATGGTTTTTAATAATTTAGCTGCAAAGTAGGTAAAAGAAAAAAGTCCAAATGAAACAAGAAATATAGAAGTTATTCTAAGTATCAATTCTCTTAAAAAGAACTCATTAGGTAATATACAGGAATTTAAAGTAAATAACATAATTTCTGAGATAATACTTAATATAATAGCAGCTATATTAATTTTATTATCCAGAAATAGAGAAGTCAGTGTAATCATATAGAAAATGGTTACCCATAACTCTTTTGACGGAATCATAAAATTCATATATAAATAGTTTATATAACAAGCTATAAGTGTAACTATTTTCATATTTTTGAACATTTTAATATTCAATTTTTCATCTATAACTGTTAGCCTGTACATAACGTTAAAAATAAACATCTCTAAAATTCCTACTAAAAACAGACCAATTAGATAAGTCCATTTAACCTCGTTGTATAGTCCTAATAGTTTCATTACTGAAAACATTGAACCTGCTAGTAATGCACTTATGGAATATATAATTATTACAAATTTCAATGTTTGTACTTGATATTTAATTATAGTACTTGTATCAGTATTCATATTGTTAATCAACTCCTTAATTTGTTATCATTAGTATATTAATTACTGTTTTAGTTAAATTATAATAATAATATAAATTATACTATAATTTATATTAAAATCAATAAGGCATTTGTAGTAATGTGCATAATATGGTTGAATTATATATATTTTAGTGAGTAAATTTAGTAGCAAATTTATTTTTGCTTCCTAACTATGTTTTGTATAAGTTTGAATTTAGATATAATAAATTCACTAGATCCTAATGAAGATAAAACTTGATTTATATATTTTTTAACATAATACATGTAAAGTAAATTTGACAAAGAAAATGTATTTTTTTATTGACAAGCTAAGCATAAAAATTTATACTTACACAGTATGAGAAATTTAGATAAAATTGAATATGTATTGTTAGGTGAGGCTCCTATATTAGATACATGCTACTGCCCAAAAATATCGAAAGATGCCAATGGGTCAACAGGTACTACCGAATTAAGGTTTTACTTAATGTAGCTGAGTTTAACTCAAAGCTATATAGTGCTAAAGCTCAACGAAGGATATTTATAAGAATATTTATTTATTCGTCTTTGGAGTTTTTAGAGAGCCTTTTTTAGGGCTCTTTTATTTTTTACTTAGAAATTCAAGGTACTAATGTAGATAAGGTATTTAATTAAAGCTTATATAGACTTTATTTTATGAATAAGAAAGGCGGCGGTAATTATAATGAGTATTGAGGATGGTGGTAGTTATTGAGTAACAATTAAATTAAAGGAGAGTGGATTAAAATGAAATTAGAAAAAACAGTTATAAATAGAAAGCTTGGAGTACTTGATATAATTATATTTTTAATTATTGTATCAATATTATATTTAGCAATTTCTCCAGGTATAAAAGGAAATGTAAATACTAGTGGAATACAGGTTTCAACAGATATAAGAAATCTTCCAATGTACGTTTTGAAATCAGTTGGTAGGATGACAGGGGCTTACGTCTTATCTTTAATGTTTACTCTTGTGTATGGATACATAGCTGCACATAATGAAAAAGCTGAAAAGGTAATGGTTCCAGTACTGGATATTCTTCAATCCATACCAGTATTATCATTTTTACCTGCAGTAGTTTTAGGCTTAATAGCATTATTCCCTAGTCATAATATAGGTTTGGAATTATCTTGTATTGTATTAATATTTACTGGGCAGGCTTGGAATATGACCTTTAGCTTCTATAATTCTATAAAAATATTGCCTAAAGATTTAAAAGAAGCTTCTGGAGTATTTGGATTAAATAAATGGCAGAACTTTAAAAAGTTAGAAGTACCCTTTGCTATTATTGGATTAGTTTGGAATAGTATGATGTCTTGGGCAGGTGGCTGGTTCTTTCTTATGGCTTGTGAGATGTTTACATTAAAAGGTAAAGATTTTAGACTTGAAGGTATTGGTTCTTTCTTGCAAACTGCTGCAAGTCAAGGAGACAAGAAAGCATTAGCTTGGGGAATAGCTGCATTAATATTGGTTATTGTAGTTTTAGATCAATTATTTTGGAAGCCAGTAACCGTTTGGGCAGATAAGTTTAAAATGGAACTTACCGAATCTAGTGAAATACCTCGTTCATTTGTACTTACACTTTTGAGAAGATCAGTGATTGTCGAGTTTTTGATTGAAAAAGTATATGAACCTGTTGCAGAAAATTTAAATGATGCTATAGATAGATTTCTTGTAAAGCTTATGAGCAAAGAGAGAACTAAAGGAAAAAAAATAGGATTTACAGTTAGATGTATAGTAAGAGTATTAGTTTATGGATTGCTTTTGTATTCAGGATTTAATGCATTTAAACTATTAATGCATCTTTCCAAAAATGAATGGGGAAGGATACTTCCTTCTGTAGGTTATTCATTCTTAAGAGTTATTGCAGCTCAAGTTATAGCATTAATATGGACAGTACCTGTAGGAGTAGCTATAGGTATGAATAAAAAGGTAGCAAATGTTCTACAACCCATTATTCAGGTTGTAGCTTCAATCCCAGCAACTGCACTTTTTCCTGTAATTTTGATATATTTTATGAATAAACTTGGTGGATTAAATATTGCATCAGTGATTTTAATGTTAATGGGAACTCAGTGGTACATATTATTTAATGTAATTGCAGGGGCAATGTCTATTCCTGAGGATTTAAAGGCTGCGGCTAAAACCTTTGGCATTAAAGGATGGAAAAAATGGAAAGTTCTTATACTTCCTTCTATATTTCCTTATCTTTTAACTGGAATGGTAACAGCTACAGGTGGATGCTGGAATGCAAGTATTGTATCTGAATATGTTAACTTTGGTGGGAGAACTATATCTACTATAGGACTTGGAGCTCTTATATCAGAAGCTACAGAAAAAGGGAATTATCCTCTTTTACTTATAGCAACTATTATCATGTGTATTGTGGTAGTTGGTGTTAATAAAACTCTGTGGAAGAGATTATATATACTGTCAGAAGAAAAATTTAAAATAGAATTATAAAGGGGTGGAAAACATGAAGAACATAAAAGAATTTATAAAGGTTAAAGGAATTACAAAATATTTTGGAGGTTCAGATAAACCTACTTTAGAAGATATAAATTTAACTATAAACGAAGGTGAGTTCATTGCCATATTAGGACCATCTGGTTCAGGTAAATCAACGCTTTTAAGAACTATAACAGGACTAGTAGAATCAGATTATGGTGAAGTGGTTTTTGATGGTAAGAAAGTAACTGGAGTAAATCCATATGCTTCTATAGTTTTTCAAACTTTTGCACTTTATCCATGGCTTACTGTTCGTGAAAATGTTGAATTAGGACTTAAGGCTAAAGGATTTCCCAAAGATTATACAAGAAGAAAAGCTGAAGAACTTATAAGGCTTATAGGTCTTGATGGATTTGAAGAAGCATATCCAAAGGAACTTTCAGGAGGAATGAGACAAAGGGTAGGATTTGCAAGAGCATTAGCGGTAGAACCAAAGCTGCTTTGCTTAGATGAACCTTTTTCGGCACTAGACTTTTTAACTGCTGAAAATTTAAGAACGGAATTAGTTGATCTATGGCAGGAAAAAAGGATGCCTATAAAAAGTATAATAATGATCACTCATGGTATCGAAGAGGCAGTACTTATGGCAGATAAGATTGTAATGCTCAGCAGAAATCCTGCACATATAATTGCTGAGATTAAAATAGATCTTCCGCATCCAAGGAACAGAAAGTCACCGGAATTTGAAAAAATAGTTGATAATGTTTATAAGTTATTAATCAAAGGAAAAACTGAAAATAATGAAGAAAAGAAATTAAATAAAAGTGTGAGTTCAAACAAAGAAAATGGAGAAAAGCCTATTCAGATTCCAAATGCTCATGTTGGTGTGATGTCTGGTTTACTTGAACTTATAGATGATAATGGTGGTAAGATGGATATATATCAGCTAGGGGGAGACTTAATGATGGAAATAGATGATCTTCTTCCTAATATAGAAGGTATATCTATGCTTAACTTTGCAGAGGTAAAGGAAGGGGATATTTTTATAACTGAGCTTGGAAAAGAATTTGTAGAGTTAGATAAAGATGAAAGTAAAGAACTTTTTAAAAAGCAGCTGAAGGATATATCTACATTTCGATTAATAATGAATGTTTTAAATAATAAAAGGAATCATACAATGAAAGAAGAATTTTTTAAGGAGTTATTTAAGCAGCACTTTTCATATAATGAAATTGAAGGAATGATGGATATCATAATTGATTGGGGAAGATATGCTGAACTATTTACTTATGATCATGATTCAGAAGAACTTTATATACCATCTTTTTAAGATAATTTTTTAGGTTGATGGTTAAGAATAAGCTACACCTATAATCATCAATGTAAGAAGCTTAATATGCAAAAAAATATTTTTGTAAGATAACGAAACAGATCCTACAGATAGTTGTGATATCTAAGGATTCTGTTTCTTTATCTTACAAAAATAGACTAGTATAGGGTTTTGTTATTTTTGAAGATACTTTAATTATATTAGAACAGTAAAACAAATTGACCTGCCATCATCACTTCTAACAGAAAGTTTTCCATGATGAGCTTGAACAATGGATTTGGCAATGGAAAGACCAATTCCATAACCACCAGTTTCTCTGGATCTTGATGAGTCCGACCGATAGAATCTGTCAAATAACTTGTCTAAATTTTGTTTATCAATCTCATCAGCTGTATTATATACTTCTAGTTTAGTTCCTTTCTTTGCAGCAGATAGAGAAATTTTAATGGTTCCTTCCTCATTAGAATACTTTACAGCATTGTCAACAAGAGTAGAAACGAGCTGATTTATGCTACTTTGATCTCCATGTAATTTCAGCCCTGGCTTAATATCCATTAAAAACTTTTTATTCTTTGTTTCTGCAATAGTTCCAAATTGGCTTGTTGTTTTAGAAACTAAATCACTTAAATCAAAATCAGTAAACACTAATTTAATATTTCCTTCATCCATCTTTGAAAGTGTAAGTAGATTTTTTATAAGCTTATCCAGACGGGTAATTTGATTTCGAGTGCTGGTAATCCATTCATTTTTACCTCCAGTCAATTCCATTACATCTGTATTAGCTGAAATAATGGCAAGTGGAGTTTTAATCTCGTGTCCTGCATTTGTAATAAACTGTTTTTGCTTCTCCATATTTTCAATGATGGGATTAATAGCTTTTTTAGAAAAAATAGATACAAGGACAAACACAAGCAGAAGAGTTACTAATGCAACAGTACATGAAGTAAGTAAAAATAAAGTAGCCATCTGGATTTGACTTCTACAATCCATAAACACAAGCATGTAGCCATCGGTATTATCTACTACTATATATTTATATATGCCTTTATATCCTCTATTTTTACTGCTACTTAATGCTTTATTTACATATGCTGATGCATTGCCTGAAGAAATAGCAGCAATATGGCTTGTATCAATCTCTCGTATACTGCCGTCTTTATTGACTTTTACTACAAAGTATCGTGTTTCAAATTGAGTTTCCTCATTCATTTGAAAACCAAACTTAAACTCATTAGGTGGTAGTTTTCCTTTTTCATATATTGGAAATTTTCCGTGATTTTCCGAAAGAATCTTAAGAGCGCCATTAATTTTGCGATCCATCTGATAAATATTAACTATATTAATGGAGCCAAGAAGAATCACTACAACTAAAGCCAGTGAAGCCATTGTAATCATAATGAATTTTCTCTGTAATTTTTTAATCATTTACTTTCCTCCAACGTATAGCCAACACCTCTACCTGCCTTTATTTTTACATTAGCATTTAAGGAAGCCAGTTTTTTACGCAGATAAGAAATGTATACCCACACTACATTAACTTCAGCTTCTGCATCATATCCCCATATTCGTTCCAAAAACTGTTCTGTAGAAATCAAACATTTTGGATTATTCATTAGCATTTCAAGCATTTGAAATTCTTTATTACCAAGTCTTAGAGATGACTTTTCATTTGATAACTCATAGTTTTCTTTGTTAAGGCTAATATTGCCTACTTTAATTAGATTTGGCGTAAATTCAGATTTTCGCCGTGTCATAGCACGAATTCTAGCTAGCAATTCTCCCATAGCAAAAGGTTTGTTCAAATAATCATCTGCACCTGTATCTAGTCCAAGAATTCGGTCTTCAATTTCAGTCTTTGCAGTAAGCATCAAGATAGGCATATGTATTCCTCTTTTTCTTAAGTTTTCCAATACTTCTAGTCCGTTCATCTTAGGCATCATAATATCTAAAATAACTACATCATAATTTTCTGATAATCCATATTCTAATGCATCTGATCCATCATACACAGCATCCACTGAATAATTGTTATGTTTTAAAATGGCAACCAAAGCATTTGATAATTCTTTTTCATCTTCAGCTAGTAAAATTCTCATATTTATCTTCTCCATCCTCATGTTGTATTTCTTCTATCATATCTGAAATAGTTTGCAAATTCAAATCTGTTGAAGCAATTTCATCTGCACATCGTTTTAATTCTTCAGAAATCATTTTTTCATTAGGAATGTTTTTCTTGTATTTTAACTGGTGCTCTAAACTTGCCCAGCAATCCATTGCAATAGTACGTATTTGAATCTCACAGTATACCATTTCAATTCGGTTTTCCAGATGCAATGGTACCTGTAAAATCATATGATAACTACGATATCCATTTGGTTTAGGATTATGAATATAATCCTTTTCTTTAATAACCTTAATATCCTGTTGATTCTTAAGCATATTTACAATCCAATAAATATCATCCAAGAATGGACAAATAACACGTATTCCAGCTGCATCATGGATTTCATTTAAAGCACTCTCCACCGTAACGGGTAAATTTTTTCGTTTTAATTTTTCTTTCATACTCTTAGATGATTTAATTCTTGCCTTACAATGTTCAATAGGATCTTTACATTGTTGTGCTGCTTTGTATTTTCGAATAATATCCAATCTAGAAATAACTTCAATAATTGCTCCTTCTAATAGTATATAAGATTCTTTATAAAATTCATGTTCAGGTGATAGTGTTTCACATTTAATGTCATATTTAGACTGTTGCATCAGGTATTCCTCCTTGTGAAATAATCATTTTTAACTCTTGATATAAAGTATACCATCGTAACCTTAAATATACCTTAAAGTATAATATTATAAATAAATATTCCATGCCCTGGAAGAATGACAGATTAATTTTAATGCCAAAAAGTAAAGTAATATGGTTTATTGTGGAACTTGGTGGTATAATTTACAGTAAAGCATTTGTATAAAACAATGTATTAAGACATAATTAACAGGTTGCTACTTTTTAATATGTAATAATGTAGTATGTTTTCTAAATTATAATTTAAGATAGATTGAATTTGAGGAGAAGAACTATGGAATTAAAAAAGTTAACTAATAGAATTTATTATTTACCTAATGAAGAAAAGAATGATAGACCCGTACTTGGATATATATATGGAAATAAATATTCATTGGCTATAGATGCAGGGAACTCAAGTAAGCATGTTGAAAAATTTTACCAGGAATTAAGAAAGATAAATTTAAGGTTACCGGATTATACTGTTATTACACATTGGCATTGGGATCATACTTTCGGTATGCACGCAGTATCAGGAAAAACAATTGCAGGACAGATGACAAATAAAAAATTAAAAGAAGTTGCAGCATGGCAATGGTCCGATGATGATATGAAGAATAGGCTTGAAACAGGTGAAGACATTGAAATGTGTGATACATGTATTAAAGTAGAGTATCCAAACAGGGAAAATATAAAAGTTATAACTTCAGATGTAGAATTTAGTGGTAGCTTAAAAATTAACTTAGGTGGAATTTGCTTGGAAATAACAGAAGCTAATTCACCGCATTCAGAAGATTCAGTATTTGTTTATGTACCTGAAGAAAAAACTATTTTTGTTGGTGATGCAGGTTGTGAAGATTTTTATAATAATGATGGAAAATTTGATAAATATAAATTGGAAAAGTATATAGAATTAATTAGATCATTTGATTTTAATAATTATGTATGGGGCCATGATAAACCAGAAAGCAGGGAAGAAGTATTAAATTATTTAGAAAATAAGTTGAAAGATATAAAATAATTAGTATATATTTAGTTGAGGTAAACCATATAATAAATTATGTAGACTTTCTTTATAAGTGTTAAAAAAAGCATTAATGTTTTAAATATTATCATAATTTAAATAAATTATGATAATATAGGTTTATTAAGATAATATAAATAAGAGAAGCTTAGTGCGTTCAACACTAAGCTTTATTTTGAGTTGTTTTAATTATATTAGTGTTGTATGAACTATAATTAGCAACAAATTCCTTAAACGAATTTAGTTTTCTTACATTTTCTAGTTCTTCATCTTCAAAAATATATTTTAAAAACTGTGGATATAATTTTAAAGCTATAATTATATCTTCACAGGCTTTGCTTTCTTCATTAATCAAAGCATAAAAACAACTCCTGTTATAGTATAAAAAATGTGCTTCACTACAATTATTAATACCTTTTGATAAAATTTCTATACCTTTTTTTGTATCGTCATATTTATAAATTATTGCTAAATTTAAATAACTGTATTCATAATTTGTATCTTTTTCAATTGCTCTTTCATAGAAATTAATGGCTTTTTCTATAATATTAAACTTATAACAAATTACCCCCATATTGAATAAAGCTAAATGATTATTTGGATTTATTTTTAAAGCCTTTGAAAACTTCTTATATGCAAGAGCATTTTCATTTTGTTCCTCATAAATACACCCTAAATTTAAATTTGCCCAAAAATCAAGAGAGTTCAAACTTAATAGCTTTTCATAAGTTTCTATTGCTAAATCTTTTTCGCCAGATACATCATAAGCATTTGCTAAGAAAAAGTAAGCTTTATGGTAATTGGGATTTATGTAAATAGCTTTATTGTATAATTTTATAGCTTCTTCATATTTTTCTTCTTCATCATATATTGTAGCCAAACCATAGTAAGCCCTCTCTTCATAATCATCTATACTTAAAGCTTTTCTATAATATTCCTCAGCTTTTTCTGACTTTCCCAAAGAGTCATATATTAAGGCTAAATTAATTACTGCATCCACATCTTCACCACTTGAAAGTTCATAAACTTTATTATATAAATCTAATGCTTTAATTAATTTATTTTCTTCAAAGGCTTTCTCTGCCTTTTCTAAATATTTATTGATTTGTATACTATCTTTCATAAATACACTCTTTCTATTAAATTATTTTGTCTTTAGTTCTTTAATTATAACATTTTGATTATTAAAATCACTACATTTAATATTTATTTCTTTATAATGATAGCATTAGATTGCATTGAATCAAAAGTGGTAAAAGGCTATACAGATTCTGTTTTGGTAGCTACATAATAATTTGTTGGATTTTGCAGTTTCATATAGAAATTATACTGATATTTATCATGGATACTTATAACAAAATGTAATAAATCATACTATGTTTATAACATTTTAAAATTTGCTAAGATTTTCTGTAGAAATTGAAAACATTGATGATTTATTAATAGATATACAGCAAGCACTTGAAAAATCACGAAAATAAAAACTTATTTAATGAAAAGCAAAAAAAAAATTGATTTAATGTAAAAAAAGATATTGAAAGAGTAATAGTGATTTGATATAATAAAAATATAGCAAATCTGATATGATGTTTTTAAAATATAGTAAAAAGGTTTGCAGTTTATAAAAAAATAAATATTAACAATTTGCGTGTTACTGATTCGATCAGGCATGAGCAAAGGTTGGTTAGATTATATTTATATCTATTTGTACTAGTCGAATAGATATAATATAGTTTTAATTACCTTAGCTCATGCCTTTTGTGTTTTGTAGCACAATTAGGTTAGTTGATTAATCAAATTAAGCCTTGAAATGAAAACAATTACAAATAATATTAGGATAGAAAATTAAGGAGAATAACTATATGTCTAAAAAAGGTAGTATTTTTGGTAAGTTACAACAAATTGGTAAGGCGTTAATGCTTCCAGTTGCAATATTACCAGCTGCAGGTATCTTGCTTGCATTTGGTAACATGTTTCAAAATCCAGCTTTCTTAAGTCATGTAGCATTTTTGAATAACCATGCATTCCAGACTTTTGCTAAAGTTATGGAGCAATCAGGAGATATTATTTTTGGTAATCTTTCATTATTATTTGCAGTAGGTGTTGCAGTAGGACTTGCAGGTGGTGAAGGTGTTGCAGGACTTGCAGCAATCGTTGGTTTCTTAATAATGAATAAAACTTTAGGAATAGTAGCAGGAGTTACTTCACAGTTAGCAAGTGGCAATAATCCAGCTTATGCATCAGTTTTAGGTATTCCATCATTACAGACAGGTGTATTTGGTGGTATCTTAATAGGTGTTGTAGCGTCGAAGCTTTATAAGAAATTTCACAATATAGAGTTGCCTTCATATTTAGGCTTCTTTGCAGGAAAAAGATTTGTTCCAATTGTGACAGCAGTAACATCAATATTTTTAGGAATTATACTTGTATTTGTATGGCCTCCAATTCAATATGGATTAAATACATTCTCACATAATATGATTGATGCAAATCCTACATTAGCAGCATTTGTATTTGGAGTTATTGAAAGATCATTAATACCATTTGGATTACATCACATATTCTATAATCCATTCTGGTATCAATTTGGAGAATACGCAAGTAGAGCAACTGGTCAAATTGTAAGAGGAGACCAAACAATATTCATGGCTCAATTAAAAGACTTTACTCAATTTGGTATGCTTAGTAATGGCGGTACACAATTTACAGCAGGTACATTTATGGCAGGTAAATTCCCATTTATGATGTTTGGATTGCCAGCAGCAGCGCTTGCAATGTATCATGAAGCAAAACCAGGAAAGAAGCTTATTGCAGGTGGTATACTTGCATCAGCAGCATTAACTTCATTCTTAACTGGTATAACAGAACCAATAGAATTCTCATTCTTATTCGTTGCACCAGCACTATTTGCAATACACGCTGTATTTGCAGGTTTATCTTTCATGACAATGCAATTGTTAAATGTTAAGATAGGTATGACGTTCTCCGGAGGTTTAATAGATTACATGCTATTTGGAGTTATACCAAATAGAACAGCATGGTGGTTAGTAATACCAGTAGGTTTGGTTTTTGCATTGATTTACTACTTTGGATTTAGATTTGCTATAAGAAAATGGAATCTTAAGACTCCAGGACGTGAAGATGATGCTGAAGAAGAAGTAACATCTGATGTTCAAAAGTCAGAATTACCAGCAGCAATATTAAAAGCATTAGGTGGAAAAGAAAATATAACTAATTTAGATGCTTGTATAACTCGTTTAAGAGTAAGTGTTACTGATATTAAAAATGTAGATAAGGCTGAACTTAAGAGATTAGGAGCAGCAGGTGTTATGGAAGTAGGAAATAATATTCAGGCTATATTTGGAGGAAAGTCCGATCAGTTAAAGACTCAAATTAAAGATATTATGGCTGGAAAAATTCCAACAGTTGTAGAAGAGCAGGATAAAAAAGAAGTAGCAGTAACGAAATCAGATGACAAAACTTTTGTAGCTCCTTTAGATGGAAAAATATTACCTATAACAGAAGTTCCAGATGAAGTTTTCTCACAGAAAATGATGGGAGATGGATTTGCTATAGAGCCAGCAAATGGTGAGGTCGTTTCACCTGTAAATGGAGTAATAACAACTGTTTTTCCAACAAAACATGCTATTGGAATAACTGCAGCAAATGGAAGTGAAATACTAATTCACTTTGGTATAGACACAGTAAATTTAAAAGGTGAAGGACTAGAAGCTTTAGTAGAGCAGGGAGCTGAGGTTAAGGCAGGTCAGCCTATATTAAAGGCAAACTTAGATGTAATAAAAGATAAGGTTCCATCAATTATTACACCAATTATTTTTACAAATTTAGCTGAAGGTCAAACAGTATCAGTTAAAGCTGGAAGTCAAATAAAACGTGGACAAAAGAATATAGTAACTATTAAATAGTAAGCTTAAAAAGCCAGTGTATATCTAGCATATATACTGGCTTTTTATTTTAGTAAAATAAAACTTATTTTAGGCTAATATTTTATAATTCCTCCAAATGATAATAAGAATTGTTAAAAATAAAACAAAATATTCTTTATGACCAAAATATATTTTAAAAGTTCAAAATATTTTAATAAGTAAATATTGATGATATTATTTACTCATAGCAAACGGTTACAAAAATTGATATAAAAAATGAAAGGAAGATTTAAAAATGAATTATTTTAAAGAAAGTTTAAAATTACATGAAAAAAATACAGGAAAAATTGAAATAATATCAAAGGTTAAGGTTGAGACAAGAGATGATTTAAGTTTAGCATATACTCCTGGAGTTGCAGAGCCATGCAGAAAGATTTATGAGGATGAAGAAAACGTTTATAAATATACTTCAAAAGGAAATCTAGTTGCAGTAGTTACAGATGGAACAGCAGTATTGGGACTTGGAGACATAGGGCCTAAAGCTGGACTACCAGTTATGGAAGGTAAGGCAATTTTATTTAAAGAATTTGCAAATGTTGATGCATTTCCAATATGTGTAGATACAAAGAATATTGACGATATAGTGAAAACTGTAAAACTTATAGCTCCAGTGTTTGGTGGAATTAATATAGAAGATATAGGAGCGCCAAGATGCTTTGAAATTGAAGAAAGATTAAAAAAGGAACTTGATATACCTGTATTCCACGATGATCAGCATGGAACTGCTATAGTTGTTCTTGCAGGTGTAATAAATGCTTTAAAAGTTGTTAATAAGAAAATAGAAGATATAAAAGTTGTTATAAATGGTGCAGGAGCTGCAGGAACTGCTATAGCTAAATTATTACTTTCTTCAGGAGTAAATAATCTAATTGCATGTGATAAGGTTGGTATTCTTTACAGAGGAATAGAAAATGTAGATGATGCTAAAAAAGAACTTGCAAAGGTAACTAATCTAGAGAATATTCAAGGAAATTTAGCAGATGCATTAGTAGGTGCAGATGTATTTATAGGGGTTTCAGCACCAGGAATAATAAGTCAGGACATGGTAAGATCAATGAACAAGGATTCAATCTTCTTTGCTATGGCAAACCCAACTCCAGAAATAATGCCTGATGAAGCAAAGGCAGCAGGAGCAAGGGTAGTAGGTACTGGACGTTCAGATTTTCCAAATCAGGTTAACAATGTATTAGCTTTCCCAGGAATATTTAGAGGAGCTTTAGATTGTAGAGCAAAAGAAATTAATGAAGAAATGAAAATAGCAGCAGCTTATGCTATAGCAAACAGTATTAACGAAGAAGAGCTAAATGAAAACAATGTAATACCAAGTGCATTAGACAAAAAAGTAGCTGCAAATGTAGCAGAGGAAATTATGAAAGCAGCTAGAAAAACTGGTGTAACAAGAGTATAAAAGAAAAAATAAATGGAGGGATAAAAATGCAAATTCCAATTAAGAAAACACTTGATAAAATACCAGGCGGTATGATGGTTGTTCCACTTTTTCTAGGAGTATTAGTTAACACATTTTGTCCACAATTTTTAAAAATTGGAGGATTTACAACAGCATTGTTTAGCGCAAGTGCATCATCCACAATTTTAGCTTGTTTCATGTTTTTGATTGGTTCACAGATTAACTTCAAATTAGCACCAAAGGCAATAAAAAAAGGTGCAATATTAATAACAGGAAAATTTATAGTAGGTGCTGGTATTGGTATATTTGTAGGAAAAGTTTTTGGAACTGCAGGAGTACTAGGTTTATCACCGTTAGCTATTCTTTCAGCACTCACAAATTGTAATGGTGGATTATATGCATCACTTGCTTCACAGTATGGTGATGAAACTGATGTAGGTGCTTATGCTTTGTTATCTTTAAAAGATGGTCCATTCTTTACACTTGTTGCATTGGGTGCATCAGGACTTGCACAAGTTCCTTTTAAAGCACTTGTAGCAGTAATGATTCCAATAGTAATAGGAATGATTTTGGGAAATCTTGATTCTGATATGAGAAAATTTCTTGGAAGCAGCAAAATGTTATTAATACCATTCTTCTCCTTCCCATTAGGTGCTGGAATGAATCTTGCAACTATTGCAAAAGCTGGAGGTCCTGGTATATTATTAGGAATAATAGCTGCTTTTACTGGAATAGGAGCATTTATACTTCTTAAATTATTCAAAGAAGAGCCTATAATTGGACTTGCTACAGGCTCAACTGCAGGAAACGCTGTAGCCACTCCAGCAGCTGTTGCAGCAGCAGATCCGACACTAGCTGTTGTAGCAACGGTAGCTACTGCACAGGTTGCAGCAGCATGTGTAGTATCAGCCATCGTATGTCCGTTTATTGTTACTTATGCATTTAAAATGCTTAATAGGAATAAAGTGAAAAAATTAAACAATGAAGTTATTGCATGATGAAAAATGTCACTAAAATAAAAAAAATTAATAAGTAGCTATCAAATTAAACATGGAAAAGTAGGAGACAATAATGGAAGAAGCATTATATAATGGGATAAAAGTATTTGTTTCTATATTGATTCTTTCATACACATTTATAGTCTCCTATGCTTCTGTGTTTTTTACATGTTTTTAATTATAAAAGCTAGATTTGAATATAAGTAGACGGATAAACTTTCTAATTTTATAAAAATTAACCAAGTAGTTATTCTAAATATGTAATTTTATGAAAATTTGCTTTTATATAAGAAGAATGAATTTTATTAAGTAAGGTGATGAATGTGAGAAAGGCAATGAAACTGCAAACAAAAATTACTTTATTGGTCATTACAGTTGTGTTTATTTCCATATCCATAATCATTTCTTTTATTGTCCCATGGATGACAGGAAATATTGAAAATAAGGCTAGAACTAACATCATGAATGTAGCTGAGATGGTGGCACATTCAAAAGAAATAGTAGCTGCACTGGAAATTAAAGATCCAGAGAGGAAAATAGAACCTTATATTAATACGCAGCTCAAGAATTTAGAACAAGTTGAATATATAATTGTAGTAGATAATAATGATATCAGGTATTCCCATCCCAATCCTGAAATGATAGGAAAAAAGTTTATGGGGGGAGATGAAAAAAGAGTAGTTCAAAAGGGAGAAACATATATTTCTCAGGCTATAGGTACACTTGGAAAATCACTTAGAGCTTTTACTCCAATATATGATTCAGAAAATAAGAAAGAAATAGGCTTTGTTTCTGTAGGTACACTTACTCATAGTATTGAAACATCTAAACGCACAGCTGTTATATATATAATTTTAATTGGTATTGGAGGACTTATGACAGGTGTAATAGGAGCATTTTTATTAGCTAATAACATAAAAAATGCATTGATGGGACTTGAACCTGATGAAATAACAAGACTTTATAATGAGAAAATGGGGATTCTTGATGCTATTCATGAAGGATTAATAGCTGTTGATGATAAAGGTAAAGTTACACTTATAAATGATTCGGCTTTAAATATATTACATTTTGAAGGCAGTATTAGTAAGGAATATATTATAGGTCAGTATGTAGAAGAGGTTATTCCTAATACCCGTATGGTTAATATATTAAAAACAGGAAAATGTGAATTTGAAGAGGAACAAAGAATAAATGATACCATAATAATGACAAATAGGATTCCTATAATAAGTAGGGGAAGGATTATAGGCGCTATTGCTAGCTTTAGAGATAAAACAGAAGTAACCAAAATGGCAGAGGAGCTTACTGGGGCAAAAAAACTAGCCTGGTCTTTAAGGGCTCAAAATCATGAATTTATGAATAAACTTCATACTATATCAGGACTTATACAATTAGAAGAATACGATGAAGCTTTAGAGTTCATATCGGATGTAGCAAAAGTGAGAAGTAATATAAGTAATATTTTAACGAATAATATAAAAGATGCTTCTTTATCAGCTTTATTATTGTCTAAGTATAATAAAGCTGAGGAGTGTAGAGTTAAGCTCAAAATAGATGAAAATTCAAAACTTACAAAGTTACCTCAGGATATGACTTCTGATGAAATTGTGTCTATTATTGGAAATTTAATAGAAAATTCCTTAGATGAAGTTAAGAATGATGGAACTGGGTACATACATGTAAAAATAGTTGAAATGAGAAATTCTTTAGGTATAGAAGTGAAAGATAATGGCGGTGGAATTCCTGTAGAGTATAGAGAAAAAATATACGAACAAGGATTTTCAACAAAGGAAGGCCAACGTGGACACGGCATGTATATTGTAAAGAAAATAATTGATGAGTATAATGGTATAATAGATTTAGATGTAGATGAAGGAGTTGTCTGGCAAATAACTATACCAATGACAGGGAAGTAAATGTGCTAAATAAATTTTTATAAGTAAATTGTTATTTATGACTGAAGAAGCTAAGTTGCCTGGTGTTTCTCAAAAGAAAAAAATTCTATAAGTAAAGGTTTACTGATGAATCTAATTTAAAGGGAAGGTTGCAGTAGGTAGATATTAAATAAACTGTAAGTAGAATAAATAAATCTCTTAAGTTGTCCAGTATTTTAAATTTAAGGTGGAATAAGCATGATTGAAGTAATGATTATTGAAGATGATCCTATGGTTATGGAAATAAACTCTAAGTTTTTAAAGAGGACTGAAGGGTTTGACTTATATAAATCAGTTTCTAATCTAGAGGATGCAAAAAAATTTATATCTATTAAAAAACCAGATTTAATATTGCTTGATGTATATCTTCCAAGAGAAAATGGAATTGACTTCTTAAAGTGGATAAGAAGCCAGGAGATGGATATAGATATTATTTTAATTACAGCAGACAAATCTATTGAAAGGATACAGGAAGCTTTTAGATACGGAGTTATAGATTATCTTATAAAACCTTTCAGCTTTGAAAGATTTAAGGAATCACTTATTCAATTTAAAGGCAGATATTATAAGTTTAAAAAAGATGGTGTAATAGAACAAAAAGATTTAGATAAATTAATATCTAGTTCCAATATTTCTCAAAATGAAGATGATTTTGCTAAGGGACTTAACAAATATACTTATAAATCCATATGGGATGAAATAGAAAAGAGGAATTATGAAGATTTTACAGCAGAGGAATTAGCAGAAAAGCTAGGAATAGCAAGAGTAACAGTTAGAAGATATCTTGAACATATGGAAAAGGAAAATAAAGTAGATAAATTGATAGAATATGGTAGAATCGGAAGACCTCAACATAAGTATCACAAAATTTAATAACGTTTTTTCAATACTATTATGCAAATAATTTGTGCATTATGCATGTCAATTTTATGATATTAACAGTATTCTTTAGCATTATTGATATTTCTTTAGTAAAGTTATATAATTTTATAGGAAGATTTTTAGCATGAATTATATTAAAGAATTTATTGTGTGCAATGCACCTATATTTGAATTTACACAAATTTAGGTGCATTTCCTATCATATTTGAAATTCTTATAATTCAGATTATATAAAAGTTTAATAGTATACCTGTTATAGAGTAATATATTTGTAAATAAGGAATAAAAAAAAGGAGAATTAGTTAAAAGAAAATTTATATTTTAACTGCAATATAGTATAATATTTGTTAGAATATAAAAGGGTGTAGCAATAACAATATTAAGCTAATCCAAAATAATTAATTTTGCTCTGTAGTTTAGAGTAATTGATAATAATTTTTAATATAATAACAGATGAGGAATATAAAAATATGACAATGGAATTGGAAAAATACTATAATAAATTTTGTGAGGATAAAAGATTAACAAGAAGATATGGACAAGTTGAATATATAACTTCCATGAAGTATATTCATAAGTATCTAGAAAATGATGAAAATGCAAAAATTTTAGATGTTGGAGCAGGGACAGGCAGGTACTCTGTAGAATTGGCAAATGAAGGATATGATGTTACTGCAATTGAACTTGTAAAGCATAATTTGGGTGTTTTAAAATCAAAAAAAAGTGCAGTAAAAGCCTATCAAGGAACAGCACTAAATTTATCAAGATTTTCAGAAAATGCTTTTGACATGACACTTTTATTTGGACCAATGTATCATTTATATACATTTGAGGATAAAGTAAAAGCACTACAGGAGGCAAAAAGAGTAACGAAAACTGGAGGATTTATCTTAGTAGCATATTGCATGAACGAATATAGTGTAATAACATATGGTTTTAAAGAAAACAATATTCGTGAATGTATTGATAATGGAAAACTTACTGATAATTTTCATGTTGTATCAGAACCGAAAGATTTATATGATTATGTAAGGATTGAAGACATTAATAGGTTAAATGATGAAGTAAACCTTCAAAGAATAAAATTAATTGCAGCAGACGGACCTGCTGATTATATGCGACCAGTTTTGAATGCCATGGATGATGATACATTTAAACTTTTTCTTGATTATCATTTTTCTACCTGTGAAAGACCCGATTTGCTTGGAGCAAGTGCACATACGGTAGATATTTTAAGAAAAGAATAATTAAAAACAGAAATTAGTAGATAACATTCTAAAGTATAGTATTAAAAAACTTTAGGCTGAAAAGTTTCAAATAATCTATTTATGAATATGGTTTAAATAGATATTGACTCTTCTAAATTTGATTTGATATAATGATCATTGAAACATGTGGTGCCTTGCACGTAAGTCTAGTTTACGCAAAGTACTACATGTTTTTTATTTGTATTCAGTAAAAAATTTTTATATATGTTTATATTGCTTAGAATAATAATATAATAAATTTATGAAAGTACTTAAACAGTTTGTAACAATATAATATTAGAAGGAGAAAATATATGAATAATACGAATAGCAAAATTTATAATAGACGATGGATAATATTATTTTTATGTTTGGTAGATTAGGGGATATTAAAGGAAAAACTACTATTTTTAAATTAGGTATTGTAATTTTTACACTTGGTTCATTTTTATGTGGATTTGCAAATTCCCTTATACTATTAGTTTTAGCAAGGTGTTTACAAGCAGTAGGTGCAGCTGGAACTATGTCAACTAGTCAAGGAATTATAACTCATGTGTTTCCAAGTAACGAAAGAGGTAGAGCTTTAGGCTTAAACGCAACATCTGTTGCATTAGGTTCCATGGTAGGTCCTCCAATAGGAGGAATAATTGTTTCTATATTAAGCTGGCAATATATATTTTTGATAAATGTACCTGTAGGAATTATAGCATTTATTATTTCTATGAGAACATTTCCTAAAAATAATAATATAAATTCAAATGAAAAATTAGATATAAAAGGAACAGTTCTATTTGGATTAACCATGGTATTATTATTTGGATCATTAACTTTAGGAAATGACATTGGATATGAAAATAAAGGAATTATAATTTCATTTATTGTTGCAATCATATTTTTTATTTTATTTATAATAGTTGAGAAAAAAAGTTCTCAACCTTTATTGAAATTAGATATATTCAATAATTCGTTGTTTTCGCTTAGTATATTTTGTGCATTTATTTCTTTTGTGGCAATAAGCTGTTCAAATATTATATTACCTTTTTATTTACAATATGTACTGAAGCTTACACCTTCAGTAACTGGATTTTTAATGATGGTATCTCCAATAATATTATCAGTTGTTGCACCCATAAGTGGATATATATCTGATAAGATAGGCTCAGAAATTTTGACACTTTTGGGCCTTATAGGAACTAGTTTAGGATTGTCTTTAATGGCATTTTTAAATCAGTACTCTCATATAGCACAAGTAATTGTATTTATAGCTGTAATGACTGTTGGAAATGGAATGTTTCAATCACCTAATAATTCATTAGTAATGTCCACAGTTGACAGGAAAAGTTTAGGAATTGCAGGTGGTATAAATGCACTAGTAAGAAATTTAGGAATGGTATTTGGAATATCATTTTCCACAACACTTCTGTATAGTCAGATGAGTAGAAAAATTGGATATCATGTTTCTGGATATATAAATGGAAGAGATGATATTTTTGTATATGGAATGCAGTATGTATATATTACTGCTGCTGTTATATGTCTGGTAGGAGTAGGATTAACATCATACAGGTTATACTTTAAGTTAAAAAGAAAGCTGTAGGTAAATAAAAATTTAGTTTAAAATATAGTTACATTAGAATGAAAGCTTTCATAATATGTACTGAATATTGATATTGTTTTCCACTTAATGGAGGAAGGTAAATATGGAAGTTAATCTGGATAAAATAATTTTTAACTTTTCGAAAGAATTGGAAGAATTTAAGTATTTTAAGCAATTTAATGTATATGAAACGGTAGATTGTAAAGATTATATGCATACTAAAAAAGATAATTTTAGAAAAGCATGCATTTCTAATTTACAAACTACTATTCCAACATTGAAGGTAATATCAATAAAAATAATAGACACAATAGAGGGTACATCATTAGAAGGACAATGTTTAACGGGAAAGAAGCTAATAATTATAGGAAAGATAAGCTTAAGGGTGATATTAACCTATTTTTTTAATTGTAAAACATATGAAAATAGTATAATAGATGTCAATATTCCTTTCAGTACATTTATAATAATACCAAAAGATATATGCAGTACTGATAAAGTAAACTTAAGATATTTAATAGAAGATGTAAGTTCAGAAAGTTTGTCTAAAAGTAAAATTATACTCAGTGTTACTATATTAATGCAGTATTTAGATGAATATTAGATATTATTTTAAAAGGTGATTCAATGAAAATAGTAAATGAATGTAGGATAGATTTTAAATATAAACTATCACCTTATATAGTAAGTAAGATTGTTTTTAGTAATGTAGTTTCAACACAAATTATAGAAAATATTTTGGAAGTTAAAAAAAATGTAAATAAAACAGAAACAAATTATTTTGATATATTAATATATACAGTATATATTTGCAATATAAGTAGTTCTATTGTGACAAATATATTTTTACAGGATAATATTCCAAAGAGTACGAGATTTATTGAAAATTCAGTAACAATAAATAACATAAAAAAGAAATGTGCTAATCCAGAAAAAGGATTTTATATAGGTAATTTAAAAAGCGGAAAGAAAGTTACAGTAACTTTTAAAGTTTTGGTATTACCTATATATTGGGGAAATGCTATAAGAAATTATTCAACTGTAGAATATGATTATATATATAATGTAGAAGAAGCTCCTATTAGGGTAAATAAAACTAGTAATAGTGTAAAAACAAATTGTGAAAACAAATTATTTACACAAATATCAGTGGGAAAAACCTTAAGAACACACAGCCATATAAATGAAATAATCAATATTAAGTACAATATGAGAATAATAAAAACAAAAGTTATAAGTATTTTAAAATCAAATTTATGTACACTTTTGGTAATAGGAAAAATTGAATATAAAATGTGTTATAAAAAGCGGCATCATATTAGACATATAAAAGATATTTGGGGATTTTCAACTTATATGATGGTGCCTATAGGTATAAATTATTTAGATACAAATGAAATAAAGATAAATATTGAATATTTATCAATTGATTTTGTAAGTAAGCATAAAATATTTATAAATGCAAATTTACTATTATATTATTAAAAAGTCATCGATTATAAGAGAAAAATCGATGGCTTTTATATTTAGAAAGGATTAGGGTCTATATTTATTACTGTTTTTTCAGGATAAGGAGAAGTTTTTGATTTGACAGTAACTTTAAAGTCATATCTGATTCCTAAAGATTGTTCTGAAGGAATAACAGTAGTAATTTTTATGATTTTAGTAATATTAGGAGGTAAGTTTGCCATTGCAGGTAAATCTGCTTGATAAAGTGTATTTGGTTGAATATCATTTATTTTAACATCATCTATATACAAGCTATAAGAAAGTGCAACTTTTTGAATTATTAAAGTAAAATCATCATATCCTCCTCCAGTATTTTTAAAATAATCGAGTATTACAGCTGTGTTACCGAGAGGTGTAACAATAAATGCTGTTGAGTCATCTATTTTGTATAAAGGATTAGGCATTAATGAAACTCCAGCAGGTAAAGCACAAGTTAATATATTACTTTTTTCACCATTATATACTTTAGTAGAAGATATATCATTATAGTATGAAATAGCAGCTGCTTGAGTACTTATAGAAGTACAAGTTCTTAAAGTAGATTGGGGTATTATAGTAAAAGACATATAGCCTGATACAAATGAGGCTAATTGAGGTATAGTTATAATTATTTTTTTTGAAGTAATATTGAAAGTTGCACTGCATAGTACAGTGGTATCAATCGAATAAAACAAAAAGTTATTATCTATAGGAATTTCTATAGTTCCATTTGTTAGACTTATAGTACTATTATTTTGAAAAATTAATTTAAATTGTACTATTGCGTTAGTATTTATATTAGCAATTTGAGTATATAAAATAGAAGTTGTTTTATCTAGTGCAGTTAGAGTCATTAGTAAATTAGGATGATTTATTGTTACAATTAAGCTTTTACTAATTGTAGTAAAGCTTCCGCTTTGAATTTGCTGGTATAAACATTGAAAAGTATTAGTTTGAGTAGAGCTTATAGCATTAATACTTTTATTTGCACCAGTTATTTTAGAAGTCATAATATAAATGATTGTTTGAGTTGAAGTTCTGGCATCTATGATTCCTTCATTAGGGAAAGTAACTATATTTGAAGATACTATAGTAGTGATAGGTAAGCTATTTTTATATGAAGGACCAATATAGCTTTGACTGTCGCTTGGTAAAGTATCCTTTATATATAAACTGTAAGCAATAGTACCTTGTGGAATAGTAACAGTAAGGGTATAGGTAATAAGAGAGCCTACTTTAAATACACTATTAAAATTAGTTTTTGCAAGAGTTACAGCAGATGAAGAGATAGTTATAGAGGCACTTTTATTTAAATTACTATATTGAAAGTTAGTAGAAGTAGAATCATATACTTGAGAATAAGGGTTAGTAGTTGCAGCTGTAGTAGTTATATTCACTCCAGGTGCTAAAACTGAACTTATAGTTACCTTGTAGGTCAAAGTTAAATATTGACCAGGAGCCAGTTTATTTATATAAAGAACTATATTATTGTTTTGAAGGACAGGATCAGTGAAACTACCAGTACCAGTAATATTTATGCTGTTTTTATCAATTATGAACCAGGTAGCACTTAAAGTATCATTAAGAGTAAAGTCAAAGGCATCTGTCTCTGTTCCTAAATTGTTTGAATTACTTATAGTAATTGAGTAGGTATAAATTTCATTTGCTTGTATAGCACTTTTATTAGGTCCAGTCACAGATTTAGTTAAGCTCAAATTTGGAGCACCTATATTAATGGTTACTTGGGAACGACTGCTGTAAGAATATCCATAGGTATTTATACCTTTTAATTTCATTAAGTTTGAATTTTGGGAAGCTGAGCCAAGTTGAGATATAGGAACTTTAAAATTAATAGTACCTGAGGATAACCCCGTAATATTTCCATAGTAAAAATCGACTCCGTGAGGGCTGATTAGTTGAGGCAATGAAACAGGATTAATTCCTGTATACACATAAGTTAAATTATCTATGGGAGATGCTGTTAATGGAAAAAAATCATCTATATAAGTTTCTTTTTGAATGGCTTTTAAAGTAGAGGCATTATAAGTTAAAGTATATTCTGCCAAATCACCAGGAGCTAAAGCATTTATAGTTTTATGTGTTCCATTTTTATAATAACCTTTAACAAATTGTTTGCTTATAATACCAATACCTATACTAGAGTTAATATTTGTATTATCGCTAACTGAATTAAATGATCCTATAATAGTACCTGAAATGTCAGCTGTGGCTAAGAAAAAATCTGAAGCAGCAACAGGCAAATTTAAAGCTTGACTATCTTTCTTATATCTATAATAATTATCTACTTTTCCAATAATAACTATTGTTTTAGTAGAATTTTGTGCAGTAAGAGAAAAATTATAAGTTATATAATATCCCTGTAAAGTAGGATTATCCACTGCTGAAGCAGGAATAGATGAACTAGAAATATAGAATATGCCATCAGGCAAGAAGTAGTGGACAACTATATCTTGGATGTTATAATATTGACCAACCTTATACACATAAGTGTAAGTTACGTTCGATTGAACGTCTACTGTAGATTTGTTTATAGAAGTATTTATTATTAAATCCATAGCTGTAAAGCTAGTACTACTGTCTGAATTTGAAATAGCTAGTGGATCAGCAGATTTCATATTAATAGACATGTTGAGTATAGTACCATGTTTTATAAAGCTGCCTTGATTACTATTATATTGATTCCATACTGCATAGCTAAAAATTAAGGTAGTGCTGCTGCTAGTTGAAAGATTGATGTTACCATAATAAAGTTGAGTATAAAGTTTACCATTAATATTAACTAAATTTATATTAGGTGTTGAAAATTTAGAAGCATCAGTACCAGAAGTTATAATGTTTCCTATATATCTTATACCATCTTCTAATAGTATGGTTATATTTACCAAAGAAGATGAAACTGAGTTATTAAAAAACTTACATGTGGCTCCAGTTACTTGAGTATAATCATTTAAAGAAGGTGACGTTCCAGCACCCTTCAAAACTTTTCCAGCAGTAGTTATAGTACTGTAAAATCTCACAGTTGAATAAGTCATAGATATAGTATTACTAATTACTTCATTTCCTATATCATAAACCCCTCTAGGCATGGTGTCTACTTGACAGTATACTGCTATTCCAGAAAAATTGTATTCAAAAGGAATAGTAGTTCCATTTTTAAATTTTGTATTACATTTTACTGTAATGCTAAAAATAAAACTTATTTCCATAGGTGCAAGATCTTTTATATTAATCCATGAATATGTGATACTGTTATCAAAATTAGTTACACTATAGGTTTGAGGTATAGTTGAAGTTGAAAGAACCATACCATCAGGCACAGTTAGTGAAATCCCTAAATTATATAATCTTTGACTACTACTTATATTTTTTATATTTATATTAAATGCAGAAGTACCTCCTACCATAATCGGTACATTTTGAGTTCTATCTATACTCATAGAGAGTATACTAGACGTCATAGTATCACTCCTTAAAATTTCCTCATCACATTATATTCACTGTTAAATATAATGTGATATTAAAAGATAATTAAAATAGTAACAAGTGAAAATAACTATCAATATTATATATTGAGGTTTTCAAAAGTACCCCTAAGCTTTAGGCAATCAATAATAGGAGGTAATATAAATGGCATTAACAAATCATTTTTCTGCAATTGATAAGGCAATGCTGGTGGCTACTGGAAATACTTTGGTAGTATGTGGTAGCACAACTGTTCCAGCTGTAAATACTTCTGATCTTATCAAACCAGATGGATCAACTACAAGAGATTGGATGAAATCAGGAAGTTCTGCTGTTTTAAATATATTAGAAGGCAGTATTATACTTTATGCTGAGCTTGTATGGTATTCTACTGTAAAGAGTAATGTATCGGGAAGCTTAGATCTAAGAAGCGTACAAGATAATGCAATAACATTTGCAACTTCAAAAGGGAATTATCAAATAACTCCTCAATATACTGATAGTTACACTGGAGCATCTGGAAGTATAGATAGATATAGAGCTGCGGATGTAACAACTTACGTGCAAGATGCCTTAACGGGAAATTATACAGTATCTAATGTTCCCATAAGTGTACCAAGTGAAGGCTTAAGCAATTCAAGAGCTGGGTGGTCTTTAGCAGTAATTTATAGAAATAATGCATTTCAACCTCAAAAAATTATTTATAATTCGGGTATAGCGGCAGCAACTTCAGAAACCCCTCTGCAGACAACTATCACAGGATTCACAACTAGTGCAGTTACAGAAAATTTAAAAGCAAATGTGTTTATGGCTTCTGCTAATGGAGAACCTCTTAATGGAAACGAAATTGTATATGCAGGACCATCTTTTGCACAGTTAAGTAATATAGGAAATACTGTAAATACTCCAAATCCTAATCCGACAACAGCACCAAACAACCCAGGTAACAGTTTTTTTTCAGGGGTAATCAACACAGCAAATCCACTAAGTTCTGTTAATGGACTTTTAAACATTAATGGTACTAATGGTACCATTAATCATGATGGCTTTGTTCCTACGCAAACATTAGGTGGAAGAAACAAATGGGATATAACTAATGTAGATATATCCAATACTTTAGTTACAAATCAATCATTATTGGCAGGTCAAATAACGGAAAATACTTCGGGAGATGGAGTTCAATTAGTGGCTTTAGGTGTT
The DNA here is from genome assembly GCF_012926525.1 of Clostridium muellerianum. Lineage (GTDB taxonomy): Bacteria > Bacillota > Clostridia > Clostridiales > Clostridiaceae > Clostridium_AM > Clostridium_AM muellerianum. The sequence continues at coordinate 149,214 of NZ_JABBNI010000014.1, forward strand.
CAAGTACTGGCAAAAGCACCTAATATAATAATAATGATAGATGCTTATGATATAGATGGAGATAAAGAATATAATGTTGAAGTTGGAGAACCTTTAGTTTATGCAATTCATATAAAAAATGATGGAGATGTGGAAGCAAATAATGTTATAGTGTCGGCAGTATTAGATTCATCAACTTCATTTATACCTGGTTCTGTTGTAATTAATGAAGTAAAAAATTCTACAGCAAATATAGTTAATGGAATTAATGTTGGAACTATTAGTGCCAGAGGTATTGTGAACTTGTTATTTACAGTTAAGGTTAATGAAATTCCTTCTGGTGAATTAATAAATCAAAATGTAAATTATAGTTATCAGTTTGTTTCAGGAATAGATACTGTTACTAACTCTGGTAAAACTAAGACTATTCAAGTAGTAGTACAAGATGGATTATTAAACATTGAAAAATCAGCTTCAAAGAACAATGTAAATATAAGTGAAACAGTGACTTATACAGTAAATATAAGTAATGTTGGTACGGAAACTGCTAAAAATTTATTCTTCCAGGATAAAATAAATTCAAGTTGTTCTTTTGTAGAAGAAACTGTGGTTATAGATGGAACACCATATACTGATTATGATCCAAGTGTAGGCTTTTCTTTGCCTGATCTATTGATTGGTAAAAGTACTCAAATATTATTTAAGATAAAGGTTAATTCACTGCCTTCATCCACAAAAATAAATAGTGTAAGTTTTATTACCTTTGGATATATATATAATCAGTACGGATATTCTAGAGAAAAAACTGCAGTTAGTAATGCTGTGTCTATTCAAGTTCAGTATATAGATATAATAGGTAAAAGATGCAATGACAATAACTATCCTAATATAGGGGAAATAGTAATCTATACACTTTCATTAACAAATATGGGAAATTTACCAGCATCTAATGTTAAAGTATTAGAACCTTTAATACCAGGAACTACGTTTGTTACAGGTAGTGTTAAGATTAATGGGACTTTAGATGCAGCCCTTGATCCATTTAATGGTTTCACACTGGAAAATGTCATAAATCCTAAGCAAACTACAACTGTGGAATATAAAGTTTTAGTAAACAGTATTAATCCTGCCAATTTGATAGAAAATATAGCACAGGTTCCATTTAAATATCAAATATCCCCAAGTGAGTCTATTATAGAAACAGAAAAAGAGTCCAATAAAGTTGATACAGTAGCTAATTATGTATGTATGAATGTAGTTAAAAGTGTAGATAAAGCTTATGGGGAAATAGGCAGTACTTTATATTACACAATAAATGTAAGTAATAATGGAAATATTAATTCTACTGATACTGTATTTTTAGACAGCATACAAGCTGAAGCATCCTTTGTAACTGGATCAGTGGCTATTAACGGTATATCTTATCCAGCATATGATCCTACCCAAGGTTTTACAATAGGAACTATATGTGCAGGCGATAATATAGAAGTTACTTTCCAGGCTAAAGTGAAAACTCTTCCAAGTCCGAATATAATATGCAATAATTCAAGCTTGGTATATAGTTATAAACCAGATCCTAATGGAATTAACCTGACTAATACAGTGTCCAGCAATACAGTTGAAACCATTATAAATGAAGCACAGTATTCTGTAATTAAAAAGGTAGATAAAATGTATGCTCAAGTAGGCGATATACTTGTTTATACAACAACAGTACAAAATACAGGAACAGTGACCTTAAATGATATGAAATTTGCAGATTTTATTGGAGCATATTTATCATTTTATCCTCAAAGTGTATATATTGATGGGGTTAATAAATTAGATTTTAATCCAAGTAATCAATTTTCAATTGGAAATATGGCTCCTGGAGATACTAGAACTATAGTATTTAAAACTTCAATAGTAGGTAATCCAACAATTGGATATATATCAAATACTTCAGAAGTCACTCTTAGTTACAAACAAAATCCTGATAATCCGATAATAACTAAGACTGTATATTCAAATACAACTGCAACTTATGTTCCTTATGCAGCAGTAAGTTTGATTAAAACTGTAGATAAAGCATTTGGATTAGTAGGAGATAGTTTAACCTATTCATTTACAGCTACAAATACAGGTAATACAGCTGCAATTAACACTTTATTTACAGATATAATTCAATCAGAGGCATCATTTGTTCAAGGTTCTGTAATTGTAAATGGAGTAAGCAAAACAGATTATAATCCACAAACAGGATTTTCTTTAGGGAAAATGGAGGCTGGGCAGGTTGCAACAGTAGAATTTAAAGTAATAGTAAATAGTGTACCAACTCCTAATACTATTAAAAATAATGCCACAGTAGCTTTTGGCTATTATGTAGATCCAAATAAACAGACAATTGCTAATACTACAACAAGCAATACTGTAACTACAGTTATAAACAGCTATTCAGCAGCATTAACTAAGGTTGTAGATAAATCATATGCAGCAGTAAGGGATGTATTGCAATATACTGTTACAGCAACTAATACTGGTACAGTGTCTTTAACAAATGTTTATTTTACAGATATTGTTCCAAATGGAGCTGAATTTGTAGAAGGTTCTGTAATTATGGATGGAGTAAGTAAACCAGATTTTAATCCTAATAAAGGATTTGCAATAAATGATGTTTTACCAGGTGGAAACGTAGTTGTAATGTTCAAAGCAACTGTAACTAGTGTTTTAGAACCACCTAAAATTAGTAATATTGCTCATATTAATTTTAAATATCAGCTAACTCCAACATTACCTTATATTAATAGTAGCTTAACAAGTAATACAGTAACTACAAATGTAGTTTCTATGTCAGTTATTAATACTAAGAGTGTAAGCAAAGCTTATGCAACAGTAGGAGATTCTTTAACTTATACTTCTGTAATAAATAATAAGAGTAATGTTAGTATAACAAATACCGAATTTATAGATGTAGTACCAGCACATACAACTTTTGTACTGGGAACTGTAAAAATAGATGGAACACCATATACAGACTATGATCCTAATAAAGGATTTACAATAGGAACCTTAAATGCAGCTTCAAAGGTAACAATAACTTTTGATGTTACAGTGGATAGTGTACCAAATGAAAGTTATATAATAAATTCATCTGTTATAAATTATCAGTATAAAATAAATCCAAGTGGCTCATATATAACAGCATCTGCAAACAGTAATGAAGTTACAACTTATATTAATTTAGGAAATTTAACAATAACTAAAGACGCTGATAGAAGTATAGTTAGGTTGACTGATATTATAAATTATAATTTTGTTATTGCAAATACAGGTAATACTGTACTGAAGAACTTATCTTTTAAAGATGTAATTCAAGCTGAGTCTTCATTTAATTCAGGATCGGTATATGTAAATGGTGTTAATAAACCAAATTATAATCCTAATACTGGATTTAACTTAGACGATATCCTGATAGGTCAAGAAACCACAGTTAGTTTTAAAGTAACAACTAATTCAGTGCCATCAGGTAGTAAGCTATTAAACTCAGCTGATGTAAATTATTCTTATTATGTTGATCCTAATGAAACTCCAAAGGCTAAGACAAAAACATCCAATACGACTACAGTATATGTTTATGATACTATAGTATCTGCTAATAAAGAGGTAGATAAATCATTGGCTAAAATAGGGGACACATTGAACTTTACAGTTACTGTAAAAAATGAAGGTAATGTTTCTGTACAACATGTAGTCTTTAAAGATGTACTGGATACTAATATATCCTTTGTTACAGATTCAGTATATATAAATGGTGCTCAAAAAATTGGATATAATCCTAATAATGGATTTAATCTTGATGATATAACAGCAGGTTCAACTACAACAGTAACTTTTGCAGCTAAAGTAGCTAAAAGACCAGAGTATAATATAGTATATAACTATACTGCCATAAATTATGATTATACTGTAGGAACAGAAGTTGTAACTGCTAATATCAATACTAATACTACTCAAACCTATATTGCAGTAGGTGAATTAACAATTACTAAATCTGTAGATAAGTTATATGCTACAGTTGGAGACAATATAGCTTATACAATAATGATAAAAAATACAGGCTCAGTAAATGCAACAAATTTAAGTTTTAAAGATTTAATACCAGCATCAACTTCTTTTAATAGTGGAACAGTAGTGGTAGATGGAAACTCTCAATTAGATTTTAATCCTGATACTGGATTTACTTTAACCGATTTAACACCAAATCAATATCATGTAGTAGGTTTTAATATTCATGTTGACTCATTGCCACAAAATGGTAATGTTGAAAATACTGCAGATGTAAGCTTTAGTTATAGGTTGACACAAACAGATGACTCTGTTACAACTACAATTACTTCTAATAAGGTTACAACTCTTATTAAGTTAGGTAATTTAACAGCTGCAAAAGCCGTAGACAAATTATATGCAACAATAGAAAATACTTTGAATTATACAATAACTATAAATAATACTGGCAATGCTTATTGTATTGATGTATTCTTCAAAGATATAATTCAATCAGATGCTTCTTTTGTAACTGGATCTGTAAAAATTGATGATTTAACTTATTCGGATTATAATCCGAATAATGGATTTAATTTGGGGAATATAAAAGGACATGGAAATACTGTAGTAACATTTGCAGTAACAGTAAAGACATTGCCAAAAAATTATACTATAGACAACTATGCGATAGATAATTACAAGTATTATATAGATCCATCTAATCCACCAGTTGTAAAAGAAGGAAAAACTAATACAGTAACAACGGTAATAAATGTAGGAGCATTAACAGCAATAAAATCAGTTAGTAAAGCTTATGCAACAATAGATGATGTTATAACTTATACAGTGAATGTGATAAATACCGGAAATACAACTATTAAGAATGTAAACTTTAGGGATGTTATTCCAAATGGATTAACCTTTGTACCAGAATCAGTGACTATAAATGGAACAGCTTATTCAAATTACAATCCTTATGCAAGTTTCACATTAGGTAATATAATATCTGGAGATACTGTAGTCGTTGAATTCGATACTAAGGTAACTTCACTACCAACACCTTCATTAATAAGTAATACAGCTAATATTGTTTTCTACTATCGTATAGACCCAAGTGGCAATGATATAGCAGTACAAGTTAATTCTAATACAGTAACTACGCAAATAAATGTGGGCTCAATAACTGTTAATAAGAGCGTAGATAAGGTATATGCTGCAGCAGGAGATATATTGACTTATACTGTTGTTTTAACAAACACTGGTAATATACGAGAAGATAATGTAATATTCACAGATGAATTACAAGCTGATGTAACATTTAATGAAGGATCTGTAAAAGTTAATGGTACAACACATCCAGATTATAATCCAAATTCGGGATTTAGTTTAGGAAATATAGAGTCATTAGATCATGTTACAATAATATTTACAGTTACAGTTATAGATTCACCTAATAATCAAACATTACTAAATTATGCAGAAGGAACATTTTCATATAAGATAGATCCTAATGGGCAATATTACACTAAATCTACTCAATCTAATACAGTGTCTACTATGATAATAATGCCTAATTTAACTGCTGCAAAGACAGTTGATAAATTATATGAAGCACTACAGGAGGTCCTAAATTACAGTGTATTGGTTAAGAATGCAGGAAATACAGCCATATCTCAATTATTTTTTACAGATTTCTTATCTAATGGTGCAGTATTTAAATCAGGAAGTGTATTAATAGATGGAGTTAGTTATTCAAATTATAATCCTGTAATGGGATTTAATCTACCAAATAATCTTCTAGCAGGAGCCACTACTTTAATAAAATTTCAAGCTGCAGTAACAACACTGCCATCACCACCACAAGTAACGAACTATGCTGCAGTAAATGGTATTTATCATGTAGATCCTACAGGTTCAACTTATCCAATAACTGCAAATTCCAATACTGTTACTACTAATATAAATTTAGGCAGTTTATCTAACACTAAAACAGTGGATAAGATGTATGCTAAAGTTAATGATACAATAACTTATACTTCAACTATAACTAATACAGGTAATGTAATTGTAAGTGATTTATTTTTTACAGATGCAATGCAATCAGAATTGACTTATATATCTGGAACAGTAAGTATAAATGGAGTAGTATATCCATCCCTAGATCCAACAAATGGCTTTGAATTGTCAAATTTGGCTCCAGGTCAGTCAGTTATCATTGAATTTAATGCAAAAATAAATGAATTGCCAACACCAGCATATGTGACAAACAGTTCCTTGATTCAATTTAGTTACAAGGTAGACCCTAATGGATCAACAATAATTAAAAATCAGGCAAGCAATACTGTAATAACTAATGTAGTTTTAGGAAAGATAAATGCTGTTAAAATTGTAAACAAATCAATAGCTACTATAGGAGACGAACTAATTTATACAGTAACATTAACCAATGTGGGAAATGTTATTGACAGCAACGTATTTTTCCAGGATACTCCATCAAAAGGCACAACATTTAAAGCTGGCAGTGTAAAAATTGACAATATAAGCAAACCAAACTATGATCCAACAGTTGGATTCACTATAGGAGATATAGGAATAGGTAATGTTGTGACAGTAACATTTATTGCAACAGTAGTATCAGTACCAGATACAAACCAAGTAACAAATCAAGCTGCCATAACATTTGAATTCTTAATAGATCCAAAACAACCAGTATACACTGAAACAATCTATTCAAATACTGTAACAACCAATATAGCATATGGAAATTTGAGTGTAACCAAGGTTGTAAACAAACAATATGCAACAATAGGTGAGCAATTAACCTATACAATTAAAATTGTAAATATAGGTAATATTAATGCAACTAATATTGTATTTTTAGATCCAATTCCTCGTAACTCAACATTTGTATTAGGATCAGTAACTATTAATGGAATATCATATACAGACTATAATCCATCAGCTGGATTTAACTTGAATACAATGGTGCCAGGACAAATTATAATAGTAGTATACAAAGTTCAACTTGTTAATTTATGCTAGATAGTAAAAAACTCCATTAAAAACTTAAAAAGTACCTTATAGAGTAGATAATCGAAAGTGTTTGCTTTATAGGGTACTTTGCATTTGATATTTTATAGATAGTTATAGTTATTGACTTAGAAATTTAAATAGTGTAAACTTATATTAATAATTCGATATTTATCAAAGTGTTAGGAGCAATTATGGATACAAAAGAATTAGCAAAAATATTTAAAGCTCTTTCTAATGAAAATAGATTGGAATTATATTTTCAGATATTAAGGAGTGCTGAAAAAAGTTTTGATACAAATTGTGAATGCTTTATAAATGATGTTATCAGTAAATTAAATATAGGTGCACCTACTATTTCACATCATTTAAAGGAATTAAGCAACGCAAATTTAATTTTTACAGAAAAAAAAGGTAAATTTTTAGTGGCAAGAGCAAACGAAGAATTGTTAAATGAGATTTGTAGTATATTAACAATTAAAAGAGATGAAAAAAAATAAATCTCTTTTATTTTTAAACGATGCTTTGATAGTTGTCAAAATATAAAAGTACTTAGCGGCTCTAAAAGTGTTTTAAGATTATTTTTTAATATAATGAAGATAAATAAAAGCTGATAGGAGGGTTATAAAATGAACAAGAAAACAATTATATTTTATTTTAGTCAATCAGGAAACTCTCTTTATGCAGCAAAAAAATTGGCTGAAATTATTGGAAATACAAAATTAGTATCAATACCAGAAGCTATTTATAACAATCAATATAAATATTATAACTATGAAAGAGTTGGTTTTATAATACCTTTATATTTTATGAGCATGCCAAATATGGTAAAAGAATTTATTTCAAACTTGGAAATTTCAAAGGATAGTTACATTTTTTCAATTGTAACAAGAGCTATTACGAAGGGGCGAATATTTCATGATATTGATACATTACTGAATAAAAAAAATATTAAAATAAACTATGGGGAATACATAACCTTTCCAGATAGTTATATCAAATGGGCTGAAGCTCCTAAGGAAAAAACTCTTCCTAAAGTATTTCAAAAAGCAGAAAAACATATATATTTAATTGCAAATAAAGTTTCAAATAAACAAGTTTATAGAGAAAGTGAAGGATTTATTCTTAAATCAATCTCATCAGTTGTATATACTATTTGGAAGAGTAGATTAAAATCAATAGGCAAAAGTTTTAAAATAAACAATTTTTGTATAAGTTGTGGGATATGTGAAAAAACTTGTCCTGCTGGAAATATTAAATTGGAAAATCACATACCTATATGGTCAAATAGATGTGAAGATTGTATGGCATGTGTGCAGCATTGTCCTAAAAAAGCAATTTATTTTAATTCAAGAACTATAAATAAAAAAAGATATATTAATCCTAATATAAAATTAGAAGAGTTATTTTATAAAAGAGGATAAAATAAATAATTATAGTTGAATATTCAATGATGAAAATTTAAAAGGAGAGATTTTTTATGAAAAAGGTATATTTTAAGGCTATAGATTCATATTTGAAAACACAAGATATAAATGAATCAACAAAGATGCTTTTGAATCGCTTGGTGGAGGAGGAAAGTATTACACTGGAAAAGTATATACCACTAAAGGTTCATTTTGGTGAAAAGGGCAATAAGACATATATAGAATCCAAAAATTTTGAAGGCATATTAGAATATTTTAAGGAAAGAGAAATAAGAAGTGCTTATATGGAGACAAATGTTCTTTATAGAGGGGAGAGAACTACGTCAAAAAATCATATTAAGCTTGCTGGAGAACATGGATTTACTCAATTACCTATTGTAATTGCAGATGGTGATCATGGAGAAAATTATGAAGAGGTAGAAATAAATAAAAAGAATTTTAAAAAGTGTAAAATAGGTGCGGAAATTGCAAAACAAAAACAAGTTATGATTATAAGTCACTTCAAAGGACATGCCTTAGCTGGTTTTGGAGGAGCAATTAAGCAGCTGGGCATGGGATGTGCTTCAAGAGGTGGAAAGCTTGCTCAACATGCTAATTCCATACCTAAAATAAGCTATTTCAAATGTAAAGGCTGTGGATCATGTGCCAAGAATTGTCCTGAAAAAGCAATTGTTATGGGAGCAAAAGCTAAGATCAATAAAGATAAATGTGTTGGTTGTGCTGCTTGTATGACAACTTGTAATTTTGGAGCAGTTTCAAATAGTTGGCTGGCATCACTTTCAAAAAGTTTTAATGAAAGGCTTGCTGAATATGCCTATGCAGCTTCAAAGGATAAGAATAACATTTACATAACCTTTGCATTTAATATAACAAGGAATTGTGATTGTGATGGTCACAGTATGAAACCTGTGGCAAAGGATATAGGAGTATTTGCATCTACTGATCCGGTTGCTATAGATCAGGCTTGTCTTGATGTACTTGACAAAGTTAATGGGAGGCGTGTATTCAGAAGAGGGAAATATACTCTTGATTATGCAGAAAAGATAGGCTTAGGAAGTAAGGAATATAAACTTGTAGAAATATAGAAATATAATTTTTTAGAAACAGATGGAAGTATTATTAACTTAGCTTTCATAATATAAAAATAGAACGAAACCGCTAAATAGCGGTTTCGTTCTATGCTTACATTATACCTCTTTAAGCTTTTCTAAAAATATTTTTATATTTTTCTCGTCTAAAGAAACTTGACCTATTTTTAAAGGATGTTTTGAATCCTCCTTGGTTATACCATGAAAATCAGAACCAGCTGTAATTATTTTATTATGTTTTTCAGATAAAGTTTTAAATATTTTCGTGTCATTAGCGCTATTCATAGAATAAATAGCTTCAATCCCATCAAAAGGCATATTTAAAATCTCCGTAATATCTATATTTTTTATTAAAACGGGATGAGCAAGAACTACTAAAGCATTATTCTTTTTTAAAAGTTTTATACCATCTTTAGTATCTAACTTTCTATTTGGAACATAAGCAGGACTATTTTCACCTATAAAATTTGTAAAAATATAATCCCAGGGATATTTATACCCAGCAGATATTATAGCTTTAGCAATATGAGGTCTTGCTATAATACCTTCAGCATCATTCAATATTTTTTCATAATTTAACTTTATATTAAAAATTCTATCTAAATTTTCTACTATTTTCTTGCCTCTATAAGTTCTATATTCATGCATGCCTTTTAAATAGTTCTTTAGTTCACATCCTATTTTTGAAGTATCATTAAAATATCCTAGAATGTGAACATTTTCTTCCCTATATAAGGTAGAGAGTTCTATACCGGGAACAACTTTAATTCCAAGTCTTTTTCCTTCCTGTACTGCTTCATCGATTCCATGTATAGTATCATGATCTGTAATTGACATTATGTCTATGTTTTCTTTTTTTGCCATGGCAACTAACTCTTTAGGAGAAAATTTCCCATCGGAAGCAGTAGTGTGTAAATGAAAGTCTCCTTTTGTGTACAATGAAATCACCTACTTGTTAAAATTTGATGTATATATCATTATACTCCTGTAATTATATGTTTGGCAAAGTCTTTTGCTTTAAATTCTATATTTTCTACTTTAAATATGGATTTAGGATTATTAGCAGTTTCGGTAATTATAGCATGAGGAGATAATTTGAACCCCTTATTTATGTTAAGTGCACCTATAAGTTGTTTAGCTACAGAATCACTACCTGAATTTCCAGATACAATAACACCAAACATGGATTTATTGTAAAAGCTTATTTTATTATACAATACTGTAATTCTATTTATTACTGCAGTTAAATTAGCAGCAATAGCATCATTATAATTAGGACAAAGCCATACTACTGCATCAGATTCTTCTATAGCAGGGAGTACATTATCTACCATAAAACCACCATAAAAGCATTTATTTTGTTTTCCATAATGTAGGCATAACTTATATGAACAACCTTTACAATCTAGTATTTTACCATTTTCAATGTGTATTTCCCTTATGGAAAAATTATTTAAATGTTTAGATACCATATGCCATAAATCTAAAGTGTTAGAAAATTTATGAGTAGATGAGTATAAAACTGTAATTTTTTTCTGGATTTCTATTATTGATAAAGGATTTTCATATTCTGAAAGTCTTTTCCCAAGATTATAGGATAACTTAAAACAAATTTCCTCTAAAGAAAGATCAATATTTTTCTGCCAATTTATAAAATTTTTTAAACTTTTAGTAGCTTCAATTATAGGATGCCCTAAAAATCTGCATCCTAGATTATTTGCTATAAATATGGTATCTTGAGTAGATCTTTTAGTTCCAAGTTCTGAAATGCTGTTTACAAGTAATGCACCTGTTGAATTTTCAAGTGCATTTTTATCACTGCAACTTAGTTCTTTTAAAAAATTAAGCATAGGTAAATCAAAACCATTTACGTCCAATTGAAGTAAAAACAATAGTTTTTTGTTTTTTAAGTTTAAAGAAGGAGTGAATTTTTTTATATATTTTACAGAATCAAAATTTTTTATAAAATTTTCAGTCATATATTTAAGTCTATCTGATAGATCATCATTTGGTGATACAACGTATAAAATCTCCATAATTAAGCCTCCTGAATAAGTTCTTCTAAGAATCACTTGATAAAACTTATGCTAAAACAAAACCATTATGCATACTTATTAAAGCAAAGTAATAATTAATTTTATATTTGCTTTGATCAATATTGAAGTCTAATTTTATAGGGAAATTAAGATTTTCAAGTTGTATATTGATAGTAATTTCTTAATATTTAAAAGAAAGTAATTCATTATAAGTTTTTTCAAGCCTGTCAAAAAGTTTAGAAGGCATGTTTTTATAGCCTTCAAGCTCTATACCAGAAGTAAGTAATCTGTTTCTACATCCCATAAACGCACCGCCTATAAAGGTAGCACTATAATGCCACTCACTTTTAATAGTAGCAATAATTGAAAGAGCACCAGAAGATAGGGCAGGGGCTATATAAGGTTTAAAACCTAAAGACCGAACTTCTAAGTTTGATTTTATGGTTTTTTCAGTTAGATATTTGGAAGCTTCTTCATTATAGTTATTTATACTATCGGCAATAACAAGATGTTCTCCATGAGGACCAAAAGCTCTACCTTCTTTTAAGTATTGAATACAGTTGTCATTTTGAGACGCATAATAAGAAGCTCTGGCGTTCATAACTCCAAGACCATATCCTCTAATTTGTTCAGGAAGTAGGTGTTCATTTAATGCAACTTTACAAAGCAAATCTACAGGATCAGATACTACAGAAAATATTCCTTTAAAATTTTTTTCTTTAGCCATTTTAGCATATAGGCTTACTATTTTAGAATTACCTTCAAACTGAGCTAATCTTACATCAGAAGATTCATTTCCAACTTTGGGAACTCCTACAGAAACACAGAAAATGAACATGTTACAGTTGAACAAATCTTCTTCCTTCGCTGAAATTACAGTAGGATAAAAAATACTTGGATCAGGTGAGAGTATTTGATTGCACTCAAAGCACCATCTTTTAACTTTATTTATATCTTTATCGTATATGTTAATTTGAGATATACAATCAGCACCTAAAAGTCGTAATCCCGTAATTAAAGTTCCTCCTACATCACCTAACCCTACTACAGTTACACTCCACTTTTTAAAGTGTTTATTTTCTTTCATAACAGGAAAATATTCATTTAAACATTCTTTCCAATTATCATAAGCTGTATTTAATGATATAACTTTTCTTTCTTTTATAGCATCTAAAAGAAATGATGGCAAATTTGATTTGTTGGAATTAAATTTTTTAAGTATATTTAGATTTTCTTCTTTCATAAATAAGTTTTCTAAGGATGTAACACAAAAGCTTCTTCGAGCTTCTTGAGAATCTATTTTATTTAAAGCAAATATTGGCCCTTCATATGCAAGAACATAATTTTCAGAAGCTTCATTTAAATCATAAGGTTTATTTGATATAAGTAAATTATCATTTAAAACATAATAAAATAAGTCCGAATTCATAAAAAAACACTCCTTTTAATATAATCAAGTATTCAAAAAATAATAGATTAAGTACTACAAATTATGTGTACCATCTATTATTTTTATAGCTCTATAAATTAGTCATCAAAGGCAAGATTCATTCTAAGTAGTAATTCTAAATCATTTTTCAAATAACTAGATGGACTTAGATTTAAGTTGTAATCTACGTTTGCACCATGATCTGGACATCTTGGTGTAGTAAAAACTTGACCTAAAGATGATAAAGTTAGATTCTTTTCATGTAAAATATGATATTCATCTTCTAAAACTTCTAATATAGAGATAGAATTTTCAATAGAAGTTTTAGACAAATTAAAGATAGCAGCTTTTGAAGTATCTCTTATAAATGTAGGATAGGTATATGGTAAAATTAAATTTATAGATGGAAGAAGATTTCTCTCAGGATAAATACCTCGCCACATAGCATCACCACCTATAAATGGATACAAAGAATTTTCACTAAACCATAATTTAAGTCGTGGTATAAAATAAACACTTTCTACATCTCTATTTTGCATATCCATAAGATCTTTCCCTCTACCAGATAATACTCCTACAATAATTTTTTGAACTTTTATATCTTCACCTTTAAAAATAGGATCTAAAGCTTTCATTCTGTAGCCTTTATGCAATAAATTATCAACTAATATTATCGACTTTTTAAAGGATTTAATCATTTTCACTTGAGTTTTTAAATTTAGATAGTGGGGAAATTCTCCAATTCTAAAGTTTTTCATATTAGGATAAAATAGCTTTTCTGTATGAAGAGCTTTTGTAACAGTATTAGGTATAACATATCTTTCGAGTATATCTCCATAAGGAACGCACATAGCGCTGCCAAGTTTTCTTGGTATTAAGTTTTGTGTAGGCACTAGGTTTTCTTTGCAAATTTTTCTTATCATACATTGATATACAAAGTTTACATCAAAGGGAAGAACTAATTCTCCAGGATAAAGTTTAGTAACAGATTCCATAAGCCTTTTCCTGCATTGGCCAAGTACATTTTTAACTTTAGGATTGGTTCTAAAAGGATTTTTTATTATGTTTTGTATATCTAGGTTTAATATACACGGAGTACTCATGTTTACGGCATAAACAGGATTATTATCATCACAATGAGGAACTTTTACAAATCCATAATATTTTAATAAATCACAAATATCTTCACAAGAAAGTTCCTTATCAAGCATATTTTTATAAATAGCATATTCATAATCTGTAGCTATACATGCAGATAAAGTTTGTGTCAAAAGAATTTGCTCCAGCTGCTTATTTTTATCAATAGTATTTATAAATATACCGCTAATTAAAATAATTCTACCTGCACTTTTTTCACGTATATATTGTGATACTTGAGAATTTTTAAATTCGTCATAAAGCATGGCAGATCGAATCCAGTGAAGCACCGAAAACCCTAGTATTTCGTTTGTAATAGTGTTTTTAAGTAGCACTATTTTAGCAGATGGTTTAAGTGATATATCCATTAATATATTTTTTAAGTTCTCATGACCATTAGGTATACATGAACATATCTTATCTATTATATCTTTATTAAATTCTTCTATTATTTCAGTATCTAACCATAATGATTTGAATGAAGATTTATCTTGAGATTCTCTTTGATAAAAACCATTATTGTATATATACTGTTCAGCCATAGGATCTACAAGACTGGATATATCTCTATTTTCATCTATATAGTTTCGTATTTGTGTAGAACTTATTTCCGAATATTTAGATGAAAGGCTTAAAACCAATACATCACCATCAATACATTTAATTGCATCATTGAATTTAGGATTTTTCCCTCTTTCAAATATTATATGAGAAAAAGTTTGTATGGAGTTTTCAGTTTTAGGAAGCTTATAGCTAGAAGCATTAAGAAGTACATCACTACCTATACATATATATATATTAGAATTTGGGAAATTACTCTTTAAAACTTTCAAATCATCTTCATTAGCTATATTAGTAGGGTATATGTCGGGATACATATATATATTTAGTTCAGAGGATATAGAAATACTGACTAAATTTCCTCTTAAAAGGCTTGGAAGTGTTTTTTTAGACCAAGAAAATTCATCTATTGCTAGATAGACTTCAAAACCTAAATCTCTTATATACGTTGCTATTTCAATATGACTTAATGAAAAAGGATCAAATGTTCCAGGAAAAAAAGCCACTTTAGGAGCAATAGGAATATTTATATTTCCTTTAGAAAAAGTAAAATCAGATATAAATCTATAAATATGATTTAACCCAGCAGACCTTGTTAGAAATAATAGTTCATGTCTATCATTTCCCGTAATCATTGTAAGAACTTTTTTTGCAATAAGTTTGAATATAAATTCTTTTCTTTCTAAATTCATAAAAGGACTACCAAAAATATATTTTCCTATAACACTAAATGCAGATTGTTTAACCTGTGGATCATAGGTTCCAAGACCATTTAAAAGGATTCCAAGCATTTTATTCAATCTTTCAAGATAAAGACTTTTGTTTTCATAAAAACGATCTTTATATACATCATAATTTGATATAGCAATACCAATAGTTTTTAATGTGAGAGATTTTAAATTGGAGTTAGCAGTTTTAATTTTAATTACAGAATCATCTATAATTTCATCTAATTCTTTAGGCTGAAGCCATAGTATTGCCTGACCCGTATATCTTGGTATATATTCTGTAAACTTATTGCCTTCTATTTCAAGAGCTCTTAATAATTCTACAGCAACTTCGTTTCTTTCTGCTAAAGTTAAATAGGACATAATTTCTAAAATGGCACTTCCTGCACAATTTCTTACACTTTCAATTGCACTTACCTTTAAGAGATTGCAAAAATGTATAGCTGTATGAAGTCTGCTAGATTGAGGAGCTTTAAGCGCATGATGCAACAAAAGTTCCACATGATTTCTCTTTTTTATCCAATCAGTAGCAGTCTTTAAGTTACTTAAAAATATATCAGTAACTGTTTTATTGTTAATTTCACAGTAGTTTTTGAATAAATTTATATTCTTATATAAATTTAGTGAAGTATTTATTTTAAGTAAAAGCAAATTTTCAGCTGGAATTTTACTTTTAGTATTTATAGAAGAAAAATATTGTTCTAATTTTTTTACAAAGTAATTATTTTTAGGAAGCTTTTCAATAAAACATAGAATAGTTTCTAAACATTCTAATCTCAATGTACTGTTTCTTTTTTTTATTTTAGAAAAAATATAATTAAAAATTATTTCTATGTTGTCATTATCAATATCTAAAGGTATATATTTTGTAGTTTCAAGCAAAAATAGTTCGCACTCTGTACTTTTATAGCTATTATCCTTATAGAAGTTTAGTATAGTTTTTTTATAATGATTCTCAAAAGATTTTTTACAATTTTTAAATAATGAGTTTATCATAATACTAATGCTATAGCCAATATTAAATCTATGGGGTGGGATAATTTTATAACCTGGATTTAACATAAGCTCTAAATATTCATTTAACAGATCAATACTACTTATGGAAGAAGATTGAAAATGTGCATTTTCAGGAATTTCTTTTCTATAGTCTTCATCAAAAATAGCAATGAGATTCCCAATTAGTTCAGCACAATGTCTTCTTATATCATCTTCAGGATGTATTAAATTTTCATATAAAAATTTAATAGTTTGTATTTTTTGCTTCTGAGTAAGATATGTAGAGTACTCTTGAAATATTCGTATATATTCCCGAAGATTTTTCCAGTCATTCTCACTTCTAGCTGCTTCTAATATAATTTCAAGGGAATACTCATCGCGAAGATGATGCATAAGATTAATGTTATGTTTCACAGCTAAATATTTTAAATTTTGAACTATATCATCTCCCTGAAGAAGAGCATAGTTTTGTTCTACTTTTTTTGTAATATTGAACTTTCGTTTAGGTTCTATATCAACTCCTAAATTTAAAATAAAATCCTCAAAATCTTTTAATTTAGAATAAACCTTTTTGTAACGTTTACACTTTTCGTCATTTACATTTTCTAGCTTATCTAAAATAATATAAAAGGCACGTTCTAAGGAAAAAAGTTTCATTTGTGGGACATTATTTATAAATTCGTTTTTAACTCTAAAATCAGAATAAATTAAAAGCAGGGATTCTAAAGATAAATTTTCAAGCTCTAAATCCCAGGTAGAATGATTTAATGCTATATTTCTTATATAATTTATGCCATATTTTTTAAACCACTGATCAGTATAGTAATAATGAAGATGTGGAACTCTTTTAAGTTCAGCTCCTTTGCAACCATACTTTCCTATATCGTGACCTGCTGCTGCACCTGAGACTCTTCCAAGATCTACAGGTAATCCTATAATTTTTAATTGTCGAGCAATATAGAGAGAAAGGTAATGAACTCCGCATACATGATCCAAAGTATTGAAACCCGTTAATTCTCCGTTTATCTTCATCATTTCATAAATATAATCATCTTTAAAAGCTTTAACAAATTTTCTGTATTCTTCTGGATATTCTAATTCATTTTCCTCTTCTAAAGTTAAGAAGTTCATTGGATAAAGACTTTGCCAGCTCTTATCCTTAGAATTTTTTTGAGTTTCACATATAATTTTAAAAACTCTTAAATATATTTCACAAGTAGAATCTAGTTCCTGTAGAAAATCTATAGAAACAGTTTCTGGAAAAGTTTTATTAAGAGCATATTGATATATGTAGTTAATCCAATCAGAAGGAGCATTATAGCCAGCCATTTCCTGAAGCATACATTTACATAAATTAAAAGTTCCTTCAGTGGAGAAATCATTAGTTTCTATAATAACTTTTAGTTTATCAATAAACTCTTTATTTTTAATATGTTTATCTATAAAAAGTTTATTTATGTTCCATTTTTGAAGCCATTTTGTACTAGTAAGTTTTCTAATTATTTTATTGTATACCTGACCATAAGATAAAGTAATCATAAAAACCTCCTCAAAGAATTTCTTACAACGATTATATACTTTATATAACCTTTTTTCAAAAGATTTTTATTCCATTATAAATTAAAATTCATAATTAAATAAAAGTATAATAAATATAAAACAAATATTAAATAATAAATATAAAATAATTATTTAAGGGGAGAAAAATTGTGAATAGATATGTTTTAGTATGTATACTGGATGACCAAATTCTAAAGTTTCATGAAAAAATAAGAAATGATGTTTGTACTAAGTTTAATAAAAAACCTCAAAAACTTCCAGCACACTTTACTATAAAAGCTCCTTTTGAAACAGAGGAAATAGATGATATGCTTGAGGTTTTAGATGAGTTTTCAAAAGTTAGGAAAAAAGCGCCTATTAAGGTAGAAGGATTTGGAAAGTTTAGAGAAGATGTAGTATATATGAATATAAATTTATCTTATGAAGCTAAAAAGATTCATGACGAACTTATAGATGAACTGGCCAAAATACCATGGATTGAATTTAAATCAAATGAAGGAAAAAATAAAACTTTTCATTGCACTATAGTATCTAAAAGAATAAAGGATAAGTTTAAAGAAATATGGGAATATGTAAACCAATATGAATGCAGCTTTGAAAACTATTTTGATAATATTTCACTATATAAATGGGAAAATAACACTTGGAAATTGTACAAAGAATTCAAATTGTAGTTAAGTTCTTTTAAGTTATATAAAGTTTTATGCTATAGACAAAGTATGTAATAATAGTAGAATAAATATATAAGAGTATGGAATTTTATCCAGGGGTACTATCCGTAACATACCCGTAATAATGGCTGGCACACCCTGAATAAGTTCTTCTAAGACTTAAGAGAGAGGTATTTGTTTATAAAGGAAACATCTATCTGAATCTAAGAATCACTTTATATAACGATAGGAGAGATAAAAATGTATACGTGTGAAACAAAGCTTACTGTAAGATATGTAGAAACAGATAAAATGGGAATTGTTCATCATTCTAATTATTATCCATGGTTTGAATTAGGTAGGGGAGATTTTATTAAAAAAATAGGTATTAAGTACAGTGCTATGGAAGCTTCAGGAATTATGATGCCTTTAGTTGAAACTTACTGCAAGTATTATGAAGGAGCAAAATATGAAGATGAACTTATAATTCAAACTTACATAGAAGAAATTACGCCTGTAAAAGTTATTTTTAATTATAAAGTTATAAGAGAGTTCGATGGAAAACTTTTAGCAAAGGGAAAGACTACTCAAACTTTTATAGATAAAGATTTTAAAATAGTTAATCTTAAAAAGAAACATTCCGACCTTTGGGAAAAGATGCAGCAATTAAAATAACAATTATTATGTATACTTATCATAGTAACAAATAGTATGAGTTGTACATAAAATGACTTTGACAAGTAGTTATTAATATGCCATCTGGTTATATGTAATAATTCAGGAGGTTTATTTATGCTTTTTAAAGCAATTTTAAGTACAATTATAGTGGTAGTGATAGTACTTATTGTTATATCCTCAGCTCTATACAAAGTTTTGAAAGAATATAAAAGCTATATGAAGAATAATAAATAAAAGTTTTTTAATCATCAAGTATTTATGTTTAAAAAAGTTATATTACCTGTTTTAAATATAAATTAAGATCTTTAAATTATAAAAAATATAACTGCAAATTTTTAAGTGCAGTTATATTTTTTAATGTACAATATTTACATAAAATGCATCTATCTGCAGCAATAGCATGGATAACATTGATAATATGGATAGCACTGATAGTATGGATAACATCCGAAATATGGATAGCAAGGATAACAACATCGTCTGCGGTGGTGATGCCTATAACCATTTTTAAAATCAGAATCAAATTCATCATCATCTTCATCTTCTTCTCTAGGTTGCATCATTGGAATTCCAAACATCATTGAACAATAATTAGCATAAGGACAATAAGATACTTCTTGAGAATAATCTTCTTGTTCAGAATTATCCCTATTTAAGTTATTTTCATCAATATTTTGATTAGTGCTTTTATTATCCACATCTTTCATGATATTTTGGTTATCATTTTTGCTGGCCATATATATACCTCCAAAAATCTTAACTACATTAATATCATATGCATGGAATAGAAAAAGTTTACTAAAATTTATAAATTTATTTAATTAATTATTTTAACCAGCTAAGTTACTGCTCCATTTTCCACATCTATCACCAAAACATCCCAAAACAGTTCCAGTGGATTCAATTTTTACTACTTCACATCTATTTGAACATCCTGCACATTCAAAGCTTTGAGATTTATAGGTTTTATCAGCTAAATTAAATCCTTTAAATTGAGTTTTAGAACCTGTTTTTAATATCAATTCTTTAGATAAGATTGCAGCACCAATGGCTCCCATAACTTTAAAATTTGGAGGAATTATAACTTTTAAGCCTAATGAATTTTCAAAAGCTGTTTTCATTCCTATGTTTGCAGCAACACCACCCTGAAAGAATATTTCAGATCGTATTTCTTTACCTTTTCCAACGTTATTAAGATAATTTCTAACTAGTGCTTCACAAAGTCCTCTTATAATATCTGATTCACTGTATCCAAGCTGCTGTTTATGTATCATGTCTGATTCAGCAAATACAGCACATCTTCCAGCTATTCGTACAGGATTTTTAGATTTTAAAGAGTAATTTCCAAACTCTTCGATAGGTATATCAAGTCTTTCTGCTTGCCTATCTAAAAAAGATCCTGTACCTGCAGCACACACTGTATTCATCGCGAAATCAGTTACAACACCATTGTTCAATGTTATTATTTTTGAATCCTGCCCTCCAATTTCTATAATAGTTCTTACATTTTTATTTGTATGCAAAGCAGCTACAGCATGAGTAGTTATTTCATTTTTTATTACATCTGCACCAATCAGAAAAGAACAGATGTGTCTTCCACTACCTGTAGTTCCTACACCTTTAATTTGTTTAGTATTATATTTTTTTTGTAAAATTTTAAATCCTTCCTGAATTGCATTTATAGGTCTGCCTTTAGTTCTTAGGTATATGGATTCTATTACATTTATGTTTTCATCTATAATTACAATATCTGTACTCACAGAGCCTACATCAACTCCCATATAATACATTATCTCGTCTCCTTTCTAATAAATCTAGAAAAGCTTCTATTCTAGTTAAATAACCTACATCACCAGTCATCTCATCTACTACTAATGTCATAATTGGAAGATCCTTCTCCCTAGAAATGTTAGGTAGTATTGATTTTGAAACAATTTCTGGCATGCATCCCATAGGCATTATTTGAATAGCACCGTCACATCCTTTTTTGTGTGAAAGTAAAGCTTCACCAATACATTCTTTTGCGTATCCTCCAATAGGCATCGGAATATATTTTTTTGATAGTTTTCTTATATCTAATGAATTTATTTTAAATATACTTAATAGGGTATTTTTAATCCACCAACTTGGGGAAAGATACCTGATGCTTGATACACCATAATCCATAAGTTTATCTTCTATATATAAATTTGAAAAGGGTTCTATTATAGTGTAAATTTCTCCAATTATAGCTACACTAAGCGGATTTTTATTTTTGTCTATATTAATATTTTTTATAATTGTGCTATATTTTTTAAAGTGATTAAGCATAGCCTCAGGGCTATTGCAGTTAAAAGCTTCTCTCTTACACTTATTTAAAACTTTGCTGCAGGTTCCTTTATTAATTTCATAACCTGCAATTAATTTAGTATATGATTCAATATTATCTATCAAATTTATGATTTTATAAGCTTTATAAAGTATACTAAGCTTTTCTTTAGTTTTTATAGAACTTTCTGAAGAAATTTTATTAATCCTATTTATAAATTCTTTAAATCCTATGGAGTTTGGTTTATCTAAGACTATAAAATTTAAATTATAACCTAATTTTTTTAATATATTTATTTGAAGCTCTGAATATTCTCCAAATCTGCAGGGGCCGCAGCTTCCTACAGATAATATAGTATCTGCTCCATTTTTAATAGCTTGAATATAATTACCCATCATTATTTTAAATGGGAGACATATTTCTTCTGGAGAATACATTGAACCTATTTCTAAAGCTTCTTTGTTACTAAAAGGTGGAATTACATAATCTATTTTAAGTCCATCAAATATTGCTTTTACCGCGAAACATGAATTTCCTAAATGAGGAAAAGTAACTTTCATTAAGTACACCTTCTTTCAAGCATATCGGCAAAGGCTTCTAAACGAGTATAAAAACCTGCTTCACCAGTTTGCTCATCTATTTTAAGTATTAAAAATGGAAAATTACACAGCTCGCTTTTTATTAATTCTATGGTTACAGAATCTATTCCACAGGCAAAAGATGAAATGTATATTACTCCATCAACTTTTTTATTAACTGCCATATATCTTGAGAATCCATAAGAATTTTTTGTGAAAGTCCAAAAAGGTTTTTTAAACAAGTTTTTAATTTGATTGTTAATTTCATTTTTTTCTATAAAATCTTCTGTTACTACGCCTATTCCTAGCTTATTTAACTTTTTAATTAAATCCATATTTGCAAATTTATCATAAATATTGTACGGATGTCCTACTAGGGCTACATTCAATTTAAATCCATGATTTTTTATGCCTTTTTTATATTGAATTTGAACCTGCA
This sequence comes from Clostridium muellerianum, assembly GCF_012926525.1. Lineage (GTDB taxonomy): Bacteria > Bacillota > Clostridia > Clostridiales > Clostridiaceae > Clostridium_AM > Clostridium_AM muellerianum. The sequence goes on from NZ_JABBNI010000014.1 coordinate 171,861, forward strand.
TAGCTTTCTTATAAGCTTTTTGTATTTTAAAGTAATTTTTAGTAATACACATTCCTACTTTAAAAATATACTTTCTAAATGAATTGTAGGAAAATGCATAAATAGGGTAAGTTATGCATTTAGGCATATTGGGGATATCATTTAATATCAGCTCTGGAAGTCCACAAAATTTAGGACAAATATATTCATCTTTATTAAGGCACATTATACGAGGTATAAGCATAATATCACATTTACTTTTTAAATACGCTGTATGTCCGTGAAAAATTTTAATAGGCAAACAAGCTTCGTCTACAGAATATTTTACTCCCATATTTAGAATATCTTTATTTGTTTCAGGGGAGGTTACAACCTCTGCTCCCAGCTCTGTAAAAAAAGTATTTATAAATGGATGGTATTTGCAATATAACAACCCTTTTGGTATACCAATTTTCAAATTAAACACCCCTTGACTTTAACTAGAAGTATAATTAAGTAAATATACTTCTAGCATTAATTAGTCTTATAAAAAGACTAAAATTTATTTTATATTATATTTTTTTCTAAATGATGAAATATTATTCAGTATTTCCTAATAAAATGTGATAAAATAAAAAGTAAATTATGAAAATTTCAAATCAATAAATAAGTTAATTAAAAGGGGGATTATATATGAAAAAAATAATTAATAATCCAGATAATGTTGTAGAGGACATGTTAAGTGGAATGGTGTCAGCTCATCCTGAGTATATTAAAAAACTAGAAAATGCTAATGTAATAGTTAGAAAAAATTCACCTATAAAAGGAAAGGTAGCTATTGTAAGCGGTGGGGGAAGCGGACATGAACCATCTCATGGCGGATATGTAGGATTTGGTATGTTAGATGCCGCTGTAGCAGGAGCAGTATTTACTTCACCCACTCCAGATCAAGTATATGAGGCAATTAAAGCAGTAGATGGTGGAGCTGGAGTTTTACTTGTAATAAAGAACTATAGCGGTGATGTAATGAATTTTGATATGGCAAAAGATTTAGCAGATATGGATGGAATAAAAGTAGAATCTGTAGTTGTAAATGATGATGTAGCAGTAGAAAATAGTACTTATACAGCAGGAAGAAGAGGTATTGCTGGAACTGTATTTGTTCACAAAATTGCAGGAGCTAAAGCAGAACAAGGTGCTTCACTTGAAGAAGTAAAGAGAGTTGCAGAAAAGGTAATAAGTAATGTAGGCAGTATGGGAATGGCACTAAGTTCTTGTATTGTGCCTGCCGCTGGAAAACCAAACTTTACTTTAGGAGAAGATGAAATTGAAATAGGAATGGGTATTCATGGTGAACCAGGAACTCATAGACAAACTATAAAAACTGCTGGTGAAATAACTGAACATCTAGTTAATAAAATATTAAAAGATACTAAAATCCAAAAAGGTGAAGAAGTAGCTGTTATGGTAAATGGCTTATGCTCCACACCTTTAATGGAATTATATATTGTAAATAAAAAGGTTAATGAAATGTTGCAGGATATGGGAATAAAGATTCATAAAACTTTTGTGGGAGAATTTATGACATCTCTTGAAATGGCAGGTTATTCAGTAACAATATTAAAATTAGATGATGAATTAAAAACTTTATTAGATGAACCAGCAAACACACCAGCTTTAAAGTGTATAAAATAGTACATTTAAGTAAATAAGATTAAACAGTGTATAATATACATCATATAATTAAAGAGGAGATTTAAAGTAATGAGTATTAATACAGCACAAGTAATTGAAATATTAAATAAAATAACTGAAGTCATGTGTAAGAATAAAGCATTCCTTTCAGAATTAGATGCAGCTATAGGGGATGGAGACCATGGAATAAATATGGAGAAAGGATTTTTAGCAGTTAGTGATAAAATCAAAGAGGATGACGATACTACTATAGGAGATTTATTAAAGAAAACAGGTATGCTACTAGTGTCTAATGTAGGAGGGGCTTCTGGTCCACTCTATGGTACAGCCTTTATGAAAGCTGCTATAGAAGTTAAAGATGCAAAAACTATAAACCTAAATGATTTTTTAAATATTATGAATGCTGCTTTAGATGGAATAAAAATGAGAGGTAAAGCTGAATTAGAGGATAAAACTATGGTAGATGCCATTGTTCCTGCTATTGAATCATTAAATGAATCTATATCCTTAAATATAGATGATGTTACAGCTTTAGGAAAAGCTAAAGATTCAGCTTATAATGGAGTGTTGCATACTAAAGAAATTATAGCAAAAAAAGGTCGTGCTAGTTATCTAGGTGAAAGAAGCATAGGTCATCAGGATCCAGGTGCTACATCAAGTTATTTAATGTTAAATACTATATATGAATATGTAAAAAATCTTTCTGAAAAATAATAAAAATTTAAATTATAAGCATGATGGTATAAAAGTAAAGAAATAAAGTTTATAATATTATTAATAGTGAGCTGCAAATAAGTACAAAAGTATTTGTTGTATTGTAAACAGCAATATCTATTTTATAGTAAAAGGATATTTTAAAACATAGCTATTTAATATGTAGAATATCTATAAGATATATAGTAAGGAGATAAAAAATGGTTGGTATTGTAATAGTATCTCATAGTGAAAAAATTGCTGAAGGAGTAAAAGAACTTGCTTTGCAAATGGCTGAAGAGGTACCTATGGCTGCGGCAGGTGGAACATCAGATGGTAGAGTAGGTACTGATATTGAAAAAATAAGTAATGCCATAAAAGAAGTTTATTCTGAAGATGGAGTAATAATTTTATTTGATCTTGGAAGCTCCTTTATGAATGCAGAAATGGCTATAGATTTTCTTCCAGATAATATGAAAGAAAAAGTTGAAATTGTGGATGCTGCTTTAGTTGAAGGTGTTATAACTGCAGGTGTAGAAAGTAGTATAAACAAAACTTTAGAAGATATAAAAAAGTCATTAAAAAGTATATCTATTAATAAGATGTCATAAAATTATATGTGTTCATGAGATTAGTGAAGTTTAAACATATCTATACTAATTAATAAAAGAAGACCAATATAACTTTGGTCTTCTTTTATTAGTTTTATTTATCTTCTTTAGGAGTACCTTTATCTTTTTTGTGGCTTTTATTTTGTTTATCCTCTATATTTTTATTATTTTCACTAGTAAAAGATTGTTTGTTTTGTACAATTTTATCAGTTTCACTAACTGCATTGACTTTTACATTACTTATATCATCTTTAGATGAAGTATCAATAGTCTTAGTTTCCATTGACGTTGAAGCAGGAGAAACACTCGTATTTTGAGAATCTGTAGTATTGCTTTCATCCTTGCTAATTGGGTTAACAACTTCATTTGATTCTTCACTTTTATCTTTTTTATTTTCATTCTTTACTTGTTTTTTTACTTCGCCAACCAAACCTTTTAACTCACCTTTCTTATCTTTAAGAGCCTGTTTAAATTGTTCCTTTTGTACACTTAAAGCTTGCTCTTTTTCTTTCAATAAGTTTTCAGCATTTTTTACAGCTTCTTCATTTCCAGAATTCTTTAAAGTCTCTAATTGTTTTTTAGCATCATTTACAGCTTTTTTACTATCTATTAATGCAACCCTCTGTTTAGCTATTTCAGATAAAGCTTCTTTTTTCTTCTGCTGCATTTCTATAACTTTAGTTATTGTTTCTTTCGCATTAGAACTATTAGAAAGTTTATTTTGAATTTTATTCAATACTTCTATTGAGTTTTTTTCACTTTCATTTATAGTATCTTGTAATTTCTTAAATTTATAAGAATTAGATTCATCTGAAGTACTATCCTCAATAGATGATTTTATAATTTCTAAAGCTTTATCCATGTCAGTAGTATATTCATTGATAGCCTTAATAGAAAGATCCTCCTTGTAATCATCACTCATTTTTTCACTTTCGCCTAATCTTTCTTCTGCTACATTGATCAGTACATCAGCTTTGCTACTATTAGAAGACAGTTTTATTCTTAAATTATCCATATATTTATCTATAGGATATATTATTTGGTTGTCAGGAGTAATCCCTGCTTTGTCTTTAAATGTAATATTGTCATTTTGTGCAAAAACAGCAGCTTTACTACCTAATGTAATTGTTGCAGCAGTGATAAATAATATTAATTTTTTCATGTATAATTCCTCCTAAAATGTTTTTCATAAATATTTACGTATGGGATTTATTATTTTTAGGGGGTAATGTATAAAAAAGTATTCAGAAATACTTTCCAGTTGATTTTATTAAATATTAATGTAAATTTATATTAAGAACCCCTTTAAATTAAAAAAATAATTCGTATAGATATATGAGGTGGTTAACCAAATGAGTTTACAAGAAAATTTAATTAAAAATAGAGACACCTTTATAGAGGAGAATAAAAAATTTATTTATAATGTTACTTTTTCAATATGTAAGAAAAGGCTTCAATGGGAAAATGATGATGAACTAAGTGTAGCACTTATAGCTTTTAATAATGCTTGTAATAGCTATGTGGAAACTAGGGGGAATTTTTTTAGTTATGCAAAAGTTATTATAAAAAATGCTCTTATAGATTATTTTAGAAAGAATTCAAATAAATATCTTCTGTCCTTTGGTGAGGAGAATGATGAATTAGAGAATGCTTTTTTTAAAAATTCACTTTCGGAATACGACATTAAACAAGAAAATATGAAAAGGTGCGAAGAAATAAAAGTTCTTTCCGAAGAATTAAAAAAATATAATATAAGTTTTAAGGATTTAGTAAAAAATTCTCCCTGCCACAAAGATACAAAGGACAAGCTGTTAAATGTTTCATTTTCCTGTTCAAAGGATTATTCCATATTAGACTATATTCATAAACATAGAAGGCTCCCTGTAAAACAAATTTGCATCATTACAGGATGCAGCAGAAAACTTATAGATCAGTGGAGAAAATATATTTTAAGTTTGATTGTAATTATATCCAATGAAAGTTATTATTATATAACTTCTTATTTAAATATAAAAGTAGGTGAAGATAATGAAAAGTAGAAAGGGTATAGTTATTTCTATTGAAAATAGAAATGTTTCTATAATTACGCAGGACGGAGAATTTACAAGTGTGTGCATAGATAAGAAAAAAACGACTCCAAGTGTTGGAGAAGAGTACGAAGGTATATTAGCTAAGAATAGCATATTCAATAATGACTTTTCTAAATATATCGCGGCCTGTTTAATATTTCTTATAATTTTATCAGGCGGATCAGCTTATGCCTATTATATGCCAGTTTCTACAGTAGTACTTAATACAGACAATCCCAATGTAGAACTTAAATTGAACAGATGGGGTAAAGTAATAGACGCAAAGGCATTAAATAAAGATGGAGATAAGATTTTAAAAGAGATAAATATAAAAAATAATTCTGTTAATAAAGCTCTTATAGCAATTTTAGAAAAAGGTAAAAAAGATAAGTTTTTAAATGAAGATTATATGAAGGGCATTAAAACTATTACTTTAGATATAAAAGGGAAGAAAGATGTTAATTTATCTGAATTTAAGAAGGAAATAGATAAGGGAAAACTAAATTTAGTAATAGATAGAAATGGAACTACAATTTTTAATAAAACAAACAGTGATAAAAATTATAATGATGCAGATAAAAAAACAAAGGAGCCTATTAAATCAAATGAAAAAAGTAGTGTGAATAATGGTTTGATTGATAATAAAAATGATGTGAATAATAATGAGGAAACTATCCAAAGGAATAGTGTGGATGAAAAATCAACTGAAGAAAATGATAAATCTAAGAAATTAAATGGAAACTCTAATATTAAAGAGGATGAAAAAAAGCCAGCAGATGCTGAAAATGCTAATTCAAATAAAGAAGATAAAATCAAAAAAAATGAGAGTAAAAAAGATAAAAATTTAGAAAAAGAGTAATATAATAATAGCTCGAATAACTATTTAACCATATTTTTAATTAAATGTAATATATAGTAAGAAAACAAGATTAATGAAGTGTTATTAAAATGTAGCGGTAAAATTAGGAGTATTAAGATGATTAATGAACATAAATACAATTTTCAATTTTAATACAAATGATGTAAAATTATTTTATTAAATTACATTTTTTCAAAAGAAAGGGGACTTGGAAATGAGCAAAAAAATGAAATTTTTAACAGCAACTTTATGTGGAGCATTATTAATATCCAATATTGCAATAACTAATGTTAATGCTAAAACTTTACAGGTAGATAAAAAAATTACTTCGAGTACTATTTATACACCAAATTATGCTGCAACATCTTATAATATTAATGCAACATATAATGCTCCTAATGTTTTAGTAGAGTATTATCCTAGTGATTCAAAAAAACATTCTTATACTACTGCAATCCTTCTTTATGACAAAAATAATAATAGAATTGGTATGCTAAATGATCAAGAAAATAACACATCAGGAAGGTATGCTGTAAACATGGGAACTTATCAGAATTGGTATAAAGCTGAAGTAGTTTTCAATGCAGATAATGTGTATATAGGTACAAGAATAGTATATCATAAATAATTGCTTTATACTTATTGGGAGTATAACAACGTTTTTCTGCACAGTAGTAAAAACTTACTGATTACCCGTATAGATTTGTAGTAACGACCGCTTACAGGACTTTAAAAAAAGAATGGTGGACAAGCATCGATAATGTCTGAGCCGTTTGTCCACCATTCTTTTTTAATCATATCTATATTTCTTCCGAGTCTATTTAACTATAAGTGTGTTATTTTTTCTAAGTTCTAATTTTATGCGATGGCTATCATTCTCTTTAAGGCGGAAGATAACAACACTGATACGTCACTGGATAAGTTCTTTTAAAACTCATATGTAATCGTAAAATCGCCTAATTTTTATAAGAATAAAACGGGTACAGTTTTTTATCTATGTTAGTATTATTTTTTGATGAAAATGAGATCTAGATCTCAATAAGAGTTTTTTTAGTGAGGATAGGATTTATTTGATTGATTAGTATTCGTAATAAATATTATGTATACTAAATAAATGAAAAAAATATTTAACATTAAATTATTTTTAGCAATACTTTACTTAAAACTTATGTTCGTATATAATGGAATTGATGAAAATTAACTGATTTTTAAAAGGGGATTTATAGATGACCGATAGAATTGTGTTTCATATAGATGTAAATTCTGCTTTTCTTTCATGGAGTGCAGTATATAAATTAAGCCAGGGAGAAAAAGTAGATTTAAGAGAAATACCTTCCATAATAGGAGGAGATGAAACTAAAAGGCATGGAATAGTACTAGCAAAATCTATTTCTGCAAAAAAATACGGTATAAAAACCGGAGAACCTATCGCAAAGGCTAAAAGAAAATGTACCAATATTCTAGTAGTTCCTCCGTTATTTACTATTTACTCTAAATATAGTAAATCTATGTTTAATCTTTTAAAAGAGTATACACCTGATATTCAAAAATTTTCTATAGATGAATGTTTTTTAGACCTAACAGGGGAGAAAGATTATATTAACCTAGCTCACATTATTAAAGATAGAATAAAAAAAGAGTTAGGTTTTACAGTGAATATAGGTATATCAAATAACAAACTTTTGGCAAAAATGGCCTCAGATTTTGAAAAACCTGATAAAATCCACACACTTTTTCCTGAAGAAATAAAAGATAAAATGTGGCCTCTGCCTGTAGAAGATTTATTTATGGTAGGAAGAGCTACACTGCCTAAGCTTAATTCTATAAATATCTACACTATCGGGGATTTAGCTAATTATGATTTAAGCTTTTTAAAGTATAAATTTAAAAGTTATGGAGAGCTTTTATGGAATTATGCAAATGGTATAGATAATTCAAAACTAGAATCTATAAATAGAAACTCTGCAAAAAGTATAAGCAATTCTACTACTTTGACTTATGATGTTACAAATAGGGAAGCTGCCCATAAAATTATACTTTCTTTGTGTGAAAACATAACTATGAAACTTAGAAGTAATAAATTTTTATGTAGTGTTATAGCTGTTTCTATAAAAAATAGTAGTTTTGAAGTATATTCAAAACAAAAAAAGGTAACTCCTGCTACAGACTGCACAGATGAGATAGTAGAATATAGCTTTGAACTTTTTGATACTCTTTGGAAGGGTGAACCTATTAGGCTTATAGGAGTTACTTTAGGAGACTTATGTAAGGAGGGGATAAAACAATTAAGTTTATTTGATGATGAAAATTACGAAAAAAGTTTAGAAAAAAATAGATCTCTAGATAAAGCTCTCGATAATATAAAAAACAAATTTGGAACTGGTTCCATATTTAGATTATCATCTTTAGATAAAGATTAAAATTTGAGATCGTTCTAATAATATGTTAAACTTATTTCTATAAAATTTATAAGAGATTGCTTTAAAACAGTAAAGTTACAATAGAAATGTTTTTTAAGATTTGTGCGCTGCTTTTGCTATAAGATGCAATTTTAATAATATAAAAAATACACATTACATATAAGGAGTGGATTTTAATGCCATATATAAATTCGACTTTAACATTAAAGCTATCTGAAGAAAAGAAAGAAAGTATAAAAACAAAGTTAGGTGAAATAATTAGTGAAATTCCAGGGAAAAGTGAAGAGTGGTTAATGGTAGGATTTAATGATAATTATTCTCTTTACTTTAGAGGGAATAAAAAGGATAAAGCAGCCTTTGTAGAAATTAAAATCTTTGGAACTGCTGAAAGAAAATATAAAGAAATTATTAATTTAAAAATATGTGAGTTGTTTGAAAACGAACTTTCTATTTCAAGGGATAGCGTTTACATAACTTTTACAGAAGTGCAGGATTGGGGATGGAACGGATCTATGTTTTAGGATCAGCAAAAGCTGATCCTATTTATTTTCTAATTAAAACATGATGATAATTACCTATATAATTATATAACTCATTTTTCATTTTATTTAATATTTTTCCAACTGATTGTGTTAAAAAAATAAATTTTAAAAAGTTTCAAATCTAGTTATGATGCATTTGAAGCTTTTTATTTTTTGCTTTTTTAAATAAAATGAAACTTATTGATGATATATGTAACAAACTTTTTTAGAAATGAAAAAAGTAGAAAATACAATAGAAAAATGAATTCACACACTTATCACCAGTTTGTGGAAATATATCAAATTAATAACTATCAACATTCTTGTAATACGCTTTGAATAAAAACGATTCATTTCTGTTCCCCTATCTGTTATTGATAATATTCTCAGTTGAAATTCATGCATATATAAACAGTATAATTTATTACAAAAATATACATCAATTTGATTTTAAGTTATTTTCCGATATTATGTTATAATTTAATTATTGCTTAAAGCTTTCTCTATCATACTGATATTATTTTTGTCATTATATGTTTCAATTATGGTTCTGGATAATTATTATTAATGACCGGTTCTTTTAAATTAAGTTTAATACCTTATATAATACCTATTGTATTATATAATAATACTCTTCTTAACATCGCTCAAAATATTATATGCGCTAAATATACATTTATTAAACTTCGCGTATTGAATAATGCGAAGCTATATAGTATAATAGAATCAAGGCTTAACATAGATTTAGGAGGTTTTTATGAATAGAGGTAGAACCATAACGTTTAAATACAAGCATTTTCAATATGATGAACATATTAAAAAATTATTATCTACTGATCTGAACCCTAATGATGAACTAGAATTGCAAAAAATATATAGCAATTATGAATCTTTAGATGTTCGCAGAGGCTATGAATACATAATAAAGGATTTGTATATTTTAATAGTAAAAAGAAACATTAGCACTACAGATATAGCTAATATATACGGTATTGGCTCTAGAACGGTACAAATATGGCTAAAAGAATTAGGATTAAACAGAACCCAAAAACAAGCTCAAAAAATAGCTGTAACCAAAAGAGATTACAACTTTATAAAAAAAGGTATAAATAATTCACATTCTTCTGGCTCGCTTACGCAAAATGATATAATATATAAATTGGACAAGCTTTTAAAAGAAGAGCTCAACGGATACGAAATTGTAATTGGTATAACCCATCACGGAATCTCGGATTGCAAAACAGATATTCCTGTAATTGTATTCAAAGACACTCAAGTTAGTAAATTTTTAATTGAAACGCATTCTCAATTGCACAAAGAAAAAATCAATAGGCATAAGTGCTATAAACTTATAAAATTAAGTAATAATAAAGATGCCTTAAAAAATGTAATTACAGAAATATCAGAAGAAGTGAAAGGAATTTAGCATTATGAAATACGATATTGCATCAATAAGAAGTAATAATCTACCCCAAAGTTTAATAGATTTTTTAAATTACTTAGAAACAATAAAAGGAAAATCTCAAAATACCATAAAAGGTTATAAAATCGATTTAACTATGTTTTTTAGATTTTTAAAAATTTATAAAGGATTATTCAATGATGAAAGCCTTGATTTTGAAGAAATACCTATAGGTGATATAAGTAATGCTGTTTTACAGCAAATAACTTTAGCAGATCTTTACGCATTTTTATCGTTCACAGAAAAATATAGAGAAAATAGTGCTTATGCTAGAGCTAGAAAAGTTGCTACATTAAAATCATTTTTTAAATTTCTAAATGGTAAAGCTAAAATTATAGTTGAAAACCCCGCTATAGATTTAGAATCTCCTAAAATAAGCAAAAGAAACCCGACATATCTCACTTTAGATGAAAGTAAATCTCTTTTAAACGCCATATCTGGCAGGAACAAGGAAAGAGATTATTGTATAATAACTTTCTTTTTAAATTGTGGTCTTAGACTTTCTGAGCTCTGCGGCATTGATATTCCTAATATAAAAGGAGATATTTTAACTGTTATAGGTAAAGGTAATAAAGAGAGGACAGTTTATTTAAATAATGCATGTGTGAAAGCTTTGGATAATTATTTAAAGGTTCGTAATGAGAATTTAGATAAAATAATCGATAAAGATGCCCTTTTTATAAGCAAAAATCATACTAGAATAAGCAAAAGAACTGTAGAAATTATGTTGAAAAAGCATTTAGTTAATGCAAAATTGGATTCAGAAAAATATACCCCTCATAAACTGAGACACACAGCCGCAACGCTTATGTATAAATACGGAAACGTAGATATAAGAAGTCTCCAAAAAATATTAGGCCATGAAAATGTATCCACAACTCAAATTTACACTCACGTTGATGATGAAAAATTAAGAGATGCCGTTAAATTAAATCCTTTAAGTGAAGAAAGCGAGAATTAAAAAAACAAGAGGCTGTGTCCCTTTTCACAAGCCTCTTGCAACTTTCTAGTTATTCTCATTAGTCTTAAATCTTATAAAACCAGGAAACTCTTCATAGGTTAAGTCCTTAAATACTCCTTCGTCCTCAATAATCTCTCTTAAACCATCTATATCATCTATAAATTCTATTTTATCATCATTGTTACTCTGGCATTCTGACTGTTCTCCACATGAAGAAACAGATTCTTTTTCATCATTAAGTACTTGATAACAATTATCATTTTCAAACACTTCTGTGTCATTTTTTTCTTCCATTATTTCATCGATTTTTATTGCTTTCATATCATAACCTTCTAATTCAAGACACTTACCACAGTTATTGCACTTCTTATTAGAATTTAAATCACATTTATTGCAGTCACCGCAGTTAATACAGTCTTTATTAGAATTAAATATACACTTTTTATTCATCAGCTAATTCCTTCCCTTTTTAGTATAATATCTTAGATTCTACATTTAATAATTTAAAGCCTAAATACTATTATACACAATCTAAATTAAATTCCAAGTTATTTTTATTCAATATTACTATAATCGGGAATTTTATCCTATACTAAATTAATTATATCCCATTTATTATAAAATTATACAACTAAAGCGACCCTTTCACAGAACACAAGTTTGATAATTGTATTTAAATATGGTATAATTCAAGTTAATTAAAGTATTTTTGGAAAATTAGTTTCTCTAAAATATCTAAGTTAAAGGGGTGTTTTTATGGCCGGACGTAAAAGTAATAAACAGATGGAAATTTACGAATTTATAAAGGATCAAATTAAAGAAAAAGGATATCCCCCTTCTGTAAGGGAAATATGTGCAGCTGTAGGATTAAGTTCTACATCTACAGTTCATGGACATCTTGAAAGATTAGAAAAAAAAGGTCTCATAAAAAGAGACGCTACTAAGCCTAGAACTATAGAAGTCATAGAAAATTCTTTGAATAGAAAAGAAATGATAAATGTTCCTATAATAGGCACTATTACTGCTGGTATGCCTATTTTAGCAGTAGAAAACATAGAAGACACCTTCCCTTTGCCTGTAGATTACGTAAAAAGTAATAAAGAGCTTTTTATGTTAAAGGTTAGTGGCGAAAGTATGATTGATGCTGGAATATTAAATGGTGATTTTTGCATAATTGAAAAAACTAATGCTGCTGAAAATGGTGATATTATTGCTGCTTTAATAGATAACGAAGCCACTCTTAAAAGGTTCTTCAAAGAAAAAGATCATATAAGGCTTCAACCGGAAAACAAAACTATGAAGCCAATAATCGTACCTGATTGTCAGGTGCTAGGTAAATTAGTAGGACTTTACAGAAACTACTAAACTAATTATTCTAAATATATAAAAGTTTCATTGCATTTCAAATCAATAAAGATAGTACCTCTTATGCTAAGAAGTACTATCTTTTAATTAAGTTATTTCATTATATTACTAATTGTTATAATTTCAGCATTAGTTAAATATTTTCCTGCAGCTTTACTATAACTTTTAATATAAGCTCTGCAGCTCTAAGTTATATAATCAATGTATACCCAATTTGTATAACCTAACTAACAGTTTAAATTGTAATATTAAATTATCTTAGAAAGAGCAATTAATATGCCTATTTTAGCATGATCAAAAGTAAGACCACCCTGAAGATATGCTATGTATGGTTCCCTTATTGGTGCATCTGCTGATAATTCAATAGATGATCCTTGAACAAAGGCACCTGCTGCCATTATTACCTGATCTTCATAGCCTGGCATATCCCATGGTTCACATTGTACAAAAGAATCTATAGGTGATCCTTGCTGAATGCCTTTACAGAAATTTATTAATTTTTCTTTATCATTAAATTTTATAGCTTGTATTATATCACTTCTCTTATCTGTATAGTATGGAAGTACTTCAAATCCAGAAAGCTCCATTATCCTCGCACAGAAAAGAGCTCCCTTTACTGCTTCCATAGCTACATGTGGTGCCAGAAATAATCCTTCATATAAGAGTCTCATAACACCAAAAGTAGAACCACATTCTCCACCTATTCCAGGTATGGTTAATCTATAAGAAGCTTGAGTAACATATTCTTCTTTTCCTGCTATGTAACCTCCTGTTGGAGCTATCCCTCCCCCTATATTTTTAATAAGTGAGCCTGCGATTAAATCAGCTCCTACATCTGTAGGTTCTTTTATGTCTATGAACTCACCATAACAATTATCTACAAAACATATCACTTCTGGTTTAATGTTTTTTACAAAATCTATTATTTCTTTAATTTCTGATACCAATAAAGCTTTTCTCCAGCCATATCCAGTAGATCTTTGTATATGTATTAATTTTATTTTAGGATCATTTTCTAATTCATTTTTGATCTTATCATAATTAAATTTACCTTCAGAAGTTAAATCTACCTGTTTATAATTTACTCCAAAATCCTTTAAAGATCCTATATTTTCTTTTCCGCTTATTCCTATAATATTATGTAATGTATCATATGGAGTACCACATATGCACATCATAGTGTCATTAGGTCTTAAGTTTCCAAATAAAGCAGCTCCTAATGCATGAGTACCATTCACAAAATGAGGTCTTACTAATGCACTTTCACAGTTGAATATTCTAGCATAAACTTTATCTAAAGAATCTCTTCCTATGTCTCCATATCCATATCCTGAAGAATTAGTGAAATGAGATTCGCTTATTCTTTCCTGCTGCAGCGCATTTAAAACTTTTAATTGATTATACTCTCTTATTTCATCATACTTTAAAAATTCATCTTTTATATCATTTATGGTTTGTTCATAAAGTTCAAGGACTTTATCACTTATACCATAATACTGCTTTAACTTTTGTTTTGTTAGTTCTATCATTTTACCAAACTCCTTTAAATTTTTATGTATAAAGCAACCTCAATTAATAACAAGGTTACTTGAATGTAAAGATTAGAAATTAGTAATCAATTCACCTGATAGTTACCTACAGCAATATTCCAACTAAATATAATTCATTGATGATTACTAGTTACTGGTTCCTTTTAACACATGTTTTATAATATCATATAAAAAAAAAATAGGCAATAATCTGCCTATTTCTTACTTTTCTTGTTGAGTTTCTTCACAAGGAATATTGTTAAATAAAATAGTTTTAGCAGGAGTAATAGTAGATATAGCATGTTTGTATATCATCATCTGCTTACCTTCACTATCAAGAACGACTGTAAAGCTATCAAATCCTTTAACATTACCTTTGAGCTGAAAACCATTAGTTAAATGTATAGTAACTGCAGTTCTATTTTTTCTTGCGCCATTTAAAAATATATCTTGTAAATTGCTGGCTGTTTTACTCATATTATCCACACCCTCCGTTGAAAGTTTTAATTTATATATTCTATAAATTATTATAAATTCCTTTTAATTATTATAATTTCTTTAATGATGTAAAAATGTCAATTATATTATCTACAATTTCATCTTCTTTCTCAAACTTATCTTTGTCTATCCATATAGCTCTTTTATCTTTTCTGAACCAAGTAAGCTGCCTTTTAGCATAGTTTCTACTACCCTTTTTTATAGAGTAAATAGCTTCATCTAAAGAAATTTTATTATCTAGATAATATAAAATTTCTTTATAACCTATACCTTTCATTGACTGCATATCAGATGAATATCCCATAGCTTTTAACTTTTTAACTTCTTCTATCAGTCCATTTTCAAGCATTATGTCTACCCTTTTGTTTATTCTTTCATAAAGCTTTTCTCTATCCATAGTAAGTACAAAGTAATAAACATTATAAGGTATATCATAAATATCATTTTCCAAATTAAACTCACTTATAGTTTTACCCGTAAGTTTATAAACCTCAAGTGCTCTTACAACTCTTTTTAAATCATTAGGATATAATCTATTAAAAGATTCAATATCTACTTCTTTAAGTAAGCTATGTACATATTCTTTTCCTTCTGTTTCTGCTAAATGATGAAGGTAGTTTCTATATTCATAATCTGTAGATGCTTCAGTGAAATCATAATTGTAAATCAAGGAATTAATATATAATCCAGTACCTCCCACTAACATAGGCAATTTATTTTTACTGCTTATATAATCTATTTTTTCTTCAACCATCTTTTTGTATTCAGAAACATTAAAATTTATATTAGGTTCTATTATATCTATAAGATGGTGAGGTATATTTTGCATTTCTTCTTTTGTAACTTTTGCAGAACCTATATCCATGTATTTATATATCTGCATAGAATCTGCAGATATTACTTCTCCATTTAATCTTTGCGCAAGTTTTATAGATATATCAGTTTTTCCTACAGCAGTAGGCCCTGCCAGTATAAATAAATCTTTCATAAAATCCCCCTTTTCCCTTGGATGTTATCTTGCTAACAAATTTATATAAAAAGCTTTAAATTTCTAAATAGTTTACTGTATTCTTTTGAATTTTTTTTCTAGTTCGTTTAGAGTAATTTTTATTATAGTAGGTCTGCCATGGGGACAATTAAATGGATCATTAATAAATCTTAACTCTTCTACTAAAGCATCCATTTCTATATTAGATAAATTATCATTAGCCTTTATTGCTGCTTTGCAGGCAAGTTTAGCTATAGCATTATATTTTACTTCCCAAGTTTCACCAGAGCCCATATTTTTAAGATTTTCCAATATATCCGTAAACAAATTTTTTATATCAGGCTTACCTAATACTAAAGGTACCTCTCTTATACTTATTGTATTATCGCCAAAAACTTCTATATTAAAACCTACTTTAGAAAAAGTTTCTTTATTATCTGCATAATACATAAAATCTTCATGATACAATTCAATAATTACAGGAGTTATTAAAATTTGAGCTACTATATTATTTTCCTTAATACTTTTTTTATATTGTTCAAATAGTATTTTTTCATGAGCAGCATGTTGATCTATAAGATACAGCGTATCCATATATTGAGCTAATATGTATGTACTATGAAATTGGCCTATTATATTTAGCTTTGGAAATTTAGGTTCAACTTTAATAGGATTAACTTCAATTTGGCTGCAGACATTCTCTTTACTATAAGTCTTATCTATTTTTAATAATTCACTATTTTCTTTGCATAATTGAAAATCTTCATTACGTTCTATCGGATGTTTTTCTCCATAATCTTTATAACAATTAGACCTTTCGATATTATAAGTATCTTCATGTTTTGATTTTAAATCTATAGGAAGCTGTATTAGTTCTTTTTTATTTTCTACTTTATCTTTTAATAGTCCCCCTTTAGCATTATTGTCATCTGGCACAGAAGATAAATCATTATTAATTTCCTCGGGGAATATATTGAAGGAGTCCTTAAGACTATCTCTTAATGCCTTATGTACAGTATCAAAGGTAATTTTGAAAATTTCCCTATCATCCCTAAATTTTATTTCGGATTTAGTAGGATGAACATTTACATCTATGTATTCAGGAAATATGTCTAGAAATAATACAAAAAAAGGATACTTATTTATCATCAAAAAGGATTTAAATGCATTCTCCACTGCTGCAGTTATTAGTTTATTTTTTATATACCTTTTATTTACAAATATACTTTCATTATTTCTACTTCCTCTGCTTATTTCAGAATTACCAATATATCCGTATATAGACATTATATCCGTATGTCTCTCAAAATTTATTATATTATCACATGTAGATTTTCCGTATACACACCTTATAGTGTCTACTAAGTTTCCTGTTCCATAAGTAGTAAGTACTTTTTTACCATTATTAATGAGTTTAAAAGAAATGTCACTATGAGCTAAAGCTAATCTATTTAATATATCTGTTATATAGGCAGATTCCCTACTTGAAGACTTTAAAAACTTTTGCCTAGCAGGAACATTAAAAAATATATCATTAACTTCTATGGTAGTTCCTAAATTGCAGGCTGCATCTTCAATATGATTTATATTACCTCCGGTTATTGAAATTTCTTTTCCAAAATCAAATTCTTTTATTTTACTTCTTAAAATAGTATTTGAAACAGAAGCAATACTTGCTAAAGCCTCACCTCTAAATCCCATAGTATTTATGTTATAAATATCTTCTATATTTTTTATTTTACTTGTAGCATGTGGCATAAAAACTTTTTCGATATCATCTGGATGAATACCTTCTCCATCATCTAAAACCTTAATAGTTTTTTGTCCACCATCTGTTGTTTCTACAGTTATATTTTTAGCTCCTGAATCTATACTATTTTCAACTAACTCTTTTACTACTGAAAAAGGTCTTTCAACTACTTCTCCTGCTGCTATTTTATTAGATGTTTCTAAATCTAGTACATTTACTCTTTTCAAAATATCACCTTCATAATCTATATAACTTAAAAATAAGTAACTAAATACTGGTTACTTATTTCTAATATTTTAATTTCAAAAAGTATTTTATTTATTAAAGTGTCCTTATCTCACAATACTTAATTTAGATCCTTTGCTTTTTTTATTATATCATAAAGCTTATTAAATCCATCCATAGGTGTCATACTTAATACGTCAAGAGAACTTATTTCTTTTATTAAATTTTCTTTTTCTATATCAGAAAATCCCATTTGAAGTGGCACACTTTTATCTTCTGTAATGGCTAAACTATCATTTTTTAACTTTTCATCAGATGATACATCTTCATTAATACTATAGTATTCTTTTTGAGACTTTGATATATTTTTTTCAGTTATTTCAACATTGCTATCTATAATTTCACGAACATCTATATCACTACTTTTTTCATTTTCAATTGATTTTAGTATTTCCTTAGCTCTCTCTATAACTTCATCAGGAAGACCTGCCAACTTTGCTACTTCTATGCCATAGGATTGATCAGCACCGCCTTTTATAATTTTACGCAAGAACACAATATCGCTACCTATTTCTTTTACTGATACAGAATAGTTTTTAACCCCTGATAAAATGTCTTCCAATTTAGTAAGCTCATGGTAATGGGTAGCAAACAATGTTTTGCATTTAAGCTTTTTGTTGTTACAAATATATTCTATTACAGACCAAGCTATACTAAGACCATCATAAGTACTGGTTCCTCTTCCTACCTCATCTAATAATATTAAACTTTTATTTGTAGCATTTTTTAATATATTTGATACTTCCCACATTTCAACCATAAAAGTACTTTTACCTGCAGCTAGATCATCAGAAGCGCCTATTCTTGTAAATATTTTATCACAAACTGATATTACTGCCTTTTTAGCAGGAACAAAACTTCCTATTTGAGCCATAATCACAATCAATGCTACTTGCCTCATATAAGTAGATTTTCCTGCCATATTAGGACCTGTTATGATTAAGAGCTGTTCATCAGAAGTATTTATAACAGTATCATTTGATATAAAGCTTCCTGAAGGTATCATTTTTTCTACTACAGGATGTCTTCCCTCTTCAATATAAATATCTTCCTTACTGTTGATTTCTGGTTTACAATAGTTGTTCTCTAAAGCTATAGTAGAAAGCGAACTTAAACAATCTATTTCAGATATAATTTTTGCAGTTTCCTGCATTCTGCCTACTTGCTTTTCTATTTTATCTCTTACATCAATAAAAATGTCATATTCCAAATTAATAAGCTTTTCTTCTGATCCAAGTATTTTATCTTCCATTTCTTTAAGACTAGGAGTTATATATCTTTCCGCATTAGCTAAAGTTTGTTTTCTTATATACCTTCCTTCTGGAATAGAACTTAAATTAGTTTTAGTTACTTCAATATAGTATCCGAAAACTTTGTTGTATCCAACTTTTAGGGATTTAATACCTGTAATTTCTCTTTCACTGTTTTCAAGAGAAGCAATCCAATCCTTGCCATGTGCTTTAGCTAATTTTAATTCATCAACTTCTTCATTATAACCTTCTTTTATAAGATTACCTTCCTTTAAAGATATAGAAGGATTATCTATTATAGCCTTATCTAATATTTCATATATATCCTGCAATTCATCTAATTTAATACTCATATTATGTAAAAGAGTAGTTTTAAAATTTGAAAGTACTTTTTTAATAATTGGTATTTTTTTAATTGAACCTTTAAGGGATATCAATTCCTTTGCATTGACATTTTTAGAAGATATTTTTCCAACTAATCTTTCTATATCATAAATTTCTTTTAAAGCTTCTTTTAAATCTTCATGAATAGTTAAATTATTTAATAATTCTTCTACGGAATCAATTCTAAGTTTTATTGCACTTTTATTTATCAAAGGTTGTTCTATCCATTTTCTAAGTTGCCTTCCGCCCATAGCGGTATTAGTTCTATCCATTACCCATAAAAGAGATCCTTTTTTGCTTTTATCCCTTAAAGTTTCAGTTAATTCTAAGTTTCTTCTAGAATTTATATCTATTGCCATATAATCTACTACATTATAATAGTTAAAACAATTAATATGAGATAATTGAGTTTTTTGAGTTTCAACAACATACTTTAAAAGACCACTTGAACATTTAACTAAAACTTCATTATAATCTTCTTCTTTAAATCCACTAAATTGTTTACTTAATAGCTCTTTTGCATTTAAGGTGAAAAAATCTTGAGAAAGACTTGTAAATGATGCACTAAATCTTTCTTTTATATCGTTTTGTATTTTTTCATCTAAATCCTCTTGTATTAATATTTCTTTAGGAGAATATTTAGAAATTTCATCCAGCAAAGTTGCTAGGTTGAATTTCATATCTGTACAATTAAATTCGCCTGTAGATATATCTGCAAAGCATAAAGCACATATATTTTTTTCTTTTTCCAAATATAAAGTCATTATATAGTTATTTTTATTATCTTCTAGAAAAGAGGCATCTGTATATGTACCTGGTGTAATTACCTTTATAATACCCCTTTTAACAATTCCCTTAGCTTGTGATGGATCCTCTAATTGCTCACAAATGGCTACTTTATAACCTTTGTTTATTAATCTACTTATATAACTATTAGCAGCATGGTAAGGTATTCCGCACATTGGCGCTCTCTTTTCTAATCCACAATCTCTACCTGTAAGTACAAGTTCTAATTCTTTAGAAGCTATTTCTGCATCTTGAAAAAACATTTCATAAAAATCACCTAACCTAAAAAAAAGTATGCAATCCTTACATCCTTCTTTAGCATCTAAATATTGCTGCATCATTGGAGTTAATCCCAAATCAAAAACCTCCTTTAAACCATGTGGCAAGGGAAATACTATCCCCTTGCCACTTTAAATTTCTTCACCTATTAATGAAAATGAATTTGCTTTAACAATTTTAACTTTAACAAGTTTTCCTATATTATCTTTGCTACCAGAGAAATTAACAAGTTTGCCTGTTCTTGTTCTTCCAGTTAATTTAGTATCATCATTTTTGCTAAAATCTTCAACTAAAATTTCTTCAATTCTACCTTCATACTTTTTATTATTTTTAGCACTAGAAGCATTGATTATTTCTACTAACCTATTAAATCTTTCATGCTTCACATCTTCATCTATTTGTTCTTCCATTTCATCTGCAGGAGTTCCTTTCCTCCTTGAATATATAAAAGTAAATGCAGAATCATATTGTACTTCTCTTGCTAAACTTAAAGTTTCTTCAAAATCTTCTTCTGTTTCTCCTGGGAAACCTACTATAATATCTGTAGTTATAGATACATCAGGTATAGTTTCTCTTATTCTTCGTACTAAATCAAGGTACTGTTCTTTTGTGTAATGTCTATTCATCTTTTTTAATATCCTGCTTGATCCTGATTGTACAGGTAAATGCACTTGTTCACATACATTATCACACTGAGCAATAGCATCTAATACATCCTGTGTAAAATCCTTAGGATGTGGAGTCATAAATTTAATTCTTTGTAATCCCTCTATTTCATTTATTCTTTTTAAAAGATCTGCAAAGCTTAATTTAGGCTCTAAATCCTTACCGTAAGAATTAACATTTTGTCCAAGTAAAGTGATTTCTTTATAACCTTTTGATATCAAATCTTTTATTTCATTTTCTATATCTTCAGGTCTTCTGCTTCTTTCTCTTCCTCTTACAAAAGGTACTATGCAATAAGTGCAAAAATTATTGCATCCATACATTATAGTAACGAAAGCTTTAACATCACTTTTTCTATCTATTGGAAGTCCTTCAACAATGCCATCTTCCTTATTTTGAATTTCAATTATGGATTTCCCTTCTTGCTTTACTCTATTCAAATATTCCGGAAATTTATATGCATTATGAGTTCCAAATATAATATCAACAAATGGAAATCTTTTTACTATGTCTTTTGCCATTCCTTCCTGCTGCATCATGCATCCGCATATTGCTATAATCAAATCAGGCTTTTTATCCTTGAGCTTTTTTAGTGCACCAAGATTACCATATACCTTTAATTCAGCGTTTTCTCTTACGCAGCAAGTATTAAATATTATTAAATCGGAATCTTCTTTTACTTGAGTTCTTTCATATCCTATCTTTTTTAGCATACCTGATAACTTTTCTGAATCCTCTTCATTCATTTGACAGCCCCAAGTTTCTATAAAAAACAGTTTGCTTTTTTCTCTAATTTTTAATTCATTATTCAATTACTTCACCTCTAACTTAAGCGACTTATTTCGTTGTTGTATACTTAACCTTTTACATTATACTATACTTTTTTACTAATATCTATTTTATATTACTAAAAAATGTTGACTTCTATAAATACTACTTAATTACTAATTCAATTTTATATTGTTGAATTTTTCTTAACTTTAAATGTTTTGTATAAATAAATTGCATTATAGTATAATATGCAAATCATGTAGTTAAATCATACTATATTAAAGAAAGTTATATGTTTTATAAATCATCATTGATATAATGAATCAAAAATTGTATTATTACTATAATTATTGTTATTTAAATTTGAATGAAAAGGTTTTGAATTTACTAAATTTTAAATTAATTATAATATCTGCTCAAATATTCATGCAATTATCTATTAATAAAAAGGACTTTTTAGTTTTTTGTAGAATACATATTATTGTAAACAGTAATAATATATAATTTTCGGAGGGATTTTTATGGATATACGTTTTTCAGAGAGAGCTAAAGGTTTGAAGGCATCAGAAATTAGAGAGCTTTTAAAATTGACAGAAATGCCTGAAATTATTTCTTTCGCTGGTGGATTACCTGCTCCAGAATTGTTTCCTGTTAAGGAAATGGAAGGAATCATGCAAAAAGTTTTGGAAAGGGATGGAAAACTAGCTTTACAATATAGTTCTACAGAAGGTTTTAAACCTCTAAGAGAAATAATCGCTAAACAAAGAATGACTCCTGCAAAGGTAAATGTTACTGCTGATAATATAACTATGACAACAGGCTCACAGCAAGCAATAGAATTTTCAGCTAAAATCTTTGTAAATGAAGGCGATGTAGTTATTTGTGAAAGTCCTAGTTATTTAGGTGCTCTTAATGCATTTGCAGCATATAGACCAAAATTTGTTGAAATATCTATGGATGATCATGGTATGATAATGGAAGATTTAGAAAAAGCATTAAAAGCAAATCCTAATGCAAAAATGATATACACCATACCTGATTTTCAAAATCCAAGTGGAATAACTATGACAGATGACAGAAGGAAAAGAGTTGCTGAATTAGCTGCAGAATATAAAATACCAGTAATTGAAGATAATCCATATGGTGATCTTATATATGAAGGTACAAGACATCCATCAATAAAAAGCTTTGATAAAGAAGGATGGGTTATTTACCTTGGAACATTTTCAAAGAATTTCTGTCCAGGCTTAAGATTAGGTTGGGTATGTGCTTCACCTGAAATACTAGAAAAATATATAATAGTAAAACAAGGCGCAGATTTACAATGCAGTACTTTGGATCAAAGAGCAACAGCCTTATTTATGGAAACTTATAATTTAGATGAACATATTGAAAGTATTAAAAATGTCTATGGAAAGCGTAGAACTTTAATGCTTGAAAGCATGGATAAATACTTTCCAAAGGGAGTAATTCATACTAATCCTTATGGAGGATTATTTACATGGGTTAAATTAAAGGAAGGTCTTGATGCTAAAGAAATATTAAAAGAAGCTTTAAAAGAAAATGTAGCTTTTGTTCCTGGTGGCTCATTCTTCCCTAATGGCAGTCATCCAAATTACTTTAGATTAAATTATTCATGTATGCCGGATGAAAAAATAATAGAAGGTGTTAAAAGATTAGCAAAAGTTCTTGCTAAATATTACTAAAATATCTATAAATTTAGCTAAATAAAACCCTTTTTTTAGGGCAAACTACACCTAAAAGGAGGGACTATTATGCATGATATGAAGCAATCAGATGAATTTGAAAAAAATAAGGATTTAATAAGATGTGAATGTATTGGAGATAGAAATTATTTTCAACAAATACAATATGAATCCATGTTTCAATTAAAATCAAATCATGTTCCAATTGAAACTATAATAAAATTATAGTTAGATTAAAAATAGATTTTTATCTATTTAAATATTATGTATTTATATTACGAATGGGGGTTATATAAAATGAAATTGTCAAACAGAATACTGGATATGCAATTTTCACCAATCCGTAAATTGGCTCCTTATGCTACAGAAGCAAAAAAAAGAGGAACTAAGGTTTATCATCTTAATATTGGTCAGCCTGATGTTTTAACTCCAGATCCTTTCTTTAAAGCTATTGCAAACTTTAAAGAAGATGTTTTAAAGTATACTGAATCACAAGGAATGGATGCTCTTCAAGAAAGCTTTATAGAATATTATAAAAAATGGGGAACTGAATTCACTAAGGATCAACTATATATAACTAATGGTGGTAGTGAAGCTATAATGCTAGTGTTCCAAGCTATTTGTGATGCTGGTGATGAAATAGTAGTGCCTGAACCATTCTATACTAACTATACTGGGTTTGCTCAAATAGCAGGTGCTAAAACAGTTCCTTTCTTAACGAAGGCCGAAGAAGGATTCCATCTCCCTTCAAAAGAAGAAATAGTAAGTAAAATTAGTGAAAAAACAAAAGCT
Source organism: Clostridium muellerianum (assembly GCF_012926525.1). Taxonomy (GTDB): domain Bacteria; phylum Bacillota; class Clostridia; order Clostridiales; family Clostridiaceae; genus Clostridium_AM; species Clostridium_AM muellerianum. Next base: position 196,159 of record NZ_JABBNI010000014.1, read on the forward strand.
ATAATGATTTCAAATCCTGGAAATCCTACAGGTGTTGTATATACTAAAGAAGAGTTAAGAATGCTTGGAGATATAGTAAAAGAACATGATTTATTCTTAATTGCTGATGAAGTTTATAGAGAATTTGTATATGATGGATTACAATATACATCAACTTTAACAATGACAGACATATTGGATAGATTAATTGTTGTAGACAGTATATCAAAACGTTATAGTGCTTGTGGAGCAAGAATTGGATTAGTAGCTTCTAAAAATAAAGATTTAATGTTTAATATAATGAAGTTATGCCAAACAAGACTTTGCGTTCCTACTGTAGAGCAAATTGGTGCAGCAGCATTAAAAGACACTCCTGAAAGTTACTTTACTGAGACAAGAGCTGAATATCAAAGGAGAAGAGACATAATGATGGAGGGCTTAGAAAACATTCCTGGAGTAATATGTAAAAAACCAACAGGTGCATTTTACATAGTAGCTAAATTACCTGTTGAAGATGCTGAAGACTTTGCTAAATATCTTTTAACTGATTTTAGTCATGATGGTAAAACCGTAATGGTAGCTCCTGCAGGTGGCTTCTACGGAACTCCTGGACGAGGAAAAGATGAGATAAGATTATCTTACTGTTTAAACTGCGAATCATTAAAAGATGCTATGAATCTATTAAAAATTGCCATAGAAGAATATAAAAAGACTCATTAGTATATTAAATTAAAAGTAAGTTTCATGTTGTTAAAACATGAAACTTACTTTTTTAATTCCCATCTATAATTTTTTGATAATGTTTTAAAATCTAAACTCTTATATAAATTCAGTGCCACTATATTTGAAATTTTCACTTTTATTTTAACTTGATCAAATCCATTGAAACTGCATATTTTCAAAAGATAAGTAAACAGTGATTTACTGTACCCTTTTCCTCTATATTCTTCTAATATGCCAAAATTAACTATAAACGGTGTATTGTCTTCTATTATTATTTGCCCATATCCAATATGCTTTCCATCTTTTTTTAAGAATACAGCACCTCTATCAAAATAATAGCTTTGGAGTTCATCATAGTAAATATCCTCCAAAGACAAAGGTACTCTAGATTCTTCCTTAAATACTTCATTTTGTATAGTACACCTAATTTGCTCATCAAAACCCATTTTAAAATTTTCAAATTCCAAATCATCTTTAAGCAATAAAGGTACATTTTTATAAGTATCAGAACAAAGTATTAAAGTTCCATCTTTTACGTTGAATCCTATATTTTTTAAAATATCAAAATTATAATCGTTATCCTCACACAAATATGAGCTAGTGCAGTTACTTTTTAAAGCGGTTAGTAAAAACTTATATGGGATATAATCTGTTTTTTCTGATACACTTAAAGAATTTATATTACAATTATTTTTATCGGTCATTTCAAACCACATATATCCTATGTATTCTTCATCTTTCTTTAATAATTTTACCTTCCTTTTTAATAGTATCTGCCCTGCAAAATTACATTCGTTGTAAACTGCAAAAAAATCTTCATTTAGGGAATTAAAATTATTTCTAATTTCATTGAGTTTTCTTAAAACACCGAAATTCCTTTTATTTAGCGTTACACATTGATACATATTAAATATCCTCATAATCAAAAATTATTATTAATTACTAATTTAAGTATAATTAATAACTGTATATAAGTCAAATTTACTGATAATTTTCAAGATAATTTAAATATTCCTCTAAAAATTTATTCTGCATCTCATTATATCTCATAAGTCTATTTAATTTATGAATATACTTTTTTTCATCCCAGTTTTTGCACTTAACATATCTTTTTTTGCCAAGCTTCCAAAACTTATGTGGAAACACTATTAAAGATAGCATTACTTCTAATTCATTTTTCTCTAATTTATTAACTTCATTGTAAGCTTCTATTAAAATCTTTGCTTTTTCAAAATTCCATTCATAGGAACCTTTAAACATCAACCTTCTTATTAGCTTACCTAAATCATTTACATGAAGATCTATGAGAATGCTGTCTAAATCTATTATATAATATTCATTATTTTTCTTTATAATATTTTGATAGTAAAAGCTATCATGGCATATAGTTTTGTTTTTTTCAGCCTGCTTTGATAATTTATAGTAATCGGAAGTATTTAAAAAATTCAAAGATATCATCGCTCTGTGATATATGTTATCTAAATAACCACAATACATTGAATCAAATTCCGTTTTTATTTTTCTATTCTTTACAATTCTCTCAAACCTCTCTAAATCTCTTAAATTATCTTTAAAAATTTTAGGCCAATTTTTTAAATTATTACGTATTCTAAGTTCTGTAGTATCTATGCCACTTGCAGCCTTATGATACTGAGCTAGCAACTTTGTACAAATAATAGCCTCTTCTATATTATTTAGATCACATTCTTCACCATCTATCCATTCTGTGGCATAAAAAAGCATATTTTTATATCTAACATATTTATTTTGAGTTTTAGTCTTATAATATTTAGCTGTATTACAAAATCCTTTATCAGAAAGAGCTTCAACTAAAAAACTTCCATTATGAGGTTTATATCTTCCGTGATTTATTTTCTTCAAACATACATTGCCATTGCTAGTTTTTATTTTATATGCACTTCTAACTTTTGAATAATCTATAACTTCAAAATCATATTTTTCAAGAACTGTATCTATCATATTTTTTTCTTTTTTTGACATCTGATTTTCAGCTGTAATATCATCGTTACCCATTTATATTCCACCACCTATTAAGCATATATACAATAATATATGCTTGATAGATAAAATTTAATTACACTTATTTACACTTAAAAATAAGAGATCATCTTATTGATGATCTCTTATATATTTGACGCTTTAACCGAAACAGGCTGCTCAAATATTCCTCGCTTAACTTCAGTAGCAGTCATATTCTTTGCATTTAACTTTTCAGTCATAAAATTACATGCATCCCATGGATTCACTCTATCACCACAAGTAAATACATCTACAGCAGCGTATCCAAGTTCTGGCCAAGTGTGTATTGTCAAATGAGATTCTGATATTATAACTACTCCACTAACCCCCTGAGGGCTAAACTTATGGAAAGCAACTTCCCTTACCTCTGCACCTGCTTTTAATGCAGAATCTACCATTATCTTTTCAATGAATTCTTTATTATTTAAACTCTCCGAACTGCACCCATAAATTTCTGCTAAAATATGACGTCCTAATTCATTCATTTTCCGTATTTACCCCCTTATATAAAATGATAACAATTAGATTTTATCAAATATAAGAAAAAAGTCAATATATATAGGCATTTTTTAATAATATGCATCAAAAACTCTTATTTTTTAGATATACCTCTCGTTTACTATGAAGCTTATTTAATAATATATGCAAAAATGCGTGCTCTATATTTATATTACACGCATTTTACAAAAATTATTCTAGAATATTAAAATTCATCTACTTCTTTAATACTCAATCCTATTTTTTTATTTTCTTTACTTACCTCTAGTATTTTTGCTTTTATCTCTTCACCTATTTTTAACACATCATCAGGTTTATTTATTCTATTATGACTTATTTGCGATATATGAACTAAAGCATCTACTCCTGGTTCCAATTCAATAAAAGCACCAAAATTAGCAAAGCGTACCACTTTTCCTAGAACTATGTTTCCTACAGGATATTTAATATCTACATTATTCCAAGGATCTTCTACAAGCTTTTTAATAGATAATGAAAGCTTTTTCTTTTCCTTATCAATATCAAGTATATAAACTTTTATCTTATCACCTATTTTTAATGCATCCGAAGGCTTTTCTATTCTTCCCCAGGATATTTCAGATACATGAAGAAGTCCATCAACTCCTTGTACATCTATAAATGCACCAAAGTTAGTTAATCTCTTAACTTCACCTTCTACTACAGCATCTTTTTCTAAAGAGTTCCATGTTTCTTGTTCTTTAATTTCATTTTCTGACTTTAATAAATTTCTTCTTGAAGCTACTATTCGTGTTCCTTTTCTTTCTTGTTTAAATTCTATTATTTTTACTTCTAATTCTTTACCTATATATGTAGAAAGATCGTCAACATGGAAAAGTTCTATATGAGATGCAGGTAAAAATATTCTCACACCATTATAATTTGCAACTAATCCTCCCTTAACAGCATCCTTAACTAATACTTTTAATACATTATTATTTTCACTCGCTTCTTTAATTTCTTTAAAAGCGCTTTCCCTTTGAAGCTCTATTTTTGATAAAACTACATATCCATCTTCATTTTTTCTTCTTATAACCTTAACTGTTAATTCATTTCCTACTTGGATTAAATCTTTTAAATTTAAAGCATCATCTTTTGTTACTTCAGACTTTGGAAGTAATCCGTCTGATTTATAACCTATATTTAGAAATGCTCCACTTTCATTTACTGAAATTACAGTACCTGTAATAACCTGGCCTACTATTATTTGCTTATCATTTTGTTCCATGTAAGCTAATTGTTCACTCATCTCTATATTCTTTTCTTCGTACATTTTTGAAATTGCCTCCTTTATTATCCAATCAGGTGTTGAAGCTCCTGCTGTAACACCTATAGTATTTATTTGAGAATTAATTATATCATCAGGTATTTCTCCTGAATTTTCAACATGAATAGTATTTGAGCAATTGTTTTTACATATTTCATAAAGTTTAGTGGTATTAGAACTATTGCGACCACCTATAACTAACATCAAGTCTACTTCTTTAGAAATTTTTTCAGCAGAATTTTGCCTTGATTCAGTTGCACTGCATATAGTATTAAATGCAACAATATCTTTACAATTTTCAACTATTATGTTTAGAACCTTTTTCCAATTTTCCTGTTTTTCAGTAGTTTGAGATACAACACATATTTTGGATGGAAGCTTAGTTAAATTTGAACCATCCTTGGATATAATTGCGCTGTCATCGCACCATCCATTAATTCCTATAACCTCTGGATGATTTTTATCACCTATAATAAGTATGGAATAACCTAATTTGTAATACTTATCTACCTTTTTATGTATATTAGCTACGTACGGACATGTAGCATCAATTATATTTAAGGACCTACTTTTAAGTAAATCTATAGTTTTTTTAGGAACCCCATGAGACCTTATTATAATTACGTCACTTTCATTTAAATCATTTATATCAGCAAGTTCCGTTGTATGTATGTTTTTTTCTTTTAAATAATTTACTACATCATTATTATGAATTAAAGGCCCTAAAGTAAATACTCTTTTATTATATTTTTTTTGAATATTTTCTGCCTCTTCTACTGCTCTTTTTACTCCGAAGCAAAAACCAGCATTATCTGCTAAAATAATTTTCAACTTTAATCACCCTCAGTTCACATTACATTTTCTTATATAATCTTCTATATAATTAGAAATTAACTCAATTACATCATTTATAGAAAGCTTCGATGAATCTATCTCTATAGAATCACAAGCCTTTTTTAAAGGATTTACTGCTCTATTAGAATCTATATAATCTCTTTTTATTATGTCATTTAATATGTTATTATATTCTACAGACGTACCTTTTTCAATTAACTCTTCATACCTTCTTTTAGCTCTTTCCTCTGGACTAGCCGTTAAAAAAAACTTAAGAGGAGAATTTTTTAAAACTACAGTACCAATATCTCTCCCATCCATAATTACATTATATTTATTAGACATATCCTGTTGGAGTTTTACAAGTATTTCCCTTATTTCTGGTATAGCAGCATAATTAGATACATTATTACTTACTGTAGTATTTCTAATTTCTTCAGTTACATCTTCACCATTAACTATTAATGAATTACCTTCAAAATGCATTTCAAGAGATTTCGTAAGATTACACACAGATTTAACATCTGTAAAATCTACATTATTTCTTAAAGCCATTAATGTAACAGCTCTATACATAGAACCAGTATTTATATACATAAGGTCAAATTTATTAGCTATAATATTAGCTATTGTACTTTTTCCTGCACCTGCAGGTCCATCGATTGCTACAGAAATATACAAACTTTCATTCCGCCTTTCTAAATGCCTTTCTAAAAAACATAAATGTTTAACATTTTGTTATTTAATTACAACATATACCTTAATATATATTCTATAAAAAAAGGTGAACTCCTTTATTTTATTCCATGATTTATGAAATAAAAAACTTATAAATTTTTAATTTTCATATGATCAATACTATTTTATTTAGGAGTCCCTTATTCATCTATTTTAATACCTGCTAAATACCCTGTAGAAAAAGCTATTTGTATATTGAATCCGCCTGTATAAGCATCTACATCAATAATTTCACCAGCAAAATATAAATTTTTTAATATTTTAGATTTCATTGTAGAAGGATCTATTTCTTTAATATTTATTCCTCCAGCAGTGATTATTGCTTCAGATATAGGTCTAAGTCCTTTTATATTCAAAGATAAATTTTTAATCAAATTAACTAAATTCTTTCTTTCTTCTTTTGTTATCAAGTTAACTTTTTTAGTTGGTTCTATTTTAGAAAGATTTATTATAGTATTTATAAGCTTTTTAGGGAGAAGTTCATCTAAAGAATTTTTAAAATCTTTATTTAAACATTTAGTAAAATCTTTTTGTATTCTTTTGTCAAGTTCTTCAGAAGATAAAGCAGGTTTTAAATCAATAAAAACTTTTAAATTATTGGATTTGTTTACTACTCTACTTCCACTCAAAACTATAGGCCCTGAAATTCCAAAATGAGTGAATAACATTTCTCCAAAATCTTTATAAAGGATTTTCTTTTTGCCTTCAACTATTCTTAATTCAACATTCTTCAAAGAAAGTCCCTGTAATTCACTTATCCAATTTTCATCTATTTCAATAGGAACTAAAGAAGGCATAATTTCTGTTACACTATGCCCTACATCCTTAGAAATTTTAAATCCTTCCCCTGTAGAACCAGTTTGGGGATAAGACATACCACCTGTACACAATATAAATTTATCAGCTTCAATAAGAGAATTATCTTCAAGTTGTACTGAACTTATTACATTATCTTTAATTACAAACTTTTTAACTTTAGTATTTAATTTTATGTTTACATTATTTTTTTGTAACTCATTTACTAATGCATTTATTATATCTGAAGATTTGTCAGATTCCGGAAATACTCTATCTCCTCTTTCTATCTTTAATTTCACACCTAAATTTTCAAAAAAGTTCATAGTGTCCTCATTAGTAAACGTATAAAGAGCACTATATAGAAAAGTAGAATTACCTGGTATATAATCAAAAAAATCATTTATATCTTTAGCATTTGTAACATTACATCTTCCTTTTCCCGTTATATAAAGTTTTTTTCCTAGCTTTTCATTTTTTTCGATTAATATAGTATTATGTTTTTTCGAAGCAGCTATTGCAGCCATCATACCTGCTGGCCCACCACCAATTACTACAACTGTTGACATAAATTCACCGCCTTACAATTATATTTTTTCCAACTATAATAGTAATATAATAATGAAGTTTATTCAACTTTGTTATTATTCTCATATGTAAACTTAAAATAAAAAATTATAGTTTTAATCAATTGCTATTTATATTTTAAACTGGAATTTAATATTAAATATATACCTGTTTAAATCTTATTAGTACATAAAAAAGACGAATCCAACAACTTGAATTCGTCTCTTAAAATTAAATCTACTTAAAATTAATAGTTTCCTTGTGCATACATTGCATCAGCAACTTTTACAAATCCTGCAATGTTAGCTCCAGCAACTAAATTATATCCAAAACCGTAGGCTTCTGATGCATCTTTACAATTGTTGTATATGTTAATCATTATTTGATGAAGTTTTGCATCAACTTCTTCTGCTGTCCATGATAATCTCTCACTATTTTGTGACATTTCAAGAGCTGAAGTAGCAACTCCACCAGCATTAGCAGCTTTAGCAGGTCCTACTATAACGCCATTTTTCTGGAAATATTCAACTGCTTCATTTGTACATGGCATATTAGCAACTTCACAAACAATTTTTATACCATTTTCCACTATTTGTTTAGCATGTTCTAAATGTATATCATTTTGAGTAGCACTTGGCATTATGATATCAGCTTTAACACCCCATGGCTTTTCTCCTTTGAAGAATTTAACTCCAAATTTATCAGCGTAATCCTGTACTTTATCTCTTCCTGATGCACGCATTTCAAGCATGTAGTCAATTTTTTCACCTGTTACTCCATCTGGATCATAAATATATCCATCTGGACCTGAAAGTGTTATAACCTTACCACCTAATTCTGCAACCTTTGTGCATACTCCCCAAGATACATTACCAAATCCTGATATTGCAACTGTTTTTCCTTTGAAGTCTGTTCCTTCATGTTTAAGCATTTCTGAACAGTAATAAGTTGCACCAAATCCTGTAGCTTCTGGTCTTATTAAACTTCCACCATAAGATCTTCCTTTACCAGTAAGAACTCCGTTTTCAAATGCTCCTCTTATTCTTCTATATTGACCATAAAGATATCCTATTTCTCTTCCGCCAACACCAATGTCACCTGCTGGTACATCAACATCTGGTCCTATATGTCTGTAAAGTTCAGTCATAAAGCTTTGGCAGAATCTCATAACCTCATTATCTGATTTACCTCTTGGGTCAAAATCAGAACCACCTTTACCTCCACCTATTGGAAGTCCAGTTAATGAATTCTTTAATATTTGTTCAAATCCTAAAAACTTAATTATTCCTATATAAACTGATGGATGAAATCTTAAGCCACCCTTATAAGGTCCTATGCATCCATTGAATTGTACCCTAAATCCACGGTTAACTTGTACCTTGCCTGCATCATCAACCCATGGAACTCTGAAAGTAATCTGTCTTTCTGGTTCACAAAATCTTTCTAAAAGATTTGACTCAACATACTCTGGGTGTTTTTCAAATACTGGACCTAGAGAACTTAAAACCTCTTCTACTGTCTGTAAAAACTCTGGCTCATTACTATTTCTCTTCTTTACTTTTTCTAGTACCTCGTTAATGTAGTTTTGTACACATTCTTTTGTCATTATAATACCCTCCCCATGATAATTAAATTAAGTTTATATGATATCCTTTACACTTATAGTATTCTACAATAAACTCAATTTTCCTCTTAATTTTAAAAAATTTTTGTAATTTTTGAAATTTTTAATTTAATTTCAAAATAAGAATACAACTTTTGGTTCTTTATAAATTACTTTCTTTAAATGAATATACTTGATATTCCTGCCAAATTTCTTCTAAATCAGAGAAAGTTTTAGATATTTTCTCTTTTTCTCTTAATCCTACTGCAATTATTAGAGCATTTATTACACTAAGCGGAGAAACTAATGAATCTACAAAAGAAGCCATATTGCTTTGTGCAATTAATGTATAATCAGCCCTGGCAGCTAAAGGTGAAAGTAAACTGTCAGTAATTGCAGTAACTTTTGCACCTCTACTTCTTGCAAATGATAATGCTTCAATAGTTCTTGCTGCATATCTAGGGAAACCTATACCTATAACTAAATCTTTATCCGTAACATTAATCATTTGCTCAAAAATGTCACTTATACCATAGCTCACCACCTTTACATTATCCAAAATGAGATTCAAATAAAAACCTAAAAATTCAGAAAGTGCGGTAGAACTTCTAAGTCCTATTATATATATTTTGTTAGCAGAGAAGATATTATTCACAACATCTTCAAAAGTTTTATGATTTATTTTTTCAAGGGTAGCTCTTATATTTTCCATATCTGACTTTAACACACCCTTCAGAGCACTTTCTTCACTTACAAAATCATTTGAAAGTTCAATTCTTTGAACTGTGGTAAGTTTATTTTTTATTAATTCTTGAAGAGCTTTTTGAAGTTTTGGATATCCTGAAAATCCAAGTTCATTTGCAAATCTAACTACAGTAGATTCACTAACTCCCACACTAATGCCTAGTTTTGCTGCAGTCATAAATGCTGCTTTGTCATAATGTTTTAAAATATACTCAGCTATAAGCTTTTGTCCTTTACTTAATCTTGGAAACTTAATTTGAATGGTTCTCATTAGGTCTTGCTTATTATTATCTTCCATAATTATCCAGCCCCTTCTTCGTATCTTCATACTCTTGCAATATTTATTTCATTTTAACATCTATTGACCATATTTACAATAGATCTTTCAATTGTTGATCACTTTTCTTTGTAAATATTTATAATATTTTTATTTTCTTTTTCTGTTATTCCTAAAACAATATTATATTCACTTAAGTTCTTATTCATAAAATCTACGACTTTATACATTTCAGCATAGTATTCAAATTTTTTTGATGCTATTAATTCTAATTTATCCTGCATTTTTTAAACCTCCTAAATTTAAATTACTTTTTTTCTATTACAATTAAAATTGGGGCATTTACATCTCTGTTTACAAAAGAATGAAGCATTACAGCATATTTATTTTTGGGAAGCCTTTTAACAAAATCTATAAGTAAAATTTCTTCTTCTTTTCCTTCTGCATGTTCTTTATAGGCTGCTATAGTTATTAAGCCTCCTTTACGTAACTTATTTAAACCACATTTTAAACTTAACATGGTAGATTTAGCCCTAGTAGTTAATTTTTTATTTCCACCTGGCATAAAACCCAAGTTATACATTAAACAGTCAATTTCATCATTTATGTATATATTAAAGTTTTCGTGTGAATCATTTATTAATGTAGTATTTCCTTTAGATTTTTTTTTATATGCTTCAATAGCACACAACTGAATATCGAAGGAATATACTTTATTAAAATTATTACTTAAAAAATCCGTATCATATCCATTTCCTAAAGTAGCATCTACTGCAACGCCAAAGTTATTACAAAAATTTTTAATTATGTAATGTGATAGCTTACTAACATCAGTAATATATCTAAACATAATTTTTTTCCTTTCTATAGTTTATTTTAGTTTACTTTTTATTAAATTTACATAATATTTAATATGTTAAATATTATTTTCAAATAATGGCCAATACCATTATAAAAAACTGACTAATTGACCATTCCTTATTATTTATAAATCTTTTATGTAGTCGACTTCGTTTTTAGTTAAATGTCTCCATTTACCTAACGGCAATTTTTCTAATCTTATATTTCCTATTTGAATTCTTTTTAATTCTATAACTGGATGATTTATAAAATCACACATCTTTCTTATTTGTCTATTTCTGCCTTCATGTATAACTATTTCAACCTCTGAAGAATCTCTTATCTTTCTCATAATTTTAAATTTTGCTGATGCTGTAATATAACCATCTATATTTATTCCATTTTCAAATTTTTTAATGTCATTTCCATCAGGAATTCCTTTAATTAATGCTATATAAATTTTATTTTTTTCTTCTTTGGGATGTATTATCTTATTATATATGCTGCCGTCGTTAGTAAGAAGTATCAATCCTGATGTATCATAATCCAACCTTCCTATGGGATATATTCTCTCCTTTACATCTATTAAATCTAAAATAGTTTTTCTTCCTCTTTCATCCTTTACCGTAGATACATATCCTTTAGGTTTATTTAGCGCAATATACACTTTATTTTCTTCCTTTTTTATCAACTTATCGTCTAGAGTTATTACATCTTTTTCTTCATCAATTTTAACTCCTAATTCACTTATAACTCTGCCATTAATCTTAACTCTAGACTGCAGTATAATTTCTTCACATTTTCTTCTAGAAGCTACTCCACAAGCTGCCATATATTTTTGTAATCTTTCTTCCATAATATCACCTTTATTTCACCATAATTTTACTACTTCTATTTGTTTATTTTAGTTATTAAAAAATTTCCCGTTTAGTACTATTAGATTATAAAACTCTTTACAAAAGTATACAAGTTAATTGAAATTCAAAATCACAAAATACTTTTTAATTAAAATAGTATAAATAACATACTTTGCAAAAACTTAATATAATTATAATTCTAAACCACTATAAAATTTACATTAAATAGTATCTTTCTTAGAATTACTAGAATAAATTGTCTAACTTATGTTAATAATTACATTAGTATTTGGTATTAGAAGGAGGAATTTAAATGAGACTTCCAAATCACATTGGTATTATACCTGATGGTAACAGACGTTGGGCTGTTAATCATGGATTAGGAAAAGAAGCTGGATATGCTTGGGGACTTCAACCTGGAATAGAAACATTTAAAATTTGCAAAGAACTTGGAATTAAAGAACTAACTTATTATGGATTTACTGTAGATAACACAAAAAGACCTAAAGTTCAAACTAAAGCATTTACTACAGCATGTGTAGAAGCTGTTAGGATGCTTTCAAAGGAAGACGCCTCACTTTTAGTAGTTGGAAACTCATCTTCTCCTATGTTTCCACCTGAATTACTACCTTTTACAAAAAGAAAATTTTTCGGTAATGGCAGTATGAAAATTAACTTTTTAGTCAATTATGGTTGGCAATGGGATTTATCGCCTGTACATAATTCAGATAGCAGTGCTAAATACTATTTAAAATCATCAGATATAACTAGAGTAGATTTAATAATAAGGTGGGGTGGTAGAAGAAGGCTTAGTGGTTTTCTTCCTGTTCAATCAGTATATTCCGATTTTTATATTATAGATGATTACTGGCCTGACTTTAAAAAATCTCAATTAATGGATGCTTTAAATTGGTACAGCAATCAGGATATTACTTTAGGCGGTTGATAAACATATTTTCATAATTACATTATAATTATCCTTTAATTAACTAATTGTATTTAATTTTTTTAAATGAACTTTAAAATTAGCGTTTATACATTAACCGTATCTTTACGTAATTTTTTAAACGAATTTTTTACAGTTAATAATTTTTATAAATTTGAAAATAATAATATTGAAAGGGTGATAATAATGGATAATGAAACAATAAAAAATAGTTCTTTTAAAATTCCCATTGAAAAGCATGACACCGCAGCTTGGGCAAACATTACTGAAACTAGACCTGTTAGCAATGTTTCTATTCCCAATGAATATGAAACTAGAAATGCAAAAGAATGGGTTGATTCAAATCAAAAATAAATAGCTTTAATTAAGAAGGGAGTCTCTTAAACTAAAAAGAAGACTCCCTTTCTATTTATAATATATTAAAATTTTTGTTCTGCCAATCTTTTATAGGTTTCATATCTTTCCTTTGCATGTTCTTCTGCTTCATTAAACATATCCTCTGCAATATCAGGAAATACATTCATAAGAGATGTATATCTTATTTCCCCACTTATAAAATCCTTGAAAGATTTTGTTGGTTCCTTTGAATCCATTATAAATGGATTTTTGCCCTCTTCCTTCAATTCTGGATTAAATCTATACATGTGCCAATATCCTGATTCTACAGCTTTTTTACCTTCCATAACACTAGTTGCCATACCAGATTTTATACCGTGATTAATACATGGTGCATAAGCTATTATAAGTGATGGTCCTTTATACTTTTCAGCCTCAATAATTGTTTTTATAGTTTGATTCATGTTAGCTCCCATTGATATTTGTGCCACATATACATATCCATAACTCATGGCCATCATTCCCAGATCTTTCTTCCTTATTTTTTTACCTGACGCTGCAAACTTAGCAACAGCAGCAGTTGGAGTTGCTTTTGAAGATTGACCTCCTGTATTAGAATACACTTCTGTATCCATTACAAATAAATTCACATCATCACCAGATGCGAGAACATGATCTAATCCTCCATATCCAATATCATATGCCCATCCATCTCCGCCTAGTATCCATTGAGATTTTTTAACTAGAAAATCTTTTTTATCTAGTATTTCCTTTATTATTTCATTGCCGTTGTAATTATGATCATTTAAAATTTCAAGTATATTTTCTGAAGCTGTCCTTGACGCTTCTCCATCATTCATAGCTCTAATCCACTCTTTAAATGCATCTTTTATTTTATCAGTTCCTGGAGAAGCTATATATTCTTCCATTAAATCCTTAAGTTTCTCTCTTATTTGTTTAACTCCTAAATACATACCATATCCATACTCTGCATTATCTTCAAAAAGTGAATTTCCCCAAGCAGGACCTTTTCCATTTGCATTTACAGTGTAAGGTATTGATGGAGCACTTGCTCCCCAAATAGAAGAACATCCTGTAGCATTTGCAATCATCATTCTTTCTCCAAATAATTGAGTAAGAAGTCTTATATAAGGTGTTTCTCCGCATCCTGGACATGCACCATTAAACTCTAAAAGTGGTTTTGCAAATTGGCTTCCTTTTACTGTACCTTTATCCATAACAAAATCTTTATAAGTAATTTTACTTGTATATTCCCAATTTTCTGCTTGTTTTTCAATTTCATGTTCTGCTGGTTCCATAATAAGCGCTTTTCCTGGTGCTGGACATATATCTGCACAATTTCCACATCCAGTACAATCCAGTGGATCTACCTGAATACGATACTCAAATGTTTCTAAACCTTTACCAGCAGCTTTTTTTGTTTCAAAGGTATCTGGTGCATTTTTTACTTCTTCTTCATTCAATAAGAATGGTCTTACAGTAGCATGAGGGCAAATATATGAACATTGATTACACTGAATACATTTATCTATTTGCCACTGAGGTATCATAACAGCAATGCCTCTTTTTTCATAAGCAGTAGTTCCTAATGGGAATGAACCATCTTCCATTCCTGAAAATGCACTTACTGGAAGATTATCTCCTTGATGTCTTGACATTGGTATTTGAATATCCTTAACAAATTTATTATCAACCTCAAAGTCTTTTTTATCTTCAGGTGAATTTTTCCACGAATCTGGAACATTTACTTTTATAAGAGATTCTATTCCCTTGTCTACTGCAGCTTTATTCATTTCTACAATTTTTTCGCCTTTTTTTCCATAAATTTTTTCTATGGAATCTTTTAAATAGTTTACTGCATTTTCTATTGAAATTATATTTGATAATTTAAAAAATGCAGATTGCATAATCATATTAATTCTTCCACCTAAACCTATTTTTCCTGCAATTGACACTGCATCTATAGTGTAAAAATTAATATTGTTTTCAGCTATATATCTTTTCATTGTTCCTGGAAGTTTTTCTTCTAGATCATTAGCATCCCATGGACAATTAAGTACAAAAGTTCCACCTTTCTTTAATCCTTTTAGTACATCCTGTTGATATATAAAAGATTTATTATGGCATGCTATATAATCTGCACTATAAACTAAATAAGGAGATTTTATAGGTTTTTTACCAAATCTTAAGTGAGAAACAGTAGTTCCACCTGATTTTTTACTATCATAAGAAAAATAAGCTTGAGCATAAAGCTGAGTATTATCTCCTATTATTTTAATAGCACTCTTATTAGCTCCTACAGTACCATCAGACCCTAGTCCCCAGAATTTACAACTTACAGTTCCTTCTGGTGTAGTTTCTATAGGATCTCCATTAGCTAGCGAAGTATTAGTTACATCATCTGTGATTCCAATTGTAAAGTTATCCTTAGGAGAAGAACTTTTTAAATTATTAAATACAGCTAATATTTGAGATGGTGTAGTATCTTTAGAACCTAATCCATATCTTCCTCCTACTATTAAAGGTTTATTCTCATTTTTGTAAAATAGATGAACTACATCTAAATATAATGGTTCTGCTAGTGACCCTGGCTCTTTAGTTCTATCTAATACAGCTATTTTCTTTGTTGTAGCTGGGAGAACATTAAAGAAATATTTTTTTGAAAATGGTCTATACAAATGAACTTTTATGCATCCTACTTTTTCTCCTTTATTCATGAGGCAATCTACAGTTTCATCTATAGTATCACATACAGATCCCATAGCAACTATCACATACTCGGCATCTGGTGATCCATAGTAATCAAAAGGATGATATACTCTTCCTGTAATTTTTTCTATCTCTCTCATATAACTTTCTGTTATATCTGGTACTGCTTCATAAAATTTGTTTGAAGCTTCTCTTCCCTGAAAATAAATATCTGGATTTTGTGCTGTTCCACGTACTACAGGATGTTCGGGATTTAAGGCTCTATCTCTAAATTCCTTAACAGCATTATAATCTACTATTTTATCTAATTCTTTGTAGTCTATAACTTCTATTTTTTGATATTCATGAGAAGTTCTAAATCCGTCAAAAAAGTGTAAAAATGGTACTCTAGATTTAATTGCAGAAAGATGAGCAATACACCCTAGATCCATTACTTCTTGAACACTTGAAGACGCTAAAAGAGCAAAACCTGTTTGACGACAAGCCATTACATCTTGATGATCTCCAAAAATTGATAAAGCATGTGCAGCAACTGCACGAGCTGTTACATGAAAAACTCCTGGTAGATGTTCCCCTGCTATTTTATACATATTAGGAATCATTAATAATAATCCTTGTGATGCAGTATAGGTAGTTGTCAATGCACCTGCCGCAAGTGATCCATGCACTGCACCTGCTGCACCTGCTTCAGATTGCATTTCTGAAACCTTAACAGTTTGATTAAATAAATTTTTCTTTCCATGTGCTGCCCATTCATCAACCCCTTCTGCCATAGGTGTTGATGGCGTAATTGGAAATATGGCTGCTACTTCTGTAAAAGCATAAGAAGCATATGCAGCTGCAGCATTTCCATCCATGGTTTTCATAATTTTTTTTTCCATATGTCAATCCTCCAACAATAATATTTATTTTTCTATATTATTGTTTGGAAGAAAAAGCTTATTATTCATGTTTTTTTAAATCTTTAATTTTTTTTAACTTTACTTTTTATTTTAGTTAACATAATACTTAATATGTTTATGAAATTCGTCCAATCTCTCATTTTTATAATATTACTACTCTGATTTCTGTCTATAATTAAATAAGATTCAGGTATTATTAAAAATTACCTGAATCTCATTTAAAATATATTTCTTTACATAACAAATCATATTATACTATTAATACTCTCAGCAATATACAAGTATTTATTAATTATAATATATTAAATTTAGCAGTACTTCCTTCAGCACCAGGTATTATTTCAAGCCTTGCATCAATTCTCTCTTTTAGCTCAGGAACATGGGATATGATTCCTACAAGCCTTCCAGTGCTTTGCAAATCTATAAGACACTGCACAGCATTTTCTAATGATTCTGCGTCTAAAGTACCAAATCCTTCATCAATAAACATTGTTTCTAAACTTATACCTCCAGAGTAACATTGAACTATATCTGATAAACCTAATGCTAATGATAAAGAGGCTTTAAAGCCTTCACCACCTGATAATGTTTTTACATGTCTGTATTTTCCCGTATAATTATCATATACTTGAAGTTCAAGTCCACTTTGGGTTAATCCCTTACCTTTTTCTTTAATTCTATCTAATTCATACCTACTCTCAGTCATTCTAGCAAATCTTATATTGGCTGCTTCTATAATACTATCAAAAAAGAAAGCTAATACATATCTTTCAAAGGTCATTCTCTCACTATTATTACCTTTAGCGGCTTCTGCTAAATCTCCAACTATACTATATTGCTTTTCCTTATCTTTAATCTCTTTATTTAGCTCCTTTATACGTAAAAATGCATTATTATTTATTTCTATCTTTGCATGAAGTTCTGTTTTCTGTTTATCTAAAATTTCTCTTTCTCTCTTTACATTTTCATAATCATTTTCAAGTATACTTATATTTAATAAACTTTTTCCTTCTATATCTTTTAATATTTTTATATACCTATCTTTTATAGATCTTAATTGTTCATTAAAATCATTTATATACTTATTTAGTTCCTCTTCTTCCTTTTCACTAAGCTTTGATTCTCTATAATCCTGTAAATCTTTAAAGCCTCTTTTAGATATCCCCTCATTTAATTTATCTTCTGAATACTTTAAAGAAATTTCTCCTTCTTCTAAAGCCTTTATTATTCCTTCTTTCTCTATAATAAGTTTTTCATATTTAAGTTTTAAATTATTAAAATGCTCTTGAGAATCTTTTAAAGATTTCTCCATAGTAGTTTGCTTATATTCCATTTGTGCTATAGTATTTATTAAATCTTTTTCTCTCCTAAACTTTTCAGGTATATCATCAGCTATTTGATTTAATATGCCCTTTTCCCTCTCAACTGCACTTAAACTCAATTGATATTTATTGTTTAATTCTTCAAGACTCTTTTCATTTTTTAATTGCAATTCCCTTTTTTCATTTAAAACTTTTAAAATATTATCCTGTTTATTTTTTTCTTTCTCCAATCTTTGAACTTCTACAGTTAAATTCTTCTTATTTTCTTCAAAAGCTAAAAACTTTTCCTTTATAAAATCAGTTAATCTGTCTTTTTCAAGTGTAATTATATCATCCTGTATTAGTACTTGAAGTTCCTCTTTCAACCTACTTACAATATTATTTTGAGATCTACCATTAACATCTGCTTCTATAAAACTTTCATTACTTTTTTCAAATTTCTTTAAAGCTTCTTCTAAAAAATCCTTTTTTATTTTTAGCTGTGCTTCCGTAGGCACACCTTGTTCAAGTACAGCTAATTTAGTATGATGTATTGAACCACAAACAGGACATGGCATTCCATCTTCTAAGTTTTTTGCTAAAAGTCCCGCTTGACCTTCTCTAAAAAGTCGTTCTAATTCTTTAAAATTAAGTTCTGCTTTTTCTACTACTTTTCTATCTTCTATGGCCTTATTTTTATATTTTACATACTCCCCTCTGATTTTTATAAGCTTCTTATTTTCTAAATCAAGAGTATGAATTTTGTTATATATTCCAGTAACTTTTTCAAGCTGCATACTTAACTTTACATATTTTTCTGAGGATTTTCTAACCAATTCTAATTCATTACTATAATTATCTATATCCTTTTTTACCTTGTCTATATCCTGTTTTTTTGAAAATCTATCTTTTTCTGATAATTTTAATCTCTCTTCTAAAACCTTCAGACGTTCTCTTTTATCTTCAAAATCTCTTACTTTACTTATATATCCCTTTAGAACTGTCACGTCTTCTAAAAGCTTTTTTCTTTCTTCCTCTCTAGAACTTTCAAATTTAAAACTTTCCTCTGCTTTTTTTAAATTTTTTGTTTCTAAATTTATAGCTTCCTTTTTTTCCACAAGTTCTAACCTTTTCATCTGTAACTTTTTAGTCTTTTCAGTGTAATTTTCTTCTATTCCTACTATTTCAATAGCTTTTCTAGCCTTTAAAAGCCTATTCTTTTTTTCTTCTATAGTACTTTCTTTATCTTCTAAAGACTTTTTCTCAGCTTCGATAAAATTTTTTTCTTCGAACTTTTTATTGTTTTCCTTAGCTTCTAAAATTTCTTTCTGCTTTTTCTCTAAAAGCGTTCCCTTTTCATTTATAGATTTTTCAATATGTGTTCTTCTTTCATCATCACTCTCAATATGTTGTTTTAATTCTTCAATAATAGAAAAAACATTTTTATTATCACTTTCTATTAGTTCCATTAAAACTTCGTTATCATCACACTGTACAGTATTTATAATTTCATTTTCCTTATGCTGCAATTCATTAACACTACGCTTAATCTTTCCAGCCATCTCATTAAGTTTTATTTCCACTAATTTATATGCTTCTGTGCCAAAAATTTTTTGAAGTATTTTTTCCCTATCCTTACTTTCAGAAGTTAAAAGCTTCCTAAATTCTCCTTGAGGTATCATCATAATTTGCTTAAATTGATCATAATTTATTCCCATAATTTCATTTATCTGTTCATTCACATTGCTTACCCCTGAGATCACCTTAATATCACCATTGCTTTTAAATATCTTCATTTCAGCATCAGTTTTCTGTTCTGTTAATCCTTCTCCTCTAGCCTTTTTCTTTTCCTGCTTTGGTATTCTTTTTATGTAATAATCTACTCCTCTAAGGTTAAACTCCAATTCTACAGATGTTAAGGTATCAATATCCGCAAATTGACTTCTTAAACTCTCTGAATCTCTATCTTCTCCACTGGCTTCTCCATATATAGCATAACTTATACCATCAAAAATTGTAGTTTTACCCGCTCCTGTTGGTCCTGTTATTAAAAATATATTTCTCCCATTTAGATTAGTAAAATCTATTTCCTGTTTCTTAGCATAAGGACCAAAAGCCGTCATAGTTAATTTTAAAGGTCTCATTTTATTACCTCCCTTCTTTCTTTTCTACGCTTTTTAATACTTTTACTAGAACCTCTTTTTTTTCCTCAGTAAATTCTCTTCCAGTTATGTTTGTATAGAATTCATTAAAAAGTTCTAGCATTGTTTTATTATTATAATCTTCCTGTAAGGAGGTTCTTCCATTTTCCATTTTTCTATTAAAAGAGTTTCTTGTAAGCTTAAGTACATTAGGATAAACTGTTCTAAGTTTACTCATAGGTTCTATAATTTCACATTCATCAGTTAAATCTACATAAATATAATCATTAACATCAGTATCCTTATAAACATCAGGACTTAGCAAATCTTCCATTTTTCCCTTTATAATTCTCATATCTTTATGAGGAATAAGACTTTTAAGCTCTATACTTACTTCTCCATTTTTATCTAAATTTACTATAGTAACAGATTTTTTTTGCTTAAATTCTGAAAAAGAATATTTAAGCAGCGAACCAGAATATCTAACCTTATCACCTCCTACCTTTTGAGCACCATGTAAATGTCCTAATGCAGTATAATTAAAACCATTAAAGTTTTCTATATCTATAAATTCTGTTCCACCTATAGAAAGTGGCCTTTCAGATTCACAAGTATCCCTTTCACCTGCACCTATTACGAAACCATGAGCTATCAAAACATTTCTTTTACTTTCATTCACATTTTCTTTTATAGAACCTATTATGCTTTTCATAGCTTCATTATGGTTATGTATGTCCTCATTTTCCATTACATGCCTTACTTCTGCTGGGTCTGCATAAGGAATTGGGTAAAAATTAACTTCTCCATATTGATCCTTTATAACTATAGGGTTAATATTTTTTCTTAACTTTCCGCAAATGTACAAACCTTTATTTTTTAAAATTTGGCTTGCAAATCCTACTCTATCTCCGCTGTCATGATTACCTGCAATGGCGATTATAGGTGTATTTAAATCAACAAGTATTTTCGTAAAAACTCTATCTAAAAGCTCTACTGCCACAACTGGAGGAACTGATCTATCATACAAATCTCCTGCAATAACTACAACATCTGGTTTTTCCTCTTCAATTAATTTTATAAACTCTTTTAAAATATACTCTTGATCTTCAATCATCTGTATCTGATGTACCATTTTACCTATATGCCAATCACCTGTATGAATTATCTTCATTGAGAACCCTCACCTTCATATGTTATATATAAACGTATATTTTTGTGCAAATACCTTATTAACTCTTTTTACCCCCTAGTGCAAACCCATAGCCAAAAACTTCTAATTACTAGCTATCCGACCTCCAAAACTCTATCTATCCTATTTTAACACTATATACAATAGTTTTAACTGTATAAAAGGCTAAGTTTATTATCTTTTGCAACTAATATTTTATCATGAAAATAATTATAGCCACAAGATAATTTAAAAATATCCTGTAGCTATAGTTTTCTTTATTTTGCCTTTGAAAATTAAGTTATTTACTTTTTTAATATCCTGTATTTAAACAAACTATTTTGTTAATTTGTCTTTTCTAATACATAATAATAAGGTTTTATACCTCCATCTATATAATCTCCATTCTTCCATTCATAGAACATATAAGTTGAACCATTTATTTCTTTAATTACATATTTACTTGCTGTTTTCACATTTTTATTAATAACAATACCTTTTGTCCATGTAAGTTTTAAATCCAAAATTTTTCCGTCCTTACAAAGTTTTGAATCCAAATTTCCATCTTTAGTGAAATTCAAG
This sequence comes from Clostridium muellerianum, assembly GCF_012926525.1. GTDB lineage: Bacteria > Bacillota > Clostridia > Clostridiales > Clostridiaceae > Clostridium_AM > Clostridium_AM muellerianum. Next base: position 218,045 of record NZ_JABBNI010000014.1, read on the forward strand.
GCAGTTAAAAACAACTCTGACTGACAGGATTGAATACCAGGTTTAAAATCACTAGTATTTTTCACAAAATCAACGCTTTTCCAATTTCCAATAACCTGTGAGTCATTTACGAAAGAATAGTCAACTTTATCAACTCTTCTATTTCCAACTTCTTCACCATACGTATTAGTTGTTAATGAAGGCACCGAATTTACTTTCTTCATTACATAGTAATAGGGCTTCATCCCTCTCATTGTATAGTCTCCACTCTTCCATTCAAAGAACATATAAGTTGAACCATTTATTTCTTTAATTACATATTTACTTGCAGTTTTTGAGGCTTGGTTCAAAATAATGCCTTTTGTCCATGTAAATGCACTTTTAGATACTTTTCCATCCTGTAAAAAATTTAATTCTTTAACAAATAAATCGTCATTCCAACTTTTACTATCAACTTTAAAATCATTAATGTCCTTTACAAAATCTACACTTTGCCATCTTCCAATTAGCTTAGCATCATTAACAAAAGGATAATCAACTTTATCTTGATGTTTATAAAACTTAGATACTATTTGATTTTTTATTGATGATGCTTTTGCATTACCATCTGTCAGTACAGAACAACCTAATACTAATAATGATGCCATAGCCACTGCAGAAACTTTATGAGATTTTTTATTAAACATTTTTATCATAATAATTCTCCTTTTTATTTTAGATTTACTGCTAACTATTGATGCCATTCCCGGAAGGTTAGTATAAATTGAAATTTTTTCAGCAAGACTAAGAATTGTTAATCCATATTCCTTTGCTTCATCATCATTTATATAAGATAAGGCAAGAGAATCACAGGATATTTCCATGTCTTCACACATTTTACTAAAACCATAATGAATAGCTGGGTTAAACCAGTGTAATATTCCTAGTATTAGCATTATCCAATTCATAACTGTATCTCTTTGCTTTAAATGAGACAATTCATGAATAAATATATAGCTAAGCTTACTCATAGGAACTATTTCATGCATGTTTTTGGGAATTAGTATTATAGGATGTATAACTCCTATAAGTGATGGACTTTTAACTTTTTCTGTTTCAACTAGCTTAATATACCTGATTATTTTCATTTGAGATTTGCAATTTTCCAATATATTTATTACTTCGGTATCACAAAATGCATTCCTTTTTCTAATTTTGTTTTGAAAGTTTATATATATTGATAATTTATATATACTTATTACAAATACTCCAATTATCCATATTAAAGAAAGAAAAAAGCTTATATCTGGATTTAAAGGTGTATTCTTAGTTACATAACTAAGATTTAATAACTGATTTAAGCCGCCTTCGGTATTATGTTCATCATACCTAGCATATGCTGAATTAATTCTTGGTTCAGCACCTATTTGTTTTTCATTTTTAATGCTTTTTTCTACAACGATTATTGGAGGCATTTGCTTTGCCGAAGGTATATAATTAAATATACTAATTGAGCTTGTTGGAAGTTGTGGCAGTACTAATCGTAATACTACAGCAAACCAAATTATATATTGAAACCTTGCTCCAAATCTGTTTTTAATCAATTTCTGTATCGCTAGAACTAAAACTATCAATATGCTTGCACTAACAGATAACTGAACTATCCAATTAAACAAAATATAATTATAGAAGAATAAGCTTACCATTGGTATTACTCCCTCTCATCTAGAATGCGCTTTAATTCTTCAATATCATCCTTTGATAAGTCGTTTTCTTTTATAAAACTTACAAGCATTTTTTTTATTGCTCCATCATATACTCGACTTAAAAAAGATTGATTTGCTTCTTTTATGCATTCAGCCTCTTCTATTAGTGGATAATAAATATATTTTCTACCATCTTCCTTATACCCAAGTACATTTTTTCCAACTAACCTATTAATTAAAGTTTTTACAGTTTTAGGTTTCCATTCTGTATTTTTCTCGATAGCCTCGGTTATTTGTCTTGAAGTACATAACTTATATGCCCACACTATTTTCATAACTTCCCATTCCGCTTCTGATATTTTAGGGCCCTTTTTCATAAAATTCACCTCCGTTGGATTACAATTGTTAACATAACTAAGTATACAACTGTAATCCCTAATTGTCAATAAAATACTTTTCATATCTACAATTGGTAATATAGAATTTGTGCAGTAAATATATATATTTTTTTAACTTTAAAGATTTTAAAAACCGTACTCTTATAATTCATTAAATTTTTAGAAGAGTGCGGTTTTTTTAATTTCTATTATTTTTTTAAATATAAATCATATCTTTAAATTTCTCAAAAGAAGTTGATACAAAGATAAAGTTTCCTTCTATCCACTCTTCTAAAGATTTCGCTTTTAATTGTGATGGTGTAATATCTTCGATGCATAGAGCTTCTTCATGTTCCATATATAATATAGCTGGTTCATCTGTGTTTTCTATATAATCAAAAAGTAATACATCTCCATTTAAATTTGACGCAAAGGGAATAATTCTTTTTGTATCCACTATTCTATCACTAAATGATTTAGTAAAATTTATAAATTCTTCTTCTAATAATCTCTGAAAATTAAAATTAATTATCCCATATCCAGGAATATCCACCTTGTAATCTATAACTTCTGGATAACTTTGTTCAATTTTAAATATCACATCTTTATATGTACTTGAAAATTTTATTTCAAAATATTTTTCAATTTTTTCTATACCTCCAGTTTTACACATTAATTCTGTTTTGCTCATAATTTATTCCTCCATATCTCAAAACTTTTTTAAATTATTTACACATTACTTGATAACTTTTTTAACCTTATGTCTTTTATTAAGTCTAATCATTCCAACTAACACCTTAATTTCAACTAATTAACTTTCAGCCTTGATTTATGTTTTACAAGATATATTTACCTCTTATACTTATACTTCGTATATTTTAGAAAATACTGTATAATATTTTTGTTATACAAACTTTATAACAATATATCTTTGCTTAAAAAAGCACCGTATTAATTTAATAATACGGTGCTTGCGCACAAATTATCCTTTTAGTATTTCATAAGTACTTTTTAAATCCCTTAACAACTTATTCTATCCATAGTAATCATGTTTTCCCCCATGTCTTTCTTAATTTAAATATATTATGTGATTTCTACACATACATCAATATATAAATTGTGCCTGTGATAATATTATAATCTAAATTCTCATATTATTTATTGTCTTTACTGCTAAAATATTGTAAAAGATGCTTTTAAAAGTATAAAAGTTAAACTTATAATATTTATTACTAGATCAATTTATTTCATATCCATCTTTAGTTTTTTTCTGATAAAGACCTATCCAGTTAGGTATTTCTCCTTTATTTTTTAACAATTCTATAGCCACATCACCTACTACCGCTAAATCTTCTGCATTAAAATAATACTGTATATTTCCATCAAAGAGTATGTTTGCCGAAGCTTCCAGTTCATCATCACCCTGCCATATAACAAATGTTATATATACATTATTTATAAATTCAAACCTGCAGGCTGCATCTCCCTTTTTTATTAAAGTGCCTTCTACACACAAAGTTACTTCTTCTAATGCCTTTAAATCATTACCAAAAATCTTAGCTAATTTTAATATGGTTCTATTATAAAAATTCCTATAATAAACCAATCCACCTGGTATTTCTTTATAGGTTATATCCTTATTAAACACAGGTACATTCTTTGAGTTTACAAGATACCTTAAGACTATGGTTTTTATAGTATATGCACTTATTTCTTTCTGAGTTTTTAAGTCATACATGTTTCCTTGCGGATGTTTTATGTTATACTCTTTTCCCATAATTTTTATTTTAAAATAATGGTTTTCTTCATCATAATAAATTCCTGATTGCTGAGATATTTGAACTGGATCTTCCTTGGCAAACATATTTTGTATGTATTCATAAGGAACTCTCCCCTGCCTGTCATCATTTAATTCAATATCATTCATATATTATCTTTAGAGAATGTAAATATATTAGCTATACAAATTCTCTAAAAGTTCACCCCCTTTTTATTAAATTTTCACTTAAAACATACCATATATATTTTTAGCTTCTGTTCAACATGGACGCATCTTTTAATCCTTAATTAGTCACTTTATTTGATGTCTTAACACACTTTTCCTGAAACCAATGAATATAACTTACTTATTTAATTCTATTATATTACAATTTTAATTCTATTTAATTATAACATTTGTATTAGTTATTTAAAATATCATTTTTAATAGTAAATGTAACATAAAGTTTTAGTGATACATAGTATATACAATGAGAATTTATATAGGAGTTGGGACCTAGAAATGAAAAATTTTCAACCTTTTCATGGAATTATTACCATGATCGATGATTTTTGGATAAATACAAGTGGAGAAAATTTAGGATGCTATAAATTAATGTCTGTAGAAAACAAATTTGGAACCTTAGTAAACTTCGTAGTAACACCCTCTACTTACTTTGTAAACAATGTAACAGTATCAGTAGGAGATATGGTTACTGGTTTTTATGATGCAAATGCAGCCACTCCTCTCATTTTCCCACCACAATTTAGAGCAATTGTTATGGCAAAAGATTCTCAATATCAAAACGTAAAAGTAGACTATTTTAACAGTCAATTAGTAAGCAGCGATAATAAATTAAGATTAAATATTACACCCTATACTCGAATAGTACTAGAAAACAATCAACTCTTCGCTAGAAATCCTGCAAATCGGAACTTAATTGTTATCTACGGCGCTTCCACAATGAGTATACCAGCCCAAACCACGCCATATAAGATTATCGTTATGTGTTAAATAAGATTTTATAAACAGACTAGTTAAATTTTCATGGCATATTCACAAAATAACTAGTCAGCATGTTAGTATATTTTGCGTCAGCAGAACCCTTTGATAGATCAACTATCAGCGGAACCTGCTTCCTTGTTAATCGCAAAATATACTAACATCTTTGACTTGTTATTTTCTTTCATATACCTAAAATAAATTTTTAACTAGTCCATTTAAAATGTTCATAATAATTTATTGATATAATCTATTCTTAGCACCTAACTTTTTTTCAAAGCATATAAACATTAATATGGCATCAATTCCCCATTGTATAACAGTAACCCACCATACATAAATTACAGAGAGTTTTAAAAAATGTATAAAATAAAAAATCAAAGGTAATCTTATAATCCAGCTAGTAGCTAAGGAAATTACAAGAGGAGTTTTAGCATCACCAGCACCTTTTAACGCACTAGCAAAAACTGTAGATATAGCTATAGATGGTTGTTCAAAAGCTCCTATAAAAAGACATAAGGATGCTAAATATATAATTCTTTTTTCTCCTTCATCTATAAATAAGTTTACTAATATTCCTGGCATTACTAAAAATACTATTGAAAAAAAGCCCATCATCAATACCGCACCTAATGCACATGCATATGTATACTCTCTTGCTTTTTTATAATTTTTTTCTCCTACCTTAATTCCTACCAGCGTAGTTGCAGCCATTCCAAATCCCATCCCCGGCATAAAAGAAATAGATTCAATAGTATTAGCAATTTGGTTAGATGCAAAAGCAATATTTCCTGAATGCATAATAATAAATGTGCAAAGCAACTTACTTAATCCAAAAGCAGCATCCTCCATAGAAGATGGTATAGAAAGAAGTAAAATATTTTTCACTTTTGATATTTTTAAGTAAAAAATATATTTAAATCTTATTTTTACATAAGATTTTTTTAAAAAATAAATTAATGCAGCAATAAAACCAACTCCTTGAGAACCTACAGAAGCTATTGCTAAGCCTATGATACCCAACTCTGGAACTATTATGCCAAATATTAATATTACATCTAATAGCAACTTAACTACAGTAATAAAAACTGCTATTAAAAATGGGGCATAAGTATTTCCATATCCTCTTAATATTGAATTTATAACATTTGTCATCATATTAAAAAATACAGCTACCACAGCTATCTTCGTAAAATTATTACTCACATTCAATACATTTCCTTTAGCCCCAGCCCAAAATAATATATTTCTACTAAATTTAAATAGTATACAACATATAAAAATTGAAAATATAAATCCTAAAAGAAAACCTATAGATGCATATTCATCAGCTGAAGATTTTTTCTGTGCACCTATACTTCTAGATACGAAAGAAGTTATTCCTATTGAAATACCTACTACTATAAAAATATTTACACAAGTATTTAATATTTCACTGCTTATTCCTACAGCATTTACCGCAGTACTTCCACCATAATTACCAATCATCATAATATCAAATATAGACATAAGGGTATAACAAATACTTTCACCCACTGCTGGAAGTGATATATCTAAAACCTCTTTTATAGTACTTTTGTTTAACATTTTTAACCACCTTTTTATTAATTTTAGATTTAGTTTCATATTTCTAAATATATTAATAACTTAATGTTTTTAATATGAAATTTGCTTAAAATTATATATTTATTGCAACATTCTTTATATTAACTATGAAAAAAATAATTATAATAATTATTAAACCAATAATTAATTAGTAAAGGAGGTATTTACTTTAGTATGCATTTTAAAAGAATAAAGAAAAATGTTCCTATAAACACATAAGAAAGGTATAATAGACTAAAAGCTGTAGAATATGCAGATAAATATTTCATTGCCGCTTTGGGTAATAGAAACATTTTTAAATACAATAAAAAAATATGTGGATTTTACTGTTATAGGTGAAGATTGTACAAATTTTGCATATCAAGTAATTGCTGATAAGAAATCTGGTAGATTAAAATTTGATGGAACTTGGTATTGTTCCTATGCTAGATATGGTAATATTAGTGAAAGTAGTGCTTGGATAAATGCAGATAGTTTTAAATCACATTTAATATATAGTGGTAAAGGACGTTTAATAAAGAGAGGGTGTTTTGAAGATTTGATAACTCCCCAAAATGATTCTTTAGATCCTGCTTAGAAACTTTACTTAGGTGATTTGATTTATTATGAAAAAAAAGCAATATGGATCATTTTGCCGTTATAACTAGTTTTGATTCCAAAGGTTATCCTTTAGTAAATCCCCATATTACAGACAGATATCATTTTTCATGGAATTTGGGATTGGGAAACAAAAACATTTTTCTCATCTAATTCATATAAGGTAAATATCTTTTGATACTTTTCTCATTAGCAAATTACCTAGAAATATTTTTAGTGGAGAGCAAATAGCTTTTTCTATTCATTATTAACTCTCCACTTTTAAATTACTTATATTTATTTTAATTAAAATATTTATTTTTATTAGGTTTTTTAGGATAATATATACTATTATACCGCACTCATCCATTATAAGACTTATTTAATTATATCCTTATTTATAAAAAAAATATTTTTTCCATTGGTAAAAATGCAGCACCAAATATAGAAGCATTTTCTCCTAAACTTGAAAACATCACATTGCATTGATTCTTATCATAAAAGCTATTGCTCTCAAATACTTTTTTTATTAAATCTTCTTCTATGAAACTCTTATATGGAAATATTTCTCCTCCTATAAGTATATCTTTAGGATCTAAAGTCAAGATTATATTTTTAATCCCTTCTGCTAAAAAGTCAACATATGTATCAAGTATGGCCTTTGCCTTTTGATTAGTTTGAGTCATCTTTAAAAAATAACTTAAGTTATTTTTATCATCATTAAAAATATTCCTATATTCATCAAGCAAAGCTTTTTTAGAAGCATATAGTTCCCAACATCCCATTTTACCACAGTTGCACTTTCTACCATTTTTAACAATAGTCATATGTCCAAATTCACCTGCACGCTTATTAAAGCCTTTATAAACACTATCGCCAATAACTATCCCTGTTCCAACTCCTTCTGTAATAGATATAAAAATCAAACTATTTTTTGTATCACTGAAATTTATAAAAGCTTCTGCATACGCTGAAGCATTTGCTTCGTTCTCTATGAAAACTGGAAATTTAAAAAAACATTCAAACTCCTTAAAAAATATATTTCTAATTCCTAAATTTGTCATATTTTTCAAAAACAACCTTTTTTCATCTACTACGCCAGGTAATGAAAATCCTATTCCTAGTATTTTATCTAAAGGAATATTGAGATTATTTATAATTTTTTCTACACAATTTCTAACTTTAATAATTATATCTTTAAAGTCACATAAATTTTCAGGCATATGAAAATTTGTTTCATGTATTACATTAAAATTTAAATTTGCCAAAATAATTCTAACTCTATCCTTTGTGATACACACTCCAAAAGAATATCTACAATCTGGAATAAATTTAATAATTGTAGGTTTTCTACCGCCTGTGGATTCTGCAACACCAGCTTCTTGTAAAAATCCTTGTTCTATTAAATCATTACTATTACTTATAACAGTCGGAATACTTATATCAAGTTTTTGCGATATATCCTGCTTTGTAAGTTTATTGTTTCTGTATAATAGATTTAATATCTTTTTTTGATTTAATCTTCTTATTGTTTCTTGATCTATTGATTTTAACCTTTTCATATTAGTACCACCATTCAAAATTAAATTTATTAATACTATTTTAGTTGATCTGGTTGATCTAGCTGATGTATCATATTTAATCATCGCTTGTTTTAACTTAAATTTAGTATACCATCTATGCAAAAGTTTCTCAAGTGGCTTTATAAAGTTCTAGTATTAAGTAAAAGTAACTATCATTTTTAACGAATACTGATCTGTACTATCAAAAGATTATTTATTTAATAGTTTAAATCTTTTCTATAAGATCTTTATATACTAAGTGTTGCAATTCATAATCTCAACTAAAATCTTATATCTATTTTACTTATAATATTCCATAAATTCAATATTGGTGGTACACTAAATATATCTACTCTTTACCTAATGTCAAAAATTTTGAATATATATGTGAACCTTTAAGAAGATACATTAGATTATATTAGAGTAAAATAATAAAATTAAATGAGGATTAAAAAAATGGAAAAAATACTATTAATAACTGACAGTGCATCTGATATAAACAAAGATTTTATTAAAAAAAATAATATAAAACTTTTACCCTTTAAGATAACATTTAAAGATATGGAATACGAAGACGGAATTGATATAAATTCTAAAATGTTGTATGAAATGCTACCAAACGAAATACCCAAAACATCACTTCCAAGTATTGATAGGTTAAGTGATATATTAGAAAAAGGAATCAAAGAAGGCTATACTCATGCTATTATAGTAACTATATCCAATCAATTTTCAGGCACCTATAATTCAGTAAGATTATTTTGTGATAACTTCCAAGGTTTAAAAATTCATGTATTTGATTCTTTATCTTTAACTATGGCAGAGGGTGCTATAATAACCGAATCGGTAGAGCTTATAAAAGCTGGTAAATCCTTTGAACAAATAGTAAATGTTTTACCTAAAATTAGAGATAATACAGAAGTTTTTTTCACAATAGATACATTGGAATATTTAAAGAAAGGTGGACGAATAGGTAAAGTTGCAGGAACTGTCGGAGAAATACTTAATCTTAAACCTATAATAACTATAGATAAAAAAGGAGCTTTTCAAGCAATTTTTAAAGTAAGAGGAGTTAAACAATCAATATCAAAATTAACAAGTATAGCTAAAAGCAAGTTGGAAATGAGTAAATGTAAGGTATGGATATTAAGTGGAGATGCAAAAGAAAAAGCTCTTACATTATATGAATCAATAAGACATTTACCTAACTTAATTGAATGCAAAATAGAAGGAGAAATCTGTCCAGCATTAGGAATTAATACTGGTAAAGGTCTTGTAGGTTTCGTTGTAGAAACAATAGATTAAACTTTAATATACCAAAGCATTAACCGTTATGTTATGGTATTAAGGTCTATTGAAAAAATAATTGGTCAATATGTTATTTTCTTTCATATGCCTAATTTAAATCTCTATTTTACCTAATGTGAAAATGCCTTGAAGGCTTCTATTTGGAAGCTTTCAAGGCACTTTTAAAATATGACTAACTTAATATTTATTATAAGTTGTCTTGAAGTATTATCAATAAAAAATAGATAATTTAAGTTTTTTATTTTTTCCAATGCAGTAAAACACATTTATGTTTTACTTAATATTGATACTATTTGTTTTAGTAATTCCATTTTGAAAACTACATTCTTTAAAAAGTACATTTTTACAACAATCAAGCTTTGCTTCATAGAAATTACAATTTATAAATTGTAAATTGCTGAGATATGAAACATCCTTTCCAAAATTTGAGCCGTTTAAGTCTAAAATATATTTAGGATTGCCTTTAGGTGCGTTAACATTTTCAAATTTGAAATCAGAAATATCAGGAAGTTTAACACCTGGAGTTGCACTTTTCTGCTTATCATAGTTGGTAATAACAGAAATTCTATTACAAATTGAATCTCTTAATTGAAGATTATGAATATATCCTCCTCTGGATGGACTAACTTTTACACGGATTCCATTATTCACATTTCCATTCTTAAGATCAAAAGGAATAATAGTACAATCTTCCGCAAAAACATTACTTATTCCTCCAGACATTTCACTGCCTAATGTAATACCTCCATGACCAAAATTAAACACACATCCACGATAGTATATATTCTTAGATGGTCTACCAATTTTACGTCCTTCAGCATCCTTACCAGATTTAATTGCGGAACAGTCATCACCTGTTGAAAAAGTATTTTTAAGCAAATATACATCATTTGAAGAATTTGGATCAAAACCATCGCCATTATGCACACTTGTATTGATATCAAGATTATAAGATGTAACATTTTTACTGTATACTGGAACTACAGTCCACATCATGCCGTTTCTAATATGAATTCCATCAAGGTAAACATTTGAACAATTTTTCAAGCTAATTAGACTACCTCCACCATAATGAGATGCCTTGTTATGTTGTGTATCAGCACAAAATGCATCATAAGCTTTTCGAAGTTCTAAACCATTATTCTCATCACCAATTGTCCCTTCACCCATAATTTTAATATTATAAGTTGTAGTTCCTTTCTTACTATCCATTGTTCCAACATTTAATAAGCTTGAAAATGCTGGATTTCCTAGTGTAGGACTATTAGGATCATAAATATCTTCAATATCATGTCTTGCAGAAGTCCAAGGATAATCTTTTAATTCTGTACTTGGTATGAGTTGTGAATTTTGAGCTACATAAAATGTCATATCATCATGCAAATACAATGCACCACTTAGATATTTTCCTTCAGGCAAAAGAACAGTCTCTCCCTTTTTACAGTCGTTAATTGCTTTTTGAATTGCTTCAGTATCTTTGGCTATGCCATTACCAACAGCCCCATAATTTTTCACATTTAGAACCTTTTCTGTATTTTTTGTCTTTATTGCAACTTCATTACTGCTTTTAGATTCAAAGCCATTGGTATCGTGAGCTTTTACACTGAACTTATATTTTTTATTTTCCTCTAAACCCTGTATCTTATAATAAGTCTTGTCTGTTTCGCCTATCTTTTTACCATCATTATCATAAATAATATAGCCTGTTATTGTAGAATATTGAGCTGGCTTTTCCCAAACTAATACGACTGATTTATCTGTTATTGAAGCTGGAGCTTTACGTAATTTAGTTGGATTATAAATTTTTTCACCAGCTCCCTTAAATTTTTCCCAAATAAGTGTTGCTTTTTCATAGGTAATTGACTGAGAAATTGCTTGCGGATTCTTAGGTATAGGAATGTCTGCTGCATATACTTTACATTGCTCAAGTAAACCAATCACTGTAGCTATAAAAAACATAAGAAAAAGCATCGGTAATTTTCTATTTTTCCAAACTTGTTTCATATAAATTGTACCTCCTAATTGTTAATACAAATAATATTTAATAAATTATATAAACATATAACAGGAAACAACAATCCTAAAATACAGTTATCTAATTATGCATAAGTAAGATTAAGACATATTCAAGATAATAACTAAGAAGTCAGCTAGTATATTTTTCATTATATTGTATCAGCAAAACCTAACTTCTTATCAAATGCAAAATATATTAATATCTCTCATATGCCTTAATATTTTATTTTTACTTGGGTTGGTAATTAAAATAATCAAAGTCAGCAAAACAGTCATTTTTCTTCTCTAAATTATTAACTGTTAATCCTACAAAATTTCCTGTAAATCCTCCTGACAAAAAGCTAATATCTTCTTTAGCTAAAAATTCTTGTTTCCCTTTATCTTCTATGCTAAATCGTGCGTTAATTCCATTTACTTCAACATGTAGTTTTACTTTATTGCCACTTACTGGTACTTGAACAGGTAATATGATGAATTCATCTTTTACCGATTTCATTACTTGTGCAATAATTCCTTTTTCTTCATCATAGGAAATGTATAAGTAAATGTAATTCATTATATCCAGGTACAATATCATTCCTGCAAATTGTAAGTAGTTGACTGGATTAAAAGTAATTGAAGTTTCAGCACTAAAATTTATATTTCTTTGCCGTATTGCAATAATATGCTGATCAAAAGTACTTTGAGGTGATTCAGCACCAAACATACGAAGTATAGATTTATTTGTCTCTATTTTCATCCAACTATCATTTGGAAATAGTCGTAAAGTACTCCATTCGTTTTTAAGCTCTTTTTTATCAAAATCATCAAAAAAACTATTGTTTTTCTTATTTATAACTCCATTGAACCCTTTTGGAATTTCAACATCTAAAGCAGGTGAATGACCACCATGACTAAGTCTTAGCCAACCATCTTCTGACCAAATAACCTTTTGCAGTGCGGTTTCCCTTCCTAGAATAGGATATTTTCCCGAAACAGGTCTTGTACATAGATGTGCTAAATACCATTCATGCTCATCTGTTTCTACTAAACTTGCATGACCTGAACACTGAAGAGGTAATTCAGAATTATCTCTAGAAGTTAGCATAGGATTTTTGGGATCTACTTCATATGGTCCAGTAATACATTTTGATCGTGCAACCGTAACCATGTGCCCTTCTTCTGTTCCACCTTCAGCAGTTAATAAATAATAGTAATCCCCATGCTTATAAATCTGTGGTGCCTCTGTTTTTTGATACTTTGTTCCATTAAAAATCTTATATACCTTTCCAATCAATTCTTTTTTTTCATCATCAAATTCTTGAAGAACAATTCCACAAGATCTGTTATGAGTTGCTAAACGGTAATCCCATATTTCATTTACTAACCATTTTTTTTCATTAGTATCGTGGAATAAAGCTGGATCAAACCCAGAACTATTTAAATAAAGCGGTTTGCTCCAAGGACCTTTAATATCTTTAGCAGTTATTAGATAGTTATTTACATCTTTAAATGGTACTTTTGTAGTTTTTACATCAGTATATACTAAATAAAAAGTGTCGTCTGAATAACTTAAATGAGGTGCCCAAATGCTGCATCCTTTTGGGTTGCCCTGTAAATTAACTAAATTCTCATTTGTTAATACTGAAGTGTAGTAATCCCAATTAACTAAATCATATGATTCGTAAATTCTTATTCCTGGCAGCCATTCAAAGGTAGAAACTGCAATATAGTACTTTTCATTAACTTTTACTATACAAGGATCTGGATTAAACCCTTCAAGTATTGGATTGTGAATAAATTGCATTAATATCACTTCCTTTATTTATTAAACTCGTTCTTTTGCTAATTCAAGAGCATTTCTTTCTTGTAACTCTTGAGAAATTCTCGCATATGTTTCTTTATCTAAGTTATAAAATCTCATACAAACAATTGCTATAATATATAAACAAATAGGAATAACTGCTGTAGCAATAAGAATACCATTAAGTGCTGTAGGTGTTTGTGCTTGTTTTGCTACATATCCACTCATAGATAAAACTAAGCCCGGAATCATTCCACCTAAAGCATTACCACATTTAAAGAAAAATCCTATAACTGCATATATCATACCTCCTAAACGTTTATTTGTCTTCCATTCACCATATTCAACAGTTTCTGGAATTAATGCCCACATAAATGCACTTATCATACCATTTCCCACTGCAGCAATTCCACGTGAAATAAAAATGGCAGTAATCCAGTTACTTGGGAAAACAAATAATCCAACCATACCTATAATATCAGTTGCTATAGATAATGTCATAAGTTGCTTTTTGGTTAATTTTCTACTTAACCATGGAATAAATGGGATAACAAATAGTGCTGGTAATGTACCTATTCCAGAATACCATTTAACTAATTCTGGTCTTCCAACATAGTAGGTAACATAATAAATTCCAGTTGAATTAACAACAGATTTTACACCATATATAACGAAGAAAAATATACTTAAAATTACTAATGGTCTATTAACTTTAAATTGTTCAAAAATATCACTAAATTTTATTTTTGTATGTGAAGCTGGAACTTGTACTCTTTCTTTTGTTGTTCCAAAACATATAAGTAATAAAACTCCTCCAATAGTTGCAATAATAATCATTGTTAACTGCCAGCTTTTTGAAAGGCTCATTGTTTTTGAAAATTGATTTGCTAATAATGGTACAAAGAATGCTACAATAACGCCTCCTATATTTGCTAAAAATGTTCTGTATGTAGTTATACTAACAGATTCATGTTGATCTTGAGTCATTGCAGAAGTTAATGCACCGTAAGGAACATTAACAAATGTATAACAGACTGATAAAGCAATATAAGTTGCATAAGCATATAAGATTTTCCCACCTTGACTAAGTTGAGGTGTACTATAACATAATATAGCCAAAACAGCAAAAGGAATTGCACCATATAATAAGAAAGGTCTAAATTTACCATATTTTGTGTTAGTTTTATCAACAATCATTCCTACAATAGGGTCCATAACGGCATCGATGATACGAACTATAAAAAACATAAATGCTGCAGCACTTGATGCTAGTCCAAAAACGTCAGTGTAAAAAAACAATAAATAGCTTGAAATACTTGCATATACAAGGTTACATGCAAAATCTCCAAATCCATACCCAATTTTTTCTCTTACTGAAATTTTAGCATTTGAATTTTTTTCCATAATTTAACCTCCTAATTTTAAATTAAACATTTGAATTCATATTTTTGTGAATCATACTAAAACACTAAAGTTGCTAACGTTTTCTTAAATGAGTAAAAACGACTTTACTTTTTTATTAATTCTATATTTCACTATTTAAGAATTCATGTAGATACTATTTTTTGCTATTAGCTACTTTTTCTATGCACACGTTAACACTTAATTGTGTAATTACATATGTAATGCAACATTAAAATTGGTAGAGACTTCTAGTTAATTCTATCAGTTATGGCATTTTGTTATTTTTGATCACCTCCTACTTTTAAATTTAGTATATCATCTTTGTATAACTTTTTCAGTAAACTTTATAAAGCCACTTCAATTAACTGTGAACTATCTATAAAGTGGACTATTCAAAGCAATCTAAAAAAATTGCTTTGATTTAATGCATCCGCAAAATATTGAGTTTCCAAACAAAATTCACTATTTTTATATACTTAACCATCATTCTTATAATTTTTGTAATTCACATATAGCTAGATTTTCTTATATTAATAAGTTATCTATTTCTTTAAATTTATCTTTTAAACAAATATACAATGATGAATAAATTTTATAAAGTTTATTATACTTTTCAACATTTTCTCTTATAGGCTCTATTTTATCTGTAGTTCTTATAAGTTTGCTACATGCTTCGTCTACAGAATTAAAAAACCTACATCCAACTGCTGCAAGTATTGCTGCCCCATAAGCTGAACCTTCCTTTGAACTTACAATACTTACATCAAGATTAAAAATATCTGCTATTATTTGTCTCCAAAGTTTACTATCCGAACCTCCACCATTGATTCTTATCTCTTTCATATCTACATTTAAATTCTTTAATATTTCAAGTGAATTTCTAAGTGCAAAAGATACGCCCTCTAAAATAGCTCTTGTCATATCTCCCCTTTTATGAGTTACATTTAATCCAATAAAACTTCCTTTTGCATAAGGATCATTGTAAGGTGTTCTCTCACCTATTAAATATGGTAAAAAAAATAATTTATTGCTACCTACAGGAGAATTTTCTGCTTCCAAAAGTAATTTTTCAAAAGCATTTTTACTTGTATCTACGTTAATTTCATCTATCCACCATTTAAGGCTTAATGCTGCAGATAATATTACCCCCATTTGATGCCATTTCCCATTTGCATGACAAAATGAATGTAATCTATTTTTTTTATCTGCATAAAATTTTTCATTTGATGCAAAAACAACCCCAGATGTTCCAAGTGTGACAGATAATACTCCAGAGTTAACTGTTCCAGTACCTACAGCTCCAGCTGCTTGATCTCCAGCTCCAGCTATTACTTTAGTATCAGTTAAAAGTCCAGTTTCTTTTGATGCTGCAAATGAAACATTGCCTATTACTTCATAGGATTCATAAACTTTAGGCAAAACATCTTCTTTTATTTCCAATAAATCTATCATTTCCTTTGACCATCTTCTATTTTTAACATCAAACATTATTGTCCCAGAAGCGTCTGATACATCTGATACGAATACTCCTGTAAGTTTAAAACTTATATAGTCCTTAGGAAGCATAATATGTGCTATTTTGCTGTATATATATGGTTTATTTTCCTTAACCCACAACATTTTTGGTAATGTAAAACCTGTTAATGCCATATTTCCTGTATACATAGAAAGTTTATCTTGTCCAAATTCTTTATTTAAATAATCACACTGTTTCTGTGTTCTCTGATCACACCATAATATAGCTGGCAATAAAATTTTATTTTCTTTATCAAGAATTACGAGTCCATGCATTTGTCCACTAAAGCTTATACCTGCAATATCTTTTGCATTAATATTATGGTTATTTATAAGCTCTTTAATTCCATCTTTAGTACTATTCCACCAATCTTCTGGGTTTTGTTCTGCCCAACCAACCTTAGGATAACTTATGTTATAGTCTTTAGATACACTTTGTAATATATTGCCTTTTTCATTCATTATGATAAGCTTTACAGAAGAAGTTCCTAAATCTATACCTAAAAAATTCATAATCATCCCTTCTTTCTTCATAAGATTATTATTACAGAGACAGTTTAACTGTCTCTAGATTTTAAGTTATTATTTATCTTCAAGTAGATATTGATTTACTATAGATTCTAAAAGTTCTTGTCTTCCTGATCTATTCTTTATATCATTGTTTTCTAAAGCATATTTCTCAAGCTCATTAAATCCTACTTTTCCATCTACTATTGCTTTACCTATGCTAGTATTAAAGCTTGAATATTTTTCTTTGATAAAGTTTTCAATAGGACCATCTTTTAAAAGTTTATATGCTACTCTAAGCCCCTTAGCAAAAGTATCCATACCTGCTATATATGCTAAGAATAAATCTTCTGGTTCAAAAGATGCTCTTCTTACTTTCGCATCAAAATTCAATCCGCCTGGTGCTATACCACCATTTTTAAGTACTTCATACATGGACAAAGTTGAACTATATGTATCTGTAGGAAATTGATCTGTATCCCATCCAAGATGTGGATCACCTTGATTGGCATCTAAGCTTCCAAGTGCATTGTTTATTCTTGCCAAACATATTTCATGTTGGAAAGTATGCCCTGCTAAAGTAGCATGATTTGCTTCAATATTTATTTTAAAATAACTGTCTAGCTTGTACTTTCTCAAAAATCCCAAAACAGTTGCTACATCAGAATCATATTGATGCTTAGTAGGCTCCTTTGGTTTTGGTTCTATAAGAAATTGTCCTTTAAAGTCTATTTCTTTTGCATAATCTACTGCCATATGTAATAGTCTTGCAAAATTATCAAGCTCAAACTCCATATTAGTATTTAAAAGTGTTTCATATCCTTCTCTTCCACCCCAAAACACATAATTTTCTCCGCCTAGCTCTTTCGTAATTTCTATTGCTTTTTTAATTTGTGCTGCCGCATACGCGAAAACATCCACATTACATGTAGTACCAGCGCCATGTACAAATCTTGGGTTAGAAAATAAATTTGCAGTACCCCATAATAATTTTTTATCGTGTTTTTTCATTAAATTTTTACAAAATGATACTATCTCATCTAAATTTTTATTAGTTTCTGTTAAATCTTTTCCTTCAGGTGCTATATCTCTATCATGAAAGCAAAAATAATTTATATTTAGTTTGTCCATAAATTCAAAAGCTGCTTCCATTCTAGCTTTTGCAAGTTCCATTTTATCGTTTACATTATTCCAAGAACGAAGCATAGTTCCTACACCAAATTGATCAGTTCCATCCGCAGTTAATGTATGCCAATATGACATTGCAAATCTTAAATGTTTTTTCATTGATTTATCACCAATTATTTCATCAGCATTATAATATTTAAATGAATATGGATTTTTAGAATTTGGTCCTTCATAATTTATTTTAGATACGTTGTTAAAGTATTCTTTCATTTTTCATCACCTCATACCTTTATTTTCAAATTTAGTATACCACTTTCATTAATCTTTTTCAACCCACTTTATAAAGTTATTTTATAAAACAGCTTTATAAATTCATTTAAATTTATATTTGTACTTTCATATTAAAAAATGAGTATAAAAGCAAAAGGGACTGACACCCTAAATAATTAGTGTCTCAGTCCCTTTTTCTAACTATTATAAAAAAGAATTATTATAGCAAAAAAGCAACCCCCTTAAATAGAAACTATTTAAGGGGGAAACATTCATTAATTAGATAATGTTAATGTTTTCTGCTTGAGGTCCTTTTGGTCCATCAACTACTTCATAAGATACTTTTTGACCTTCTTGTAAAGTCTTGTATCCTTCTGCTTGTATTTGAGAAAAATGTGCAAAAACATCTTTTCCATCTTCTCCTGTGATAAATCCAAATCCTTTTTCTGAATTAAACCATTTAACTGTACCACTCATTTATCGTGTACCTCCGAAATTTTATTTTTCTTAAACTCTTTGTAATAACCCACCAATAAAATTTCGATATCAACATACTATTTTTATTAAGTACTCATTGAAATATATTTGTGTAACATTATTTACTCTTCATTTAAGCAATGTACTAATGATATCACATTTTATTACATAAAGCAAGTTATTTTAATTAATTATATTCCTTTAAAACAAAATAAATGTTTTAAAGATTCTTGGTGACATTATTACTAAACATTTGTCATTTATAGTATATCAAAGTTTATAAAAAATAAACCTATAATTTGAAATTTAAAAATCAAATTCACGCATAATTACAATTCCTACAAGTCCTGGACCTGTATGTACTCCTGCTACAGGACTTATATCTCCCATTCCAAGAAAAGTTATGTTAGGAATTAGTTTAAAATCTTCAAATACTTTCTTGCATTCGTCCTGTGCACCACCATTCATAACCCAAACTCTGCATTTAGAGGAACTTAATATATCCTTTGTAATATCCATTAGTTTATTTAAAGCTTTTTTGTTCCCCCTAACTTTAGTGTAGGTATAATAAATTCCTTGAGAATCTATTGATATTATTGGTTTTATATTCAACAGTTCACCTACTGTACCATAAACTTTTCCTATTCTTCCTCCAATAATAAGATATTTCAACGTATCCACTGCATAAAATACAGATATACTATCTCTTATCTTAGGTAAAGCCCCAACTATTTCCTCATAAGTTTTGCCAGCTTTTAAAAGTTCACCACACTTTATTAGTATAGCTCCTGCCCCTAATGTTAAAGACTTAGAATCAAAAACTGTAGTTATTATACTAGGATAATTACCGCTTACTAATTTTAATGCATTATATGTACCTGATAATCCTGAAGAAATAGGAACTATGATAGCATGTGTATATCCTTCACTTTCCAATTCTCCAAAAAGCTTTTCCATATCCTGAATAGATGGTAATGATGTATGTGGAATTTCCTTATCTAAATTATCATAAACTTCATTAGGCGTTATATTCACCCTATCTATGTACTCCCTGTCCTTATAAACTATTCTAAGTGGCAATACTTTTATATTATATTTTTCAACTATTTCTTTATCTAAATCAGATGTACTATCTGTAACTAATGCAATTTTCGTCATTATAATTAGACGCCTCCTTTATTAACAAGTATATTATATATCATATTATTAATATATATCAACAGTGATATGTATCAATGGTAATATATCTTTTTTAGCTTCACGAGCAAATATAATATTGAGAATAAATATTTATTTGTGTTAATATTTAAATATGACATTTAAAAGCTTATTAATATTTAATAAGCTTTTAATTAAAAACATAGTAAATAAAATATCAAATTGCTTTCATGCCAATGTGTAACTTTTACATAAAGTTGTCAATAATTATAACGAAAGGATGGAATATTTATGAAAGATATACAACTTAAAAATAAAGATGGATTAACAGAAAAAGAGTTTCTAGAAAGATATACGCCTGGAAATTATGAAAAGCCTTCTACTACTGTAGATATGCTGCTCTTTACAGTGGATGATAAAAAATCATATGATACAGAAAAGTTACCTGAAAAAGAATTAAAAATTCTTTTAATTAAAAGAGGAAATCATCCTTATATGGAATGTTTTGCAATTCCAGGTGGTTTTGTAAATATAGATGAAACTTTAAATGAAGCAGTTTATAGGGAACTAAAAGAAGAAACAAATGTGGAGAATGTATATTTTGAACAGCTTTATACCTGGGGAGATGACATAAAAAGAGATCCCAGGATGAGAGTTATATCTGTATCTTATATAGCTTTAGTAGATAAAAACAATATAAAGCCACAGGCAGGAGATGATGCCTGTGATGTAGAATGGTTTTCTATAAAAAGAGAATTTATATCATCAAGTAAAAATAATGGTGCAAAAGAAGATACATATAACTTAATATTAAAATCTGATACTAAAGATTCTGAAATAATATATAAAATCACTGAAAAATGTACAAAAAATGGCATTATAGTGAATAAAGAACCTAATTACGAACTTTTAAATCAAAGTAAAGGTAAACTAGCTTTTGATCATGTACAAATTATAGATACTGCACTTAAAAGGCTTAAAAACAAATTAGAATATACCCCTATAGCATTCACACTTTTACCTGAATATTTTACTCTGTCAGAACTCCAAAGTGTATATGAAGCTATTCTTAATAAACCTTTAATTAAAGAAGATTTTTTAATAAAGATCACTCCAATGATAAAAGAAACGGATTGTATAAGTAAAAATTCAAATCATAAATCTGAAAAATATTATAAGTTCAATGATAATTGGCAACACAGTTTTTTTAAGTAATAGAGTTGTATTTTGTTTAAAGTTACAAATACATATTGTATTTTTTCTAAAATAACATTATATTAGAAGATACAGAAAAGAAAACTAAAATTTGAAATCTAAGGAGACTTTATATGGACTTTTTAAAAGAGCTATTTGCAAAAGAATCTACTAAAAGAATTTTATTCTTTATTGTGTTAATAATAATTTTCTATTTATTAAAATCTTTATTAAACTTATTATTATTAACTTTCTTATTTACTTATTTAATGAACAGTTTACAAGGTTTGATAGTACGACAACTTAAAAAAATCACTCCAGTAAGAGAAAAGCTCATTACAATTCTTTTGTATTCATTATTATTTGCATCTATAGTTTTAATAATAGTAAATTATATACCTCTACTTATTACTGAAACTAAATCTATGTTGAATCAACCTACATTTGATTTTAGCACTAATTCTAATTCAGATATTATTCAAAAATATTTGGTAAGTGCATTTCAACAAATTGACTTACAGAAATATGTAAAATCAGGTTTTGATATTACAGTTCAGCTAGCTGCTAATATAGGAAAATGGAGTGCCAATGTATTTATTGCAATAATGTTAAGTTTATTTTTTATGCTGGAAAAGAAAAAAATAGAACTTTTTTTAGAAAAGTTTAAAACAAGCAAAGTAAAAGACATGTTTAAATATTTCAGCTTTTTTGGAAATAATTTTTTAAATTCCTTTGGTAAAGTTATACAAGCTCAAATTATAATAGCCTTTGTGAATACCATAATATCTGTTATCATGCTTTCTATATTAAGATTTCCACAATTAATTACATTAGGATTCATGATATTTATATTTAGTTTAGTTCCTGTAGCAGGAGTTATAATTTCACTTATACCACTTTCTTTGATTGCATTTAAAATAGGTGGCTTTACTAAAGTTTTATATGTATTAATTATGATAGCAGTGATTCACTCACTTGAAAGTTATATTTTAAATCCTAAGCTTATGTCAGCTAAAATTGAATTACCTATATTTTTTACATTTATAATACTATTAGCTTCAGAACATTTTATGGGAGTATGGGGATTACTTATAGGCATTCCACTTGTAATGTTCATACTAGACTTACTGGATGTAAAAGTAAATGATTAACTTAAAACCTTATAATAATTAAATATTTGCATCAGCCTTAGATAAAATCAATAAAAGCCTTAGGACTTTACCTTTACTTGAAAATAACAAGTTTGTAAAAATCCTTAGGCTTTTAACAATTTAACCTTTAAAACAATTAAACTTCTCTGTTATAACTAAACTTTTTAATAATTGAATACAAACCAATAAATAATAAATTTAATGTTATTACCTAGAAGCTTTAACATTGGCTCCTGTATTTATATATCTTCTACAGCAACAATAGTTACATTTCTTAAATTCCAATCATAAGTTAAATCATATATTTCTTTTGTTTCTACATTCCTAACTTTAGGACGAATAGAACATTCCTCATTGTTTTCTATTACAATAACTCTTTCACCATTACTTAGTTTTAAAATTGATCCTACAGGATATGGAGCTACTCTTCTAAGAAATATTTTTACTAATTTAGGATCAAATATTTGTCCATTATTAGCCATTATATATTCTATAGCTTCTGATGGTATACATGCTTTTGTAGTAGCTGTTTTTGTAACCAATTTATCATAGGCATCGCAGAGACATATAATTCTTCCAAACTTTGATATTTCCTCTCCCTTTTTTCCATCAGGATACCCTTTACCATCAAACCTTTCATGATGTTGAAGTACACCTACATAAGAAGTCACAGGTATAGTGTAATATTGTTTTATGTATTTATATCCAAGTTCAGAATGGCTTTGTATTAATTTTTCCTCTTCTTTTGTCAGGTTTTCAGTTTTATTTAATACTTCTTTTGATATAAATACCTTACCAATATCATGTAGAAGTCCTGCTGCTGTCAGTTTTTCTATCCTTTTAGTCTCTAAATTAAGTCCTACTCCTACAACTGCTGCTAATACACCTACATTTAAACAATGAGTATACATGTAGTCATCAAAGGTTTTAATATCTATCATATTTATCATTATATTTTTACTATTTAAAATTTCAAACATAATACTTTTTGCTATGTTTTCCACCATATTTATAGTTCTGCCTATGTTGCTGGAATTATTATATATACTTTTTATGGACTTAATTGCTTGAATTCTAAGTTCATCTGAAATTACGTTTTTAACTTCTATGTCTGAAGATATACTATCATCTATATAAACACCATTAACACCTATTTTTACAAGACTAGATATATATTCTTCAGTTAAAACTACATCTTCAGCCAGAAGCACAACACCTTCAGTAGAGTATATACTTTTGCCAAGCTTCATACCTTCTTTAAGGCATAATACTGGAACATATCTCATACTAATTGTTTCCTCCAATTCTTAATTATCTATTACTGTTATCGAACTAATTAAATTCAACTTTATTTTCACTTCATATATTTTAGTATTGTATATCCATTAGTATGCATATTAAATAAATCCTTTAATAGGTTATTAACCTATTAAAGGATCGTCCTAAAATATTTTAAATTACTTCTATTGTATCTCCCGATTTTACATAACCACCTTTTAAAACTTTTGTAAATATACCTTCCCTTGGCATAATACAGTCACCTACCTGACTTCGTATAGCACACCCCTTATGACATTCTTTTCCAATCTGAGTCACTTCCATTAATGTTTCTCCTATTTTAAGTTTAGTTCCAACTGGAAGTTCATATAAAGTTATACCTTCTGTGGTTATGTTTTCTGCAAATTTACCACTGCTTAGTCCTTCTGCTCCCATAGCTTTCATTTTATCAATACTTTCTTGCGAAAGCAAACTAACTTGCCTATGCCACTCTCCAGCATGAGCATCTCCCTCTAATCCATAATTTTCTTTAAAATAACCTTTTCCAATAGGTTTTTTTACAACTCCTTTAGTCTCACTTATATTCACTTCAACAACTTTGGCCATCTCGTACTTCTCCTTTACGTGTAATTTAAAAATTAGCGCTGGTATACTCCTGATTTTCCTCCGCTTTTTCGCATAAGCATAATATCAGATATTATCATTTGCCTATCTATAGCCTTGCACATATCATAAATAGTAAGCGCTGCCACAGAAACTGCAGTAAGAGCTTCCATTTCAATTCCAGTTTTTCCTACAGTTTTGGTTACAGCTTCAATATCTATTTTTAAATTTTCAAAATCCAGATCAAATCTGATATCACATCCAGATATCATAATTGGATGGCACATTGGAATAATTTGAGATGTGTTTTTAGCTCCCATTATACCACCAACCTGTGCCACTGAGAGTACATCTCCCTTCTTTATTCCTCCATCACTAATTCTTTTGAGAGTTTCCTCTTTCATATATATAGAGCCTTTTGCAATGGCTTCTCTTTCTGTATCACTTTTCTCACTTACATCAACCATTTTAGCTCTTCCTTCACTGTTTATATGTGTAAGTTCCATGCTTTTCCTCCTCTTTTAATGCTATCTTGCACACTCTGAAGCCTTTCCTGTTAATATGTCTATACCATGAGGCAATGCTGGTAGTATTGCTTGTAAATTTTCTACTGCACCCTTAGGACTTCCTGGCAAATTAACAATTAACGTTTCATTTCTTATTCCTGAAATTGCTCTTGAAAGCATAGCCTTTGGAGTTACTTTTAAAGACTCACTTCGCATTGCTTCTCCTATACCAGGTACATATTTTTTTATTACTTGCATTGTAGCTTCTGGAGTTACATCTCTTTTAGAAAAACCTGTTCCTCCATTTGTTAATACTAAATTAACTTTTAATTCATCGGAAAGATATATTAGTTCTTCTACTATTTTCTCCAATTCATCTGGTATAATTTTGTAATGATCTATACTATAATACTCTGGATCTAATATATTCTTTAATGCTTCACCTGTCCCATCTTTTCTTTCGCCTTTAGAACCTTTATCACTTATAGTAACAATAGCAGTTTTTATCATTATATCCCCACCTAACAGTATAAAAATTTGCATTCTTAATTTATATAATTTTCCTTAAACCTATAATACATGAATTTTCAAAAATTTGCAATGTAGCATTTAATTTGAACTTACTATACTTCTTTATAATCTACATCTACAATTTTCTTTTCAGAAAAGTCAAATTCGTCTTTTTCATTAGATATATTACTATGTGTTTTAACTTCTTCTCTTCTAATATTGTCTCCACTCTTCCAACTTTTAAAACTTTTTACTACTTTAGAAATCCCCCAAATTCCTGCAGCAACTAATGCTATCCATGGTAAAATTCTTATAAGTACTATAAAAATTATCAATCCTATTGCTATTTTAAAAACTGATGAAAAACCTTTATTTATAAAATCCATAATTTACATACCCCTTTTCTATTTTATTAAATTTAGTATTTTACATAACAATTATCAAGTAATTCCTAGATTCAAATGAAATTTGTTTATGAGAATTACTTTGTCCAATCAATAGTAGCCATCGGATAAAGTAATAATTTATTTTGAAATTATATCTTTTGATATTATAATATGATTATACCATACGCTTCTAATAAATGGTATCTAATATTACTTAATAAAGTATTAATAAATTATTAACTTTTTATGACATATTTCACTTTAAAAATAGTATTAAAAAAACTATAAAAAAATTAAATAATTATATTTGCAATATTATAACGAAAGGCAGGCCACATTATGCTATTATATTTCTTATTATCCATAGTACTCTTTTTACTAATAGTTGAAATAATTACAGTATTCTTCAAACTTACAGGTTTATCTGAAGAAAAATCTAGATTTCAAGTTATCTCTTTACTTACAGGATCTGGATTTACCACAAGAGAAGCTGAGCTTATAACTCAACATCCCACCAGAAGAAGATTAGCTCAACTGTTAATGGTTTTAGGGTATATAGGTTTTCTTACAGGTATATCTTTTTTAGTAGACATAATCAAACATTCTATGTCTATAAAGAGTATTCCAATGCTACTAATATTTTTTATATTTATGTGGTACATTTTAAGGGAAAAAATACTTGTACAATATTTAGACACATTTATTGAAAAAGTAATTTTAAGAAGGTATTCAAAATATAAGTCTCCAACTAAAATGTATAAACTTGTTACTAGAGCTAAAGGTTATGGAGTATATAATATTATTATAGATGAAAATAGTGGACTAGTTGGAGTTTCATTAAAGGATTCTAATTTAAAACCTAGAAACATGATAATTTTAAATATTGATAAGGGGAATCAATTTATAGGTTTTCCTAAAAGGGATTATGTATTGGAAAAAGGGGATAATGTACTACTATATGGTAAAGTAGAAGAAATTATTAAAACATTTAACTTGAATAACCTTCCCCCAAAATATAAAAATAGCTAAATAATATAAAAAAGGACAAGTCACCTTATAATGTGATTTGTCCTTGTTATAATGCTATTTTTTATTAACTTGATACCAATTATTAATAACTTTTGTACTTTCGTCACTAGGGTAATATCGTTTATCTGTACTATGTTCTCCTATTGCAAATATAGAAAATCCTAAAAACCAAGATTCCTTCTCAAATGCCCTTCTATAGCCTTCAAAACAATTAGCTTGCTCCACATTATTTACAGTATTATTTTGATATGGATCCCATGGATGCACAGAAGCATTGTTAATTTTAGGAAATCCAAGTTCTCCAAAGAAAATAGGTTTATTCCACTTATCATGGAATTTCTTTATTTCCTGCTTTACATTCTGCTTTCTATCATATATTTGTGTACTTTCTATAGCGCTAAATATATTTTCTGCAGTATTAGTACTATTATTTGTAAGCTCAAAGTAGGCTGCAATGGAAATAAAATCCAACTTTGAAAACATCTTATTATTCACCTTATTTTCATAAGCAGTAATTGTCTCTGGTTTCCATTTAGCTGTATACCACCACCCCATTCTATAAGTTACTAACCCCTTATAATATTTTCTAACATAATCTATAGTGTCACACCAATAACCTTCTGCAAACTCCATATTTATAAAGCTTGAACCTATATCTAGTGCATCTACATGATATGGCACTGCAATATCATTAATTATAGTTTTTAGAACATTATTTTTCCAATTGTAGAAAAAATCATTTATATTATTCGGTTTCCAAGCTGTCTCATATTTACTTCCATTATCTATCCATGGATAAGGTTCTAATATTATATTTACTTTTTTCCATCTTAATTTTTTTAATAAGATTTTTGCTTTTTCTTCGCTCTCTTTATCTACGCTCATATTACTAGAGGATAAATCCTTTATATTTACAACAATAGGAACATTTATCGTATTTAATTTAAGCTTGTCTATATCGCTTAAAACTTCATCAACCTTATAGTCTGTAGATAAATTGCCTGATTTAATTTTTGTTTCAAACTTTTCATTTAATGTCTTTCCTTCAATTTTATTTATGTTCTTAT
The DNA here is from genome assembly GCF_012926525.1 of Clostridium muellerianum. Classification (GTDB taxonomy): domain Bacteria; phylum Bacillota; class Clostridia; order Clostridiales; family Clostridiaceae; genus Clostridium_AM; species Clostridium_AM muellerianum. The sequence continues at coordinate 245,880 of NZ_JABBNI010000014.1, forward strand.
TAATAACTCCTCTAGAATCCGGATTAGTTTTAATAATATGAACTGCAACTGCAATTATAATTATTATTACAAATAATATTGCGATTTTTTTCTTATTCATTTTTACCTCCATTTGTTATATACATTTTTTAATATCAATTGTACTTTTACTTAGATTAAGTACACTGTTTGCAAATAGAATGCTTTTGCTTTGACTTAAATTTGAAAAATATTAAATTAAAAATAGGCAAAATATATAGATAAAATAGATATGGTATACATGAAGCATCTGCACCTAAGTTTACTATTGGAAGAAGCAGTGCAATATTCCATGGGATTAAAGCAGAAATAATTATAGCCGTGTTTTCTAAATCAACAGCTAAAGTATCATTATCCATTTCATTTTTTTCATAAGCCTTTTTATTTAGCATATGCGTTAATATAACTGCAATAGCTTGACTGCATCCAAATGCTGAGGTAAGTATTCCAGTAATAATCATGTTTCTAAAAAGCTTATATCGTGAATTTGCCTTATAGGTCATATTTTCAATACTGTTCAACATCCCTGTTTCTTCAAAAATACCAGAAAAAGCAGAAGATACAAATATTACCAAAGACGTTTTTAGCATTGAAATGATTCCCCCACCTTTAATTATTGAATAGAGAGGATTGGACTTGTCCATACTGTACCCTAAAATTATAAACCTTATTGAATTTATAATACCATTATGTTGTATTATAATACTCAACAAAAAAGCTATAATTATGCTAATAAGCATTGAAATTTTTACATTTACTTTAAATAATGAAAGAATAATAATTACTAAAGCAGGCAATAGCACAATCATATTTACATCAAATACTTTTAGTATTTCACTATTTATATCAGTGCTAGCTTTATGTAAAGGAAATATTTGTGATACTACACTATAAAAAATAATTGAAATAAAAAAAGGCATTATGCAAGTCTTGATCATATTTTTTATATTATCATAAATGTTTGTTTCTGTAATGCAGGCAACAAGACTTGCACTAGAAGACATAGGGGAGCATCTATCACCAAAATATGCGCCTGCAATAATAGCTCCTGCTGTAGCCGCAATATTTACTCCCCCACCTCTTGCAATCACTATAAGTGCTATTCCTACAGTACCCACAGTACCAAAGGAGGTGCCTATGAGTACTGATACAAAACTACTAATTAAAAATGCAGATAATATAAATATATTAGGTCTTAATAATTTTATTCCATAATAAACTATTGCAGATACAGTACCTGAAGCCATCCATATTGCTGTAATTGCTCCAATGAGCACAAATATTTTTATAACTATAATAGACTTTTTGCCTCCCCTGTATGCCATTATAAAAACCTTCTTTGCAGGATATCCTCTTTTTACTGCTGCTACAAAAAATAATATCAATCCTATAACTAACGGATATACAACGAATATCCCCTTATAAATACTTAAAATTAAAAGTAAAAATGTAATAATGAAACATATAATTAAATCCAAAATAGACACCTCATTATTTGTGTATTAATTTTGCAATTAATGCAAGCATTCCTGATGTAATTAAGGGGCCTACTGGAACTCCACCTAAAAAAGCTGCTGCTGCTACTGATCCTAGAATCATAGCAGGCATAACATCTCCATGACCCTGTACCGTAAGATACTTTAACCCGAGTCCACTTAAATACGTAGTAAAAAATGATAATACTAGTGCAATTATTCCTATCCATGATGTAAACACATTTTTTACATTAATAGTAGTAACAGTACCTTTTGCAATAGGAATTAATATAGCTGCTATTAGTAATATCAGTCCTATAGTTACACCATTTTTCTCTATGTATGGAAATACATATTCTTCTATATGTAAAAGTTTAAGCATTAAAAGAACACAGGCAGCTATGGCTACAGAATTTGCTTTACCTATTACTGCTGCAATAAGTATTGCAATTAACATAATGTTTGATTCCAAAACAAATCATCCCCCATATAAAAATATAATTATACATTTAATAAAAAATATATTCTTATACATTTAAACTATTCCACAAGTGATAATTCTGATTTAAATTATAAATTAAAATTAATCAATTTACCATAGATAGACATAATATATATTATACTCTTTCATGCTGCAATATGTAATATATAACTCTAAATTGCATAAGCGCAAGTACTTACCAATATCATTATAATTTATATTTCAATGAAAGGAGTGTTCAAAATGAACTCTTGGGTACATGAAGCAATATTCTACCACATATATCCATTAGGATTTTGTGAAGCACCTTTTTCTAATGATTCAAAAATAGAAATTGTAAATAGAATAGAAAAAATAGAAAAATGGATTCCTCATTTAAAATCCTTAGGCATAAATGCAGTTTATCTAGGTCCTATTTTTGAATCTAACACCCACGGATACGATACTACCGATTATTACAAAATTGATCGAAGGCTTGGAAATGATGAAGATTTTAAAGAAGTTTGTATGACACTTCACAAAAATGGAATTAAAATAGTACTGGATGGTGTATTTAATCATGTAGGAAGAAACTTTTTTGCTTTTAAAGACGTTAAAAAAAACAAACAAAACTCAAAATATTGCAATTGGTTTTCTAATATTAACTTTAATTTAGAAAATCCTTACAAAGACAGCTTTTGTTATGATACCTGGGAAGGTCATTATGAACTGGTAAAACTAAATTTAAAAAATCCAGAAGTAAAAGAACATATATTTAAAGCTATATGTTACTGGATAAAATATTTTGATATTGACGGCTTAAGATTAGATGCTGCAAATTGCTTAGATATAGATTTTTTAAAAGAGCTTTCACTCTATTGCAAAAATAAGAAACATGATTTTTGGCTTATGGGTGAAATAATTCATGGAGATTACAATGTATGGGCAAATAAAAATATGCTAGATTCTATTACTAATTATGAATGTTATAAAGGTATTTATTCAAGTTTAAATGACAAAAATTATTTTGAAATAAATTATTCTTTGAATAGACAGTTTGGGGATCATGGAATATATAAAAACTTAAATCTTTACAATTTTATTGACAATCATGATGTGACAAGAATATCAAGTATATTAAATAATCCAAATCACATTTATCTTGCATACGCTCTACTTTTTACAATGCCCGGAATACCTTCTATATACTATGGTAGTGAATATGGTATAACAGGAAAAAAAGAAAAGAATTCTGATTTATCTCTAAGACCTAGCTTAAATGAAATAGAAAGCAAAACTTTGAATAGAGATATTTTTAATTTAGTAGCTAAACTTTCTAAAATAAGAATTTCTTCTCCTGCATTAAAATTAGGAAAATATAAAGAAATTATTATAAGAAATGAGCAGATTGTTTTTGCTAGAATTTGTGATACAGAAACTATATTAATTGCACTAAATTTATCAGATAAAAAGATTGCTTCTCTAGAATTTAGTATTTCTAATTCTATAAATTATTTGTTGGATCTTTTTAATAATGGTGAAAAAAATACTATAATAAACGGAAAAGCACTTTTAAATCTTGAACCTTACTGTATAAAAATATTAAAAGCTTACTAAAAAAGTTTATATTAATTTAAAATAAGAATTAAGAATAAAATTTCATTTATACCACCTGGTTTGGATTTTTTTAATTAAGATAATCCTTAGGTTTGCATTGTATTAAATAATTTATCTTATTTTTGGTTAAACTTCTTAATATATATTTAAGAAGGGAGATACTAATATGTCAAGAATTAATTGCGACGTTATAAACTGTTCTCATAATAATGAAAGGATTTGTTATGCCAATGTTATAAATGTTGGAGGAAAAAGTGCTCATAGTAATTCTGAAACTTGCTGTGCATCTTTTTTAGACTCTTTATCTTATAGCCATCTTACAAACAATGTTAATAGCCCACAAAATAGCTGCAGCTCAATTACCTGCAACGTAGTTACATGTACCCATAATTCCAATAGTATTTGCAGAGCTGACTCTATAAAAGTTAATGGGGATAATGTAAATTTATATACAGAGACTAATTGTTTAACCTTTAAAAATGAATAATTTATCACAAAAAGGATTCCTTAATATTTCTATAAGGAATCCTTTCTTTTATTTAAAATATCTATTCAATAAGCCTTCAAAAGCTCTACCATGTCTGGCTTCGTCTTGATACTATGAGTATCTACAAGGGTTACAGGCACTAATTTTTTAAATGTACATAGTTATGTACAACCACTTTACTTGATTTCATCATTGGTTTCTTCAAATAAATATGACAAGTCCTTTTGGATTTTAGCTAGGTTTTCTGCATCTTTCTTTGGTTCTTCAACCAAGTACACTCTTGCTTTTTCAAAAGCTGCATCGATTGTTTCTATATTTTCTATCAACTTATCTCTTGTAAACTTGTTCTCATCAGCATAAAAACGCAATGTGGTCGAAAACTTCTTATGGCCAAGTCTTAGCATTAGCTCGTGAACAGGTGTGTTTAGATTCACCATTTGTGTTGCATGGGTTCTACGCAAGCTATGAAAATTGAAGTCTATACCTGTTTCTTTCTTAATGGCCCTAGTCCAGTATTTGATACTATTAGGTGTGAGTAACTCTCCATTCTCCTTACGACAAATAAAGTCACCACCAACTATTCGCTCTAATAAAACTCCATTTTTATCTTTGTCTAGCACAACCTCTGTGTTTCTATAAGCATCTGGATTAGCTTCACGAGTTTCTTTTTGCTTGTTATCTACCTCAAATAAATGTTCAATCATAGGCAAAGTTAAATCAATAGTTCTCACGGCCGCAAATGTCTTCACTGGACCTAAACATATAGCACCATCTTCAAATCCCATCTGTCTATTAATCTTTACAGTAGAATTACCCCAATCTATATTACTAAACCTCAAACCAAATACCTCAGATATACGCAACCCAAGCTTGAAGCCCAATAAAAACGCAGTGTAGCAGTTACCTCGTCTAAATACTGACTCTATCTTGGCTATTTCTTCCATCGTATAAGACTTTATATTTCTTTCATCTTCCTCATCTTCGTGTGTTCTGTCAGGCATAGTAAGGCGATTACCCTTGTCGATAACCATTTTAGTATATCTGTCAGTATCAATCAAATCGTGTCCATATGCTCGACCATAGAGCAAGTAAAAGAATTTTAAAAATCCTTCCACATACTTATAGGAATAACCACCTTGGTAACTTTCAATACCATCACCATAAGCATACATTTTAGCTAGATAATCTTTTAGCTCCTGTGCTGTAATAGTCGATATATAGCGGTTACCAAAGTTCTTTTCTATGTGATTCTCCCACATAGATTGTTGCTTTCGTATCGTGGACTTAGCTTTTTGAGCTGTACCATTCAACATATACTCCTCATAAATCTCACTAAGCTTAGCATCTTTAACCACAATAGGTTTTGGTGGTTTCGGTGTCTTCAATTCAATGAGTTTCTTAGCTCTTGCTTCAACGGCTTGTTTCTTCGTTTTAAAAGGATTACCTGAATCGTCTTGTCTTGCCTTTGCAGTAGCCTTTAAATCCTTAGTATTAATTACAATCCTATACTCCCAACTACCATCTTCTAACTGATAAACGCCAGTATCATTAACTTTAGCCATACAACATACCCCCCTTAAAATTACTCTAAGATTATCATGTACAGTATAAAAGTACAATACAATTCACGATATTTCTTCAAATAAAACGGGCAAGAAAGTCCTATGAAATAGGGAAGTTGTTACATAGATGGCAAAGGCCATATTATTATACTAAATATTAATAAATTAGTAGTTAGTAGGCAAAAATTGTCATAGGCATAGATACTTAAAGTCATAACATTAAGTTCTTCATAAACACAATAACTATGAAATAAATATGTACATTTTAGAACTTTTTTTGTTTACGGCACATAGTATTAGTATGAACCGATTTACTGTATGAGCAGTATGCGGAATACAAGTACAGCACTATTATATATAAGTATAGAGCTACTAGATACAGGTACAGGATTACTTGATATAAGTACAGAGCTATTATACACAACTACGAGTTAGTTTATACATAGTAATGGTATATCACCGAACTCTGTATGAACAGAAATCGGTATAAACCGTCGGTGTATCAGGGGTTGACGGGATTTTCAAAGTAGGTCGAATAAAACCAACAAGATTACAGGATACTGGATTATTAAATTTATATTGTTAATTCGCTATGCAATCGCCTTAGAGGCAGTTTTGAGGGGGTACTGGTATATTTGTATGTCTAGGTGGGTAAGGGGGATTAGAGGCGATTATATGAGGTGTTGAGAATTTCTGATAAAAACTTCAAGGATTATGAAGGTTTTAGACACATAAGATTCGAGGTTTAAACCCTATAAACCGGCCTGTAGATGGATTTATGTATAAAGCATTGCACCTTTAAAATAATCTGTAATTCTGCACTGATACAGAATTACAGATAGACATAGTGAAACCCCGCATACTACAAGAGTTGTGGGGCTATTAAAATCTATGAATCAAGGTTACATTAATACATTCATAGTGAAATTATACTATGATACCAAAAGTATCTATATTAATCCTGTGGACCTTCGGACAGATAAAAATAATGGAAAACTCACTGTCTGAAATGGCTGAAACGAGTCTATGACTAGCCTCACTTACATTTCTACTATCTTGGTACTACAAATCATTCTAACTCATAGTGTATATTTTTGAAGAATTTTATGAGAGTGAGTGCCTTGGGAAACCTATGAATACGGGCGGTCTTAGGTGTCTTGAATTTCGAGTGGAAACCGATAGTAATTGAATGATTTTTCTACATTTGTACTTCCAATTTGAACATAAGTACCCGTTGGTTTATGTTCAATTTCGAGCAATCCGTGGTCAACCATACGATGCTTTACTACCGTGTAAACGTGGTGTTTATCTAGGATAAGCACTTTCCCCAAAGCTTCGTATGTACATTTTACACCTAAATAAGCATTACGTCTAATCGTGATATATAACTTTAGCTCCTGTTGGCTGATTTCTCCAGTTCCAAGCAGTTCAAAGAGTTTCACTGGCAAAGTTACGAACTGCTTAGATTTAGTGTAGTTCTTCGCTTTATATACAGCCACACCAGTAGCAGATTTAGTTATCAAATTAAGTTCCAATAGAGCTTTCATAGAGCGTGATACCTTCTGCTCTGATAATCCTGTCAGAGTTATAAGTTCTGACACCTTATAAGCTTTCTTACTTTCGATTAAAACTTTTAGAATTACATAAGCGTAACCTTTTAGAGTGCGTAAGCAATCATCGGTTAAATATCTTCCGTCCAGTATGTAAAATTGTGTGCTATCTTCTGTTGGGCCTCGTCTACATTTTGGACATCGGGCCTCGTCACAATACTTTACAAGTATGGAAGAAAAGCTGTTTCTGTCGGATAAACACCCCAGTAGACTGTATTCTTTATTATCTTTGGGTTTCCAGTATCTATTAAAATCTTTAATGACTTCATCGTCTGACTTTGCATCCTCTGCTACACATAAAGAATTACATGTCTCATTCCAGCTTAATACGATTTCTAATGCTTCGCTTTGAGGTACTTTAGCACAATCACGGAAGTAACTTACTATTCTACCAAGACACTTATTTCTCTCACCCTTAGGTACGCCAGTCTCAAGCATTTTTGCTACACAAGGATACATACCACGGAACTTTCGTGTTATAGATTTTTTTCGAGTTACCGGTCTACCTATGCCAGTAGCTTTCTCTAACTTTTTAAGCTTACTCTCTAAGAAATCCAATGTGTATCTCCTGTATTTATTGTCATTGGTATATGCAGATACTATATTTACAGATAACGGGGATTCTTTATCTTTGTGATTAAGTGTTCCGGGTAGGCGTAGCGATTGGGCTTGACTGATATTTGCAATGTCGGCCCCGCATAAAACTGCAAATCTACGAGTGATTGAAGTAACACGGGCTATATCAGTTGTTTCTTCAATACCTATATAAATATGATAACCGTGACCTGAATCTATGACATAATGTATAAATAGACCTCCAGTTGTAACCTTGAAGTGGTTCGTAAATTCTTGTATCGTTTCAAATTTACCCTTAAAATCTTTCTTATCAAGGTCAAAGCCCAAACAAAAGCGGCGACTCATATTCTCACCTTCTTTAGTTTTAGCCTCACTCTTAACTGAGGATAAAGTTATAAAAGTATCACAATCCTTTAATCCCTGTTTTAACCTTAGCTTTAAAAGTTCTTTATTTTCAAAATAGAAAACTCGAGGTATATCTCGTCTGAAAAACAGAGCAATTTTTTCATTGGCCAATAAAGACGGAAACAAAAAGTCGATATAGTTATCTAATGTTGATAAATACATAGGTTCTAGTGGTTCTAAGTTGCTGAAATTATGTTCTCCGACACTTGTATGCCAAGCACCTCTCTGAATTGTACGCATAACCTTATACCTCCTTTTTGTAGTCTAGTAGTAGATTTATTAAATACCTTGGAGCAGTAACCACTTCAAATAGTAGACCGGTCTCAGTGCATATGTATTGCTCCCTATTTGGTTCCTGCTCAGACACCGATATTAGGGTAATTGTACCTTCGGCACGTGCTTTCATTACGGTATTGATTGCGGATTGTGGTAGTGGTCTTCCACAAATGTCGTAAAGTGCATATGCTTGCTCCATTAAATCACATCCTCTTTATATAATGCTTTTGTTTAATCCTCGCTTTCAAGAGTTTGCCTAGCACGGCAAACTGTATCCCTTGTAACTTCATCTACGCCAAAGTCAAGAGCTATGTTAGTTAGCAATAAATTTAATATATAATCAGGCGGTATCCTGACCTCCAATTCCCAGTCCTGTAGAGTACGAACAGATATTTTGTACTTTTCCGCCAGCTCGTACTGTTTTAAACCTATTTTTTTGCGCACAGCTCTTAATGTCGCGCCTGTAGCCATTATAATCACTCCTTTACATACTATTAATAATATTATAACACGCTGAGCGTGTATAGATAAAGTTTTTTCTCATACACACGCTGTGCGTGTGCATGCTTTTATTTCAAATATAAAAATTTAAGAAATCCGACTATTGTACATAGACACGCTCAGCGTGTTCATGTACAACTTGTGATTTTTTATCCAAATAAAAAGACATAGGAGTGCAACTTAAGTTACACTCCTTATCTTAAATTGTTCTCAAAGCTATTTAGTGAAACTCGCTGATTTAATGATGTTTCTTGGAGTATAGCCGAATCTTTCATCTCGTGCTGCCTCAGCATCTGTAATGTCTGATGGTTCTTTGAATAGATTTGCTAGGTAACTGGTCGGCTCTTTGGGTTCTTTTGTATCAATCATATCACTCATATCACACCCTTTAAGGTGGCTATAAGCCTCATTGCGTAAGACAGTCTGTACTAACTCCTCATTAAATAAGAGTTTACCTGAGTTAGCATTAGCACGTGTATATGGTAGCGTTCCTGCTGATACTCTCCTGCGGATAGTAGTTACACCCAAACCTGTTATTTTTGCTAGTTCCGTGATTGTGAGTAGCTTACTCATATATAAAACCCTCCTCTATCTTAATCAAATTTATCCTATATTACTCAACATAAACAGGCCTGATTCAGTCTAAATTAGTCTAAAATAATCTAAGGTAATCTAAGGCAATCTAAATTGTACTAACTTGTTCAAAAGTACGCCTTTGCTACCTAAGACGAACTGTATACCAATGAGCAAAACACCCTGTAAACCTTGCCATTACAAGACTTTCGCAATATTTATATTGAAGACATATAAAACACTTCTTCAAAACGCGAACTTTTTCTTTGCAAAATGCGAACTATTCTATTATAATAGTCTAAAGCAATTACAAATTTTAAGGAGGTATCAGCTATGAAAACTAGAGTTATAAATATAGAAGAATATAAAGCAATACTAACCACTATTGGTTCTGGATTTACATTCAAAGTTAATGGAGCTGATAGAAAGTTCAGACCTAACCAAAGGGTTAAACTGGCTCTAATGCTTGAGGGAAACCTCGGTGTCCGCATAGGCGATACACTAAATTTAACCCTGAATTCATTTAGAAACAATGGAACTAACATAGTCTTAGACATTGTAGAAGAAAAAACTGGCAAGAACAGAACTTTTACAGCACCTAAGGAGCTATACCTAGTTGTCAAAGAATATGCTTTAGATAATAAGCTAAGTACAGATGATAAGCTGTTCCCCATAACTGAAAGAGCCGTACAAAAACAATTAAAGATAGTATGCAACTATTTAGGACTAGAAAACATATCTACACATAGTTTTAGGAAGTTTTATGCTAATGAAATCTTCAACAACAATGGTCAAAACATAGAACTCGTTAGGGCATTATTGCAACATAGTACAATAGCAATTACACAAAAATACCTTGGTGTTAGTAGTAAAGAGATAGAATCTGCTATAAGTAATCATGTGCATATTGTTTAAATACAAATAAAACTGAACAAGGAAGTGTAAGATATGAAAGGTATTTTTTATTGTGTTAAATGCCACAAGGTAGCTACCATACGGCATAAATGTAATCCTCTAAGCTATGTATCCATTACACGCAATATGCGTTTTATAGTGGATACAATGAATGATTTGGGGCTTGAACTTATGAGTGCAGTTAGCTATGTTGAAAATATAGATAGGTCTTTTTCACACAAACTAGAACTTGAACTAGAATTTCGCTATGAATACAACGAGGCAATACTACAGGCTATGCCAGACGGTTGGAACTGGTATAAATTCAGTGTTAAAGACGGCAAGGTGTGGCTATCAGGTTTAAGGTACATTGAGGAGTATGTTTGGACAGGAGCTGAAACAGTTACAGACCGTCTTAATCATATTATTAAGGAGTTTGAGAATTATTTAGGTACTCGTGACACACAGGCCACAAAAAGTATACTTATGTTAATGGGCAGTTGATACATAACAACAATGTTTAACGAACTAAAGGCAACCTTAATTGGTTGCCTTTAGTTCGTTAAAAAAGAATATTCTGCATTGGTTTTATATTTGTTACATATTTATAAAGCAAATGTATTTTCTATAACACCTGGAAGCAAGGTATAAATTGATTTTCCTATTCTACTTTCAAAATATTGCTTTATCTCCATTGTTGATTTCCACTTATCTATAATCAAGTCATTAATTCCATACCTAAGTGCTACATCTATCATTCTTTTTTCAACTAGACAAAAGCCAGAAGGAATAGCGATTGCATCACAAAATTGAATCAATTTATCGTATTCATTAAATTCTATATTTCTCAAGTAGTCTTTTATAAACTCTATCTCTGATTCACTACAGTCCCACTTTCCTGAATAACACTCTATTTCCTTAACCAAAAACGGATGTGTAATACATATTCTTGCAGCCTCATTAAAGCCTTTCTCTCTTAAGAAATTATATCCACTAATTATATGATGCATATCAGTAACTCCTTCTCTTCTACCTACATCATGTAAAAGCCCCAATATGTATGCCGTTTCAGAATTTAGTCCCTCCGTTTCTTCTGCAATAAGCCTTGCTGCTTCCGCAACATATTTCGAGTGATTAATCCAAGGTCCTGGATTTAACCTTCCTGCCTCTTCTAAAAATATCTTTGCTTCATACAATATAGGTAAACCTTGTATTCCATCGTTTTTCATTTTACTTTAACTCCTTTATTTTTTATATGATTAATTCGCATTACTATTGTACATTAACTTAATTATATAATATATGGATAGTATTAACAATTAAATTGTATCATATTTTCAACATTATTCTTTACAAAGTCAAATTTAAGTATAAGACATCGGACTTGCACCAATAGGATTGTTCAACTTTGCTGGACACATAGCACTATAAGACCCTAAGATAAAACCTTCTGAAGGTCTTTCTTATACTTTCAAAACCTTTATACGCAAGGCTTTGATAACAAACGCTGTACATTATGTACAGTGTTTACTTATATACAAGACTATTTTTATAATTTGTGTACAGTATTAGGTACAACCGCTATAATTAAAAAGGACACCCGTCAGGGTATCCTTTAATTGTCCATATATTATTCAAAGTCTTATAAACTCTTACAAACACTTAGTCTTATATTAGTTGAAGTATCTATCTAAAAGACCCTTAAAAGCCTTGCCGTGTCTTGCCTCATCCTTACACATTTCGTGAACTGTATCATGAATAGCATCCAAGTTTTTCTGCTTTGCAAGACCTGCAAGTTTTTTCTTTCCATCGCAAGCTCCATACTCAGCTTCAACCCTTGCTTTTAAGTTTTCTTTAGTATTTGGCTTTACTACTTCTCCCAATAGTTCTGCAAATTTTGATGCATGCTCTGCTTCTTCAAAAGCTATCCTTTTATATGCCTCAGAAACTTCAGGAAATCCCTCTCTATCTGCCTGTCTTGACATGGCCAGATACATTCCTACTTCTGTGCACTCACCTACAAAGTTTGCTCTTAATCCTTCTACTATTTCATGATCCACATCTGCTGCTACACCAATTCTATGTTCATCTGCCCAGGATAAGCCTTCAGTAACTTCTTTAAACTTACTTGCATCAGCTTTACAAATAGGACATACTTCTGGTGGTTCATTTCCTTCATGGACATATCCACAAACTGTACAAACAAATTTTTTCATATAAATTCTCCTTTTCTAAAAATTTTCACCTTACTATTTTTCTCTTTTAAAGTTTTTTTACTCTAATAATATAAATATTTTTATCAATACATTATGTCATTTAAAATAATTTTGGAGTACATTTAAATAAAATTTGTAATTTTATAGTTTAATATAAATTGTTTACTTTTAATTTACTTTACATAATATTTTGTATGTAAAGATGCAAAATAAAAAAATAGAAACAGTACTTATATTTTGTGTACTGTTTTTAATATCATAAAATTATAGATCTATCTTATTTTCTAAAATATAAGAAGTTGCTATGAAAAGAACTATAAATAATATAGCTTGAAAAATTAAAGATGCCATATTAACATCAACTCCATGCATTCCATACATAGTATTTTGTAATTTAGATGAAACTATATCTACACTAAAAGTTTCAGGAAAAATTTTAGATATTGTAGATAAAAATTCACTTACTATAATTGAAAGAACAACAAATATTCCGAAAGCACCTAATTTTCCTAACTTTTTATTTCTAATTGCCACTTTACTTAATGATATTGAAAAATATACTGTAGTTAAAAAATAGAGCATATATACTACAGCGCTTACAACAGTAAACATAATAAAACCTGGGCTAACAACTTCTGAAATTTTTGATAAAATTCCTTTCCAATCACTTGTAATTTGAGTAAATATTATGAAGTTAAAAAGAATAGCCACTGCTCCCATTACTATACTTTGAATTAAAGATGTCAAAAGTTTTGATCCTAAAATTGAATAACCAGTTTCCGGAAGAGTAAATAGTAAATACCCACTGTCCTTATATATGTCTCTACTAAATAAACTTATATTCCATATAAAAACTGAAATAGAAGTAGCACAAGTTATCATATATGATAAAAAAACTATGACTCCATCTTCCCATACTTTTATTCTTGTAAGAAGCATCAAATTAAGTATAATAATTACACCAAGGCTTATAATAATTTCTTTAGTATAACCTTTTAATTCATATTTTATTAGATTAAGCATCTTTAAATACCTCCCTGTATAGTTCATCTATGGACATTCCCTTTTCATTTCTAAATTCTTCAGCATTGCCACTTAAAACTATTTCACCTTTAGATATAAAAGCTACATCATCAAATAACCTTTCAATATCATTTACCAGGTGAGTAGTAATAATCATAGAACTATCCTCGCTGTAATTATTAAGTATAGCATCTAGTATTTTTTCCCTTGTAGTAGGATCTACCCCTCCTAAAGGCTCATCCAATATGTATAGCTTTGCTTTTCTAGACAAAGTAAGTGTTAAATATAATTTTTCAGTCATGCCTTTTGAAAGAGATGTAATTTTAGAATTTGCATCTAAATTCATAAATTCTAAAAGCTCCATAGCCTTATCTTTATCAAAATCCTTATAAAAGCTATTAAAAAACTCTATTGCATCCTTAATCTTCATCCATTTAAATAAATAATCCTTATCAGGCAGGTATGATACTATAGCTTTTGTCTGTATACCCGGTTTATGACCACCTATAACTATTTCTCCACTGCTCTGTCTTAAAATACCTGCAGCTATTTTTAAAAAAGTAGTTTTACCACTACCATTAGGTCCTAAAAGTCCCACTATTTTTCCTTTTTTAACTTCTAAATTTATTCCATTTAACGCTCTTTTACTAAAATAACTTTTTTCAATATTACTAGCTTTTAAAATAAAATCTTCCATAATTTATTCCTCCTGCAATTTATCCTGGATTATTTTTACTATTTCTTCTTTACTAAATCCTAAGTTCTTCATTCCATTTATAAAACCATCTATCATTTCCTTTGCCATACCTTTTTTTAGATTGCTTACCATTGCTATATCCTCCTTTACAAAGGTACCAGTCCCTCTCTGAGTATAAGTTATATTTTGTCTTTCTAATTCTTGATAAACCCTCTGAAGTGTATTAGGATTTACTTTAAATTTTGATGACATTTCTCTTACCGATGGTAATTTGTCTCCTGGTTTTAAACTTTCTGAAACTATATCCTTTTTTATACTATTCATTATTTGAACATATATAGGAAGCTTATCATCAAATTTAATATCCATTATCTTACCTCCTTATGTTTTAATGTTTTAGTGTTGTATTTAAATAGTACACTAAAACTATATGGTAGTCAACAGTAAATTTTTTGTGATAAGCTCAGAAAAAAAGCATATTGCAAGTTTGGATTTTAACTTCAGTTGTACATATTAATATTGATAGTTTTATAATTTAGCCCTTAAAAACTTAGGCGGAAGCCTTCAGGATAGACACATAAAGCAAAAAATATTTCTTTTGGTATAATAGAATTGCGAGGATTGAAAAGGATCAAATAGAGCACTATATAACATATATATCTAAAACTAGAAATAAACTTACTACTTACAGCCTGAACCTTAAGTTGTGATTAGAATAACTAACTTAAAATATATAGATAAAAATAATTATTATGAAAGCTGCGCTTTTAAGATAGATAATAGGAATAATAGTATATATGTAGACTGAAGTAAGAAGAAACGTTAAGCTGTATGAAGACTGATATATGTTGTGCAGGAACATTCGAGCAAATTTTAGAAGTTCTTATGCTTGAGATATTGAAAAATGCCGTAATTTTTGCCAGGACGGCAAAAGCTCCGAAAGTGACAGGAGGTCACATTTGAGGAGGTAGGCATTTTTTTATATCTCAGGCATTAGAACTTCTTAAATGAAGCGAGTGTTCCTGCACAACATATATCAACCGTAATACAGCTTAACGTTTCTTCGGTTACTTGCGTCACATTATTTTTACAATGTGAACTTTCTAAAATTCTTTTTCTAAAAGTTTATAAGTATATACAATTAAAAAACTTGTAACTATTAAAGAAAGTACAACACTTACATTTAAAGTAGGATACTGATTTAACGCAATTCCTTTAATATTACCTAATATATAACCTAATCCAATAAAAACAGCAGTAAGAGCAACATCATATTGGAACAAATACTTATAAAGTAAAATATAAATTACTCCTCCTAATAATGAAAATATAAGCATTATTATAGATGGAGAACTAAATGAACTTACTATTCCATAAGGTACCATGAGTAAAATAGCTAAAGCTATTTTAGTATATTTACTTTTAGCATTCTTAACAGCTATAACTATGGCTAAAAATAAAGCCATTTTTCCTATATAAGAAGTACACATATAGATTAATTGTCCCAAAAACTTATTTAAAGTTCCTAGTGAACAATAAATAGAATTATCTACTTCCATCACATTCCTTCCAGTAAATATAGTTCCAATAAAAAATATGAGAAGCGTAATAGAAAAAATCAACATAACATTAAAATAGCTGTGTTTTGAAGGTTTTCTATAAAAACTCTTTGAATATGCTATTATTGATACTTCTATAAATGATACAATTACTTTTCCCAATATACCTGCTGCTGTAGAAGTTATTATCTGGGATCTAAAGGAACTAGTAGTAGAAAAAAGCATCTGCTTTTCTGGCATATTTAAAAATAAGGACATTATATTTAATGTTAAAAGTATTAAAAATAGCTTAAAAAATATAGGTTTCGATATTTGTTTTTTGCTCCAAGCAATTACAGCTTTTATTCCTATCCATATTATTGGTATAATAAATGCTAAAGCTAGTATCGCTACAACAGCTATTATCCAGGCATACTTTTTTACCATTTGGCTTTTCGCACTATCAGAAATTTGCAGTGTTTTATCTATTTGAAGTATTTCACTGCCAGAAACTACTGCATTTATTTCAGGCTTATAAACCTTAAGCTTGGTAGTTTTATCTTCTAAAGTAAATGACCAATCAATACGATTATCCAATTTATTTTCTTTTGCTGAAATTTCTTTTAAATCTGCTTTTTTCAGTCCATATTTATTTTCTATAAAATCATAAAGCAGTTTTTCAGCTTTTTCTTTAGTAAGATTTTCTCCTTTTCTATTTTTAGGGAGAATATGCTTAACATTTATATTATGTTTCTTATCAATAACTGTAACTTGAAACTCCTCAGCTCTTTCATTTATATCCCCAGTAAATTTTACAAATCTCACTTTCCATTTAAAGAGATTTATGTAATTCCCTATTAAGGATTTGTATTTATCTCTTCCTTCTTTTCTAATAAAATCTTGAGAAACAAATATTTCATCATCATTATCATATATATCTTTAACTTCTACATTACTTATGACTTTCCAATCGCCAGAAAGTTTAAAGCCTTCCTTTTGAAGCTCCATCTTAGCTAAACTTTCTGCTTCAGCTCGTTCAATATTAAATTGTGGTATTGCTGAATGAATTGTAAATAATGCAATTATAGATACAATAGTAAAAAACACTGTAATTGCAGTAATTATCCTATTCTTTTTCTTTGATTCAGTCCAGTTTTTTATTTTATTAGTTTCACTTTCCTCATTATCGACAATAGGATTTTCAATAATTTCTCTACTATTTTCATTTGATTCTTCTACATATTCTTCTATATTTGCAGCATTATACACATCTTCTTCTATATCTATCCAGAATCCATTTTTAATTCTTCCATATACAGCTAGGGCTAATGGTAAAATCACAATAATTACTATTAGAATTTTTTGATATATAAGAGGTTTACCTGATGTTGTCATAATCATCATAGTCATAAGTATAAAATCATAAGTAAAGTGAGCTATTATTCCTGATATAATACCAAAAAAATAGAATATTAATCCGAAACCTAAAGCTACAATTAAAAGTTCCACTAATCTTGCGTATGCAGGAAATCCAGGATAATTAGCATGAGCAGCACTAAATACTAATATTTCAAATACAAATGCTGTTATTATGCATAATTTTGGTTTATTATATTTTTTTCCTATTAAAACTCCAAGACAAATAGGCATTGCTCTAAATGCAAATTCTTCAAAAACTCCTGCATTAAGGGCTTGTGCAAAACCTCCTGTCCATGCAAACCAATTTTCTTGTATATTAGGATCTATTACCATAGAAGCCGGCTGCCACCATCCAGGAAGATGATTCATTGTTCCATAAAATATAGTTTCATACATAAGCATTAATATAACAAATAAATATGCAATAATTACTCTATTTAAAAACTGCCATGATCCAAAATTTCTTATAGAAATCATCTTCCAAAAATTTGGATGATTAGGAAATGCTTTTTTATATAGTCCTTCACCTACACATATAGAAATAAAAGTAAACACACCTGTTAAAATACCTATAATTAGTGATATAAATATTTTTACCATATAAAATAAGGTTGGAGTCAAATATGTAGTATCCATATAGGTCAAATCCTGATTCATATTAAAAATTCCATTTATAAATGTCATAAAAATTAAAAATATCACAAAAATCAATGGATTTTTCCATGTTATCATTTTTCTTCTATTCAAGTAGAAGAAACAAAAGAATCCAACTACAAAAATTAGTATGTAAAATATAAAAGATGAAGTATTGGCAATATTATCATTATAACTTCTTTGCTGTTCATAGTTTCTGGTAAAACTTTCAGGTATATCAAGATAGTGTTGGACTTTAACTAATTTATCTCCCTTAATTTGTAATTCTACTTTATCTTTTGCTTCTCCTATATTTACATTTCTTTTATAGTTAAAAATATAATCTGCTCTTCCATTACTTTGTATTTTTTGTGATTTATCTATTAATTTATATTCTTTTAAGTTTAAATTCCAATTTTCTACTGCTTGCTTTTCAGCAATAGTTTCAGCAGTATTTTCACTTAAAGACACTCCCTTTACATCATCAAGTACGCTTTTATAAAATCCATAAACCTTTCCTGAAGGTGTAAAGTATACATCAACTTTTTCATTTCCTCCCTTTGGTATAATACTAACTGTCCAAACAGCTGGTATGTATCCGTCTTCTTTTTTTATTAAAGAATTTAATTTATGGGAATCTCCAACTTTAAGTTCATAATATGTTTGAGCTTTCTCATCTAAAGAAAAAGAAGCAGTTTCTCTAGAATTTTTTAGTTCCCAACCATATTTTTCTGCAAGTTTTTTTGTTTCATTTATAGCTTGATTTTTATTCATTTTTACATTAAAATCTAAATCTTCTTGAGCATTTGGTGCAAAAGTAAAAAAAAGTGCTGCTATTATAGAGAATAAAATTAGTCCTCCAACCTTTTTCCATGTATTAATTTTCACGCGTTTCCCCATCTCCTTCACTATTATTGTAAATAATATTATTTACTACTATTTTACATGATTATTATTTCGTTTACCTTTCTTTAACCTTAAATTTTTTTAATTTAAAAAAGGCTGCTTGAAAAAAGCAAACCTTTTTTAATAATTAAAACTTTCTACTTAATTTTAAACTTATCTACTAAATTATTCAATTGATTTGATGAATTACTTAGATCTTCAGCCATTTGAGCAAATTCCGACATTACATCTGTCTGTCCTTGAACACCACTAGATATAGCCTTTATTTCAGCGGACATCTCTAAATTACTACTATTTACAGTTTCCATAGTTGTTTTAAGTTCCTCCACTGAAGCACTTTGCTCCTGTGCTGCTGCAGCTATACTTTGAATTTTACTATTTACGTTGTTTATACCTTGTACAATCTTTTCAATATGAACAACTACATCTTCAACCATTCTACTTCCCTTTTTAATATTATCTGCTTCTTGCGCTGCTGCATCTATCGTGTTTTTTATCATTTTATTTATACCCTCTATTATATTTTCAATATTTTTAGAAGATTCATTATTACTTTCAGAAAGATTTCTTATTTCTTCAGCCACTACTGCAAAACCTTTTCCCTGTTCTCCTGCTCTACTAGCCTCTATTGAAGCATTTAAAGCTAACAAATTAGTTTGATCTGATATTGATTTAATAGTATTAATTATATTTTTAATTTCTTCTGCCTTAATACCTAATTTCTCATTTATAGCCATATTTGCTGAAGAAATATTTTCAATTTTATTCATTTCATCCTTAGTAATCTTTACAAACTCACTACTGTCCAAAGCAATATTGTTAATTTCTTCTGTCAGAATACTTATATTTTCAACATCTTCAGCTGTAATTTGTACTGACTCTGCAATATTAGAAGAGCTTGCAGCAACCTGACCTACTGAGTGAGAGATATTTTCACTTCCATTATCTAATTCCATCATGTTTTCATTTATTTCCCTTATACTCTCTATACCTTTTTCAGCTCCACTATTTAAGACTTCAGAACTTTTTGATACAAGAATAGAATTCTCTTTTATATTTTCTATCATGTTAACTAACTTGTCCATAAAATTGTTAAAAGATTTAGCCATTGTACCTATCTCATCATTAGATTTTATAGTTATCCTTTTAGTCAAATCGCCCTGGCCGTTTTCTATATCTTTAAGTATAACAAACATGTTATTAATTGGGTTTAATATACTAGCTTGTAGCAGCATTATAACTATAATAGCTAAAATTAATGAAAAAGTTCCAAGTGCTATTGAAAATCCCTTATTTTTGCCCATAATATTCTGTACATTTCTCAAATCTAAATTCATAGAATTCTCAGCAGTATTATTTAATGTATTAATTTCAACAGATAAATTAGATGCCATTGGATCAAATTTATCCATCAGTGTATTTCCTTTATCGGTCCCCTCTTTCATATAAACATTTGCCATATTCACACCAAGTTCATAAAATTCATCGAAATCTTTATCTATCTTTTCAGTTTTATCTTTAATACTAGGATCCATATTTTGAAGTTTGTTCAAAGAATCCTTAAAGGTCAATTTATATTTTTCGGCTTCTTTAAGACTATCCACATTTTTAGTTGCAGAAGCATCTGATAGAAACTGTTGTATTTGTATTACTGATACATTTATTTTAGATGAATATTGTAATTCCCTATATGTAAAATCTTTTACTTTACTTATGCTTTTATCATTATTACTCAAAAAATTGATACTAATCACAATATTTAACAAAAAGCTTAATAGAATGACTCCAAATGCTAAAATTAATTTTGATCTTATTTTTAAATTCATACTAATTCCTCCTAAGTACTTATTCTACATAAATTATATTTGTAAAAAATTGTTTGACTTTCAAATGACAAATGTTATTATAGCCATTTGAAAACTTAGTAACTTTTTAGTGCTATAAGTACATTATAGCTTAAATAGCTCTATGTGGTAAATAGATATTGTTATTTCTTAATTCACTCCTACTACACTTACATAATATTCATCTACCCTAAAATCTCTATTTCCAAACTTCTCTTTCTTTTATTTTAATAGTTCAAATACTCATTATTATATTAAAAAGGTAATGTTTTATTTTTATTAATACCTTAGTTTCTACACTATAATAGGCAATTTTTAGTTTCAGGTACTCCATACATTTAACATATTAAAACATAATTAAATAGGTGCAATCAATTACATTGATCACACCTGTTTTCATAATCTGATATTCTATTTTTTAAATATAATAACTCATCATTAACAACAAAGAATATCTTTTCATAATACTATTACTTTAACTTGGTAATGATTTAAACCATAATGTTAATATACGCTTAGCTTGTTTTTTACAAACATGGACTCTTAAATAAAAACTTTAAATTTAAACAAAATTACATTCTCGTACTAATAAGATTTATGTCAGCAATATCAAAAATTCTAGATGAATTATTATAATATGCCTTCTGTTGTTTAGTGATTTTTGACTTTTCTTCTCTTAGTTCTTTTAGTTTCTTTCTACGTATTTTTTCCACATCACTTAGTTCATCCGTATCCTTAGATTTTTTCTCTTTGTATTTACAATTACAACTAACCCCACCATTTTCGTCTATTACAAAGCTTACATCAGTTATTTCTTTACCATCAGGCATGTACTTATGTGTACTAAGATATTGAGGAAATGATGGTGCTAAATTTAACAATCTATTTAAATTTTC
This sequence comes from Clostridium muellerianum, assembly GCF_012926525.1. Classification (GTDB taxonomy): domain Bacteria; phylum Bacillota; class Clostridia; order Clostridiales; family Clostridiaceae; genus Clostridium_AM; species Clostridium_AM muellerianum. The sequence continues at coordinate 267,506 of NZ_JABBNI010000014.1, forward strand.
AGCTGCTTTTGGGTCCTTCATTGCTTTTTCTACATACTTTGGAGAAACATTAAAGGTTGTTGTTCCATTCTTATTAAATAAATATGAATCACTCATATTAATATTAACGCCAGGATATTTATTACAAAGATTATTAAAATATTCATCTTTTGAAACTGTTTTAGCTGAATTATTTATTGTATTGTTATCTACAATTTTATTTGAATTATTCATAGAGTTATTTGATATTTGTGTATAGTAGCGATTATAACTACTTCCAATTTCAATTGACATATTATTCATCCTTTCTATGCATTTCAGTAAAGTACTTCCTGTATTGTTATCGGATTCATCTTCTTCAACTTAATGGTTTTCCATATATTATAATTCCAAATATCTTTTAAATAGCACTTTATCAAATCTTAAAATATATTCAAAGATTTTAGAAAACATAGAACGAAAAGCCTTGCATATTATATATCAAAACATACCTAATCTTAATTTACAATTTTAAATGATATTTTCCATAGGTTTTTCAAGCTTTCATAAAGATTTCAACCTTTTCTATAAGACTTTGATATAGTGATTTATTTTATTTTTGTAAAGACACCTTTTCCACAATCTTTTCTGGATTTATTATTTTGCCTAATTTATATTCTTTACCCTGTTTACCAATTTGAACTATATCACCTGTATCCATTACTGCTTTCAAAAACTTTTCTGGGGTTATATTGGGATTTACCTGACAGCATAAAGTATATAAACCTGCTACATAAGGAACTGTCCAACTAAGTCCACCCTGTTTGTAAAATACATAATCTGATTTTCCAGTAGGAGATGCAGTACACCTGCTGTCCATTGGTACCATAAAATTCTTTTCTATATCAAATTTTTTATTATCTTTAAAAAACATACTCTTCCAGAATATTCCTGGTTCATAACTTTTAAAGTCATCTGGATTTTTCGTATTTTCTCTTCCAAGACCCCAAAAATCTAATCCATAATATTTATCAAAACTTGTGGAAACTACTAATATTCCTTCATTTTTAGCTCTTTTTACTGCTTCATCTATTTCTTTATACCCTTTTTGATTTTCACTCCATCCTATTGACATAGAAATAACTCTTATCTTTCTTTCTTTTGGCAGAGTTTTATTTATTTCTATAATTCTATCTATAGATTTGGCTAAATATTTAAAATCAAAAGGAAACTCACCTAACATGCTGCTTAAAGTAAATTTTCCATGAGTTTCAGCAATATAGTACAAATCTGCTTCTGGTGCAACTCCCACATTCTTACCTACTGCAATTGAAGCAACCGCTGGTCCATGCATCTGTGCATTATTTTCTTTAGGATTGTGAATTTCTTCATAAAACTTTAATCTGTCTTTATATTCTTTATGATCAGTTAAAAGAGTTTGATCAATAATAGCCATGCTTACTCCTTTTCCGGTTATTCCTTTTTCATGAAGCTTTCTTATATTTAATCCCGGATTCTTTCCCATTTCCATAATTCCTTGAGCATCAAAGCCTTTTGGCATATCAGAAGGCCATTTTGTCTTACTATCAAAATCTGCATGCATTAAATCTTTTAAATTATCCTTAACATTAAGTTCTGATAAATCATAGCTTCTTAAATCTACCTGCCAACCTTTTTTTGAGTTTTCATCATATTTAGGAAGTTTTTTAAGCTTCCCTCTTCCATAACCTGAAGCCTCAGGTAATCTAGCTATTCCACTATTTCCATTTACCTTATAATCAGTATATTGGGTTAGTGGAAAATTGAAAGCAAATATTAAAAATACTCCTATAATAATGATAATAAGAAAAAGTATCTTCTTTTTAAAACTAAGTTTTTTAATACTTTCTAACATGCTTTACCCCCTAAACTATTTATTTTTCACATTATTTTTAGCATGGATTACAATTGTAATCCATACTTTAATATTACCATTGTAATCCAAACTTGTCAATAAAGTTTTAAATTCCACTAAATAGAAAAGAGAAGGCTGACTTTTCCTTCTCCTTAAACTTTTATAATATCCTTAAAATATTGAGTTATTTTTTCTCTATTTGTTGTATTTAACTTTAGCACTTTACCATTAATATAAATGTTCAATTCATTAACTAAGGAAATATCCACATCATATTTTAAATTTCTTTTTTTATACTCTAAAGATATAAATTCATTTATAATCTCCTCAATTTCTTTTAATGACATATTATTTTTAATCACTTTTTGCTTCAAAATAGCTTTTTTCAAAGAAGGCTTAACCTCCTTCATTATCTTGTAAAGATTTATTTGTTTCCACCTTGCTACCCTTATCTTTAAATCTTTAAAGATTTCATTTTCATCTTTCCTTATAATGGGAACATTGTGAAGCTGACTTTCAAGCTTTTTTACAGTAGGATTACTGCTGTCAAACTTGCTCATAATAAATAAGGCACCATAATCATATTCAGTTCTTATAATTCTTCCATAAATCTGCTTTAGGTCTATGGAAACAATGGGAAAATTCACCCTTGCATAAGCATGCCAATAGCTTTTTCCTCTTTCTACTTGATTTTCTATTAAAGATTTATAAAATGGTTCCTTACTATTAATATTAGGCACTTTATCTAAAATTACTGTAGTCATAGTATCTCCTGGAATATCTATTCCTTCAAAATATCCCTTTGATCCCAGCAAAATATATCTTTCCTCTCTAGATTTTAATTTTTCTATATCCTTTTTTCCGTCTACAACACTTACTCCTAAAGCCTTTAAATTTTCTAAAGCCTCCTCCTTAAAGGCATGAAGCCTTTTTCTACTGGTAAAAAGAATAATAATATTGCCTTCAACATTAGATAAAAGCTCTATAACAAACTTTTTCATTTCTTCTGAAAAAGCATCTATATCATTAGGATCAATATTCTCCACAGCATAAATTGCACTCTTACCTTTATAGTCAAACACAGGTTTTATAGGAGGAACCTCTACTATTTCTTTGTTTTGAGACTTTGCAATATTTATTCCTAAAGTATTTTTTAAATTATTGTAACCATTATCTGAACTTAAAGTTGCAGATACAAAAACACAACTCTTAGCGCTACTTAAGACTTTTTCATAAAAAGCACCAGATACATCTAAGGGAATACTAGATATCTTCCACCACTTAAAAAATTTATCTACTTCAAAGTAAAAACAATACCCTTCTTCATTTTGATTTATCAAACTTTCCAAAAGTCTGCTATATCCATTTATACCTTCCACTTTTTCTATTAATATTTTAAGTCTTTTATCTTTTTGGAGGTTAGATATATCCTTTAAAACAATAACTGCCTTCTCTAAATTTATATTTAAGCTACCTAAATCTTCTTTAAGATACTCTAAATATTTTATTACTCCTGCTATCTTAGGATTATTTTTATTTAAATGATCTTTTATGTTGTAATCCTTACTTATGCCGCTAGTATATATATAATTTTCAAATGCAGCCTTAATATTCAACATTTGATTTATGCACTGCTTTATCCATGACTCTATGTCACTTAAAGGTAAAGTGTCCTTTTTAGTTCTTCTTGATAAATAATATAAGTATCCACTTTTTTCTTCGCTGTTATATATTTCTTTTAGATATCTTTCAAATTCATAAGAAACCAGAGCATTTTCAAAAGCATCATAGGCTTCCTGAGTAAGATTATGTGCTTCATCCACCACAATATTTTCAAGCTGAACAATAGTTTTGTATGGCCATTTTAATAGTAAGGAATGATTTACAACAATAAGCTGTGATTCCTTTAGCAATTCAACCCTTGCTGCGTAATAACACTGATCTTTATACTTACAAACTCCCACATCGCAAAGCTCTGAATCACAATTACACTGATTTATCAAAAAATCCAAATTAAACTTCTCTCTTATAACAGTGCTTATTTCCTCTACCTCTCCAATACCCTTTTCTCTCATAAGCCTTTTTAAATAAACATAACCAATGAGAGTTTTCATATCTTTGGGATATTCTATATCCCCAAACCTGTCAAAACAGAGATAATTGCCTTTTCCTTTGATTAAAGTATAATTTACATCTCTTTTCAAATTTAATGCTTCTAAAAGATTAGGAATATCTTTCTCAACCAGCTGATTTTGTAATCCTTTCGTGTTAGTAGATATAATAACCTTTTCTTCTTTGACATATGTATATATGGAAGCTGGAAGCAAATAAGCCATGCTTTTTCCCAATCCCGTTGGTGCTTCCATTATTGTAATTTTGCCTTTTTCCAGTCCTTCTCTTATAAATTTTGATGCATCCCTCTGCTGTGGTCTTAAGGTATAGCTCCTTCCATTTCTTCTCCAGATTTGTTTATGTTCAAAAAGTTTTTCATAATCCTTCAGTGCAAAAACAGGATATGGCTCAATAACTTTCTTCTTAAATTCAATAGTTCTATTTTCTATGAAGTATTTTACATCCTTCATATTTACCTTTGCAAGATGCTTATACCAGCTCCACCATTCCAGTTCTGTAATACTCATAGGCATTGAATAACCATTTTCACAATAGAAGTTGCTTATTGCATAATTAACCATAAGTATTATATCTTCCACATAACTAAGACCCCTGCAATGTTCGCTCTCATAACCAGGAATAAACTTCTTTAATAAATATTGAAGATCAAAGGACCTAAGCTCTGGAAATAGAATTGCAATAAGTTCTATTAAATCTAAAAATTCATTATGTATCTTAAGAAGATTTTTTTCAAATTCTTTATTGTAAGAGACTACTGGAAAATCTTCAATAAAGTATATTAGTTTCTTAATCCCATCTTTTAACTGCAGAGCACTATCTAGTTCTTTTTGTGTAATTCCACTTAAAAGATCTGAAATACTTAATTCTACTAATTTATTTGGATTAACTAAAATGTTAAACTTTGTAACAACATTATTCCTTATTTTAACAGCACAAATTCTTATGATTTTGTCATCATTACCTTTGATCTCTATATGTAAAAATATTAAATTATTTAGTATACTGTATGGTTTCATATCTTCTCCTTGATAAATAAGTTAACTATTATACTTACTTATAACATTAGCATAAAATCTAAGGGTATTATAACATATATTATTCTTTAATTTAATAAAAAACTCTAACACCATTTTTTACTTTATAAAAACAATATCTCTTCTTATTAAAGGTTAAACCTAATAAAATAGAAAAAGTGCACATCCTTAAAAGATTAGCACTTTCCTTATAACTATTACATTTTTTCACTTACTATTTTCTCAAACTTCTTATCTGAAAGAATTTCATTTGTCACAAACTCACCATTATAAAATAAACTATATGTAACAAAAGGAGCTGGTGCCATTTTTGCTTCTTCAGTGGATTCAATTCTAATTGATTTAAAGGCAATTTTTTTCTCGTGAGCAATTTTTTCAATAATAGGTACATATTTTGCAGTAAACGGACACTGGTTTGAATAATACAAAACAAAACCTTGCTCTTTAATTAAAGGTATTTTTATATGTTCCATAAAACAAGGTTTAGATGCATTTTCATGAAAAGGTAAATAAAACAATTCATAAAAAGGCTCTGAAGTATCAGCTAGCTTAAATCCCTTATACTTTAAATACTTGAGATCTGAAATATAAGGAATTTTCTTTTTGGCAGACAATATTACTAATCCTAACTTTCCTTTTTTCTTACTATCAGAAATACAAGCCTTCAAAAGTTCATTTGAATATCCTTGTCCTTTAAATCTCCCTGATACCCACAAGCAATCAATAAACATATAATCATTTGCTTCAATAGGGCACCATGCATTTTCTGCTGGCACATATTCTATAAAACATTTTCCCCTTACATTTCCCTTTAAGAATACCAAGCCTTCTTTAAAACGTTTTTTCAACCATTGTTTTTTTGATACAACTTGGCAATCCTTATTGCTTGAAATTGCGCAACAAATATGTTCTTCTTCTATGTTTCCCTCCGTAACCTTTATCAGTTCCACTATATCATCCTCCTAAATTTATTCGATGACTACACTCTCTAATACTTCCTCTTCTCCAAGTTGAAGTAAATCCCTGGATATCCATTTCTAATCATTAGGTAAAATTAAAACTCTATCTATTTTACCATATATCGTAATACTGTCCTCAATTTGTCTTTCCCTACTTTTCTGGCATCACTAAGATAAATTTCTCTATGAATCATTGATTTCCTTTGAAGGCAACTATTCTCCATGAATTCTTTCATCTTTGCAAAGTTTTCTGGTTCATTATCATAAGAACCTTTGTGCAACATTTGAATACTTAAACCATCCTCTAACTCATCAAACACAATTTCATCTAATAGTGGATGAGGTTTTTTCTTACGGGCAATTGCTAATGCCTTTTCTGCAACATTTTCATTCACAAATTCAGGCTGCCTAATCATAATAGTATATAATAACTCATCTTTATTTAAAGCATCTGCTTTTTTACCTTCTTCTGTCAAATTCCATAAACCTTCTAGTGGATATACTGTATATTCAAAATATCCATCTGGTGTAAATCCATTTTTAGGCATCATTCTAACAGCATATGACATAGTATATAGCACTCCTATTCGCTCCGAAAAATCTTCATCATTAGGGTTTCCTTTTCCCTTTATAATAAAAAACTTCTGTTTTGGAATTTTAACTAACTCAGGAATTACTTTTGGCAAATATAATTCTTTTTCATGTTTTCTCCACTCATGTTTCATATTACTTATCTCCTTTATACTAACATTTACAATGATTAATTCTTAATGCATTTGATTCAACATCTGCACTATGTAATAATCTCCTTGATCTTTCTTTTTTATAGTATAACAAAAGTAACATGACAACTGTATGTCATATTTCTTAATTACCAACTTTCGCACATTCAAAATTTCAACTTTTACATAAGAATACAGGATAAGCATTTATTCACATTAGCTAAGTTGTTTTCTTATTAGTCTTAGAAAAAAATTAAGAAAAGCATTAGAACTTTAGCCCTATTTTATGAAACCAAGTTTGGCAAAGTTCTTAGGCTTTCCTTAACTTTAGACTAATCAAAACATTTAGCAGTGATTAGCCACTCATTATATATCATGTAGTAAAAGTTAAAATTCAAACTTTTACTACATTTTTGCTTCTCATTATGCTTATTATTTATCTTTGTTTTCTTCAGTATTCTTATCATCAAGATAGCCTTTGCATTTTGTTTGAGGATTGTTCAAAAGTCCTGCTGTTACAAGAATTCCAAGAAGTGCATTTACTACCTCACTATAATTTTTAGGAAGAATATCAATACCAAATCCATTTAAAAGCATTGGTATAAACGCCGCTATAGAAACCCATAAACCATAATTTTTAAATCTATTGTTCATAACAAATCCCTCCTAATCCATTGTATTCTTTGATACAATTTTGTGTTACCAACAATACATTAACTCTGCTTATCTTTTAATATATTAATTTGTTCTAATCTTGATTTAAAGCTTTCTAATTTGTCTTTTTTATTTCCCTCATTCTGTTGAGTATTTTCAAATAATTCTAGAGTTCTATTTATTATTCTAATTTCATCACTGTATTTTTTTTGCTTTCTATATAAACTAACTAATCGCTCATATGGTTCAATTTCTGAAAATCCTTCTTTAACATTCAATTCATATAATTTAACAGCGTTGTTTATATCACCTTGTTTTTCGAGTTCTCTCGCCTTTAAATTTCTTTTAATTTGTTTACTAAATATAATATCTTTATATTCTATAAGCTTGCATTTCTTTTTAAATGAATTTTTATGTGAATTAATAAATTTTGCATTATCAATATCTTCTTTTAATTCATATATTAATTTATTATCAAGTGCTTTTTTAGCCTTTTGCATATATTTTTCAGCTTTATGTAATTTCAATCTTTGTAAATTGTAGGCTGAAATTGCCACAAACATTCTTTGCCTGGCACGTTTATTTATAATAACAAATGATGGTATACCTATGAAGGCAATTAAAAATACAGGATTAGTAAATCCTAAAAATAAGCATATACACGTAGTAGCTAATAATAAAGTATTTGTTATTTGGATCATAATAATATTTTTATTAAGTTTAATGTGTAACTTATTATTTATTATAATAATTTTTTTATTATTAGCAGCAAATCTATTATCATTAAAACCTGTAGAAATATCTATTCCATTGGTTTTACTAAAATTGATTTTAATATTTCTGCCTATTTTAATAGTTTTTTTAAAATTAGTTCCCATATATAACCACCTCTTACAATAATTATACCATACTGTTATGAGGAAGTGCCAGCAAGCGGGCAAAATCATGGTGCAATAAAAAAATTTATTGTATCTACACATAATGGGGCAGGAAATAACTTAAAAGATAGCATATACTGTTAATTAAAATCTATCTGAATAATAATAAGAAGACATTACTTATAATGACAAAATAAAAGAGTTTGGAATTAGTCCAAACTCTTTTATGATTTTTAACAAAATTACATTCATATTATTACTTTAGTTAAACTAGTGTGATATGAGTTATTTTTTATGCTTCCAATAAGAAAGAATAATAAGCCCTCATAGTTTCATATATATCTGCTTTGCTTGCTATTTCCCATGGAGCATGCATATTAAGAAGTGCGACACCACAGTCTATGACTTCCATATTATATTGAGCAAGTATATATGCTATAGTTCCACCGCCGCCTTGATCGACTTTTCCAAGTTCTGATGTTTGCCATGAAACATTATGTTTTTCCATTATAGACCTTATTTGTGCTATATACTCTGGATTTGCATCATTGCACCCTGATTTACCTCTTGCTCCAGTGTATTTATTAAATACTATACCTTTGCCAAAGTAAGCAGCATTTTTCTTTTCCATAGTAGATGGATAATTAGGATCAAAAGCTGCAGATACATCAGAAGATAACATTTTAGAATTAGTAAGAGCTCTTCTTAACTTCAGTTCTGTATAATCCTTGCAAAGATTCATAACTTCGGCTACTATGTTTTCAAAGAATCTTGAATGCATACCAGTTGAACCTACACTGCCTATTTCTTCTTTATCTACAAAAAGCCCCAAACAAGTTTTATCAGGCTTTTCTATTTTAAGCATAGCTTCAAAAGAAGTATATGCACATATTCTATCATCATGTCCATATGCCATAACCATACTTCTATCTAATCCATAATCTCTAGCTTTTCCAGCTGGAACTATTTCAAGCTCTGCAGAAACAAAATCTTCTTCATCAACATCATACTTTTCATTTAAAAGTTTTAATACATTTTGTCTAACTCTATCCTTAGCTTCTTTATCCTTAATTGGCATACTACCAACTAAAACATTTAAATCTTCACCTTCTACTATTTTGTTTCCTTTTTTCTCCATCTGGTCAGAAGATAAATGTATTAAAAGGTCAGAAACTCCTATTACAGGATCATCTTCACCGTCCCCTATTGATACTTTTATTTTTGTACCATCCTTTTTTATAATAACACCATGTATAGCTAAAGGAAGTGTAACCCATTGGTATTTTTTTATTCCACCATAATAATGAGTTTTGAATAATGCCATATCGGTATCTTCATATAGAGGATTCTGCTTTAAATCCAGCCTTGGAGAATCTATATGAGCACCTAATATTCTCATACCATCTTCAAAAGGTCTATTTCCTATAACAAACAATGCTAATCCTTTGCCCTTATTATTTGCATATACTTTATCTCCATGGTTTAAAGTACCATTTTTTGATATAACATCTTCTATATTTTTAAATCCTGCTTCTTCTGCTCTTATTATAAATTCTTCTACACATTCTCTTTCTGTTTTACACTTTGACATAAAAGTTTTGTATTTATCTGATAAATGAAATACATCCTTTAAGTCATCTTTTGAATATTTCTCCCATGCGTATTCATATTTTTTAGTTAAATCTTTACACATAACTATAATCCCCTCTCATCTCTAGCATATAAGGAACGCTTCCCCTTGCTATAATTATATTTACATAGTAGACTAATTTTAATAACTACTCCATTACATTTTAACACAAAATTTAGAATAATGCTTAAAATAAATCATAATTTAAAAAAACTACCAAATCAAGTATTTATTCTAAGTAATTTCATTACATAATATTAAAATACAAAAGTTGGTTTAATCTCAAAGCCATTTTTTCTTCTTAAATATAATGACAAGTACTACTGTTATAACTATCATTATTAATACCATACAATGATAACCATGTTGCATTTTTTCAAAAGGAATCCCTTTCATATTCATACCATGCATACTAGTTAGTAAATTTAATGGCAAAAATATTGTAGCTATCATAGTAAATACTTTCATAAGTTCATTTGTTTTATTGGCAATTTCAGATTCAAAAGCCTCTCTGACTAGAGCTAAATCTTGAACAAGACTTTCCAGTGCCAGCATCAATTTATCTATCTTTTTATTTAAACTCATAAAGTATGAAATATTTTCTTTTTCAAGCATCATGTTATCATTAGTTACTAAACTATCTCCTATATATCTTAGTGGGTTTAAATATTTACGTATTTTATATACTTGCCTTCTAAGACTTATAAGATTATCTATTTGTTCGTGCTTAGGCTCTTTTAAAATGCTTATTTCAATTTCATCCACTTCCGCTTCTAAAGCAGCTATTATATCGTAATTTTTAACCACTATTCTATCTAAAATATAATAAAGCAGTATGCAAACTTTAGGTTTATCCTTTAACACAAAACAATTTTTAGAATCCTTAATATCCTGAAGAAATTCTTCTATTATATCAATCTTTTCCTTATATACTGTTATTATATAATCTTTGCTCAAAAAAACATTTAATTCTCTTGAGTTAATTACTTTATTACAATAATTTAGAACACTAAGAGTCATAAAAATATATCCATCAAAAAAGCTTATTTTTGATGGCTGTGCAAACTTTTCACATTCTTCTATACTTTCTTTATCTAATAAAATAAAATTTTTTAGTGTTCCTAATTCATCTGCTTTTATTAATACCCAATAATGACTCATACCCAACTGTAAGTTATCTGTAATTTCTTTAAAATTATTAGCTATATCTAATATTTTCATAAACACACCCACCAATTTAATAAACTTAATGCAAGTTTAAATTATATAGGTTTTCTAAATAAAAATTGAGAATTAGTAAATTAATTCTCAATTTTTATTTAGGCACATTCAATAAAATAACTAGTCAAAGATGTTAGTCTATTTTGTATCAGACAAGAAAGCAGGTTCCGCTGATAGTTGTTCTATCAAAGGGTTCTGCTGACGCAGTATGATGCAAAATGGGCTAACATACTGACTAGTTATTTTATTGAATGTGCCTTAAACATTTATATATAGTTTGTGTGCTTTAATCTGTAATTATTCCATCAATAAAAACATCATGTTCTTCCATTGGAACTTCACTAAACACTTGAAATTTATAGGCTAATCCTATTTTTTTAGAATCTTTTCGGGTTTTTACTAGAAATCTATCATAAAATCCCCCACCATAACCTATTCTTCCACCTCTTCTATCAAATGCAAGTCCTGGTAAATAAGACAACTCTATATCCTTTTCTTGCACTTTTAATTTGTTATCTTCAGGTTCTAAAATACCATAAGCACCTTCTTTTAAGTCTTTAAAGCTTTTTATTCTTACAATATCCATACCTTGTTCTTTTGATATTATTTTAGGTACACATAATATTTTTCCATCTTGCAAAGCCTGCTTTATAATTCTATGGGTATCAACTTCATTGTTAAAGCTTACAAATATGAATATTGTTTGGGCATTTTTATAGTCGCTACTGTTTATTATTTTGTTAAATATAATACTATTGGAATTTTGCCTATCTGCTGCAGAAAAAGTATTTTTTCTCTCTTTTACTAATTTTCTTATAGACTTTTTATTTTCCAATTGATTCCCTTCCTTCAGCTTCTTCATTAATTCTCTCATTTATTATATCTACAGGAGTAGTGTTTGAAATAAAACTGTATCTAAAATTTGCTGCAGCTGCTTCAATTATTACAGCCAAATTTCTTCCTGGTCTAATTGGAATAGTTAATTTTTTTACAGGCACATTCAATATGTTAACATATTCATTATCAATACCTAATCTGTCGTAACTTTCATCTTCCTTCCATTGCTCAATGTATACAACAAGATTAATTTTCTTGGACTTTAGTATAGAACTTAATCCATATAAAGCTGGTATATCAATTATGCCCATTCCTCTAACCTCAATCATACCTGATGTTATGTAAGGAGATGTACCAAATAACTCTCCATCTATTTCTTTAATATCAACGGCATCATCAGCTACTAATCTATGTCCTCTTTTAATAAGTTCAAGAGCTGTTTCACTTTTACCAATACCACTTTCACCTGTAATTAATATTCCTATACCATATACATCTACAAGTACACCATGCAGCCTAGTTTCAGGTGCTAGTTTATCATCTAAATAGTTCATAATTTTACTTATAAATCTAGTAGAAATACTGTCAGTCCTTAATATCCATCTTTTATTTTTTATAGCACTTTCCATAAATTCTTTATGAGGCTCTAATTCTCTAGTTACTATAGTGCAAGGATTATCAAATTCAAAATACTTTTCTAATCTCTTCTTCCTAAGCTCTGGTTGCATTGCATCCAAAAAACTCCATTCAGCCTTTCCAACAATTTGGACTCTCTCATTAGCATAATAATTATAGAATCCTGCAAATTGAAGACCTGGTCTATTTATATCGGTTACACTTATGGTATTAATCTTTTCTCCTTTATTTATTACTTCAAGTTTTAAATCTTTTATTAAATCTTTTACTGTTACTGCCATTTTATAATGTTAACTCCTCTCAGTTTAATTTTTCATTAGATGGAACCCTTTTAATGCCATCTAACTGAGCTTTAAAATTTCTTTTTATCGAATCAATATAAATTTGTCTTAATTCTTTTTGTTTAATTTTTTCTTCTTCTGTAAGTCCTTCATTTTGACTTTTCTTATACAAAAAATTTATTTTTTCTATTACTTCATCTATTTTCATTTTCCCACTCCTACCAAATACTTATTCTTATCCTATATTATACTAGAATTTATCAAACTTATAAATAAAATAAATATTAAAACTTGTTAAATAATTTAGTATAATATTAAAAGTTTAAAATTACATTTTTACTTACTTTACTATTTTAAGTAAGGTCTTTATTTAAATTATTATTTCTAGGTTCTAGAAATAATAATTTTTTAAGTTTATAATACATAATCTTCATACAAAAAAAATTAACACTAAAAATAAAGTTCATTTCATTTTTAGTGTTAAATCATTTTTTTAGATAAACATTTATTTAAATCATCTTACAACTAAACTACTTCTATTTAAATCATGATGAGCCTCTACAAATCTTATAGTACCTGTTTTTGCTCTCATAACTACACTGTGAGTTGTTGCCCAATCGTTTTTAGAAAAAACCACTCCTCTTAATAGATCACAGTCAGTTATAGCTGTTGCTGCAAAATATACTTCATCATCTTTGACTAAATCATTTATAAGCAAAACTTTATTTAAATCTTTTATACCCATGGCTTTACATCGTTCCTTTTCTTGATCTGTATGAGGTTCTAATTTAGCCTGCATATCTCCGCCCATACACTTTATGGCAGCTGCTGCAATAACTCCTTCTGGAGCTCCACCAGTTCCCATAAATATATCTACACCTGTATTTTCAAAGCCGCAGGCAATAACTGCTGCTACATCTCCCTCGCCAAAAAGCTTAACCCTAGCTCCTACTTCTCTAGCTGCCTCAACAATATAATCATGCCTTTCTCTATCCTGAACAATTATGGTCATTTCTGTTACATCTTTATTTAATGCTTTTGATACATTCAATATATTTTCTTTGGGACTTTTATTTATATCTATAGCACCTTTTGCCCCAGGTCCTACGGCTATTTTTTTCATATACATATCTGGTGCATGAAATAAACTTCCTTTAGGTCCCATAGCAACTACTGCTATAGCATTAGGTAAACCTTTAGCTATTAAAATAGTTCCATCTAATGGATCCACAGCTATATCCATTTCAGGCATATTGTCATTTCCGACACCAACTGATTGTCCTATATAAAGCATTGGAGCGTTATCTAATTCTCCTTCTCCTATTACTACGGTTCCTCTAACAGGCATCATAGCAAAAGCCTTTTCCATACCATCTACTGCAGCTTGATCTGCCTCAATCTTATCTCCTCTTCCCATAAATTTTGAAGAACAAAGCGCAGCTGCTTCAGTAACTCTAGCTAATCCCATTGCTATATCTGTATTAAGCATGTAAATTTACCTCCAATTTATTTTAATTGAGTATATAATTTGCTGTTTTAATTAAATATTGTGTTTATTTATTGCCAATATCAAGTCATGTATATATATTGTGTTGTATTCTTAGTATACTACAGTTAAATATTATATCATATTTATAAAATAAAACAAGTTTTTAGTGTTTTATTTTATATTAATTACTCACATTTACAAAATTAATTGTTATTATAAAACTTATTAAAAAACTTATTGTAGAATAAAAACTTTTAGACATTATTTTTCTTTTACATTTTTTTACATATGTTGTATTTACAGGATATAAAGACACATTTTTATGTTCTCCACATTTTTTCCACACATTAATCCACACTTTATCTACAGACATAATGTTAATTTATGTGTTTTGATGTATCTATTTGACTTATAAAATATATGCGAAAATACTAGTAATCTGATAAAATGTAATAGTGTTAATAATTTAAATTGTTTTATGATTTTAAAAACATGACAATTTTTTAAAAATAAATATTCTCAAATATAAATTATATAATTAAATAAACTTTATATTTATAGGCATAAGGTTACTTATTTTTTATAAATTCATCTCAAAACATTATTAATGTTAACGTTAACAATAATACTAATTATCATTTATAATAAACTGCTTTGACAGTTATTAACTATAAAAACACCTGTATGCATAATATTCTTAACTATAATAAAAAAATATGCTTAGTTATGAGGTAATATTAATTATGAACATTAACTTAAAAATTTTGGATTTACAAATTAATTATTTAAAAGAAACTTTGTATGTTTTATTAAAATGCAAAGAACTTACAAATCAAGATGTTGTAAAATGCAGCGAAAAGTTAGACAAGCTTATATTAGAATATGAACGATTAAGAAATATAGACCAATTTTCAATTTAATCATATATTTAAAAAAATCAGATACTATATGAAAACCTACAGAATTCTATTCTGCAGGTTTATTCATCTGAAAACTTATATTCTTACCTATCTCAAAAGCTTTTTTCTTAATTTCTTCATTTTTTTCTATAGGTACATTGTCAGTATTTACTGCGTATATTTTGTATGAAAATTCTGACCCTGTAACAGAAAAAAACTGTTTCAAAGCATATTCTATAGGTTCAAAAACATTTTTTGTGTTAGATCCTGCAGTCATAATAAGAATTCCAACTTTTTTATTTAAGTTTTGTGAAAAGTCCCTTCGTATAAACTTTCCGCTCCAGTTTACCTGTAATCTATCTATAACTACTTTTAGTGGAGCTGGAACAAATGAAAAATATACAGGTGACGCTATAACTATATTATCGCTACTTTCTATTTTCTTGTAAATATCTGTCATATCATCTTTTAGTACACATTCTTTATGATTATAGCAATATTTGCAATCTGTACAAGGTTTTACATTTATATTATAAACATTAATAATCTCTATTTCTCCTGAAACACCCTCTAAAAAATGTTTTAAAAGTATTGCAGTGTTACCATTTTTATGTGGCGATGCAATAAAAACTAAAGTTCTCAAAAAAATCACCTGCCTTTTAAATTTTACTTAAATATTTTGTGAATACTTTCATGAAATTTAATTAAAAAAATATTAAAATAAATAATAGACCTTTTATCGGTCTACTATTTATTTTAATACTCTACTCTTCCAACTTATCTAAAATTTTATCCAAATCAACTTCTTTTCCTTTTTCATAAAACGCTGCTACGAATTCATTATAATCATAGTTTTCTTTATCTAATTCATAAGTTGTATATTGTGCTTCTAAGTTTGTATCTTCCATAATATCTTCTATTATTTCACCAACATTATCTACTGCTAAATCACTTAAATAAGGAAGAAAATAATCATAATACCATTTGTTACTTTTAGCTTCTTCTTCACTTTCATCGTTAGAGTATGCTTCTGCAGCGCTTAATTCTTCGTCATCAAAATCATAAAAGAATCTTAATACAATTGCCTCGTCATTATAACTTAAATCCTCTATCTCATTTAAACCATTTTCTGATAAACATTGGACTACTTTTTCTTTATTCATGCTAACATCTCCTTAATTTTACAATGTAATTATAGTGTAACCATTTTACCACATGTTATATAATTTATCTATGTTATTGGACCAATAACTTTACACAACATTTTTACTACTCTGTTTAAAAAAATATTTTTTATTAGTATATAATCAAGTATCATGCGAGATAATTCATATTATGGAGGTAATTTTAATGAACATTAATTTAATTGGTGTACCAATGTTTTTTGGTTCTGATAAAAAAGGAGTAGAATTTGGTCCTAATAAACTTAGAGAAAAAGGAATTAAGGAGATCTTAACCAAAAATAACCATACAGTATATGATTATGGAAACCTGTATGTTAAAGATATAACTGAAAAAGAAAAATTTGATTTTCACTCCAATATGAAATATTTAAAATCTATTATCGATGTGAATAAAAATTTAGCTCATGAAGTGTATAGTTCTCTTACTTCTAACAGTTTTCCTTTAATTATTGGTGGAGACCATTCTTTAGGTCTTGGAAGTATATCCGGTGCCAGCAAATATAACCGTGATATTGCAGTTATTTGGGTTGATGCCCATGGAGATATAAATACTCACGAAACAAGTCCAACAGGAAATGTTCACGGGATGCCACTTGCTGCAGCTATGGGTATAGGCTTTAATGAATTAACAGATTTATATTACAAGGGCGTAAAAGTAAATTCTAAAAATGTATTTATCATTGGAGCAAGGGATTTAGATGATGGAGAAAAAGCTCTAATAAAACATAAAGATCTTAATGTTTATTCTACAAAAGATATAGAAAATATAGGTATAGAAAAAATCTTGAAGGAAGTTCATTCTCAAATTACGGACAATGGAATTAGCAGAATTCATTTAAGCTTTGACATAGATTGCCTTGATTCTGATTTAGTACCAGGTACAGGAACTCCAGTAAAAAATGGAATGAATTTAGAACAGGCTAAATATCTTTTAAAATATTTGATGGAAACTACTCTTGTGAAATCAATGGATTTTGTAGAATTAAATCCTATGTTAGATAAAAATGATTTTACTGCAGATATGTGCATAGATCTTATAGATTGGACTTTTAAATATTTAAAATAAGTAATAATAAAAAAACAAACTAATAGCAATTAAGCTGTTAGTTTGTTTTTGGGAGTTATTTTAAAATTGCCATAAATTTATCTACAAATTCATCAACCTTTTTTAATTCTTCTTCGCTTGGAACAAATTTAAATTTAATACCTTCTACTACATTAAATTTTAATGATTTTAGTCTTTCAGTAATCATAGGAACGCCTTCTCCACTCCATCCAAAAGATCCGAAAGCACCTGCTGCTTTGCCTCTATTAGTAATAGCACATACTAAAGATAATACATCCCATACAGGTTTAACAGCATCCTGATTAATAGTTGGTGATCCCATTAATATTCCATTAGATTTCTCTATTAATGATACTATATCATTAATGTTCATAGAAGTTATTTCATGAGCTTGTGCTTTTACTCCTTTAGTATTTATCTTTTCTGATATATAATTTGCAACCTTCTCTGTGTTTCCATAAGCTGATACATAAAATATTTGCACGTTTTTTTCAGCTGACTCTTCTACTTTCGCCCAAGTTTTATAAAGTTCCATATATTTTTTTATATCATTTACATGTACTGGTCCATGACTTGGTGCTACTATATCTATGTCTAAATTTTCAATTCTATCAAGACCCATTAATACAAACTTTCTAAATGGTCCCATTATTACATCAAAATAGTATTTCATTTCATCGAAATAATCGCCAGAGCAATTATCAGTTATAGAATTTTTAGGACAATAATGGCATCCAAGAAAATCACAGGTAAATAATACTTGCTGCTT
Source organism: Clostridium muellerianum (assembly GCF_012926525.1). GTDB lineage: Bacteria > Bacillota > Clostridia > Clostridiales > Clostridiaceae > Clostridium_AM > Clostridium_AM muellerianum. Next base: position 285,750 of record NZ_JABBNI010000014.1, read on the forward strand.
TTCAGCATAAGTAAACATAGTATCTGGCCAATGTAAGTTTGGTGCACTTATGAATTTAAGATTAGTATTCCCAAGGTTTAATTCTTTTGAAGCAACTTCACTTTTAAATTTCATATTAGCTATTTCCTCAGCATACATTATTGCTGCTTTTGAAGCTATGACAGTAGCTTCTGGATAAGCTTTAAGTAATTTAGCTAGTGATCCACTATGATCCAGTTCTGTATGCTGAACAATTACATAATCAACTTTTCTATTTCCAATTACGCTTTTTATGTTTGAAAGAAATTCATCAAAATATCCATCTTTTACTGTGTCTACTACAGCTACTTTATCATCGTCTATTAAATAAGAATTATACGTAGTGCCCTTTTTAGTTTCCATTATTATGTCAAATACTCTCAATTCAGGATTTTCTACTCCAACCCAATAAATATTATCTTTTAATTTTATAGCGCTCATAATATACCTCCTACAATTTTGTTTCATTTAACATCAATCTTTATATTTTCTATTTTACCATAAAAATATTTTTTATTAAATAGTAATTGTTATTATTTATTAAAAATTATATAATAATTTAACCATTTTAATATTATATTTCATATAAAGTAAAATATTGGGGCGTTTATATTATGAATAATTTCAAACTAAGATTTATATTAAGCTCAAACTTCATAAGAATCTTCGTTGAAATCAATTAAATGATATTAGATTTTTCATCATTGAAAAATATATATTGCAGATGTAATGCTCTAGTAAGTGATACATATAATATTTTTTTATCTAATTCATTATCTTTATAATTCTCCTTATTACAATTGTATATAACACTACAGTCAAATTCTAAACCCTTAGTCATATAAGATGGTATTATTATTTTCTCCAATTTTAAATTTTTATCTGTTTCTTTAATAAGGTCCCATTTATATTCACTGTATTTTTTTAAATATTCTTTTACTTTTTTACATTCTTCATAAGTTCTTCCTATAACAGCTATACTCTTTTTATTTATAGCTTCTACTTCTTTAACTATAGAATCTAATCTTTCAGCAAATTCCCTATTATTATTAAATTTTATAATTTCAGGGCTTTTACCATGTCTTAAAACGGGCACAGCTGGTTTAAATTTATTTTTCTGCTTTGTAAGTACTTTATTTGCAAATTCTATTATTTCCACTGTGGAACGATAACTTTGAGTTAACTGTACATAAGTTGCTTTATCTTTAAATACTTGTTCTATTAAATTTTCCCAACTTTCTATGCCCTTATAGTAGTATATCCCCTGACCTATGTCCCCTACTATAGTTAAAGAATTATTTAAAACCATTTCATTCATTGCAGCTATTTGAAATATGCTGTAATCTTGTGCTTCATCTATAACTATATGTTTATACTTGAACCTTTCACATACACCTTCTATTTTGAATTTTAAATACAGCATGGCTGCTAAATCATCACTATCTAAAATACCATTTTTAAAATTATAGTTTAATTCACTTTTTATATACTCAGCCAACTCTTTCGGTATCTTATCATTGATAACCTGGTTAAAAATTTCTTCATTATCAAATAAATCAAAATAGAGTTTTCCAGTATCTATTACTTTCCACTTCACAAAATAATCTTCAAAGTTTTTTTTGCTTTGTTGCTTTAATTCTACCTTTTTATTATCTCTTTTATCGTATATTTCTATTAATTTTTTTCTTCTATCAATTCCATCTTCCATGGTCTTCTTTACTCTAGCCGCCATATATTCATATGAAAAATCTACTTTATCCAATATATTTTTAATTTTTTCATCTATTTTTAAGCCTAGATATCTTTTTATTTCATCTTTTCTTTTATTTAAAGATAAATGCACCATATCTTCAGCATATAACCTTTTTATTTCTTTTTTATCAAAAAGTATATTATTTTCAATCTTTATATCTTCTATATTCAAATCTTTTATTTCCATATATTTTATATACTTATCCATTAGCAGTTTATAATCAATGGTACCTTTAATTTTACTGCTGTTAACTATATATTCTAAATTATTATTATTTCCTTCTAAAATATCCGAAAGTTTTTTATCCTTTGTAATAACTTTTGCTTTAATCTTTAATATTTCACAAGCAATTTCTTCAAAAGTTCTTTGCTTAACATTATTTATGCCAAGGTCTGGTAGAACCTCAGATATATAATCTAAAAATAACTTATTAGGTGCTATAACTAAAATATCTTCTCCATTAAGCTTTTCTTTGTATTTATATATCAAATATGCTAATCTATGAAGCGCAACTGTAGTTTTTCCTGATCCTGCTGATCCTTGTACTATAAGTGCTGTGTTTTTTTCAGCCCTTATTATATCATTTTGTTCCTTCTGTATAGTAGCTACTACATCCTTTAGCTTACTGCTTACACTTTGCTCCAGATTAATTTTTAAATACTCATCCATTAGTGCATTTTCTTCACCGCCGGCTGTTCTTAAAATTATTTCATTTATGCCTTCATCAAAAGCATTTATAAGTTTTTTATCTTTGATTACGAATTTCCTTTTAAGACTAAGTTCGCCGCTAATTATTCCTGCAGGTGCCCTATAAAAAACTTCTCCATGAGTTCCACTGTAGTATAAATCAGCTATTGGTGATCTCCAATCAATAACCTTTTCATCACCAGTTGTCATATCCATAAGACCAAATTTTCCTATATAAAAAGCTTCTTTTTCACGTCTATATTCTCTAAAATCTATTCTTCCAAAATAAGGTTGATTCTTAGCTTCATTATACTTTTCCAAACTTTTATGAGTTATTTTATACAGCTTTTCTTTTGTTTCTAATTCTTCATTGTACTTCCCTTTAGATTGTTTTCTAAGATTATCTATTCTCTTTTTCAGCTCTTCATCATTTTCCTTAACTTTCTTTTCTTCTCTGTTAATCCAAGCTTCCATTTCCTTTAAATTATTTTTCTCTAATATCATATCTTCTTCACTTAAAGCCATCAAAACACCCCCAAATATTATACAAGGATTAATTTTATATTTAAGGATATAATATGTCAAGTGCCTAGTATTACTTAAAATTTATTACAGCTTAGAAACTTATGATGTTGCTACTTTGTTAAATATTAAAAATATTAAATAAAGCATGTAGCTTAAAATTAAACTACATGCTTTATTTAATACTTTGCTAATGGTTAAAATGTTGATTTTGTTAAATCTAATCTTAAATTTTTTGCTAAAGCTGCAACTAAAGCAAATGCAATCATTCCATCTACCATGTGATGCAAAAATGACCCTACACCCACCACTACAAGCACTTTGTACATAGTAAATCCAAATGGTATTACAGCTACAGCTTCTAAAATTGCATGTATAGGTGCAGTTATAAATATTACCTTGCTGAAAGGCACTCCCTTTTTTATAAGCAGTGCACCTGTAAGCCCAACAAAAGTATGCATAAAGGCCCTTGCAGCTATAACCGCTGGTGATGATACTAAGAATCCTAAGGCTGATCCAATTCCCACCATAACAGCTGAAAAAGGTCCTAAAAACATAGATATGAATAATGGTACATGTGCTGCCAATGTAGCGCTAAAAGGTCCTATTTGAATTTTTAAGAATCCTAAAGTTAAAGGAATTACAATTGCCAGTGCAGTTAAGAGACCCGAATAGGTAAGTCTTTTTATATTTTTCATTTTACACCTCCAAGTTAACTAATGTATATACACAAGTATATATTATAAACTTACACGTGTAAATAGTCCAAGTTAGTCAAGTTAGCGTTAAGTAAAAGTAGGCAACATAATTTTTTATAAAAAATTGCATTTTGAAATCAAATGATACCAACGTTTACAGAAATTAAATAGTTATTAAAACTTTATTTGCCCACAATAATTTTACTCTTTCGTTAGTCTAATACATAAAATTAACCTACCATCCATAAAATGTCTACATTGACAAGAAACTTTTTATATATTAAAATTATGTAATACTTGGTATAGGTATAAACTAGCATGAATTTTATGTACATTAATGATATCTTGTTCAATAACTACCTAATGTAACACCGTTTCTTTATTACATCACTTTTATTTTCTATTAAATCAAATAATTTTTTAACTTCAGTCATTTTAGAGTTCTTATACTATCTATACTAGCAAATACCTATATAAGTTCTTCTATAGTTCGGATTACTATAATCTAAATGTTGAATATACAATCATAGTTATCTATGTTAATGAATAGTTTGCTTTAAAATATGTAAACCAACTTACTTTATAACTTCAAAATTATTTAATTAAGAAATATATCACAAGTCTTTGACTTGGTAACACAAAGTATATTAAAATAGGAGATGATTTTATGCTAAATATTGACGAAAAAGCCCTTAACTATGCGAAAAAAAACAAAGGATGCTTTGTTGTGAAAACTATTTCTGCTTCTGGGGGTTGTTTAGATATACCTGTTAAAAGCATTTCTGTTGAATTTTTAAAAGATTTTAAAGGCAATAAAAGTTATAATCTTCATGAATATGATAGTGTGAAAGTTTTCATAGAAAATGGATTAATACTTGATGATGATATTTTTATTTATCATAAAATTAAGCTTCCCTTATTTGGACATATGTTTAGTAGTAAGGGAATCTCAATTAAATATATCTAAAAAATGCTGTTGAAATTCAAACAAATTTCAACAGCATTTTAATTATTCTTCCTCTTGAATTTTATATAGTTTCTTTGCTTTGTCAGTATACAAAATCCCATTAAGATGATCTATTTCATGACAAAAAGCTTTGGCTAAAAGTCCCTCCGCTGTATATTCTACATCTTCCCATTCTGATGATTTTCCGCTTACTATAACCTTTTTAGGTCTTACTACTATACCTTCATAACCTGGATAGCTTAGACAACCTTCAATACTATCCTCTTTTCCAATTTTTTTAATAATTTTAGGATTTATAAGTAGTATAGGTTCTGTTTGATTTTTAAGATCTATAAATATTACTTTTTTTAAAACTCCTATTTGCGGAGCCGCTAGTCCAATTCCTGTACTATTGTGCAAAGTATCCTTCAAATCTTTTGCAAGAGCTAGTAATTCTTCATCTATCTTTTCTACTCTTCTGCTAGATCTTTTTAAAATATTATCTCCAAATTGTAATATTGTTTTTACTGCCATAATTCTACACCTCTTAAATATTATAATTTTATCTGCACTTCACTTTTTTTGTTCTCATCAAATAAAATATAACATTCTTTTTCTTCTAATAAACTTTCATTAATATACTTTTCTATATCAATAAAAAATTTTTCTATATGATAATTACCAGATGATATTTTTTCATTTGCTATTTTTTCTTTAATGACTCTTTCTTCTTCTTTATTTCTTTCCCTTACTAAAAATTCAGGAATCCATTTTTTCTTATTAAATTTTAAATAATCATATTTTATTATTTCCTTTAATTTAGCGCTGTTTTCTTTAAGATTTTCTTCAATAAAATCTATAAAAACTTTATAATATTCTGCAGAAGATATATTTCTATTTAAATACCCTTTATCGTAAAAAAATTCTCCTAAACTCTCATAAAATTGAAAAGGTGTTTCGAATTTTGTAATAAAATAATTTAGTATGTTATCAAACTTTCTAGAATTGTAATATTTATCCAATACTTCTTCTACTCTTTTTAATATGATTATTTCGCTATAACTTATATCTTTTGTTTTAAGAATTTCATAAGGAGGATAAGGTGAATACACCATTCCCCATTTTGAAGCTTCTTCCTTCATAGGAGATCCTTTTAAAAGCTTTAAAAATCCCAGCTGTATTTCCTCTGGTTTTATAGAATAAACATCGTTAAAAGACTTTTTAAAAGATATAATGTTTTCTCCTGGAAGCCCTGCTATAAGATCTAAATGCTGTTTTATATTTTTAATTTTTTCAAGTTCTTCTACCTTCTCTTTTATATCTTCGAAATTCACATGTCTATTAATGTTACTTAAAATTTCATTATTTGTAGTTTGAACTCCTACTTCAAATTGTATTCTACCTTTTGGAGCATTTGCTAAAAGCTCTATTTCTTCATCAGTTAAAATATCTGCTGAAATTTCAAAATGAAAAGTAGCTTCTGTATGTAATTCTATTATAAATTTCCATATTTCTATTGCAAATTTGGAATTACAATTAAAAGTTCTATCAACGAATTTTATAAGTTTAGCTCCCTTATTTACTAAAAATTTTAATTCCTTCTTTATTCTATTTAACTCAAAAAATCTAACTCCATGAATTGTTGATGACAAACAATACTTGCAGTTAAATGGACATCCTCGTGAAGCTTCATAATATACTATTCTATTTTCTAAATTATCTTGATCGTTATAAGGAAAAATAACCTTATTTAAATCCATAAGATCTCTATCACCGTTAAAATAGACTTCTTCTTCTAATTTAAAAGTTAATCCTTTAATGCATTTGAGCTTTCTTAAAGCATCTTCATTATATTTTTCTTCTTTTGCATTTTCATATTGCAATTGCCAATTTATAAACTCTCTGTATGTTTCTTCACCTTCGCCTACAATTACATATTCACCAGGATTTTCTTTTAAAAAATTCAAACTATTGTAAGATACCTCTGGTCCTCCATAAAGTATTTTTATGCTTGGATCAACGAGATTAATAAGATTTGCTAATCCCTGTATAAATTCTATATTCCATATATAGCAGGAAAAAGCTATTATATCAGGTTTTTCTTTTATGATTTCTTCTAATACTTTTCCCCTTCTGTCATTTATGGTAAATTCCCTAATTAAACAATCATAACTTAAATCTTTAGTATAAGCTTTTAAATATCTTACAGCCAAATTGCTGTGAATAAATTTTGAATTAAGCGCTGTTAATAGTACTTTCATCTTTTTCTTCATTTCCCTCCTGGATGTTTTTTTCTTTAGATATATCACCTTTTATTATATCCTTCTTTTTAGCTTTAATATAATAAACACCGTCTGAAACAGTACCCTCTATTACATTAAAGTAATTTTCTAAAATTTTAACTGTATTATCCTTAGAGTTATCTTTAAATATGTTTAAATCTCTAATTTTTATTTTCTTAACTTTATCCCCTGGAGTAGTTACATTTATATTTCCATTAAATATCTTTTTATAGCCTTTATCTATATCCCATACATATAAAATTCCTTCTTTATTTAAATAATTATATATGTCTTTTATAAAACTTTTCTTGTTCATTTTAAACCATATGCTGCTAAAAGAAAAGAATAAAATACAAATATCGTAAAAATTATCTCTTATGTTCGTTTCTTCTTCTTTTCCAGTTACGTAATCAATATTTATTTCTTCGTTTTCTTCTTTACATATGTTATATATAATACCGCTGTTTTCAAAACCTATATCAAGAACATTTCCTTTAAAAATTTCATTCTTCATATTTAAATAAATTTCTTTTTTCATATAATCACCACCTTCCTATATATTTTCTTCAAAAGAAAAAAAATTCCTCCAAATCAAGGAAGAATTTTATATTTTCTAACTTCTTTGTAATAATTAACCATAAAACCTGCTGTAGTCCTTTGAGCTTCGTGCAATATAGCAACAGCTATTTTACCATACCGTTCATCTCTAGAGTGTATTGCCATATTTTTTATATAAGTACTATTGGCCATAATAGCATTGTTAACTATATAATCTTCTAAAGTATCATATATTACAGCACCTTCTTTGGCAATAAAAGAATAATCTGTCATTAATCTACTTATAATCCATAATTCAAATTTTCTATGACTTTTTAAAAGTTTATTATTTACATGCTGTGGAACCGTGGTGTCTTGCACAAGATGGCAGGCAGCACCAAAATAGAACAGAGCTTTAGATACATCTCCTGCATCAATATATGCCATTGATTTATTATAGTATTTTTTACATTCCGTTAAAGCATCTGAAAATCCATATAGTCCCTTTCCTTTAGATACATGATAAAAATGATTGGAACTTTTAAAATCCTGATCTGCCCAGGTTACCCCATTATTTATACTAACTATATGCTTTTTAAAAAAATTAAATTCTTCTTCATATCCATCATTTTTTAATATTTCAATAGCCTGTATTATTATAAATTTGTGTACAGTACAATAAGTTTTTAAAAGCTTTTTTTTAAGAGGATTAACTGCAAACATTATATGTTTTAATGCATTACCATAAGTACTTTCAAATCTTTTTTTCATTTATACTTCTATCTCCTTTGTTTTTGTCAAACTTAATCTTTTTGAAATTTTAATAATATTATTATAGACATAACAGCAACTATTAATAAATATATATATATTTTTCTTTCTGCTTTGAAATTATTAGTAACATTCCCTTTTTCAATACTATATAAATATCCTTCTTTTTGGTCAAGTATTAATAAACCTTTTTTATTAAATTTTAAGCTGCAAACATCTCCTTTATTAAATTTAATATTATCTTTAATACTTCCCGTACCATTAAATCTGCATAATTCTTTATTAATTATATCATAAAAATACATAGCATTTTTAATACCTAAAACTTCATTATTATCTACTGCTAATGATTTTATACTGCTTACGGTTTTATGCTGATAAATTGGTGCTGGAGGATTTGTGGTTGGATGATTTTCTAATACAAATTGTATTGTAGAACTTGATTTTCCTTTAAATTTAGGAGATGTAACAGGATCTCCTCCACTATAATCAGGCCATCCATACCAGTTCTTCTTTTTAATTTCATATATATAATCTGTATCTCCTTTAATAGGCCTTAATCCTCTATTTTCCATTCCACCTACTGCTGCTATTAATTTTCCATCACTAGTAAAATCCATTCCTGTTATATTTCTTATTCCCCAGGCCATAGTTTCTATGTTACCAGTATTTAAATTGTATATTAGCACACTGGAATTACCTGGGAAATGTTGAGGGATTATTTGACCCTCTAAACTTTTTGTTTTATAACTTTGATATGCTCCGGTTTTAAATTCTCCAAAATTCAATCCTTTTAAGGTTATATCCTTAGGAGATATATCATGTGCATAGGGATTTTCTTTAACCCATTTATTATCCTCACCTATTACCCCTGAATTAGTAGCAGCTCCTACTGTTATATAAATATAGTTTCCTTTTATTCTTATAATACTGTTTTTATAATCTCCGTAATTAGGTATATCCCTAACTATGTCAAAAATTTTATTATTATTAATATCATAGCAATATATTTTTGTATCTGATGAAAAATATAATTTATTATTAAAATATTCTATACTATTAATGTTTAAGTCATTACTTTTAAACAAGTAGTAACTCTTGCCGCTATCTTTTATAATTTGTACTTTATCTTTATATGCTATGTAATAATTTCCCTGTTCATCCAAAGTAAAGTCCACTGCTGATTTTAACCCTTTGTATTCAATACTATATTTTAATTCTTTAATATTCATATTTAAATTTTTGAAATCATAATCCTTATAGTAATACTTTTTTAATACAAATATTATAAGAATCATGCAAAAAAACAATAACAAAATTTTAAATAAATTTTTCACTATATATCTCCTTATTAAATTTCTTTAAGATATATATATTTAAAAAATTTAATGTATATGTATGTTTTCCTGGTTATTTATTAAAACTTTCTTTACAAATTCTATGTATTTTATAATATATAAATTATAAAAAAACATAAATACAGTATCAAAAGTTAAAAATTAAATCCTATAATTTAATATTAATCTTGACTTGTAAGTACTACATGTTCTTCTTCAACAACAGAAAGTACTGTAAATATTTTAGAAATGCTTTCTTCATGAATTTCTTTTTCATATTTTCTATAGTATCCAACTGCATGCTTTTCTCTTTGACAAGCTGCCGCAAGCAATTCTTCATCACTTTTACACTTTGAGTAATCCATTTTCCTAAGCACTGGCATTTCTTTGAGGTTACCTATTTTTTTGTGAATTTTAGCATGCATATATTCTATGTTTGATAGAGCTTTAAACATTTTTTTAACCTCTTCATTTTTTGCCATAGATGAAGCTATTTTATAAAAGTCTCCATTAAAAACTTCTAACTTAACTGCATGATCTATTATTTTCAAAGCATTTTCATCTAATTTTTTTCTATCATATTTTATTTCTTCTCCATTTTCTATTAAATATTCCATTGGAGCGCCACAAAATGGGCAATATATTACATTTTCTTTATCGTTAGACTTCATAAATGCTTCTTCATTAAAATTATAATTTTTTTCATTTATTTGCATGCCACAAACAACACAAGTAATTCTACTCATAACAACATCCCTTTCCAAGTAACAATTTTTAATTTCAGTATAGCATAAAATAGGCATGATGTAACAGAACCTTTTAGCGAACAGAGAACAGTAAAGGAAAAAAACTTACCTTCTCTGTTCTCTGTCAATTGTCCTCCAAAAAATGCTTCGTATTTTTTTATTATACTTTCTAAATTAAAAGCATATATATAAATACTAATAATTTAATGTAAATGAGGTTTTATTTTGATAAGAGATAGATTTTTAAAAAATTCACTTATAATGATATTATCCAATTTAATTACTGGTATTTTTGGTTTTACTTTTTCCATAATACTTTCCCGTAAAATGGGTGCTGAAGGCATGGGGCTTTACGGATTAGTAATGCCTATATATGACCTGTTTATATGCCTTATATGTGGCGGTATGATAACTGCTATATCAAAAGTTGCAGCAATTTATTACAGTAAAAATGACTTTAGAAATTTAAACAGATCTATAGATGCATCTATTTTATTCGATTCTGTTTGGTCCATTATAGTAATTTGCTGTGTATTCGTATCAGCTTCATACATAAGCAATTATGTAATAGATGATCCTAGAACTATACACGCTGTACAAGTTTTTTGTCCAGCCATGCTTTTTATAGCACTTTCTTCAATATTAAAAGGTTACTTTTATGGTGTTTCAGATATTAAAATTCCTGCTGTTATAGACATATGTGAAAAGTTTTTAAGGATAGTTATCTTTCTTACTATAGTAAATGCATTGTTTCTTAAAAAAGTTTCATCTACTGTTACAGCTGCATTTGTAACTTTAACATTAGGTGAAGGTATAAGTCTCATTTTACTTTATATCTTTTATAAAAAGAAAAAATTAAAACTTGGGATTAGCTTTAATAATAAAGAGGACAAACTTCAGCTTTTGTTTAACATAATTATTATATCTTTTCCTTTATGTATAAATGGTTTTTTATCTACAGGTCTATCTGCTATATCAGCTTTAATAATACCAAGAAGACTTGTAAGTTCAGGAATAGAATATGCTGTAGCTTTATCTATGATAGGTAAATTTAAATCTATGGCTTTATGTATAGTATTCTTTCCTATTACAATTGTGAATTCTATATCTACAGTACTTGTTCCAGACTTATCAGAAAAACTAAGCAGAAAAGATTATTGGTCAATAGAAACTAGAATATCCCAAGTTATAAAAATTGCTTTTCTACTTGGAATTACTACCTTAATTATTTGTATAACTATTCCTAATGAACTTGGTAAGTTATTTTTTTTCAGAACAGATTTAGGATATTACATAAAGTTTGCTTGTCTTTGTGCACCAACTACTTATACTGCTGTTACCACTTTTGCAATATTAAATGGATTAGGCAAACAAAATATTATACTTAGAAATTCATTAATTGTATCATTAGAAGAATTAATCATTTTATATACTCTTACAGGTATATCATATATAAACATATATGGCTGTGGTATAAGCTTAATATTAACTTCTCTTACTACCTTAACTTTAAACTTGCATGAAATAAGAAAAAGCTTTAATATAAGCCTAAATTTAAATGAATTATTAGTATACATTCTTTTAGGTATTTTCTTATATTTAATACTATCTATACTGTATATATTAATACCTTCTTTTATGTTTATATTTAAAGTTTTTTCCGTTATAATATGTGCCTTTTTAATGTGTTTAGTTTTTGCAATTTTGGTTATCAAAAAGATTTTTTAAATGTCACTTCGTATTATAATACAAAGTTATATTATGTATGATATCATATAAACTATAATTTATTAATTAACTATGTAAGACATATGAAAGAAAAATTCATTATTACAATTAAGAAAAGCTATTACATAAGAAAGGAATATATTTATGACTAATTATTTTGATTTAATTAAGAAACGTGAAAGTTGTAGGAATTATGCTGATAAACAGGTTGAAAATACAAAGCTATTGGCTTGTATAGAAGCAGCTCGAATTGCTCCTTCTGCTTGTAATGGTCAGCCATGGAAGTTTATAGTTGTAAATAACAAAGAACTATCACCTAAAGTTGCAAAATGTCTTCAAGATCTTGTTATGAACAAATTTACAGATAAATGTCCAGCATTCATAATTGTACTAGAAGAAAAATCAGATATTAAAGCTAGAGTTGGTGCAGCAATTAAAAATCAAGATTATTCTTCTATTGATATTGGTATTGCAACTGCTCATCTATGCCTTGCTGCCACTGAACAAGGATTATCTACCTGTATTATGGGATGGTTCAATGAAAAAGGCCTAAAAGATTTACTTCATATACCAAATTCTAAAAGAATTAGACTTGTAGTAAGTATTGGTTATTCTCAAGATAAGAAACTTCGCAATAAAATACGTAAAAATATAGATGAAATTTCACAATTTATAGATTAACTTATAAAAACATATAAACAAATTTATTATAAATACTATTGTTATTAATAAAATATAAGTTCATATACTTGATAGAATTTAAAATTCTTATTCTCTAAAAGGAGGTACAGTGTATCTGTATCTCTTTTTGTTTTTATTAAAATTCGAAATATTTGCATTAAATATATTTAATTATAATTATATTATAAATAAAAAAAGATGTAATATAATTGGATTATTATTCACATTATGTTACAATAAGTAATGTAACATGCTTATATATTACATTTTTTTCAATACAATGACAGCAATAAATATAACTGGAAAACAAGTCAAACTACTTACTACACTATAAAATATAATTAAATGTTTAAAACTTTAAGCATGAATTTTAAAGTTTAACTAAGAAGGAGTTGACATTATGATTTCTAAAAAATCATTACCTGATTTAAAAGCATTAGCTGAATTTGAATCAAATCTTATACCTGGCGGCGTTGTATACGGAACTATAGAAGGAGATACAATGACCTGGGTAAAATATTCTGATGGCCTTGATCTTGATGTATTTTATGTTGGACTTAAACTTGATAAAAATAGTACAACTATGACTGCTATTAGAGAAAAGAAAATTATGTACCAGGATGTTCCGCGTTCCGTTTATGGTACTAGATTAAAAATTGCTTCCATTCCAATTATAGACGAAGAAGGTAACTCAATAGGTGCTTTTTCCATGGCAATTCCTAGACTGCATCCTGTTGTAAAAGCATTTCCTGACTTTGCACCAATGTTATCTGAAATGTTTTCCGAAGGTGTTCAACTAAGATTAACAGATTTGAATAAATTTGTAGCTACCCAATCATCTCAAAAATTTGACATACCTTCTTTAAAAAAAGGCATTGATCTTAGTGAAAATCTTATTGAAAGTAGAGTAATAAAATCAAAGAAAACCGAAACACAGGAAATAGATGCTTTAGAATATGGAGTTCCAATTAGAGTATCAGCCTATCCATTATTTGATGACGATACTAATGAAGTAGTAGGTACATTTAGTGTTACTACTCCAAAAGAAGTTGCCTCAACTTTACGTAGTATGTCTGCTAATCTAGAAAATAATCTTACTGGAATATCTTCAACTATCCAGGAACTAGCAGCTTCTGCATCTGAAATACATGCTAATCAGCAAAATCTTAATGATACCATTAATGAAATAACTGCTTTATCAGAGAAAATTAATGAAGTATCAAGTTTTATAAAGGATATTGCTGATGAAACTAAAATGCTTGGCTTAAATGCTTCAATAGAAGCAGCAAGAGCTGGGGAATATGGAAGGGGTTTTGGAGTTGTTGCTAAGGAAATTGGAAGATTATCTGAGCAATCAAAGAATACAATACCTAAAATTACAAAACTAACACAGGATATAATGGCAAAAGTAGAGGCGTCAAATAAAAAAAGTGAAAGCTCTTTATCAGCCAGTCAGGAACAAGCAGCTGCTACAGAAGAAATTACAGCAAGCATAGAAGAAATAACCTCTACATCTGAAGAATTGAATAAAATTGCACATAGTCTTTAATCTTTTTACATATAAAAATCCTGCAAAAACTTTTTATATGCTGAATAAAAAGTGCTCTTTTTGGGGCAATAACTTCTATAATGAAATTTAAACGTTTTGCCAAAAAAGAGCGCCTTTTTTTACCTTGTCATCATTTCCAATTTTGTAATTAATAAAACTAACCTTCAAGTCTATATCCAATTTTTAAAACTTTTTTTATACTATCTTTTAGATCTAATTTTCTCTAAGTCTTTACGCATAATTATCTACTGTCCTTATTCCTACTGGATAATCATACCCCCGTGCTTTTTTCAGGATTTGATCTTTGTAAAGAGTCATGTTTGTATTTTTAATAAATATCTTGATCAATTACATCATATACTAAAATTTTCTTCACTTACCTTTCCCCTATCCATTCTTCCTCCATTTCTCTATATCCATTTCTGCAAAATAACAAATTGTTCTTTTTTGATGATCAATACCTATCCTAAACCCTTTTTTAGGATTTTTAATATTTTCAAAATAATAACAATCTGTTGCCCCAAAACTTGCAGTTGATATATTTCTATAATCATCAATATTAATATTGATTTCATTAAATAAAGGAGCTACTATATTAATTAAATTTTCACTAATATTACTACTTTGTACCCGACTTGAACAAGATATATATTTTATAGTTCCATCATTAGAGTCTATTGTACATATAAATGAATCATTATTAGAGTCATTTGTCCAAGTTATGTCCCAACAAAAATTAGTATGATTATTATCATTAATCAATATAATGTTTTCTGAGAGTTTTTTTCTATCTATTTTTATATTAAAAACCTTATCAAAGATACAAATAGCTTTTTTTACAGCTTCTTGCTTAGTAACAGCCTTAGAATTTCTTTGTGTACTACTTTTATCATATCCATTTAAATCTTTTTCAGAATACAAATTATTTTCATAACATTTAAAATTAGTAGTACATGCTGATAAGGTGATTATGGAAATATACACTACAAGAATAATCTTTAACACTTTTTCCATTACAAATTGTTCTCCTCATGAAATTTTAATATAATTTCAGTTCCTTTATTTATTTTGCTATCTATATCAAATTCAATATTATGTACCTGACATATTTCTTCACATATTGCAAGACCTAAACCCACACCATTTTTAGCTCTATCTCTAGCTTTATCTACCATATAAAATGGCTTTTTTATTTTATCTAAATCCTCCCTAGGTATACCTACTCCACAATCTTTAAAAATTAAAATGTATTTATTATTGTTCTTTTCTAAAAATCCTTTTATTGATATTACTCCAAAATCTTTTGAAGCCTTTATAGCATTGTCTAAAAAATTTATTAAAAGAATTGTTATAAGCTGTTTGTCTCCATTAATAACTACACTTTCTACATCTACTTTTAAAACTATATTTTTATTTTCTATCTTATAGCTTAAAGTTTTGCAAGCATCACCAACACATTGCTTCAAAGAGAAATTTTCAAACGTTAATCCTTCTTGTTTAATAACTATCAACTTTAATAAAGTAAAACTTAATTTTTCTAATCTTTTAGCTTCTGAATTAATATAATTTAAAGCTTTGAATTTAATATTTTCATTTATATTCCCTTTAATTAGTAAATCAGAATATCCAATTATGGCTGTAAGTGGTGTTTTTAACTCATGGGTTAAACTATCAATAAACTCTTGTTTATCATTATTCATTTTTTTTAATTCTTCGATATTAGTATCCACAGCTTGCACCATAACATTGAAATTATAAGCTAATAATCCTATTTCATCATTTCTACTATCAATATTTATTCTTTTTTTATAGTTACCTTTTGCTATTTCTTGTGAAACTTTACTAAATCTTACTATAGGATTAGTTAACTTTTTAGAAATTAAATACATACCTAATCCAAATATTAAAAATATAAAACAATCTAATAATAAAAATAGTTTATAGTTTTTATATCTTTCTTTGTATGTATTTAATTCAACATCTTTAATTAATACTAACTTAATATTGTTTCTATGTATATTTAACTTAGAAGATATAAAAATATAGTGTCTATTCTTTACTTTTCTTACTATAAAAATTTTTTCATTTACTTTTGCACCTGTTATTTCTGGTCTAGATATATCTAACTTTAACTTGGAATTTGAAAAAATTAGTTTATTATCTTCACTATACATTTCCAAATATCTAGGTTCTAGCACATCACTTGAAAAATAACTTTTTATAACTATATCTATCCAATTTTTTAATATTTCTTGATTTGTTTCTTTTTTACTATCCCAATATGAAATAAAATCATCACTTAGTGTAAAAATTCCATTTAAATTTTCATATTCATCTAAAAATATTTTTATAGTTCTATCTAAATTTCTTTTATGCATATTTTCAATAATTAATATGCCAGCACCATTAAATATAATGATAAACCATATCATGGAATAAATAAAAATTCTTTTCCAAAACTTCATTTGACCTCCTACATTGCATTTATGTAAGTATATCCTATTTACTTTATCTAATGATTACTCTATCTAATTCAAATCCTAGTAAAGAGCTGCTACCTACATAGATAAGCTTAACTTAAGATTCAAGTTGATAAAATGCTAAATGGAACTTTTAGAAGTTTGTCCACAAAGATTAAACCCTATCTGAAAGAAGTTTCATATATTACAGTATAACTCATTTAATATTTTATTACAAAATGCTACTAATATTTTATATAAGTTACATTACTTCTAGTGCTTTTTTGTCTTTTATTAAGAATATAAAAAATTGCTATACATATAAACGTAATAGTACTTATAAAACTTCCAAGCAAAAATCCAGGTGTAATATATGTAAGCTCTACTTCATGGGATCCAGGCTCTAATACTACTCCCATAAGAACTCCATTTACCTTTATCAATTCTTGTTTTTTTCCATCTATCCTCGCTGACCACCCTTTGTTAAAAGGTATATTAAATGCCATTATTCCCTTTTCATTATTGTTTATTTTTCCTTTAACCCTACCACCATCTACATACAAATTTTCTATGTTATATTTGTTTCTTTCATTGACCCAATTTTTATAAAACTGATATGAATTAAACCATACATGTGCATCATTAATTTTATATTTTCCCTTTGAAATATTCAATTTCACTATGTCTGTGTTCCCGTCTAAACGAAAAGTATATTGATAAATAGGATATACATATGGATATTTTTCTTCTGATTTAAGTGTAGATTTTCCATTAACAATTAATTTGAATGCTTGTCCATTTAAAGGCTTTAAATTAATTGAAAATAGTATTTCACCACTAGCATTTTTTTTATTATTTTTAATAGGAATACTTATAAATGCATTTTCTTTAGCTTCTATAATTCCATCTTTATATTTCATATTTTTAATAATTGCATTTTCCAAATCTAATGTAAGTTCACTAGTTACATTATCAAGTGAAGAATTATTTAATCCTAATACATTCTTATCAACTACAGCTGTTTGAAGAAGCATTGAATCCTTTTGGGCAATATTCATCTTATCGTAAGTGTTTTTGTCCATAGTACTACTGTACCACAAATCAAATCCTACATTATATTTATTCTTATATACATTATAGTTATCTGTTTGTTTAACAAGTAAGTAATCATATGGTATATAATTACAACTATTCTTATTATTAATTATGTATTTACTTCCAAAAAAAGTTTCTAAAAATAACCTATCATCAAAGTTTTTATAGGAACTAGGAGTTACAAATGTATGTAAAATATTATGATCTATCTTTAGCCATCTATGAAGATTTCCATCAACCATACTATTGTATGTACTTGCACCATAATATCCATAACTCATTGGTGCATTCTCTTGAGATAAATTTGCAAAAATTGTTCTATAGAATTCATTTTTAGATGGAATTAACTTGGCAAACATTTGTCGTTCTTCTTCATTTTCCATACAAGAACTTGTTAACAATTGCTGTGTTATATCAGGTCGTGCAATACTAATATAGCAGTTACTGTTACCCATAAGAGTAACCATTACACATACAACTATAATATAATTTAAAATAACATTTATAGATTTTCTTGTAGTGTATTTTTTTAATATTACTGCTAAAAGACTTAACAATCCTACAGATAAAATTATAATATTTATAAAATTAGTAGTTTCTTTGTTACGAATCATCATAAACTTAAGTACTTTTGACTGTTTTGAATAATAAAAAGATATGGTTAATGTAGTAATAATAGATAAAAAGCAAAATCCTATACTTTTTAAACTATTATTCTCCTCTAGCCAATTAGGAACTGCATACGCTACTGAAAAGATAAATAGATAAAACCATCTATCAGAGGAATATGAAAATCCATTAAAAAATGATCCAGAATAGGGTGTTAAATACATAATAAAAAATATACCTGCAAGCACTGTTTTCCTTTTAGTAATTGAAGAAAGCTTTTTCCATGGCAATGCAAAGATAATTAAAATAATCAATGGAAATCCCAAAACGTTAGCGTAAGAAAATAATCTTTCAGGTAATGCTAATATATAATCCTTACTGTAGAACATATGAACTTCTGCTGTGCTAAAAAAACGATCTGTTTTTAAAAATGTTAACACTGAAGGAATAAATGCTGGAGCTGCTAATGCTAATGCTATTATTGCAAATAGAATATATTTTAAAATATTACTAAAAAATGAATATATTTTATCCATAATATTAGTTCCTTTAATATTAATAAATACAATAATAAAAATAATATAGAAAATACAATTAATAAACCCAAAGTAAAAACTATTGGCAATAGTCAGTGCAACACTAATAACAAAAATATACCACTTTCTGGTTTTTTCATATATTCTCAATCCTAAAATAGTAAGTGGTAGCCATACATATGCATCTGCCATAAAATCAAAAAAAAGGGAAAACCATATAAAATTGATGCATCCACCATATATAGCTGCTCCTATTAAAGATGTATATGTACTTCTTTTCTCATATTTTAACAGCAAGTATAAAATTGACATAGCTAAAAACTGCCTAAAAATACTGAAAATTAACCTCCAATGAATAGTCCCTGCTAAAGTTAAAGTTCCAATTCCTAATTTTCTAAGTATAAACATTAAATAGAAAAATGGACTTGTAGTATAATAATAAGTAAATTCCCCAAAAATGTCACCTCCAAGCCCATAACTCCATGACCAAAAATGCTGACCATGGATAAAAGATTTTTGGAGAAATGTACCAAAGTACATAAGTTGGGAAGAATTATCCAAACCCATTTTCCCAAACATCTTTCCACTATAAAAAATATATAAATGACAACCTAAAGAGAAAAGTAACAAAATGGTAAGGGGAAATAGTTTGCCTACCCTTGATATTTTATGTCTTTTTATAAAATTATTAAAATATAGCATTATCTTGTTTTCCATATTTGTCCTCCATGAAGTATTCTTCTCTTACTTTCTCAATATTTGATTCTTGAATAAGAAAATGGGGCCTCATCTTTACTTCATAATAAATTCTACCAATATATTCACCTATTATGCCAATTGCTAAAATTTGAACTCCTGCCATAATCAAAATTGCAGATATTATTGTGAAGTATCCTGGCACATCAATTCCAATTATTAAAATACGAGTTAAGGAATATATTAAATAAATTATTCCTAAAATCATCATTAAAAATCCTATATATATCGTTGATCTTAAAGGTTTATTATTAAATGAGAGTATTCCATCAATTCCATATTGTACAAGTTTTCTAAAGTTCCATTTACTTGTTCCACCAACTCTTCTTTGATTTTCATATTTAATTACTTTTTGATTAAAACCAATCCAACAAAACATTCCTTTTGAAAATCTATTATATTCACCCATAGATAATAATGCTTTTACAGATCTTTGACTTAAAAGCCGAAAATCTCCAATACCATCCTCAAGTTTCACATCGATAAAATGATTAACTATTTTATAATATAATTTAGATAAAAAAGTTTTTGATTTAGAATCTCCAATTCTATTTCGCTTTGCAATTACTTGGTCATATCCACGAAGATAATAATCAACCATTTTAGGAATTAATTGAGGTGGATGTTGTAAATCTGCATCCATTAAAATTACAGCATCTCCGCTAGAATAGGTAAGTCCAGCTAAAATACCAGCCTCCTTACCAAAATTTCTAGTGAAAGAAATGTATTTAACATTCTTGTCAAAAACCTGAAACTGTTTAATTACACTTAATGTATTGTCATTACTACCATCATCAATAAAAATAATCTCATAATCATAAATTTGCTTTATAGAACACCGCTTCAATACATCTACTAATTTTTCATAGGCAAACTTAATATCATTACCTTCGTTATAGGAAGGTATTACCACTGTTAATTTCATAATAACTCTCTCCTCAATAAACTTTTGTAATTACTAAATTTTTCTACAAAATAGAAAAACTTAATTTATGACAATAATCAAACCTTAAAATTTTCTTGTAATTAACTGCTTTTAAAAATTTATATTTATTGTCACAATTTAAGTATATTTGTTGAGGATATATAACTTGCAAATGAAATGTATCATAGTTGTAAAATCTAACAAAAAAATTGTTACTAATTCAATCTTGTTCAAAATAAAAATGGTAATAAAGTTTTTTATAACTTTATCACCATTTCCAATTTTATGAATTCAATAAAATTTAATCTTCTATTCGATATCCAACTTTAAAAACCGTTTTTATATTTTCTTTTAAATTCAATTTTTCTCTAAGTCTTTGAACATGAATATCTACTGTTCTTGTTACTCCTAAATAATCATATCCCCATATTTTTTCAAGAATTTGATCTCTAGAAAGAGCTATATTTTTATTTTTAAGAAATAACACTAAAAGTTTAAATTCTTTTAAAGTAAGATCTATATGTTTATTATTAATTTTAACAACTCTCTCTTTAATATGTACTTCAATATGTTTAAACTTCAATATTTCATCTAAAGAATTATATCTTCTTAATACCACTTCTATTCTTGCTAAAAGCTCAATAGTTTCAAAAGGTTTAACTATATAATCATCAGCTCCTAATTTTAAACCTTTAACTTTATTAAGTACACTCTCTTTAGCTGTAACAAATATAACTGGAATATCTTTATTTTTTATTTTTGTAATAAGAGTGAACCCATCTATTTTAGGAAGAATAACATCTAATAATATTAAATCTATTACCTCTTTTTCTATAATGTTTTTTGCTACTTCACCATCCTCTGCATTTAATACTTTATACCCTACCATTTCCAAATTTATTGAAACTAAATCTCGAATAGCTGGATCATCTTCAACTATTAAAATCGTTCTCATTTATTTTGTCTCCCTCGTTTATTGTTAAATATAAGTATTTTTCTATTTATAATATCATTTAAATTTTTTTCTGATAAAATGTTTTTGTGGTCTTATAGTTACATCTGTAATAACAAGTCCTTCTCTTTGAGTTACTATGGATTTCACAACATTAGCTACTTCTTCAGCAGTAATATGGCTTTCAGCACTCTCACCTTCTTTAAAATTTGAATTTCTATAAAAATTGGTCTTTGTCATATCTGGATGTATGGTTATTACCTTAACTCCATATTTTCTAGTTTCATCAAATAAACTATTTGAAAAATCTGTTAGGCCTGCTTTTGTTGCCCCATAAACACAACCATATGTACTAGACTTTTTTGCTTCTATCGAAGATATATTTATTATGAATCCAGAATTTTTCTTTAAGTTCCTAAGCATAAGTTGAGTTATTATCATTGGTGCTTCTAAATTTACAGATACCATTTCATGTATTTTATTAGGATTTAACTCCTCATGGGGTCCAAAGTAACCGGCCCCTGCATTATTTACAACTATGTATACATCCTCTTTATCTCTTATATATTTTATTTTCTCACAAAGAATAGAAGTTTTTGTTATATCACAATTCATTTCAATAAAGCTTTGTTCATTGAAATTAATTTTGGAAAAATCTTTTCCTATTCCATAAACCTTATAGCCTAATTTTATCAGCACTTTACTTATTTCAAACCCTATTCCTGAAGAAGCTCCTGTAACAATTGCTGCTCGCATTTTATCTTTCCTTTCAAATATATATTTTATCTTCTGGCATGTACTTTTTCGTAAGTTCATAGGTATATGCTATCATTTGTTTTGACATGTCTTTAGAATAACTACAAACTCCATTAATGGTTTCAAAAGGATAATTTAATATTATAGAATTATTTCTTTGCTTTCTCATTTTCTTCAAATATTCTTTTGAAACTCTAAAAACTCCTATACTTACATCATTTATGTTTTCTTGTCCCAATTTTTTAAAAGTGTTATCTACTAATTCTTTATATTTTTCTTTCCAATCTTCTATATAAAGCATGGGGTCAAAACATATCCTAACCTTCCAACCTTTATTTATAGCATTCTTTATACTTAAAAGTCTTGCATTTATAGAAGGTGTTTTATGCTCGTACTTATTTATAACTTCATCTGGCGATAAGGTCCATGCTAAAATTACATTGTCATCTGGTTTTATATTTTCAATAGATTTAAAGTTATCACTTTTGGTTCTAATTTCAATAGTTAAATCTTTATTACTCTTAGTAAAATCAATCCATGTTGAAGCATATTCAGTTACATTTTCAAAAGCTAAAATATCTGTATCATAGGAAATACACAAATATACTTTATGATTTTCTAAAAGTTTTTTCGTCTCTTTTAATATATCTTCAATATTGACAAATATAACTATATTTGAAGAACTGTACATTCCCTGAAGATAGCAATACTCGCAATCGTATATACAGTTCATCATATTTGAGGTATAGTAAAAATAATCATTACCAAAGTCTTCGCAGACGGCTGCACCCTTATATATTAAGTTATCCTTTTTTACAGCTAGTATTAATTTAGGACTTTTCTTTTGTACAACAAAATTTTGATGACTTCTAGAAAACACATCTTTGTAATGATTAATTTGGATTACTTTAGCTTTATTAAAATGCTGAAGTATTTTTTTTGTATTTGTATAATTTAGTGCTTCTTTTTCAATATATATATGAGAAAAAGAAGAATTAAATAATTTTTCTTTTGAGTTCTGCAAAATAATTCATCCTTTCCTTTTTGGATTTGCACTGTATCTTTGCATATACATTTATATTTTCATCAAACGTACCTTTTTCAAGTTTATAGTATTTTAATAACTGCTTTAATTGATTTGACATAGTAGTAGTTAACCTCAATCTATTAATTATAGTTTCAACAATTATTTTTTCTTCATTTTTCAAAACATCTTCTTCATAAAAAAAAGCAGTTTTTATCTCATTTATCCATTTTATTATTTCTAATGATTTATTACTAAGTAAATTAGAAATACTCTTCATTTTCAATTTACTATCCGCTTCTAAGTGATCTGAAATAATTTTTACAAAAAACATTTGATGAGATTTTAAAAATACTAAGGCTGCTTCATATATTCCTGAAGCTTCCATATCTACTAATTGACCTTGAATTTCTAAATTCTTATTATTTATTACTGTAGGTACAGTTTCAATTGATCTTTCTTGAAAGGGATGTTTTAAAATCATATCTGGATAAAATGTTCTTTTAGTATCATAATCAATAATTTTATTGCATAAAATTATATCTCCAATCTGTAAAGTCTCATCTTTTGTACCACAAACTCCTATATTTATAAATATATCTTCACATTTTAATTTATATTTAGAAAACAAGTAAGTCACTGCCACTGCTGACATCACTTTTCCTATACCAGTAACTATTAATGTTGTATCCACATTTTTAAACACTTGAAATTTATTACATCTTAAATCCTTTTTTAAATTTAATTTTTTTATAAAAGGAACTGCTTCACTATACATAGACGTACTTATAAATATCATTATTACCCACTTCCTTAAATGTATATATGTAGTAAAGTTTTATATAAAATACTTTACTACATAAAAAAGGGAATAACAATATGCATATTTGCCACAAATCACATTAGATACTAATTTTAATACTTTCTATTTCCTTTTCTTGAAGTAATTGATTTGTATATAATCTATAGTAATATCCTTTTCTTCTTAGTAATTCTTTATGATTTCCAGCTTCAACAATTTTTCCTTTTCCTATTACAAGTATTTTATCTGCTGAAACTATAGTAGAAAGTCTATGAGCAATTATAAAACTTGTTCTTCCTGCAAGAGTTTTTTCTATAGCAGTTTCTATTATTTTCTCAGTTTCTGTATCAATTGAAGAAGTTGCTTCATCAAGAACAAATATAGCTGGGTTTGCTATAATAGCTCTTGCAAAAGAAATAAGTTGTTTTTCACCTGTAGAAATATTTCCTCCATCTTCACCTACCTCTGTATCATAGCCTTTTTCCATCTTCATAATAAATCTGTGAGCATTTACAAGCTTTGCTGATTTTTCTATTTCTTCTTGAGTTGCATCAAGCTTTCCATATCTAATATTGTCTTTTATGGTTCCACTAAATAAATGTGGACTTTGAAGCACATATCCTAAATTCCAGTGCAGCCATAATAAAGATCTTTCTCTATATTCTTTACCATCAATTAAAATTTGTCCGCTATTTGGTTCATAAAACCTACATAATAAATTTACAATAGTACTTTTACCAGACCCTGTTTCTCCAACTAATGCTATAGTTTCTCCTTTTTTAACTTTTAAATTAAAGTTTTGAAGTACCTTTTCTCCATTTGGATAACAAAAACTTACATTTTTAAATTCTATATCTCCACGAATTTTTTCCCAATTTTCTTTTTTAGGATTAAATAAGTCTCCATATTTCTTTATTGCATCTTCTTTATCCCTTATGTCTGGTTCTGTTTCAACAAGAGTTAGTACTCTTTCTGCAGAAGCCTGTGCATTTTGAAGTTCTGCAAGAGTCTCAGCTAGCCTAGCTAAAGGATCAAAGAATTGTATAGTATATGAAATAAACATTACAAAAGTACCATAAGTCAGTGTTCCTGAAATTACTTTAGAACCACCAACGCAAAGTGCCAAACCAGTGCCTATGCTTCCCATGGATATAACTATAGGAAGAAAAAGAGATGAAAACATTACAGTTCTTATAGAAAAATACCTCATGTTATCCGCATCTTTTTTAAATTCTATTAAGTTTTCTGCTTCACGCACTAGTGTTTTAGTAGTTTTTGCACCTGATACCTCTTCACTAAAATCTGATGTTATCTGCGAATTCAGTTTTCTAACATTTCTATAAGACTTTAAAATCTTCCTTTGAAAATAAATTCCTGTTAAAAATAAAGGTAAAACAACACATATACTTATAAGTGTAAGATTTACATTATTATATAACATTATCATTATAAAGCCACTCATCATTGCAATAGCCCATACCATGTCAATTAAACCCCAGGAAATTATTTCACTAAGTCTTGCTATATCTGAAGTCATTCTAGCCATAAGCCACCCCACAGATGAATTATCATAATAAGAAAACGACAATTGTTGAAGTCTTTTAAACCCTAATTTTCTTATATGATATGCAAGACCTGTTTCTATTTTTCCTGCTTGCATTATAAATAGCTTTATATTTACAGCCTGAATAAAAATAACACAAAAGTAAATTAAAGCAAAAATTTTAAAACCTACAACCGTCTTATTTGTAATAAAATTATCTATAGCATATCTCGTTAAAAGTGGCATTAAAGCATCTATGCCAGCTACTATTACCATAAGAAAAGCCATAAAAAAAAGTCCTCTTTTAAATTCTACAAGATACTTAAAAAATCTTTTCCATATTCCCATATCTAATTTTTCTGTAACTTTATATTCATCTTCCCTAGCCATAATAGTCACCTCCTAAACTACTCATTACAAGCTTCCTTTTCATCATAGTCATCTAAGGAATTTTGTATTTCCCATATTCTCTTATAAATACCTTCCTTCTTTATAAGCTCCTTATGAGTACCTAATGCTTCTATCTTTCCATCATTTAAAACTATAATCTTGTCAGCTTCCATAACCGTTGAGATTCTATGTGATATTATAAATGTAGTAACATCCTTACTTTTTTCATTAAGATGCTGTCTTATAACTTTATCTGTTTCAGCATCTACTGCACTTAATGAATCATCAAAAATTAGTATAGGTAGATTCTTTATAAGAGTTCGTGCTATAGAAATTCTCTGACGCTGTCCACCAGACAAATTCACACCATTCTCACCAACTATAGTTTCATATCCCTTTTCAAAGGAAGTTATAACATCATGAATTGCAGCCATAGAAGCTGCAGTTCTGACTTCACTTAGGTCAGCATCTAATTTTGCTATTTTAATATTTTCTTCTATAGTCCTTGAATACAGAAAAGCTTCTTGAAGCACAATACCAATATTATTTCTTATCCACTTTCTATTTATATCTCTAAGCTCTATTCCATCAATTTTTATAGATCCTTTATTATAGTCATAAAGCCTTAATAAAAGATGAACTAATGACGACTTACCTGAACCAGTAGAACCTACTAATGCCACAGTTTCCCCTTTATTAACTTTAAAGCTTATGTCTTGAAGTACACTTTTTCCTTTTTCATATTCAAAACTCACATGATCAAAGCATATTTCACCATTTATCTTTGGTCTCAATGCTTTTCCATTTTCCTTTTCTTTTTCTATTTCAAGAATTTCTGTTATTCTATTAAGTGAAACCGTCATCTTTCCCATATCAGAAAGAATTCTTCCTAGCTGTCTTACAGGCCATAAAAGCATTCCTTCATAAGTATTAAATACTACTAAAGCACCTAAGCTCATTTCACCCTTTACTGTAAAATAAATACCTGACATAAGCACCAAGCCTATTTGAATCATACAAAGGAAATCTGATATTGCCCAGTAACTTGATAATAGTTTTATTATCTTAAAAATAGAAGATCTATATTTCTCATTTTCCCTTTCATATTTTTGGATTTCGAAACTTTCTCGCCCAAAAGCTTTTACTACCCTTACCCCTGTTAAATTTTCTCTAAGTATAGAAGTAAGAACCCCTTCCTGCTCATCAGCTTTTTTAAAATTACGTCTAACACTTTTAAAAAACATTAAAGCAAATATAAATATAAATGGTACTACTATCATGGAAATAAGCGTCATTTTTTTATTTAAGGAAAGCATCATTAAAACAGCAAAAATTACAATAAAAAATGCTCTACCTATCTCCACCATTTCTACTGCAAAAAACTTTCTTACAGTATCTAAATCAGATGTACACCTTTGAATCAAATCACCAGATTCTGCATTTATATAATATTCATATGGAAGATTTTGAATATGATTATATAACTTTACCCTTATATTTCTAGCCATATTTTCAGCTGCTTCAGCTGAGAACTTTCCTTTTAAGTAAAGAAAAATACCTCTCATACAAGTTAAGCTTACTAGTGCTATAGAGCATATCCATAAGTTTTTCCATAAAACTTCCCTTCCTCCTATGAAATTAATTAATCTTTCAATAGGTACAGGTACGCTTAATGGCTTATTGCCTATAATTGAATCTATTGTAACTTTAATAACCATTGGTTCCAACATAGCTACAAAAGAAGCAACTCCAATAGACAATATTGCTATAACATATAATAATTTACTCCCCTTAGTTAACTCCATAAATTTCTTCATTTACATGCCCCCCAATTGTTTTCTAAAATAAAAATTTGTTTTTTACTCATGTTTATCACCCCTTTTGATATAAAACATATAAAAAAGCCGCAGAAAAAATTTCTACGGCTTTTAAAGCTTAGTAATTTAACTCCATTTATTTATATCCTTTAAGTACACAATTATAAATATACTTAAGATCATAATTTCCATTATTAAATGAGTTAAATTCATAATAAAAGCCATAGGCGTACAACCTATGGCTTATTTTTACTACTGCAAAGTATCAATAATTAAACGTACCAAGGTCGTACATATATAATTTATTAAACATTATTATAAAGCCAACAAATCTTGCTATTTTACCCTTTAACATAATTACGACCTCCTCATTTAATACTTTTATTCCATTATATACCTATATTTCAAAAATTTCAATACAAAAATTGATAAATCTTAAATTTTAACACTTTTTTAAAATTAATAAAGATCACCTATATTTTTTAATCAAATTAAGTTCAAGTATCAATTAAATGGATAAAAAATATCTTACACAAAAATAATTTTCATGTAAGATATTTTTAATTATTATAGCAAAAAAGATAAAATTAAGCGAATATTTAATTTATATATGTTATAAATTAAAATGCTATTTTTAAAATCCGTTATTTTTACATACTTTTTACTACTGGATCTAAAAAACTTCTATTATACATTAAATCTGCTACATTAGAAGCTTCCAGGTCTGCTGCATTATTACTTCTAGGATAAGGTGGCGTTAAATTCAAAACTATGCCTATCCTGCCTTTTGATTTACTTCTCCAATTCCATTTGGGTGGCGGAAGCTGCGCTTCCCCACCAAAAATCTTTTGGAAATTTATATTTAATACTCATATAGTTCTTCCCACCTTAACTTTATATAATTCTACTATTTCTAGTGCTAAATCCCTAACTGTCATAGCTGTCATAAGGTGATCCTGTGCATGTACAAGTAAAATATTTACTGATCCTGCTTTACCACTTGCTTCTGTTTGAATTAGCTTTGTTTGGAATTCATGAGCTTTTCCAAGTTCTTCTGAAGCCTTTTTTATTAATTCATCTGCTTTTTCGTAATTACCCTTTTTAGCTTCCTGTATTGCTTCCATAGAATAGGATCTTCCATTTCCTGCATATAATATTAATTCAAATGGTACATTCTCTAATTCTTCCATTTCACACACCTCTAATTTTTCTTTTATTTTTGTTTAAGTTGTTAAATTGTTTTCATTTTTTATACTTCTATTTTTTGCTTTCTCAATAGCTTCCTTTGCTTCTTTTTCAGCTTTTTTATATTGTTTGTCTATAGTAAGTATAAACGGTAACCATATTAACAGAACAACTGTAAAATTGAAGAGCTGTAAAATTCCACCTGCAAGTGAATTTGTAGCCAGCATTCCACTAAAGAATATTGGTATTGTCCATGATACTTCAACTCCTGTAGTTTGTGGAACTATTCCCGTTGCCATTGCAAAATAAGTAATTGCTGTTACCACCATTGGTGCCAAAATCCAAGGTATTATTATCATTGGATTTAAAACTATTGGAAGTCCAAATATTACAGGTTCATTTACATTAAATATTCCTGGTGGAGTAGCTATTTTACTTAATTCCTTAAGCTGCTTACTTCTTGCAAATATTAATATTCCCACAAGTACAGCAAGTGTCATACCTGTGCCACCCATTGAAACAGTAAATGTATCCATAAATTGTTTAGTAACTATGTGAGGTAAATGTGTTGCTCCTGAAGTAAAAGCTTGATAATTCTCTAAAGATAATGACCTCCATATTGGATCTAACGCAGAATTTATTAAAATTTGACCATGCAAACCACAGAACCAGAATATTTGTGTAAAAAATATTGCAACTAAAGTAGCTGGAAGACTTGATCCTAATGCCATTAAAGGAGTTTGTACAAATCTATATATAAAATCGTGCATATTTCCCCAAGGAGTAAACATAAATATTATTCTTAAAACTAGGAAAAAACTTAATGTTATAAATGCTGGTATTAGCGAAGCAAAAGATTTTGATACTGCTTCTGGTACACCTTCTGGCATCTTAATTGTCCAATTTTTTTGTACTATTCTTCTATAAATTTCTGTTGCTAAAAAACCTGCAATCATTCCAACAAATAATCCTTTAGCTCCAAGTCTATCAAATGCAAGTACTGAATCAACAGAAACTCCTTTTGGCGTTTTAATCACAGTAGGAGTTAATATAATAAATGCTGCAACTGATACAGCTGCTCCATAAACCGCTTCTATCTTATAATGTTTACTTAAATTATACCCTATGCCAAACACTACAAATAATCCCATTATAGACATAGTAGAATTATTGGCTGCCCCTAAATAATTATTTAATACAGCCATTTGATCCTTTGACCAAAATGGTAAGTTTGTTATAACTACAAAAACTGAACCAAATATAATTAAAGGCAGAACTAACATAAATGCATCTCTGATAACTGTTAAATATACATTATTATTTAATTTTTCAGCTACTGGCATTAAGTATTTATCTAAGATTTCCATAAACTTTTTCATGAATTTACACCCCTTTATTTGTTAAACGTTATCATTTTGCTTATTAAAAAATTATTTTTTTATAAGTTCTATAGCTGCATCTAAAATTGCATTACCATCACATCTTCCATAGTCCATTGGTTTAATAATATCTATATTTATACCTATTTCTTTTGCCATTTTCTCAAATTTCTGCTTTAAGAATCTCATTTGAGGTCCTATTAATAAAACATCTGCTTTTTTCATTTCTTCTTCTACTTTGTCTTGAGCAACAGCCCAAATTTTACACTCTATGTTTCTTATTACCGCTGCTTCCTGCATCTTTTTTACTACTAAACTAGTAGACATTCCTGATGAACATGCTAATAAAATATTCATAAATAATTCCTCCTTGACTATAAATTTCTTTATCCTTGCTTATTTATATAGCAAAAAACATACCAAAACAAAAACATAGGAACTTACCCTATGTTTCCATGATCTTTTATACACATTTTAAAAATTCAATACACATGACACTTATTATTAATGAGTATACTATTTATTTATACACATTGTACTTTTCTACAAACTTATTTCTATACACATACTAATTTTTCTTATTTATTGAATGCAGATTAATCATCATTCAATAATTTATAGTACATATTTAACAAAATTTTACTTAAAATAAAAATGGCCCTATAAATATTAAATGAAATTAGTAAATTCAACTTATACATTTACTATGTTTAAAATTATAATTAGTATATAACAAAATTCATCATCGGAAAATTTGATATTATAAAAATCCTCTATTGACTTTAATGATTTCTTTAAGGAAGAATACTCTTTTGGGTAATTCATTACCTCTTCTTTTCTTGCACATTTAGGTGTATCTTCTTCATTGATAAGCCTTATTATAGCACATGCTAAATGAAGTATCAGTCCTGAAACCATATATATATCTACATCACTATTTATATTTTCTCTTACATTATCTAAAAAATTTATACATAGAGTTTTAAAATCATTCATATCCAATTCTTCGATTTCATTTTCTAGACTTTGAAATATCTCATTATAGAAACTTTCTAAAGTTTTGACTCTATTTACTATATCTCTTATTCTTGTATAATTAGAATCTAAAAAGAGTTCTGAAACAGGTACAAATGGTATTCCATATATATTAGGATTTACAGTTCCAACTACAGCAATAATTTTTTTATTTTTAGATAATATATTTATAGTATTATACATTTCTTTTCTATCACTAGCTGATATAGGAACTATTTGTATATCTTTTGAAGTTAAATTTATCCTTTCTTCAATCATATTTTTTACCTTCATAGCACTGCCTTCTCCTGTAATGCAATTAGTTATTATTATGTTATCCTTTCTTGGTATATAAGTTTCACTCAAACTTATATTATAACTATTTAAAAGACATACTGATTGTTTTGCCTCTTCACATATAATATCTATATTATTATTAGTCAAAGCTTTTCTTGCACACTCAATAACAAGTAATGTAGATACCATATCAATAACCCTTATTTCAATTCCTGTTTCTTCACTTATAAGCTCTCCAAACATTCCTAAAGATCCCATATCTACTAAAAGTATTGCACCTGCACCTTGATGATTTGTTATTATAAAATCTTTAAGTTCCATATAGGCCATTTGAGGCTTTTTATCCAGAGGCATGTCGTAAGCGTATACATTGCCACCACCTACTAATTTATTAGCAACTTCAGTCATAGATGAAGCTGTACTTTTTCCATGCATTGCTACTACAATAATTGGTTTATAAATCACATCATTTTCATCTATACTATCTGCGCATAAAAACATAGCAATAAATCCTATTTCTTCTGATGATATCTTAATACTAAATTCTTGTTCTAATTTATTAGCTAAAATTAATGCTAATTTATACTCTTCTCTGTCTTTTTCTATTATTCCATTTAGATTATGGTTAGCTATACTTTTATTATTAATGATTCTTTCAATACTTGAACTAATGTGTAGGCACAAACCATAAAATACCCTGGTTGGAAAAACCTTTTTCATTTTATCTGATGCAATCTTTAAAAACTTTTCTACTATATTAATTATTCTTTCATCTACTATTTTTGAAAGTTCTTCCTTTTTTACTTCTTGATTAAACTTACCTATATATTTATTGAAATACTTTTTTATATCAAAAGCCATTAAAAAATTAATGTCATTTTCTTCTATGCCGCGTTCTTTAAGTTCCTGTATTCTTTTCTCAATGCTTTCATAAAAATTATTAGGTAAAGAATTATCATTTACCTTAATCTTATGTTTAGTTATCTTAGAATTAAAATTTAATTCTATATCCTCATTAATTATTTTATCTATTACCTGTGAATGCTGCTTGTATAATAGTAGCCCTTGTCTTACATTATTTAAGAAATCTGTACTATGTACTTCTATTTTTTTCTTGCCCTTGGATACATATTTTAAAAACGCGTTAGCACATCCAAGTTGTATATCACTTTTTAGTTGTCCTATATTTCCTGTACAATTATAAAGAAGTAAAGCCCTTATCGTATTGGTTGATACAAATATTTCCCTTCCAATCCTTTCTGATTCCGTTTTGAAAAATTCGCAAGTAAGTTCAAATCTTTCCTCCAGGCTTCTATCTTTAAGCGTTGGTATATTTATTGTTATAGGAATTCTTCTAGTAAATGTGCCTAAAAGTGCACTATCCACATCTTCTGTGGTTGCACATATTATACGTACTTTACTGCTTTTCTTTTTCTCTATGTCGCCTAAAGGTGTATATATTCCTTTATCAATTAACATAAATAGCATTTCCTGACCTTCAGGAGGTAATCTATGAATTTCATCTAGAAACAATATTCCACCATTAGCTTTGTCCACAAGCCCAGATTTATCCTTATCGGCACCTGTAAAAGCACCTTTTTTACTTCCAAAGAGATGTGCTAATATTAACTGTGGATTATTAGCATAATCTGCACAGTTAAAAGATACAAAAGGACTATTATAAGAAATAACCTCTTTTTCTATTGCAAATTTATACATAACTTCAGCAAACATTGTTTTTCCAACACCAGTTGGGCCTAAAAGCAGCGTATTTAGCCCATTAGGTGGATATAAAATGGCAGCTTTAGCTTGTTCAATACATTTTTTCAAACTTCTATTTCTACCAATAATGGTGCTAAAATTAATAAAGTTTCTTTTCAAATTCATTTCATTTTCGTACTGTGTTTGGCATAAACTTACTGAGTATATAATAGGTTTCCCTTTTATTTTAAAAATCTTTCCTTCTTTGCATAATTTATTTAATATACTACTCACATTTGTTCTTTGAAGAGACAAACTATCTGCAATTTCCTTAGTACTGCAGCCTAATGTTTTAGTTACACCTTGTCTTTTTTGATCGCTGCATTTTTTATGCAAATATTTAAATATAATATCTTTTGATTTTTTTATAGTTCATCACCTTCTATCTCATGATATTTTTACCACATAAGTAAATTATATCATACGAATAATAAGTATTTGTAGTACTATTGTAAAATATATAATATCATGTGATAAAAGTTAATTTATATCTTTTAATACTTAAAGCAATATTCCGTATATCAACGAAAAATATAGATAAAACTCTAATATTCGTTTAAATACCCTTAAAATAATGAAATATTATAATATTTAAGAAAAATAATAAACATTTCGTTTGACTAGCTTTAATAGGCCATGGTAAAATTTCCTTAGCATGAAAACTAAGGAGGAATTACCATATGAAATTAAAGAAATTTTTATCACCAATATTATTTGGACTATTTATCATGGCAATTTATTTAACAATTTCCACAAAAACTGTTTATGCCTCTAGTAATGCTCTTACTCTTAACCCAGGAGAAAGTGCTGAATTTACCAATAATACATCAGATATGATGGAAGTAGATAATGGATATTGGCAATACGGATATTATTATAAAATTGATGTTGCTGTATATGGACCAGATAATACTTTAAGAGATGAAAGAATGGATGCTTCAAAGTATACATTTATTGGTATAATGTCAGGAGATAGAGCTATTATAACTAATAAAGGAGATGAACCAATTCTTCTTGATGCTATTACCAAAAGATTTGGAGAAAAATCAGATGGATCCTTTGGTGTAATTATTAGTGATGCTGATTTTTCATGTCATAAAGTAAATGAAAAAGCTCTAAATATAGTTAAAGTAGCTGTGGGAGATTCTTTTGAATATAAAAATACTGCATCTGCTAAAATGATGTTGTATATTAGTAATAACTGTACTATCGATTACTATTACAATAATTCTACCAATCCTTCTTCAGCATCTGGAAGTGGTTCATTCAGTACAACTTTAGATTTAAATGAAAGAATGGTTGTAAAAAATACTGGAACAAATGATTTATATGTATTTGGTGGATCGGAATTATTTAATCCATCTAGTAATGTAAATACACAAAAGTTTATAGACGATCAAATAGTAGATACTGACAAAACATGGACACTTAAATTCACAGGAGATGTTAACTTTAATGATATGACAAAACAAGGTATTACAATAACAAATAGTAAGGGTGTTTCAGTAGATGTAGGAATGAAATTGGGAGAAGATAATAAAACAATCGTACTAACTGCTCCACAAGATGGTTATATACCAGGAGAAAATTATACATTGACCATTGGAACCAAAGTACATTCTAGTAAAGGTAATGCATTAAAGAAAGAATATCAATTACACTTTAGCATTAAAGCAAGTAGTGTATAATAAAAATTTTTTAAATATACATAAAGGCTGTGAAATTACCACAGCCCTTTTTTCATATACTTCTAATACTCTTTAAAATTTATCCCATGGCTACCGTTGCTAATACCCCCACCTGAATCTAAGAATCACTTGATTTTTCCGAAAATTGTTTTTTCTTGCTTATAAGTTTTGAATTAAGCTCTGAGGATTTTTTATAAGAATAATAACAAAGACTCATTCCAAGAAATTCTGCTGATATTAAAATTGACATCAAATTTAATATAGAAATATTAATATTTTCAACTAAATAAAAATAAATAGATGGTACACTAGAAATAATCCCTATTATCATAAACACTGCTATAAATGCTATTCTTACATCTATTTCTTTCATTTGAAATATATATATGAAAGTAATCATAGAAATTGTTCCTATAACACCACCAATTAAAGAGTCACTGATTAATGTAACAATTACTTCGTTATTCATATTCCTAATAATTATTTCAACCATGCCAACAAATAATCCAATAAGTGACGATACTAATAAATTAAATAAGAAATCTTTCAAATTCTTTTTCATAATCAAAACACCTCAAAATCCAAGAAATTTTTTAAATTCATTTAGATATTTTCTTGTAACATAAACGTCTTCATCTATGTCCATTATTTTTAATATAAGCTTGCTATTAAACCATGAAATAATACGATCCACTTTAACTATATTTACAATAAAGCACTTGCTTATCCTTATAAAGCCCTTACTTTGCAATCTTTCTTCCAGCTCATATAGTTTCTCTTTAACCTTATATTTTTTATCTACTGTCCTACAAAAAACATCATTTCCCATAGCTTCAAAATAATAAATATTATCATAAGTTAGTACTTTTAGTTCATCCTCATCACATTTACCTGTGATTACATTGCTAAAGTCTTCTTTGTTTCGTGACACATAGTCTAAATAATCAATTAAAACATTTATAGATTCCATGTCGAAATATATGCCTATTTTACCTGTTTCTAACTCAAATCCTTTTTCAATCACACATACTTTAGAATCTTTACTAATTTTTATTTTCCTATTAGTAAGAATCTCATGCAGTATTCTCCTAATATTTTCTGAACAAATTAAATCCATTTCCATAGTGAAAACCTCATTTTCAAATATCTTAATCATCTTAATTATAGCTTTAAATAAAAAAATGCCAAAGGTATACTATAATTTTTTATTAATATTGCATTTCATTAAAGTTAAATTGTTTATCTAATATCTATATACCATAATACTAGACCTAAGCAAGGTTTATTGATAATATCCTTGTTTAATTTATAGTTCTATTTTATTAAATTTAAAAACTTTCAACTACACATTTCTTTTGAAATGCATTATTCAATATGCAAGATACATTATTTTAATTGCAAAGTATATTATATAAAAAGTTACTATTTTTTAATATACTAACAATATTAGACTAATATTGATATATTTTAAACAACTTTTTGTCATTTTACGTTAACTCTAAAGCATATATGAAAATATTGTTGAAATTTAGAAATTATTATGCTATTATACTCTTCGGTTATAATTATTATAGACTGTATATAATTATACAGTTATATAACCAAACTTCTTTATTGGTTTTTAAAATATACCAATAGAAGTTTTTTATTTTTTTACTTAATATTTAATAAAAGGAGTTGTTAGAGTGTGACAAAGAATGTTTTTGTTCAGTTGTTGAATGTTTGTAAAATTTTTGATGAAAACAATGCAGTAATAAAAAATCTAAACCTAGAAATTAAAAAAGGTGAATTTTTAACTCTGCTTGGACCAAGTGGTTGTGGAAAAACAACTACTTTAAGAATGATTGCTGGTTTTGAAATACCAACTAGTGGTGAAATTATTATTGATGAAGAAAATGTTACTAATAAACCACCCTATCAAAGATGTGTAAATACTGTATTTCAAAATTATGCATTATTCCCACATATGAATATTTTTGATAACATAGCCTTTGGACTTAATATGAAGAAGACACCCAAAATGGAGATAAAAAATAAGGTGCATGAAATGTTAAAAATGGTTCAGCTTGATGGCTACGAAAATAGAATGCCCTCTCAATTAAGTGGTGGACAAATGCAGCGTGTAGCTATTGCAAGAGCTGTGGTAAATAGTCCTAAAGTCCTGCTTTTAGATGAACCTTTAGGTGCTCTTGATTTAAAACTGCGCAAACAGATGCAATTAGAACTTAAGCATCTTCAAAGAATGCTCGGTATAACCTTTGTATTTGTAACTCATGATCAAGAAGAAGCGCTTACAATGTCTGACAGAATAGTGGTTATGAATAATGGTGTTATAGAGCAAATTGGTACACCTGAAGAACTTTATGAAAAACCTAAAACTAAATTTGTTGCTTCCTTTTTAGGTGAAACAAATATACTTGAAGGACAGGTATTTAAATTAAAGGGAACTGAAGTTTTACTTCAACTCGAACAGGAAGATGACATAATTAGAATACCTAATTTAAATTATGATTTAGGTGATAAGTTTACTGTTTCAGTGAGACCTGAAAGAATTAAGATAAAAGAAAATCCTGAAGAAGGAGATGTATGGCTTCAATGTAAATTGAAGGAGAAAATATATATCGGCTCAAACATAAAAATAGTAATGCTTCTTAAGAATGGTAAAGAAATTGTAGTAAATGAACCAATAGGACAAAACTTCGAATTTTTAGATGAAAATAAAAGCTTTTTTGTAACCTGGAAACCTAATCATACTATAGTTATTAAGGCATAAGGGGGACAGGCATATGAAAAATAAAGTATCAAAGAATCCCCTTTTAAAATATTTAACTACAATTGCCCCTGCCCTGCTTTGGATGATTATATTTTTTGTTTTGCCTCTTTTTCTCATATTAGTGGTAAGCTTCTGCACACGAGGTAATACAGGGAACATAGTGTTTAACTTTACACTTTCTAATTATACAAAGCTTTTAAATCCCCTTTATATTGATATATTTATAAACTCAATTATTATTGCAGTTTATACCACTTTATTATGTTTATTGTTTGGATACCCTTTTGCATTTATTGTTGCAAATTCAAGTAAAAAGTTAAAACCATTATTTCTTCTACTTATAATACTTCCATTTTGGACTAACTCTTTAGTTAGGACCTATGCAATGATAGTACTATTAAGATCAGAAGGTATTATAAATACAATGCTTTTACATTTTGGTCTAATAAAGTCACCGCTTCATTTAATGTATAACAACACTGCAGTTATGATTGGTATGCTTTATATGATGTTTCCATTTATGGTATTACCTTTATATACCTCTATAGAAAAGCTAGATAAGAGAATATTAGATGCTGCATCTGATCTTGGTGCAGGACCAGTAAGAAAATTTTTAAAGATAACTCTACCTCTTACAAAAGGTGGAATTTTATCTGGTTCTCTTTTGGTTTTTGTTCCAACCCTAGGTCTCTTTTTTATAACTGATCTAATGGGTGGAAGTAAGGTAGTCCTTATGAGTAACCTTATTAAGAATCAATTTCTTACAGCAAGAGACTGGCCTTTTGGTTCCGCTATATCAGTTATATTAATAATTGTTATGGTTGCAGTTATTTCCTATAATTCAAAAGTTGGCGGTAAAAAAGAGAAAAAGGAGGTATTATAGTAATGAAAAACAATAAAATCACATTTTTAAAATCCCTTTATATGCTTTTAATATTTATGTTTTTATATATACCAATTATGATACTTATTGGATTCTCATTTAATACCTCTAAGTTAAATATAGTATGGACAGGATTTACTTTTAAGTGGTACGGAAGCTTACTTCATAATGTAGGAATACTTGAAGCTGTTAAAAATTCTTTTATAGTTGCTATTCTAAGTACAATTTTATCCGTTATTATTGGAACTTTATGTTCTGTTGGAATGTACAGATACAAATTTAAAAGAAAAGGAATTATTGATTCCATATTATATATACCGCTTGTTATTCCTGAAATAGTTATGGGAATATCTCTCCTTGCCTTTTTTGCAATTGTAAAAATTCCACTTGGAAAGGTAACCTTAATTATTGCACATGTAACCTTTTGTATAGCTTACGTTGTTGCAGTAGTAAAAACTCGATTGGACGGCTTTGACAAGTCTGTAGAAGAAGCAGCGATGGATCTTGGAGCATCTCCCCTTCAAACCTTTTTCTATGTAACTTTGCCAATCATAATGCCTGGTGTTATTGCTGGAGGACTTTTAGCATTTACTTTATCTTTAGATGATGTAATTATTAGTTTCTTTGTTGCAGGACCTGGAAGTGTAACTTTACCATTAAAGATATTTTCAATGGTAAAATTCGGAGTAACTCCTGAAATTAATGCACTTTCAACATTATTAATCTTGTTTACAATGGCAATAATTGTTTTTGCACTTATTATTAGGAATGCACATATAAGTATGAAAAAGGTAACAGCAATACTTACATCAATTTTTATTGTAATTGGAAGTATTGGCGGCGGATTATTTGCCTTTGCAAAAAACAACAGTGAACCTAAGCAGGTTTTAAATGTATTTAATTGGTCTGAATATTTGCCTCAATCAGTAATTGATAAATTTGAACAAACCTATAATATTAAAGTAAATTACAGTACATTCTCCTCTAATGAAGAAATGTTAGCAAAATTAATGGCTGGCGGAGGAAACTATGATGTTGCTGTAGCTAGTGACTTTATGGTTGAGATACTAAAAAAACAGTCACTAATTCAAGAAATAGATAAGAGTAGCCTAACAAACTTAAATAATATTGGGCCTGAATTCTTAAATTTACCATTTGATAAAGGTAATAAGTACAGTATTCCTTATATGTATCTTGCAGGAGTTATATCTTATGATAGTTCGAAAATCCCAGAGGGAAGTATTAAAGGATATAAAGATCTTTGGAGGCCTGAGCTTAAAGGTTCTTTAACTTTACTGGATGATGAAAGAGTTATAATTGGAATAACCCTAAAAAAACTTGGATATTCTATAAATGAAACTAATCCTGAAGCTCTTGCAAAGGCAAAGGAAGAACTAAAAAAACTTCAAGCAAATGTAAAATCCTATGATAGTGATAGTCCTAAAACCAGTCTTATAAATGGAGAATCAAAAGCAATATTTGCTTGGGGTGCAGAAGGAAGCCTTGCAAGGCGTGAAAATAAAAATGTAAAGTATGTAATTCCAGAAGAAGGCTTATTTTTACAACAAGATAATTTTGTAATACCTAAGGGAGCAAAAAATATAAAAGCCGCAGAACTTTTTATGAATTTTATAATGGAACCAGAAATAAGTGCGGAAATTTCACGTTACTTCCCTTATGGAAATCCTAATATGGCTGCACATCAATATATCGATAAAGATATACTAGATGATAAAGCAGTATATCCAACAAAAAGTAAGATGAAAACCGGCGAATATTTAAAAGATATAGGCGGTTCAGTAACAAATCTTGATAAAATTTGGTCCGAAGTTAAACAATAGAAATAAGTAAAATAATTCACTTAAAATTACATAAAACCCAAAGACTTAAATTTTTAGTCTTTGGGTTTTTTATTTACATAATTCCAATTTTAAGGATACCTGGCATACCTTTCTTGTTAAACTTTTTAATAAGATTTAGTATAATCTATATATAAATGAAATTTACATGGGGTGATATTTTGAATAAAAAACTAATTGTAACTTTAACAACAGCTTTTTTATTATTACCACTTACTAACATTCATGCTCAGATTACCCAACCCCTTTATTATTACTCTGTAGGAAATCAAGTATCAGAACTGCAAACTGATTTAAAAACCTTAAATTATTATAATGGAAACATCGATGGTAATTATGCCTACTCTACTTATTTAGCAGTAAAAAACTTCCAAACAAATAACAACTTAACTGCAGATGGTGGATTAAATCTAACTACTTTAAGCAAACTTAATAAAGCTCTTTCTGGTGAACCTCCAGTACTTTCTTATGGAATTAGACACGATCGAGTTTCGGAGCTTCAAACCTATCTAAATGCACTAGGTTATCTTTCTGTATCACCTACTGGTTATTATGGTTCATTAACTCAAACTGCAGTTTCTAATTTTCAAAAAGACAATCAATTACCTATAACTGGAACTGCTAATTCAACTTTATTTTCAAAAATAGCTCAGATAATAGATTCAAAATATATTCCAACTAAATCGTATTCAACTTACACTGTTAAATCTGGCGATAACTCCTGGAATATTTCAATAAAATTTGGAATTACCCAAAATGACCTGTTAAAAGAAAACAATCTTACAACAAGTTCTATATTAACCGTTGGACAGGTATTAAAAATTCCTAAAATAAATGTTCCTGTAAAACCCATCTATGGAAAATTCGGCGAAGACTTGGAATGGTTTACAGAAGCTCAATATGTATTTCCAATTGGTGCTTCAGGAACTCTTACAGATTTTTTTAATGGTATAAAATTTAATGTAAAAAGAACCATAGGTGCTGGTCATGCTGACTCTGAAACACTTACAGCACAGGATACAGCTTCTATGAA
The DNA here is from genome assembly GCF_012926525.1 of Clostridium muellerianum. GTDB lineage: Bacteria > Bacillota > Clostridia > Clostridiales > Clostridiaceae > Clostridium_AM > Clostridium_AM muellerianum. The sequence goes on from NZ_JABBNI010000014.1 coordinate 327,541, forward strand.
ACAGGCATTTGGGGGGAGTTGGACCTGGAATGTACGTCCAATGATTCTTGAAACAAATGGTAGAAAAATAGCTGTTTCTGTTGCTGGCATGCCTCATGCGGGCTTAGATGCGTATCCTTCAGATGTTTCTATTGCAAATAGATCTGGGAATTATGGTACAGGCCCTAATCTTGATTATGTAAAAGGTAACGATATGAATGGTCATTTTGATATTCACTTTTTAGGAAGTTTAAGGCACAAAGATTGGCAAATTGATCCAAATCATCAAGCTATGATTAATATTTCTGCTAATAGATAATTTATACTGTTTAAATAAATGCATATATATTTTAAAGAGATTGTTAGTTTTATTAACAATCTCTTTTGTTTCATACGTAGCTATTTAAGTTTTTTCTACAAATACTTTAGTTAGAATTTTGCAGTATTTATACTAATTCTTCATCTATTTCAACACTTTTAATCTTTGTTCTGTTTTTATTTGATACAAAGGTTATGGATGAACTTATAATAATTAGAATAATTCCTACAATGGTGTTTAAATTTATAACTTCTTTTAGAATTACTAAAGCCAATACTGGAGCTAGTGCAGGCTTTATATAGAAAACTAAAGATGCAGTTGCTGCAGATGTTTTTTCCATTGCTAAAAAGTAAAAAGTATAGCCTAAACCGGTTACAAATATTCCTACAAAAATTAGACCTGGTATACTGGATAATGTAATTCCCTGTACAATAGGTATATCTGCAAAAACTTTAAATTTAGATTTTCCAATTATTTGTGATACTAAATGTATTTTACTAATAAGAATTAGCAATAACATTTCTGCACTTCCCATGAAAAAGCAGAAGCAGCTCTGTACAACTCCACCATATTTTTTACTATATTTCTTACCCACTACACCATATAACGCAAACGTAATAGCAGATAGGATAGTGAATAAAATACCATAAATATTATTTGTCATGTGAAATGGATTCATAATAATTACAATAGCTGAAATACTTATAATTAATGATATAATTGTAGTTTTACATATTTTTTCATTAATCATAAAATAAGCAAAAGGTATTACAAATATTGGATTGCAGCTAAATAGCACAGCTACAATAGATGCTTTAGAATATAGAACCGCTAATTGATAAAAAGTCATGCTAACTACAACACATATAAATCCTTCTAATGCAAAAATTTTAAAGTCATTTTTATCTAATAAAATTTTTCTGCTTTTCAAACTTTTTAAAGCTATGGGTAAAAGTATGATTGCCCCTATTAAGAATCTTAAAAAAGTTAATTGTATTGGATTGAATTGACCAGAAACTAGTTTTAATGCTACCTCCATACTACTAAACAATACTGTTGCTAAAATAATACTAATATATCCCTGTTTCAACTAAACCCCTCCCCTATGCAAAATTATGTTTCTAATAGACAACTATTTCACTTTTTTAATCTACCTAAATTTAAAAACTTCTACATAATGTGCTAAAGTTTTTAATATTTTAAGAAATTTTCGACAATTTAGCATAATTGATTATTTGTGCCTACTATGCTAGTATAACAAAAGATAACTTATAAATTAAATACTTATAATATATAATATTTATATAATATTTATATAAATATAGAAAGGATTACTAAACATGGATATTAAGCAGCTTAAATATTTTTTAACTATCGCTAGAGAAGGAACCTTAACTAAGGCTTCCAAAAAACTTCATATAGCTCAACCCCCTCTTAGTTACCAATTAAAAATGTTAGAAAATGAAATTGGCATAAAGCTAATTGAAAGAACTACTAGAAAATCTCAATTAACTGATGCTGGAAAATTTTTATATAATCGTGGAGAACAAATTGTTGAATTAGTTGAAACTACACTTAAAGAATTAAAAGATTTTAATGAAGGTATTGAAGGAACTTTAGCCATTGGAACCATAGCTTCTACTGCTTCAATGCTGCCTGAAAAAATAAATAAATTTCACAAAATCTATCCTAAGGTAAACTTTCAAATAAGAGAAGGTGGCAGTTCTCGAATTCTAGACCTTTTAAATAATGGAATCATACAAATAGGAATTATAAGACATCCCTTTGATTCTAAAAATCTAAAATCTAAATGTTTATGCAAAGAACACATGTTAGCAGCTACGCATGATAACTTTATATCTTCATCAAAGAAAAAAATTAATTTGATTACCCTTAAAAATTCCCCTTTGATAGTACATGTTAAATTTAAATCTATGATAGTTGATGCCTGCAGCGAATTAGACTTTAAACCAAATATATTTTGCGAAAGTGATGATGTAAGATCTATGCTAACCTGGGCAACTACGGGTATGGGTATTGCTATAGTTCCTAACTCTGCTGTGAACCTTATTCCAAATATAAACTTAAAGTACAAAGAAATTACCAATCCAACTTTAGTTACTAAAATTTCTTTAGTTTGGTTAAATAATAGTTATGTGTCTACAACAATGAAAAACTTTTTAAAAATACTTACATAATTTTATGTTATATATCTACATTATAAAATTGAAGAATACCTTTACCATAATTTTTAAAATATCACTTTATCTAAATAAAAATAATATTTTACGCTAAAATTGTTGAATTTTAACTATATATGGTGTAAAATATATTTGCTAAATGGGCGAATATGTAAAAATATTAAATATTTTATAAGAAACGGAGTGATTTTGTGAAAAAACTAGATAATAGTAAAAGCTATTCATTAAAGGTTAAAATAACTGCTAGTGTGGTAAGCGTTCTTTTAATAGCTATATCAATACTAGCAGTTATATCTTTTTACATTACGAGTGGAAAATTAAAAAAACAAGTTCAAGAGCAAGGTGTAAGTTTAGTTAAAGAAATAACTTCCGAAATTCAAACTAATGAAGCTATGTCAGCTCAAATAGATATTGTTTTAGGTGACAAAATGACCTCAATAGCCTATCTAATAGGGCAAAACCCATCAGTAACTGATGAGTTTTTAAAAGAAACAGCTTCTAAACTAGGTATTCAAGAAATAGATATTTCTAATCCTCAAGGAATTATAACTCATTCTAATATGACTGGTAATATCAATTTTGATTATAAAACTATGACTAATAATCCTAGTGTACAATCAGTATTAAAAGGAGAAAAAAGTAAAGCTGTTGAAGCTATAAGGAAAAGTTCCTACATAGGTGATGGAAATTACTATAAGTATGGTGAAATAGCTGCTTCTGGTGGTGGGATAATACAGGTAGGTATTATTGCAAATGAAATAGAAAAACTTAATAACTCTATAAGTGAACAAAGTCTTGTTACTAGATTAGTAACAAGTTCAAATATACTTTATGCCCTTACCGCAGACAAAAGTTTAAAGGTTACTGCAAATAATGACAAGAGCAAGATTGGAACCATTTTAACGGATGAAGGAAGTAAATCAGCTCTTAAAGAAGGAAATGTAAATACCTGTATTAAAACTTATAACGGACAAAGAGTTTATGATATTTCAATTCCTATACAAAAAAATGGAAACATTGTTGGAATTGTTCAAATAGGAATTTCTTTAGCAAGTGAAGCTTCAGCATTAAGAAGTATAGCTATAATGTTTATACTAATAGCATTAATAATAACTGTACTTGGAGGATTTGTAATAATAAAAACAGTTTCATCTAACTTAAAACCTCTATCTGAACTTGCAGATGTTGCACAAGAAGCAGCAAATGGTGATCTTACAAAATCCGTAGAAATCAAATCACTGGATGAAATAGGAATGGTAACTTCAAGTTTTAATAATATGATAGAAAGCTTGAGGAATATGACTAATAAAATAAATAACATGTCACAGGGTATTTCTTCATCTTCTACTACACTTTTATCCTCTGCTCAACAGGCAGCAGCAGTATCTGAAGAAATATCAAGTTCTACAGAAGAAATTGCAGACGGTGCGGGAACGCAAGTTAAAGCTACAGAGGAAATATCTGCTTCCATGGAAAAAGTAGTAGATAATATGGCCACTGTAAGCGACCAGGTTAAATCAGTAGTTAAGTTTTCAGAGAAAACAAGCAATCTTGCTTCTGATGGAAAAGACAAAATGAATAATATGATTAATCAAATGGAAACTATTAAAAATAGTGTAACTTATTCATCAGAAATAATTGTTGAACTTCAGGAAACTTCTAAAAAAATAGGAAGTATCGTAGAATTAATAGATAGTATAGCAGATCAAACTGCGTTACTTGCCCTAAATGCTTCTATTGAAGCAGCTAGAGCTGGAGAAGCTGGTAAAGGATTTTCAGTAGTTGCTGAAGAAGTAAGAAAACTTGCAGACGAATCAATGAAATCTTCTAGCAATATAAAAGAATTGATAACAGCAACACAAAATAAAACAGAAAAAGCTCTTTCCTCTATTGAAGAAGGTAATAAAGAATGTGAAAAGGGAGGAGAAATTGTAACATTAGTTGGAGATTCTTTAAAAGAAATATTGGAATCTTTTAATAGCACAAAAATATATCTCGAAAAAGTTAATGTTATGGTAGCAGAATCAAAGGAAAATATAGATAATGTAAATGAACATGTAAATGAAATTCAAAGTATATCTACTAATACTGCTGCAAGCACAGAAGAAGTAGCTGCCTCTACTCAAGAACAATCTGCAGGACTTCAAGAAATATCTGATAGCGTCCAAAATCTTTCGAACTTAGCAGAAGAGTTGGAAAACAGTATAAAAATATTTAAAATTTAAAAAATAACAAGGGACCTGTCTCACAATAGAATTTCTAGGTGAGGCAGAACCCTTTATTTTTTTACATAAAAAACCCAGCTCATATGAGCTTGATTTCTGCATACAAATTTAATAATGAAGAGCATAAATAAACTTCATAATAAAATACAGAAAAATAAATACTGTATGTTATTTCATTCAAAAAAATCTCTTAGAATATAAGAAGTTAATGTGATGATAGTGAGCTAGTAAATATACAAAATTTCTTTAGTTTTAATAATGAAATATAAACTGGATATAATATAGATTATATTTATATATAGATAGGAGTTGAAATTTTTAATGAAAATAACTAAAATCAGAAAAAATGCTGATGGTGATATAACAAATGTGCTCACTGATGAAGGCATCGAAATGGATGTAAGTAAAGCTGTAGCCCTTGCAAAATTAGGTCAAGTAGATTCTGTAATTGTAAGAAAAAATAAAAATGGAAATGATGTTATAGTATCTTCTTCTAATAGCAGTTTAGAGAATAATTTAGACAATTTACCTACTTTCTAATTAAGGCATCTTCAAAAAAATAACAAGGCCAAATGTTAGTCTATTTTTTATAAAAAGCATCTAACCTTTAATGTCAGATGCTTTTTGTATAATTAATCCAGTAATTATATTATTTATTATTACCTCTATCTTCTGTCTTAAATTTATTTATATTATTAACTACATTATTAACTATGGAAACTAACTTTTTAGCAGAATTAGTAACTTCTTCTGTAGAACTATTTAATTCTTCAGCTAAAGCAGCTATCTCTTCAGAAGATACAGAAATCCCTTCTGCTGAAGAAGATGAAGTTCTTAAATTATTTACTATTACAGTCTTTTTATTATTAGCTTCAATTACAGATGAATTAACTATATTTATTCCTGGCAATAACTTTTCCATATCATAAATTATACTTCTAAAGGAATTAGCAATACTATTTACAATATTAATTTGACTTGAAAATTGCAAATCTACACTTTTAGCACCAGCTATAACATCATTGCTTTTACTAGAAACATTTTTTAAGAGCCTACTAATATTTTCTGATGATGCCTTGGCTTGTTCAGCAAGTACTTTAATTTCATCTGCTACAACACTAAATCCCCTTCCAGCCTCTCCAACTCTAGAAGCTTCAATGGATGCATTTAATGCAAGTAAATTAGTTTGATCTGATATATCATTTATTAAATTTGTGATATCGCTTATTTTGTCAATATCAGAACCCAGTGCTTGAATTTTTTCCACAACAGCTTTGAATTGAAAATTCAAATCATTTATCGAATTTATTAACAACTTCACATCGCTACTACTTTCTTTAGAGTTACCTTTAATTTTATTGGCCATAATGTCAAATTCACCTATGATTTTAGCTGTATTTTCTATATTTTCTCCAAATTCATCAAAGTTTTCTTTTATTTTTAAAATATCTGAAGTTTGTTTTGCAGAATTTTCTGATATATTTTGTATGATTGATGAAACATTTTCCGCACTTAATGACATCTCTTTGGATATGCTAAATAGGCTATCAGAACTTTCATAAGCATCTTCTACATCCTTTTTTATGCCTATTATCATGCTATTAATTTTTAATCTAAAATCATTTAAAAAATATGATATATGTTCAATTTCATCTTTTGTTTTTAACTCTATGTTTCCCTGCAAATTTCCATCACTCATATTTGACAATTTATCTTCAATTATACCAATATTACACTTTAATTTTTTAGAAAATATATATACTGAAACTAAAGATATAATTATAGAAAACATAATTTCTAAAATTGACACTTTAAAAAATAACTTTTTAATATTCTCTAATGTTGAAACATCTTCATCCATTCCAATAGCAGCTATGACTTGTCCAGATGAATTCTTTATTGGTGCATAAGCTGATACATATGTTCCCCACTTATCTGTATATGGATCATTATCTACAGTAATTTTTCCATCAAAAGCACTTCGCATTTCTTCTGCCATTTCATAGTTTTCCATAAAGTCAGCAGCCTCTGGTGAAGCATCTACAAGAAATTGAGCAGTTTTATCATCCTTTTTTACATAAATATAAAAGTTCTTTATACTATTTTTGGCTTTAAATACTATCATAGAATTCAATACTTCTGTATATTCTTTAGAATTATTAGAATGATTGTTTATTATTTTTTCTATTTTGTTCCTGTCAACAGCATTAATAGATTTTGTAATAGACTCCTTTGCCTCATATTTTAGATTTGATTCTGCACTCCTAATTATACTCCAGCAGCTTATCAATGATATTGCCATGATTATTCCAGCTACCGCCAATACTAACCTGAGAATTTTCATACCCAGTTTACTCATAATTTTAAAAATCCTCCCTTATCTTTAGTGAATATTTTCTTACTTTTTGCGGTTTAACCTATATTTACAAAAACAAATAATAAAAATTTATATAGAAAAATTATACCTTGTTATAATACTTAAGTCACTATCAAAATATATTATAAATCATGGATAATTTGTATTATATAACTTATTTGATTTTCTATTAAATTTTAAATAACATTATTTTATTATAAGCTAAAGAATTTTATTATGATAATAAACTATTTTTGCATTACAAAAGCTGTGAATTTAAAATATTAACCTTATATTTCACAGCTCCTATAAATTATATATCCAAAAATTAGGTTCACTTAAATATTTATTACGTAAATTAAGCAGAATTTTGCTTTTTACATAAAGCTGCTTTTATAGCAGTATAACTTACTTCTTCTGGTAGCATTTCCTTTATACTTCTTAACTTTGTGCTTCCTGATTTTTTTATAGCTTCAAAAATACATTCTTCATATTCTTTTGGTATAAATAAATCTAAATTCACATCCATTCCTTCTAAAGCACATCTCATTATATGATCTTCAATAGTTAAATATTTCAAATTTCTTTCCTTGCTTATCTCTTCTAAAGATTTACCTTCATTATACATATTTAAAGTTATAACGTGACTGGGTATATCATGTTTATTAGATTCATCAGGTTGTAATTCTTTTATAGGCTCATGTGAAACTTTTTCTGAAGGATTTTCTTTTAAATAAGCTTTTATAGCATTTAAAAATTCTTCGCCATACTTTTGAAGTTTTGATTCTCCAACACCTTTAATATTAAGTAGTTCTTCATCATTTTCAGGAAACTTTTCACTCATCTCTCTTAATGTTGCATCTGCAAAAATTATATAAGGAGGTACTGCTTCTCTTTCAGATATAGTTTTTCTAACAGATTTAAGCAGCAAAAAAAGAGAATTTTCCTGAGTAATTTTCTTTTTTGCCTTATGAATCTTTTGAAATACCTTTTCCTCTCCTTTAAGCACTTTTACAGCATTTTCCTTAAGTCTTACTACTGGAAATTGACTTTCAGTAAGATATAAATACTCATCTGCTATAAGTACATTTACTAAATCTTTTATTTCTTTTACAGTATAATTTTTCATTATTCCATAAGTAGAAAGTTTTTCAAATCCAAAATCTAATACTTTTTTATCCTTTGAACCCCTTAATACTTGAGATACTAAAACCGTTCCAAACTTTTGTTTCATACGTGCTATGCATGAAAATATTTTTTGAGCATCTATAGTTATATCTGTAAGCTCAGTTTCATCCTTACAAACACTGCAGTTGTCACAAGAATCTGGTACATCACTTTCCCCAAAGTATTCTAAAATAAACTTTCTAAGACATTTAGTGGTATGGCAATAATCTACTACATCCTGAAGCCTTCTATATTCATTAATTCTTCTTTCTTCTGAAAATATACTTTGTTCAATAAGAAACTTTTGAAGCATAATGTCCTGAGCTCCAAATAGTAAAATACATTCACTAGGCTCTCCATCTCTTCCTGCACGGCCTGCTTCCTGATAATAAGCTTCCATGTTTTTAGGTATATTATAATGTATAACATATCTTACATTAGATTTATCAATTCCCATTCCAAAAGCATTAGTAGCTACAATTATGTTTACATTATCATACAAGAAATCCTCTTGAGCTTTTGTCCTAGCTGAATCACTCATACCTGCATGATATTTACCTACAGAATACCCTTTCTTTGTAAGAACATCGTGAATATTATCCACTTCTTTTCTAGTACCAGCATAAATTATTCCAACTTGATCTTTATTATTTTCTAAATATTTTAATAAATAATCCTTTTTATTTTCTCCTCTAACCACAGAAAAAAACAAATTTTTTCTATCAAAACCTGTAGTATAAACATTAGAGTTTTTAAGATTTAAAAGCTTTACTACATCTTCCTTAACTTCACTAGTTGCTGTAGCTGTAAAAGCTGATACTATAGGTCTATGGTCTAATTTTTTTATTAATGGTGCTATAGATCTGTAGCTAGGTCTGAAATCATGCCCCCACTGTGAAACACAGTGACATTCATCTATAGCAATCATGGATATATTAAGTGTCTTTATTAGGTCACAAAAGCTTTCAGATTCTAATCGTTCTGGTGCTACATATAAAAGCTTTGTATATCCACTTACAGCCATTAATATTCTTTCCTGGAGTTCGTATTGATCCAATGAACTGTTTATAAAACTTGCTTTTACCCCTATATCATTAAGAGCATCTACTTGATCCTTCATAAGCGATATTAAAGGAGATATAACTATTGTTATTCCTTTCATTAAAAGTGCAGGTATTTGATAACATATTGATTTACCTGCTCCTGTAGGCATTATAGCAAAGGTATCTTTACCTTCTAATATACTATTTATTACCTTTTCCTGTCCTTCTCTAAAACTATCATATCCATAATATTTTTTTAACAAAACCTTGGCCTCGTTGAGCATTAAAAACAAAACCTCCCGAATTTATTTATTAATGTGCTTACACACAGATATTATAAGCTCATAATTAAATTTGATTATTAAAATGAATTTATTTTTTCATTTTGTTTTAGTATACATTAAGAATACTATCCTTTATAGATTAAAATATTCAAAAATCAATACTTAGTTCCAAGCTCAATAATACATCATCAAGTCTATAACATCAAGTCCCCCTATCCAGGTATTACCTCTACTTACTACTAACTTATGCTTACAAATTTTAATGCCATTTTATTTTATAAATTTATAATTCTTGATACTTTGCATAATAGTTAATACTCTTTTGCATAAATTCTTCTAAAACTCATTTGATTGTTTTGCATCATATCTTTTAAACTTACTAGAAATATAGTATACTTTTAAAATACGATTTAATTGATTTTAAAATTTAAAAAGCAGTTTTTTATTAAAAGGAAGTGTTTAAATTGAAAAAATATTTTTTTATTGGATTAGGTGGATTTTTAGGAGCTATTTTAAGATTTCTAGTTAAAAGTGCCCCTATTAATAACTTTGGAAATAATATACCTGTAAATACCTTGATTATAAACATTACAGGAAGCTTTTTATTAGCATTTATAACCACTGCAGCATTAGAAGGTTTTAAAATAAATACAGATTTAAAGTTAGGTATTTGTACAGGCTTTTTAGGTGCTTACACCACATTTTCTACTTTATGTAAAGAAAGCTCTGAACTTATTTACAAGGCACATTACTTTTATTCTATAACATATGTACTAAATTCAGCATTTTTAGGTTTGACTGCTGCTTATTTAGGTGTAGTTGCAGGCAGAATTGCTGCAACTAAATTATTAAATAGAACTATTGAAAACTTAGGAGAAAATTAAATTATGGAAATTTTATTAGTAGGTATTGGTGGTATTTTGGGAAGTATAACTAGATTTTCTTTAGGAAAATTTATAAGTAAATACTCAAAATCACCATTTCCTATAGGAACTTTTATTATAAACATTACAGGTGCAATTTTGCTTGGTATAATTAGCAGCATTGGTGTAAATAAAAACCTATATTTACTTATAGGTGATGGCTTTTTAGGCGCCTATACTACATTTTCTACTTTTATGTATGAAGGTTTTAACCTTTTTGAAAAGAATTTTAAACTTAATGCCATTACATATATATTAACATCCTTTATTCTAGGTGTGGTAGGATATATGCTAGGTACAAAATTAGTTTTATTAATGCATTAAATAAATCATATTCAAAAATAACAAGTCAAAGATGTTAGTATACCTTACCACCTACAAGAAAATAGATTCCGATGATAGTTGTTGTTCTATCAAAGGGTTCTGTTGATGCAGTATGATGCAAAATATACTAAAATACTAACTTGTTATTTTGGGGAATATGCCTAAGTGAGTATGTAATTTATTTTACATACTCACTTATTTATTGTTTTATTTGATGGCTACATACTTCATAATAATTCTATAAAAATTAATATACTTTTTTTTATCCTTAGAAAATTTACTTATGTACTTTTTATTAATATACTTTATAAAAAAATTAATCATAGCTATTCCATAACCTCAAGCACCTATCCAACCTAACATTTTTCCAAATTCCTTCACTTTATCTCCTCCTGCTAAAATTTATATATAGTATAACATAAAAGAGTATTTCCGCAGTATTATTTATTAGTTAATAAACTTTCTCCGAAATAATTTTATGAAATTAAAACATTGTACTACAAAAATGTCAAACCTTTTGTAAATTTATAATTTTACCACTCCCAATACTCTTTTGTAGCATTTTTACTCATTAAGCATATATTATTTAATAAAACATAAGTAATTTTGTAAAACTTAAGTAAAACAGGAGGCTGTACCAAATGAATAAAGAGAAAGCAGCTCTTTTATCTATAATATCAAATTCAACCCTTATAATATTTAAATTCATAGCTGCTATATCCATATGTTCTGTAAGTGTTATGTCTGAAGCTATTCATTCCTCTATGGACTTACTTGCAAGCTTAATAGCATTTTTTTCTATAAAAAAATCCTCTATGGCTGAAGATGAAGGACATCCTTTCGGACATGGTAAATACGAAAATGTTTCTGGCTTTGTAGAAGCAATACTTATACTTTTTGCAGCATTTTTAATTATATACGAAGCTTTAAAAAAATTATTTCTTGGATCTCACATAGAGAGTGTTGGAGCTGGATTAGTGGTAATGTTTATATCTGCTTTTATCAATTTTATAATTTCTACTATTCTTATGAAAATATCTAAAAAAACAAATTCTATAGCTTTAGAGGCAGATGCTTTTCATTTATTAACAGATGTAGCCACAGCTTTAGGTGTATTTTTAGGACTTGTGCTTGTAAAATTTACAGGGATTTCAATAATAGATCCTATAGCAGCTATATTAGTGGCTTGTCTAATTATTAAAACTTCAATAGATTTAATAAAAAAGTCTTTAAAGGATTTAGTAGATAGTAAACTATCCGATGAAGATATAGAAAAAATTGTAGGAATTATTAACTCACATGGTGACATTACTGGTTATCACAGACTTAGAACAAGACAATGTGGCGAGCATAAACAAATAGACATTCATTTGAAAATTAATAGAAACTTTTCATTAATAGAAGCACATGATTTATGTAGTGAAATAGAAACAGAAATAAAAGTATCTATACCTAAGTCTTATGTATTAATTCATGCAGAACCTTCATATAAATAGAATACCTAATTTAAAAATGAAATTTACCTAATTTTATTATGTGTGAAAATTATTATTAAAAGTAAAGGACTTAACACTAAAATCAATTTTAATGTTAAGTCCTATTTTAACGTTAGTAGTTTACTCTCCCTTAGCTGCCTTTACCATCATTTGTATATTCTTAAGTGGAGTTTTAATTCCAATACCTCAAGCTGTAGATAAAATACTTACACCAGATTTTACACAATTACCTGATATTTTCCTTATATATTCTTCTAAAATTTTAATGGCATCCAATACTACTTTAGCTCGTCCCCCATTTATATTTATGTTCTTTAAATTTCTCCATTTATCAACAGAATCTATTATATAATCTGTAACCCTAGGTTCAGTTATTTTTGTCCCTAAGAAAACATTTGCTCTCATGGCTTCTGCTTCTACAGTCATACAAAAAGGTACACCTACATTTTCAAATCCTCCATTTTCATATACACCTACAGCTAAATTTGCTATAATTTCAGGATTCATATGTGCTTCTGGCCATTTACATCCTGTTAAATCCATCACTTCTTCTATTATCATATTCATCATACCACCAGGGCATATGCAAAGTGGTCTGCCTACTGATTTGCCTTTAAAAACTAGAAATAATCTATCTTTTGGTGTTAACATTTTATCACTTTCCTATTTTATTATCATTTTTTCTAATTTTTCTTTATTTACTGGATATCCAATTTCTCTAGCAGTATCCATCATAGTTTGTATATTTTCTAAAGGGGTTTCCACAGCAAGACTGCATCCTGACATTATAACATATCCTTTTGGATTGTCATAACCTTCCATAACACTATTTATTACAGCATTCCTTACTTCATTTTTCGTACCTGCATACATAACATTAGATGGATCTATATTACCTATTACCTTCATCTTATTTCCTATTGTTTTTTTACAATCCGAAAGACTTACTACATTATCCATACTAAAGCCTCCTACTCCTATAGAAGCCATTTCTCCTATATCAGGCCATATTTTTTCTGTCTTTCCACATATATGAAGAACACAAGTTTTACCTCCTGAATTAATAAATTCTATAAGCCTTCTTAAATATGGAAGACAGAATGTTCTAAAATGCTTAGGACTTATTATAGTACAAGAAGCTAAAGGTTCTGAAATAGTAGGCGAAAGACCTATATCCATTATAACCTTGGTATATTCTATACAAGTTTGAAGTGAAATTTCACAAAGCTTATGTACTGCTTCTGGATTTTTAAAAAATAGCTTTGTCATTTTTTCAATGCCTACAAGGAAAAAAGCATTAGTAAATGGACCTACAATACCTCCTGAGCAAGGAACCTCTTTTCCTAAAGCATCTGATAAGTATTTCATAGCTTCTACAAATACTGGAAGTCTTCCATCTTTATAGGGATTAGCTACTTTTATTTTATCAATATCCTTTATATCACTGATTGCAGGTTCCAAAAGATCTGCTGTGTTATCTTCTGGAAATAAAATTTTAGCTCCCATAGCTTCTGCCCATACATAAAGATCAGTAAAAACTCTAACACCATCCATTCCAAATCTTCTGTAAGAAGCTATTTGTGCTTCAGCTATAGTTTTGCCACTGGTGTTAAATTCTGAAATTTTGCATCCATAAATACGCGCTACTCCATTAGCTATATTGGGATTACAAGGTAATCTATCTACAGCTTCTCCTTTGCCTAAGGCTATAGCTCTCTCCATAGGAGTCATTTGATCTTTCATATTTTTAAGCCCCCTATACTGATTCGATATTTGAACTAGTTAAATTATTATCCATTTTATTTATTAAAGCTCTTGCAAATTTTGCAGCTTTTGAAGCATCTGTAGTATATCCATCAGCTCCTATTTTATTTGCATAGCTTTGTGATATAGGTCCGCCACCTATCATAACTTTTATTTTATCTTTTAATCCCTGTGATTTTAATATATTTATGACCTCAGCCATACCATCCATAGTTGTAGTCATAAGAGTTGATAAAACTATTATAGATGCTCCTACCTCCTTAGCCTTTTCAACAAAATCTATTGGATGTATGTCTCTTCCAAGATCTATTACTTCAAAACCTTCTGTTTCCATCATTATTCTAACTAAATTTTTCCCTATATCATGAGTATCTCCCTGTACTACTCCTATTACTACTTTTTCCTTAACTTCATTTTCATCTTTCTTCAAATGAGGTTTTAATACATCAAGTCCTGCATACATGGCATCTGAGCACATTAACAATTCTGGAATATAATATTCTCCTTCTTCATAAAGTTCACCTGCCCTATTCATACCATTAGCTAATCCTTTATCTATAGCTTCATAAGCATTTATATTATTTTCTACACATTGTTTTGAAATTTCTACAGTTTCATCTTCCTCCATATCAACAACTGCATCTGATAACTTTTTAATTAATTCCTCTTTCATATCTTCCTCTTCCTTTCAAAATTTATATTATAAAATTCTAATAACATTTAAATTAACTTTTTTTATAATTACAATTCTATTTTCCAAACTACAGATTTCCATCACCCATTTTTATATCTGCACCTAAAGCTTCTGCTTCAACTGTTAAGCAAAAAGGCACCATATTTTAATGCTTTTAAAAACGTTACCATAAGTCCCCCTTTTATATGTGCTTCTGGAAAGGTCTCTCCCGTGTTTTTTGTTATCTCTTCTAGTATTTCCTCTTCTGTTTTAGGATACAATTCTCCATAAGCCTTAACTTTGCACTTACCCCATTTACCTGTTAAGTTACATGGTTTTTCTATTATAAGGCCTGCCTCCCTTATACAGTCGATAAGCTTTGTACCAGTTTTTACTTCTAGCTGAATACTTTTATTCTTAAATTTGACTATGCACAAGTTTCACACCTTTTCTCTTTAAACGCCCTAAACTAATTGTATTTACTTTTATACCAATTAAACAATAATTATTTGTAAATTTAATAGACAGGCTTTCTTCGATTATTGTTTGTTATAATCATTATTTAAAATATAAAGCAAAAAACAGCTCTTAATAGTATTTAAAAGCTGCTGATTTATTAATATACATTCTTATATAATGGGCATAATGCGAAGCAAAGTGTAGTGAAAGTTTTGATTTTAACTTTTACTACGAGATATAGGATAAGCGTTTACTCACTGCTAAATGTTTTCAATTAGTCTAAAGCTCAAAGTTAAAGAAACCCTAAGAACTTTGCCAAACTCGGTTCCCTCAAACAAGGCTAAAGTTCTAAGGCTTTCTTTAACTTCTCGCTAAGACTAATAAGAAAACAATTTAGCTAATGTGAGTAAACGCTTATCCTATATCCCTACGTAAAAGTTAAAATCAAAACTAGTAACTTCAGTTGTACATATTAATATTGATAATTTTATAATTTAGCTCTTAAAAACTTAGGTGGAAGCCTTCAGAATAAACACATAAAGCAAAAGTATTTCTCTTGGTATAATAGAATTGCGAGTGCTCAAAATAATCAAAATAAGGCACCATATAACACATAGATTCAAAACTGAAAATGAATCTATTACTTCAGGCTGCGCCTTAAGTTGTGACTAAACTAAATAACTTAAAATATATAGATAAAAAATAATTATTATGAAAGCTACGCTTTTAAGATAATAGTATTTATGTAAACTGAAGTAAGAAGAAACGTTAAGCTGTATGAAGACTGATATATGTTATGCAGGAACATTCGAACAAATTTTAGAAGTTCTTTGCTTGAGATATTGAAAAATGCCGTAATTTTTGCCAGGACGGCAAAAGCTCTGAAAGCGACAGGACGTCGCATTTGAAGAGGTAGGGATTTTTCAATATCTCAAGCAATTAGAACTTCTTAATGAAGTGAGTGTTCCTGCATAACATATATCAACCGTAATACAGCTTAACGTTTCTTCGGTTACTTGTGTCACATTATTTTTAAATCATGAAAAATTTACAGGTACCTTAATTACAACTTGTGCTCCTCCTGTAATAGGTGAATTTTCAATATGAAGTTCACCACCATGCTGTTTTACAATAGAATTAGCTATATACAATCCCATACCATAATGAGTTTTAGATGTTCGGCTTCCATCACCTGTGTAAAATTGTGTTATAGCAAATTTGATATCTTTTTCTGAAAAACCTTTTCCGCTGTCTATAATTTTAAAACAAATGTTATCCTGCAAATATTCTACTTTAAAATATATCTTACTATTATCCTTTGAATAATCTACTGCATTAGAAATAACATTCATAATTGCTCTGTACATTAAATTATGATCAATATTAATTTCCTCTGGTAAAGATTTTTCTTCAAATTCAACTTGTAATTTTTTTATACATGCAAGAGCATTTAATTGGCTATAAATATTGTTTACAAATTCCCTTGTATTAACTTTTTCTAATTGTATATTAAAGCCTTGTTCTGCTTTGGAAAGTTCAATAAGTAATTTTATGTATTTTTCAATTTGATTGGCATTTTTATGAATAAAATTTGTATATTCTTGTTGATCTTCATTTAAAGGCGAATCTATTAGCAGCTCAGTATTTCCTTTAATAACTGCAAGAGGAGTTTTTATATCATGCGCAAGAGCTGAAATTTGCTCTCTTTTTGCTTGTTCTATACTCCATTTTTCGCTTAAGGATTTTTTTAATTCCTCTTTCATATCCGAAAGTGACAGTAATACGTCATTAAATTCCTTAATTTTAGAATAACCTGCTTCAAAATCTAAATCCTTTTCTTTAATTTTTTCTACTACTTCAAGCAAAGGATTTAGCTGCTTTTTTATCTTTTTTGCATAAAGTGTTGAAACAACAAAAATAATAGTAACACATAAAAAAATAAATATTAAGGCAAACATTACCTGAGGATTAGGTAAACTATTATTTAAAAAGTTAGGACTATATCTCATTATAATATAATACTGCAGTACACATACTCCATCTTTTCTTGGGATAACATAATACTGTTTCGTCCCTCCTCGGTAACCATAACTTTCTCCCAGTGCACATTTTTTTGCTTTTTCTAAGTCTTCAGAATTTAAATCTGTTTTAATTACTTTGTAATTTTTATCAAAAACAACAAATTTGCACCCTTTAGGAATCATACTTTCCGTAACGCTTTGTGCTGATTGAATTTGAGATTTTGAAGTTTTAGCCAAACCTTCACTATAATTTGCAGGCAAAAATACATTGAGCTTTATAAGCAATAAACTAAGTTCAAAATATATTGCTAAAAAAACAATGAATGCTATAATCATAGTTAATAAATATCTAAAAAAAATCCTCCTCATAGTAGGTACTTTTTTGCTTATTCCCATTTATAGCCAATCCCCCAAACTGTTTCAATTGGAAACAATTCAAAAACAGCAAGTTTTGCTCTTATGTTTTTTACATGTTCTGCAATACCTGAGCTGTCACTTTCTCTTTCATAACCATATACAGCTTCATAAATTTGCTCTTTTGTAAATACCTGTCCTTTATTTCGTACAAGGAACTCACAAATAGCATATTCACTTTTTGTCATGGGAACTTTTCTGTCTTGTACTATGATTTCTTTACTTGCCAGATTAAATTTTATACCAGAAACAGAAATCATGTTGTGCTTTTCTCTGTTTTCCCTCCGCAAATGGGCATTAACTCTGGCACGAAGTTCTCCTGTACCAAAGGGCTTTTTTATATAATCATCCCCACCTATTCCAAATCCAAACATTATATCACTTTCCATGGTTTTAGCTGTTAAAAATAATATTGGTGAGTCTACTAGGTCACGAATTTTTTTACATAATTCAAAACCGTCTATGTCTGGCATCATCACATCTAATAAAATCAGATCATATTTGGTGTATTCATTAACCTTTATTGCCTTTGCATCACTAACAATTGTAACAACGTGTCCATCCTTTGCAAGAACATTTTTAACGAGAACTAAAATATCTTTTTCATCATCTATTACAAGAATTCTTGCCATAATATCATCACCTTTCAAATTAGTTAAAAATTCAAACTTCAACTGCATTCTTGTATCATATTATTTTTAAACTATGCAAAAGATTATTCCTCACACTTGCGGCCTTCCCAAAACTTAAACCATAAAAGTTGTAATGTCAATATTCCAAAAGTGTATGCACCCGTAATGAATGATGCTTTCCGAAGGTTGTATGAAAAATCTGGAATTTCCTTATGCATTGCTGCAGCCATAAAATTTAAAGCAGCAAAATCACAAAATCTTACACTCCATGCCCATGGAAGATACATCCAACATCTATCTCCCAATCCTGTAATCATTAGAGCAGCAATAAGCATTCCTGCAATTCCAAGAAAAATAGATGCACCTCTGCCAAACTTCAAGCTAACCCAAAAACTCAATATATAAATAAATATATTACCAAAAGCAATCCATGCAAATGCTTGAAAATATAATGAATATGGAATATTGGATACATGCAAAAACAATTTTAATCCTAAAAGTACTATACCAAGGGCTAAAAATAGTGAAAACATTCCCATAAGAATCAAAGTAAGCAGCTTACTTAAGCATGTGGTAATCCTTGATTTTGTACTTAGCAATACTTGAAATTGACCTGCTTGTTCTTCCTGAGAAACAACTATACCGCAAATTATTCCAATTAATAGTGGAAACAACATACTAAGAGATTCAAAATAAAGCACATGTTTTTCTATGGTTTCTACATTGTTAAATAAATTGTAACACATTAAAAAAAGCAATGCACCCAATACAGGAATTACAATATGAATCCAAAATGTTTGGGTATGTTTTAACTTTTGAAAGTCAGCCCTTAAAGCTCTAAATAACGATACCATATTATATCACCTCCTGATTTTTAAACCAACGTGATGTAGCAATAAGTATTACAACAAATAGCATAATAGACAACATAATTCCTATAGGAACTACACCCGGATTAAGCATATAATCTTTTGCTGCTGGCATCTGCCCATTGGGAAGTATTCCAAGTATAGGACACATAAGACGGCTAGTCCAGCTGTAAGGACATATCCACCATATAGATTTTACAGCCATCATACTGTTAAGAGTTATACCTACTGCAACATTTAAGATAACTGGTACAAAAAATCCAAATTTCTTAGCTAAAAATAGACAAATAGGAATTTGCCATAATGATGTTATTGCAATGACAATAGCTGCTGTTATTGCATGTACAATTGGAATGACAACTATATATTTTAAAGCAGAACTTGAAATAATCCTTGGTAAAATAAATTTTCCTACTAAGGCTGCTCCTAATGGCAAAATAATGCAACAAAATAAAACATAAATAGCTATGAGCATAACTTTTGAATTCCAAACTTTTTTTAAGTCAATAGGCATAGAAAAAATAGCTCTATATTTAATTTTCTTTTCTTCTTTTTGATTTACAAGTGCACAGAGAAGTGCAATATTTCCTGGCAGCATTATCATGTACCACCAATTAAATGTATTTAACTCATAATAAACTCCTGACATAACACCAAAAAGCAATGTAATAAGTGGAAAAATCAAAACAAGTTTTTTTGTCATTGTCTTTTTTAACTTTAAATTTTCTGCTTTTAAATATGAACTCATTTTAATTACCTCATTTCCCTTTTACTTTTTTTAACTACTTCCATAAAGAGAGTTTCTAAGTCTTCACCTTGATTAATTTTTCCTTCATAGCCTAAAATACCATTGCTTATAATACCAATATGATCTGCAATAAGTTCTACTTCTGACAGTATGTGGCTGGATAAAATAACCGTTATCCCCTGTTCTGGAAATGAACGAATAAGCGTTCTCAAATCTTGAATGCCTATAGGATCTAATCCATTAGTAGGTTCATCTAAAATCAATAATTTAGGATGATTAAGTAGTGCAATGGCAATTCCAAGCCTCTGTTTCATTCCCATAGAAAACTGTCCTGCACGTTTTTTCCCTGTGTTTGTTAAATCAACAGTTTGTAACACTTCATCAATACGGAATTCCTTAAGTCCTAAAAGTGTGGTTCTCACTTTTAAATTCTCTCTTGCAGTTAAATTTTCATATAGCGGAGGTGATTCAATTAGTGTACCAATATCATTTAAATCCTTTCTGCTCCATGGGTGTCCCTGAAAAGTGATTTCTCCTGAAGTTTGGTGAAGCATTCCTGTAATCATCTTTAATGTAGTGGATTTTCCTGCACCATTAGGCCCTAGTAGACCATAAATTGAGTTCTCTTTAATAGCAAGTGAAATATTATTTACTGCTCGCTGCCCTTTAAAATTTTTACATAGATTCTCTGTTTTTAAAATATACTTTTCCATTATTATCAATCCTCTCATTTACTAACAATACATTATTTTCTAAGATATCTTAATTCATGATTTATTATAAACATCAATTTTAAGGATTTTATAAGGATTTAAAAAAATAATCCCAGTGACTTTTTTTCATCACTGAGATTATTTAACCAAAATTATTTTTATCTACGTTCTATTATTTTCCCTTTGTACATGTCTTTTAGATTTATTTTTATATTAAAAGTCTTCTCATATTGCTTAATTAACCCTTTCTCTCTATCTGTAAATATACATATAGATTTACCAGCCTTACCAGCTCTAGCTGTTCTTCCTGCTCTATGTAGATAGTTATCAGTATCTTCTGGTATATCGTAGCTAAAAATGCACTCCACATCCTGTATATCAAGACCTCTAGCTGCTATATCAGAAGCTACAAGTAAATTAATTTTACCTGCCTTGAAGTCTTCTAAAGCTCTTTTACGTACTTCCTTATCTGCAGTTCCATATATAGCTTCTGATTTTATTCCATGATAATTTAACTTTTCCGTAAGTATTTCTATTTCATCAGGTTTATTTACAAATACAATAGCCTTTTTAGGATTTAATATGTGAAAGACCTTTCTTAAAATTAGTATTTTATCTCTTTGCTCACATTTAAAACACATATGCTCTATATTTTCATTCATAGAAGTTTTTCCCTGTGTTCTTAT
The DNA here is from genome assembly GCF_012926525.1 of Clostridium muellerianum. Taxonomy (GTDB): domain Bacteria; phylum Bacillota; class Clostridia; order Clostridiales; family Clostridiaceae; genus Clostridium_AM; species Clostridium_AM muellerianum. Next base: position 348,837 of record NZ_JABBNI010000014.1, read on the forward strand.
AACTTCATATTCTTTCATTAAAGTTTTTGCTATATCCAAAGTTCTTTCATCTATAGTTGCTGAAAAAAACATTAATTGTCTATCCTTTAATGTAGTTTTTATTATAGCCTTAACATCTTCTACATTGTTTTTATCTAAAAGTTTATCCGCCTCATCAACTACAATGATTTTTATCATATGTGCTTTCATTTTTTTAAGCTTAATAAGTTGAAGTATTCTACCTGTAGATCCAACAACTATATGAGGTTTATTGTTTTTTAAATTTTCTATTTGTTTTTTTATATTTATATTTCCTATTATAGCTGCTGATTTAACTAGTATTTCTGAATCCAAAGCTAAAGTTTTTATCACATCATTTACCTGAATTGCAAGTTCATGTGTAGGTGTAAGTATAAATGCCTGCACTGCCTTACTACTTGTATCTATATTTTGAAATATAGGAGCTAAATAAGCTAAAGTTTTTCCGCTGCCTGTTTCTGCTTCCCCTACTATATCCTTGTTTAAAATAGCCTGTGGAATTGCTTCTACTTGTATTTCTGTTGCATATTCAATGCCTTCTTTTTTTAAACCTTCTATTATTTTTTCATTTATACCTAATTCTTTAAATAAAGTTTTTGTCATGTGTTTTTAACTCCTTTTTATTTACTAGCTAATTCTACTCTAACTTTTTTTCCTTTAATAGTGCCCTCACTAAGAGCCTTTAATACCTTTGGACCTTTTCCATCTAATATATCAATATAAGAATGAGTATCATGAATATCTATAACTCCTATTATTTCCGCACTAAGTCCAGTAGAATTTGAAATAGCTCCTACTATATCTCCTGGTCTAATTTTCTTTTTCTTTCCTGCATTTATGTATATCTTTGTTATCTCACTGTTTAAATCTGCAGTTTTTCCCTTTTTAAGCGGTTTCATTTTGTTTTTACTTAAAAAAGCTTCTTTATTTTGATTTGCGTCTTTTTCTGTTGGAAGTTCACATTTTGGTATTTCCATTTGTATATAATCTTCTATTTCACTTAAAAATCTATCTTCATTAGGAGTAGAAAATGTTATAGCAGTACCTTTATTTCCTGCTCTACCTGTTCTTCCTATTCTGTGAATATAGCTTTCTTTCTCCATAGGCAAATCATAATTTATTACATGAGTAACATTATCTATATCTATACCCCTAGCAGCTACATCTGTAGCTATAAGAAATCTAAATTCTCCTCTTTTAAAACTATTCATTGTATCTAATCTTTCATTTTGAAGCATTCCACCATGTATTTTATCACAGGAGTATTTTTCTGCTTTCATTCTGCTTGCAACGTAATCCACATTATTCTTTGTTCTACAAAATACTATTGCAGTATCTGGATTCTCCATATAAAGCAAATTTCTAAGTAAAGAAAATTTGTTTTTCTCTTCTATAATATAACATTTTTGTTCTATGTTATCTACTGTAAGTTTTTCTGGAGTTATTTCTACTTTAGCTGGATTTTTCATATATTTTTTTGATAAATTTTCTATAGCCTCAGGCATAGTAGCTGAAAAGAGCATATTTTGTCTGCTTACAGGAATGTTTTCTATAATTTCACTTACTTCCTCTATGAATCCCATATTGAGCATTTCATCAGCTTCATCTAAAATTAAAAACTTTATATTTTCTAGATTCATATTTCCTCTTTTTATGTGATCTAAAGTTCTTCCTGGAGTCCCAACTATTATATGTACCCTCTGCTTTAATTCTTTCTTTTGTGTGTCCATAGGCTGTTTACCAAAAATAGCTGCACATCTAATTCTTTTAAATCTTCCTATGTTACTTATGTCTTCTTTTATCTGAACTGCCAGCTCCCTAGTTGGAGTTAGTATTAAAGCTTGAGCTTCATTTTCTTCTATTTCCATATGTTCACATATAGGAATAGCGAAAGCAGCAGTTTTTCCACTTCCAGTTTGAGACTTTACTATAACATCTTTTCCCTGCAGAATTAAAGGTATTACTTGTTGTTGGACCTTCGAAGGTTTCTTATATCCTATATTTTTAATGGATTTTAGTATATCCTGCCCTAATCTAAAATCTTCAAATTTTATTTCACTCATATTAGCATTTTCCTTTCTTATTATATCCACTTTTAAAATTCTTTCACATATAACTTTACTATTATAGCACACAATCATATTATATGTAATTTTATCTAATATTTACGTTATTTAATAATATTATATTGACAAAAATCAGTAAATCGTTTATATTTAATTTATGGATAAAGATTATTTGTAAATTAATCGTATTCTGAAAGAAATTATATTAAAAGATAATAAATGTTAATAATTTATATTTGGAGGTTTTATAATGACAAACAACAAAACTTGTAAATCAGCAGATACTGTCCTAGAAAATTTTATATGCTCTTTAGATGTAGAAACTTCTCATCATAGAGTGGAAAAGCAAAAAGTTAAATGTGGCTTTGGACAACTTGGAGTTTGCTGTAGATTATGCTCTAATGGTCCCTGTAGAATAACTCCTAACTCTCCAAACGGAATTTGTGGTGCTAATGCTGATACAATAGTAGCTAGAAACTTATTAAGAGCTGTAGCTGCAGGTTCTGGATGTTATATCCATGTAGTAGAAACTACGGCTAGAAATGTAAAATCCGTAGGTGAAACTGGCGGAGAAATAAAAGGAATTAATGCACTTAATACTTTAGCAGAACATCTTGGCATAACAGAGACTGATATTTATAAAAAAGCAGTACTTGTAGCTGATGAAGTGCTTAAAGATTTATATAAACCAAAGTTTGAAAAAATGGAAATAGTAAATAAAATAGGATATGAACCTAGACTTAAATATTGGGAGAAGTTAAATATAATGCCAGGAGGAGCTAAATCAGAAGTTTTTGATGCAATTGTAAAAACTTCTACAAATTTAAATAGTGATCCTGTAGATATGCTTTTAAACTGTTTAAAACTTGGAATATCCACTGGTGTATACGGACTTACTTTAACTAATTTATTAAATGATATAGTTTTAGGCGAACCAGCTATAAGATCTGCAAAAGTTGGTTTTAAAGTTGTGGATACAGATTATATAAACTTAATGATAACAGGACATCAACAATCAATAATATCACATTTAGAAGAAGAACTTATAAAACATGAGGTAGTTCAAAAAGCTAAAGAAGTTGGAGCTAAAGGCTTCAAATTAGTTGGCTGCACTTGCGTTGGACAGGATTTACAGCTTAGAGGAAAACATTATGATGATGTCTTTTCAGGACATGCTGGAAATAACTTTACAAGTGAAGCTTTAATAGCTACTGGTGGTATTGATGCAATAGTATCTGAATTTAACTGTACTCTTCCTGGAATTGAACCTATAGCAGATAAATTCATGGTTAAAATGATATGCCTAGATGACGTTGCTAAAAAGGCTAATGCAGATTATTTTGAATACTCTTTTGAAGATAGAGAAGAAATAAGCAATTACATTATAGATAAAGCTCTTGAAAGTTATAAATCAAGAAGATCCCAAATTGAAATGAATGTTCCTGAAAATCATGGTTTTGATGATGTAATAACAGGTGTAAGTGAAAATTCCCTTAAAGCATTTTTAGGAGGAAACTGGAAAGCTTTAGTAGACTTAATTGCTGCTGGTAAAATAAAAGGAGTTGCAGGAATAGTAGGTTGTTCAAATTTAACAACTAAAGGTCATGATATATTTACAGTAGAACTTACAAAAGAACTTATAAAGAGAAATATAATTGTACTTTCTGCAGGATGCTCTAGTGGTGGTCTTGAAAACGTAGGACTTATGTCACCATCAGCAGCTGAACTTGCAGGTGATAGTTTGAAAGAAGTATGCAAAGCTCTTGGCATACCACCTGTTTTAAACTTTGGTCCATGTCTTGCTATAGGAAGATTAGAAATCGTAGCTAAAGAACTAGCAGAATATTTAAAAATAGATATACCTCAACTTCCACTTGTACTTTCTGCACCTCAGTGGCTTGAAGAACAAGCACTAGCAGATGGATGTTTTGGACTTGCTCTTGGACTTCCACTTCACCTTGGTTCATCTCCTTTTATAGGCGGAAGTAAAGTTGTAACAAAAGTACTTACAGAAGATATGGAAAACCTTACAGGTGGAAAATTAATAGTAGAGGATGACATACTAAAAGCTGCAGACGCGCTAGAGGAAATCGTACTTAAGCGCCGCAAAAGTTTAGGCCTTAGTTAAGTAAGATTGGAAGGTGTGCTTTATGAAAAGGATAATGATAAATAAAGACTTATGTACAGGGTGTTTAAATTGTACTTTAGCCTGTATGTCAGAACATAATGAAAATGGGAAATCATTTTTAGATTTGGATTTAGAAGATAACTGTCTTGAAAGTAGAAATCATATATCTTTAGATGAAAAAGGTAATAAATTTCCTATTTTCTGCCGCCATTGTGATGAACCCGAATGTGTTATGACCTGTATGAGCGGAGCCATGACTAAAGATCCCCAAAGTGGTATAGTATCCTATGATGAAAATAAATGTGCCAGCTGCTTTATGTGTGTCATGTCCTGCCCTTATGGAGTACTAAAACCTGATTCTAAGACTAAAAGTAAAGTAATAAAATGTGACCTCTGCCTTAATAGGGATATTCCAAGATGTGTTGAGAATTGTCCAACAGGTGCGATTTATTTAGAAAAGGAGGATGGCAATCTATGCAATATTTAATAATAGGTGCCAGTGCTGCTGGAATAAATGCTGCTAAAACTTTAAGAGAGCTTGATAAGTATAGTGCAATAACTCTTATTTCAAAGGATACAGCTGTTTATTCTAGATGTATCCTCCACAAAGCACTAGATGGAAGTAGAGACTTAAAAGGATTATCCTTTATAGAAGAAGATTTTTTCCAAAAATATAATATTAACTGGATAAAAGATGCTCACGTTTCAAATATTGATATAGAAAATAAAAAAGTGGTAATTGAAGATAACACAAGCTACAAATTTGATAAATTACTAATAGCTTCTGGAGCTTCTTCCTTCATTCCACCTGTTAAAAATTTAAGAGAAGGTAAAGGAGTATATTCTCTTAGAAATTTTGAAGATGTAACTTCTATAGAAAATGGACTTAAAAATGCAAAAAATGTGGTAATACTTGGTGCAGGTCTTGTAGGAGTAGATGCAGTATTAGGTCTTATAGAAAAAAACATTAAAATTTCAATTGTAGAAATGGGAGATAGACTTCTCCCTCTTCAATTAGATAAGAGAGCTTCCTCAATATATGAAAAACTTTTAAAAGAAAAGAATATTGAACTCTTTACTTCTGTTAAATTAGAAGAAGTTATCTTAAATGAAAATGGCAATGTAAGTAAAGCCGTATTATCTGATTTAACTGCTTTAAACTGTGATATGATAATAGTCGCAGCTGGAGTTAGACCTAATGTAAACTTTATAAAAGATACTAGAATAAAAGTAGAAAAAGGAATTGTAATAGATAAATGCTGTAAGACTACTGTAGATGATATATATGCTGCAGGTGATGTAACTTTTACTGCACCAATATGGCCTATAGCTGTAAAGCAAGGAATTACTGCAGCCTTTAATATGTTAGGTAAGAACAAAGAATTAAATGATACTTTCGGTATGAAAAATTCAATGAATTTACTTGGTTTAGAATGTGTATCTCTTGGAAATATAAATGCTTTAGATAACAGCTATAATGTAGATATTCTTGAAAGCGATAGAGTTTATAAAAAAATAATCCACAAAGATGGAGTAATTTATGGTGCACTACTTGTTGGAGATATATCATACTGTGGAGTTCTAGGACAACTAATAAAAAATAAAATAAATATAAAACATATTCATAAAGATATATTTGATATAGATTATTCTGATTTCTACAATGTAGATTCAAAAGGTCAATATAATTATGCAGTAAGTTCCACATAAAATGCAAAAATATATGTCCAAATGGTTATTTAATTTGATTTTCTAGTTTTTACACAATCGAATTAAACTAAATCTTAGCAGAACCTTAAGCATCTGGAAGAAAATAACAAGTCCAAATGTGAAGGATATTTTGCGTCGGCAAAAGGCAGGTTCCCGAGAATAGTAAACCTTATCTAAGGGTTCTGCCGACACCGCATGACACAAAATAGGATAGTAAATGGACTTATTATTCTTTAAGATGTCTTATAGCATATAATAACAAATTTAAGGGTTTAATACTGAAATTTATTTTCAGTATTAAACCCTTTATTGGTATTAACTATTGAAAATCACACCATGAAATTTTTCTTAAATTTTTCATAAAACCTTTTTGCTTACTCTAGTCCTTTTTCGTATGCTTCTACCATTTTCTTAACCATGTTTCCACCTATTGAGCCTGCTTCTCTTGCTGTCAAATCTCCATTGTATCCTTGTTTTAGATCTACGCCTACTTCTCTAGCTGACTCCATTTTAAACTTGTTTAAACCTTCTTTAGCTTCTGGTACTAATACTTTATTACTATTGTTTGACATAGAAAAACATCTCCTTTATAAAAAATTTAATATATTTATGTGTGTAATATAAGTTTGCTCAATTTCAGTATTATTAATCTATTAAACTTTATGCAAATATAGAAAACTTTTTCATAAAAGGACACATTAATATTTTTATGTATAAAAAATATTAACATGGTTAAACTTTACTATATATTCATTATGTAATAACTCCTTTGTAAAGTTGTTCTTAGACTTAGGTGAAGTTTATTTACAAATAAGAATATATTCACCTATTTCTTAGAATAACTTATACAATAGATAAATTTTTAATTTTATTCTTGTATTTAATTTGGATTTTGTTTTGAAATAGTATTCTTAATCATGAATTTTTGAGCAAAATCAGCTGTTGACCTTTCTTAATCAGCAGCATAAAAAATTTACATATTCCTTTCTTGTGTTTCCTGTATTTTATTTTTTTTGTGATCCAATATCAAAATTCTATGCAAATTTAGCATAAATCCTTTTCTCATTTATTGCTTCTATTACAGCTTTGAAAATATTGACTAATTATACTTAAAATATTATTATATAATAAACAATATTTATTCCTTATAAATAAGAAAGGATGATTTAACTATGAAGGTAAAAGATTTTATGATTACTGATGTAATTACTGCAAATGAAAATAGTACTATTAAAGATGTTATGAAAACTTTAGTTATTAATAAAATTGGAGGTGTACCTATAGTAAATGAAGAAAATAAACTTATAGGTATTGTAAGTGACGGAGACTTAATAAGAAATTTAAAGCCTCAAAATGAAATGCTTTACAACATATACACATTTTTGCTTTACGTTGGAAAAGAAGAATTAGAAGATTCTGTACAATCCATAAAGGATCAAAATATTATGACTATAGCCAAAAAGAAAGGTATCTATTCTGTTAACCCAGAAGATTCAATAGAAGATGTCTTATCTATTTTATCAAAATATCACTTTAAAAAAATACCTGTTATCGATAATGATAAAAAAGTGGTAGGTGTTATAAGTAGAGGAGATGTAATTCGATATATTCAGAAAAAAATTATAGACAAGCTATAAAAATTATTAAGAACCAAAGGTTGCTTCTCTCCCTTGGTTCCTCATTGATAAATGTAATTTCTTGGTATGACCTTTAGCCCAAATAAAAAATTAAGATTAAATACAAATCTATTTTATTTTATAAAACAAATCCTTTTTAACTTCTTTTCCATGAAAATTAATAAATTTAACCGCTTGAAATCTTTCATAATTAGATTTAACACCATTATCCAAATTAATAGATATTTTTTTACCTGCTAAGTATTTTAAAACTTTTTCATACTCTATGCATTCTTCCATTTCTTTAGAAACTTTTTCAACATTTTTTTTGAGAATATTTATATCTTTGGCCGAATAATTTTCTAAGCAAGCTGTACTTTTTAAACTATTTATTTGTTCTGCATATTTTTCTATAATCAAATGAAGATAATTTATCCTAACATTTTCTATAGTATGTTCATTATATCTATGCATATATGTTAATGCACTGAAGCCTTCATTTTTACCTGATTTAAACAGCCAGTAGATAGGTTTATTCTTATACATCTTTAAATGATCTTTATAAAAATCTTTTAGAAAGTATCTTCTTATACATTGCCTTGAAGTTTCAAATGACTTCTTTCCAATACAATCTGAAATAAAACTTAAATTTTCCTCTAAGGTTTCTTCACCATATAAAATTTTAACAAAATCAATAAATTTTAAAGTTATATCATTCTCAAAGTACTCATTCTCTGTAATAGGAATGATATTATCTATATTTTGTTCACTTCCTGAAGATTTACATGACTCAAACTTTGTGTAGTTATTGTTTATGTTTCCACTAATTGCTGCTTCTTTTCCTCCTGCATATACAATACCTTTTGAATCAATGGAATATCTTCCAAACATACAACCTACTGCGAAAGATATAAAAGATTTAATATCTCTTTGCTTATCTGCTTTCCTAATGGTTATATCCCTATCACAAACCTGGTAAGTTAATTCATCTTTCATTCCATATATATCAATAAATATTCTATTTAACTCTTCCTCATTATCCTTCAACCGTTGAAATTGTTTATCCATAAATGTTTTCCAAACATTAAATCCATAAGATATATACTTATTGTATAAAATGCTGTTTCCCTTATGGCTGTCCCCTTTAATTTCACCATTCTTCACCAATAAAAATGGATGGCATTTAAAATTCCAGGAAGTTTCCAGTGAATCCCATTCTTTTTTACTTATATCTATATTCTCTTGAACTAAATTCTTAATTTTATAACTTATGTTTTTGGAAAATAATTTTTTACTTACAGGAATATTCTTTATATCTCCTACCTGGATATTATAAGTTGGATTCATTATATCTAAAAACATTTTAGATATCTTGCTGCATAACAGTGCTAAAATTATATTAGATTGTTCTTCATCCTTAAAAAAAATTGATGAGCCTGCTACATCAAATATAAAACCATTTTGGGAATACCTTGCACCCATATCCTCTGATATAAAGGTATATGTTAATCCACTTTTAAAATAGAACTTTTCATTTTTTATAGTTCTGCTGTAAGATTTATATAGCTTGGCAGCATATTCCTTTACTTCTTCACCATTATTTTCCCAATTGATTATAAATTCATTATTTCCATACCACTTTCTGTATTCTCCACCCTTATTATACGGAAACCACTTTCTTCCTGAATTTTCTGCTTCTTCTGAGTTATGAGCATCAAATTTAATTTTGTTAATATTAACTTCAAACCAATGTCTTAAAAATCTTTTATTATCCGAAGTTGCCATACCCTGCCTTGGTTTTGCAATCTCACTTAAGGGCTGAAAAGAAGAAAATATGTTGAGTATGTTTTCATTAACCCAATAAGCAAATGGTTTCCCTGGAATTATAAATAGCTTATTTAATGTTAGTTCATATATTCCTTTATTTGAAGTATTGTTGCATATCTTTTTAAATTCAACTTTTTTTTCTTCACTGCTATTTTCACCTGTAAGATTTATTACTTTAGTCTTATATGAATAATTGCAATAATTTCTGCTCACATAAGCTGCATTTTGAACTATAGTTCCAACATTTTCTTCAAAAGTTCTAGCTCCTAAATGCAGTATATTTATAAAGGTGGATTTATTCAAAAGCCACTGTCTAAATTCTATAAAGCTTGATAGAAACATCCATGAATGCTGGTTAATTAAAGACACCATGCCATATTTTTTACTGTATCTTAAACACACTTCCATATAAACAGAAAACAGATCATATTTGGATATTGGAAAATTACAAATTAAAAAATCTGCTAATTTAGCATTTATTCCTCTAAGTCCCATGTAAGGCGGATTAGTAATAACAACATCATATTTCATACTCATTATTTTTCCCTGCTTAATAAGTAGTGGCATTTTATCTAATATTAACTTTCTATAGTCTGCAAATATAAAATTATCCTCTTTTTTTATTTCCTCTATCCTATCCTCTAATGCTTGAAAATTGATTTTCCTAACTTCAAGTATGGAACCATATTCCTTAGCATCTTTAAATATATTTATTAAATAATGAACATCTTCTGTGAAACTATCATCTTCCACTTTCAATTTGTTTTCGCCTGCTGAAATCTTTGATACTTTTACTATATTTTGTAAAGTTTGCACTTTCTGTTTTTTATCTTTTTTAGCAATCTGAGATCTACAAAAGTAATCTATTGCTTCGCTAGTCATTTCATTACTTTCTTCTATTGAACAAATATTTAATGTTATTTGATCTTTTTCTAAGACTGTAAATAATTCCTTATCATAATATCTTGCTTTCATTTTTAATGCAAATGAAGCTAATTTAGCTACTTTACTATCTATATCTAAACCATATATATTATTTTTAAGTATAAGTCTTGGTATTTCTCTTTCAATATAACCTGCGCTTATGTATATTTCATAAAGTAAATCAAAGGCATAAACTAATATGTGTCCACTTCCCATACAGGGATCTAATACTTTTATATTCTCTGGTGATAAATTATTTTCATATTTTCTTGTTTCACCTAAGTCTTCTACTTCTTGCTCCTCATTAGATTCTTCTAAATAGTATTTCCACTTTTCTTTTAATAACTTTAAATTTACATTACTATTTTTACTACTAGAATTCTCATTTTCATTAACTGAATACTGTATATTACTACCTTTAAACTTATCAAGCCACAATCTTCCTAATGAATTTTCCACCATATACTTTACAATCCATTTTGGAGTAAATAGTTGTGTAGCTGCAGGTATATTTTCTTTTTCTATCTTTATATTTTCCTTCAAGCCTGCAAAAACTTCATCCTTCTTTTCCGATATGTAATATTGATACATCCATCCTATAATTTCTATTTTGCCTATTCCTTTTTCTTCCTTTAAATATTGTTCTTCAATATTCTCTACCAATTTTCTAATTATAGAATCTTCTTGCAAAAGATTGTCTGGAAGTAAAATTTCGCTGTAATCATTGTTAATTTGAAATATTTCAGGAATTATTCTCCCTAATTTATTGCATTCTTTAATTAAAATATATTTATATAACTTTATTATATCTTCCTTATTTTTTATAGAATCTTCTTCTATACTATCTTTAGTATTAGAACCTATTAGTGTATCAACCTTTTCCATATTTAGATGAAGTTCTTCACTTAAATCATATACCTTACTTAAAACATCAGGTTCTATTTTCCCAGGTACTTTTGATGAAAGGACTCTTACTTTTCCAGGAAGATAGTTATTAACTTCCATATATCTTAAAACAACAAATCTAAAAAACCATATACAAGCAACTTCTTCCATTACTTCTTCAAAGCCTTTTTTTTCTATTTCCTCAATTAAAGATTTTCTGTATCTAACCGGAAATTCAATTATTTCTTCTTTTTCTTTTAGTTTGAAACCACCTTTAACTTCTTCTATTTCTTTAATGCTATCTTTTTCTATACCTATTTTAAAAGCTCTATAAACTGTTTCCTTTATTAAGTTTCTTCTAGCCCAAACTGAAAAAGATTTTACTTTAGTTTTGTTCATATAAGTTACCTTTCTCTAAGTGATATTTTTGTAATTAATATATTATCTAATCTGCTGTTTGCAAATGTTCTCCGCTATGTCCAATATAAATACAATCGTCCTTCTTATCATAAATAAAGTAAATTCTGTTATCACTAAGTTTTATGTGATAATCCATTTTTAATTTTCTTCCTTTAACTGTAACTTCTCTCTTTTTTCCATATTTATTCATGGTTGAATCAGATTCATGTGAAAACTCCACTCCATTAGTTTGTTTTTTAAATTCCACCTCTATACTGTCCTCAGAAAATCCCTGTAATTCTCCTTTTAAAAAAGGATATATTAGCTGTTCTAATATTTTAAAAACATTTAAAAGCTTTGTAAAGCCATATTGCTTATATATGTCTTCCCTGGAATTTGCCGTTTTATATGCTTTGTCTGTGAATTTTATATGTGAAAATTCTGATTCTGCCTTTTGAAAAACTTCATCTATATTCTTAGGAGCAGGATTAAAAATTAAATATTCTTCTAATTTACTTTTTCCTAGGATATTTTTTACTATTTCTTCTTTTTCATTAATATTAATCTTATATTCTGGATGTATTATTTCATTTTCATTAGCTGATGATAACATTACATTATTATTATATTTATGACATAAACTAATTAACTCAATGAAATAGTAATTATCTATGAATGGATCAATTTTATCACTTTCTACTGTATTAACTCCATATGTTTCTATAGAATTTAGGTATTTTAAAAACGCTAATAAAATACTAATTGACTTATTAGTATTTAAGTTTTTATAATCTAAATCCAAATTATCTTTAATACATAGTTTGTAATTTTTAGCTTTTAATAAATCATAAAATTGCTTTATTTCTTTCAAATTTTCTACTATATTTTCTTTATCTACAATCAAATGGTTTTCATTAAGATAAAAATCCATGTTATAATAATCCAAAGTTATCCTCTATAGTTACTTTATCTACAAAGTCATCTGGCCATAAATCTAAATTTCCTGTATCTTCTATTTCTATCTTTTGTATACTAGATTTTAAGCCATGATTTTCAAAGAAATAAAGCGATGTTTTATCTTTTAATGTATTATCATTTTTAACAAATAATCTTACTCTATTAACAATTTCCAGGCTTTGAGTTTCAATTAATATATTAACTCCAAACTTAACAGCATAATAAAATAATTCAACTAAATTAGTTTTCCACTTAGGATGCAAATGAACTTCTGGATTTTCGATTATAACTAAATCTCCCTTTTTAGCAGTTAAAATAGTTATCAAAATAGGTAATATCTGACTATTGCCAAATCCTATCTGTAATAAATCAAATTCTATATTATTTTCCAAAGCTATAATTTTTCGTCTGTTATCTTCTATTTTTAATCTAAATTCTGAATTTAATATTTTATTTGTCCATATATAAAATGCATCTATTAACTTTGTTTTACCATCAAAAATTGTACTATCTTTAAAGTTATCAAGAATATCAGCCGTATTTCCATTATTCCTTAATGCAGGTACATATTTTATTGAACTTTCATTAATGTTGCCTAAATGTGAGTTTATTACTAATAATTCTTTAAAGCCCTCTTCTATTGTTTGAGGAATAAAATTAGGATATATTCCTTTAACTAAAATTCCTTTTTGTAATAAAATTCTTTTTTCCTTTACATCATTTAAAATAATTTCATTTAAATCATAAGTTATTGGATTACTTATATCCATATTCATAACAAACTCATAATTTTTTACAAGATCCTTACTATTCTTAAAATAGATATCTATTCTTTTTAATATTGCTGCATCTGTCATGTCATTAAAATTTAATTTGTAATTATATATAGAGTCAAATTCAAGCTCTACATTACAAAATTTCAAGTCTTCTATTTTAAGAGATAATTTATACTTTATACTTTCCCTTCTGCTTACATCCTTATTTAAAGTCCTTCTAAAGTCTCCTAGTTCTGGTACTTGTTCAAATGGTAACTTTGTATAACTAAATGAATTTCTGTTTATTTTTGAAAGCAGTCTTAAACTTTGAGTTAATGATGATTTTCCAGAATTATTAGTTCCAGTTAAAATTATTAATCCATTTAAATTAAATATATAACCTAATTTATGAATTTTAAAATTACTAATTGAATATTTATTAATCATTACTATTCCCCCAAAATTTCTTTCATACAGTTATCCCATATTTTAAATCTTTCATAGGTTTTGACTTTTGTAGTAGTTGATGCACCTGCAATAGATTCCATGAAAGATTCATTATTTTCTAAAAGCTCATCTAGTTTAACTTTTATAGTTTCTCTATTGTTTTTTATATCTTCAAAGCCATATTTTGAAAATGAAATCATAAGTATTTCAAATAGTGCCACACTAAGCTTGCCTTTTTTATTTTTATTCTTTATTAGAAATGCATCTTTTCCAAAAACATTATATATGCTTTTCAGTGTTTTTAAAAAAGTACCCTTAAATTCAGTTTCTCTATTTCTGTACTCATCATAATTATCTAAAGTCTCATTGAGAAATTTTTTTAAATTTCCTTCGTATGATTTAACTCCTCTATAATAAAATGCCATAAATCTCAATACTAATTCTTGATCCTGCATTGAATTCACATTAACTTTCTTATCTTTTATTAGCTTTTTGTAATCAATTTCTTTAACTAATTCTTTTATAAAAGGAATCCCTTTATTTCTATAAATACAATTTCTTAATTCTTGAGAATTTAACCTTACTGCTCCAGTATTAATTCTTTCAAAAATTTCAAACTTTACATTTGGATTATTATCTTTTTTCACAACAAAAATAACAAGCTGAAAATCTTCAATCTTTCTTTGAATGCTTGGTTCTAAATCTTTAAATAACTTATTTTCCTTAAAAAGTATTGTGTTTTGTAATTTAAATTTATTGTTAACAAATTCTGTTATTGTCCTTATTCGTTGCTGTCCATCTATTATTTCATATCTATATTCATTATCCTCTGATAAATAAATTGCTTGAATAGGAATATCTAAAATAATAGATTCTATTAGCTTAGACTTTTTATCTGGTAACCATTTAAAGTTTCTTTGAAACTCCGCTTCTAATTGAATATCTCCTCTTTCAACCTTTCGCACTGTTTCAAAAACTGAAAATGTTAGTTGTGCTATATTTATATTTTGAGGTTTTAAATTTTCTTTCATCTCTGTAATTATAACCTCCATTTCTATGATTTAAACATGACAATATTATATCACAATGGAACTTTAATATGTATTATTCCAGCTTCGTACATATTAAGTAAACTCAATTGTATTATTGGACTTTTGATATTAGTTTTTTATATACCTTCTGCATATGAGGTTCACTGCTGTATGAGTTTACTTCTTCTATAGGAATCCATTTAACAGCACTATTTTCATCTTCTTTAACAATAAGTGACTCATTTTCATCAGCTTCTACTAAATAAGCAATTGATAAATGTAAGTGGGGAGACACATATTTCCTTTTTTTTACATGACCTAATACAGTTAATACATCTATAGAAAATATATTTGAAGACAACGCTTTAAGTTTTTTAACTCCAGTTTCTTCTTTTACTTCTCTAATTGCAACAAATAATAAATCATCTTCACCATCTGCATGACCTCCTGTCCAGGACCATGAATTATATATATTATGATATACCATTAGAACTTTATCTCTATTTTTATTTATCACGAAAGCTGAACTTGTTATATGTGCAATTTCATTTTCTCTAGTTAAAATATCATCAAATTTATTAATACATTTTAAAATCAACTCTTTATCCTTTTCTTCCTGTTCATTATAAGGAACATACTTTTTTACAGCTTCAATCCAATCCATATTTTTATCCTTTCTATAATAGTACATATATTTATACACTATCTGATTTATTTAATAAAACTTAGAGCTACCTAGTCGTTATTTTTATAAAGATGACTCTGATGCTTAATATGTATTATTATATCATAATAAAAATATAATTATTTTTCATTTTTGATTATTAAAAAATGTCTCATTAAATGATAAAATCCCATAATTCTGTACATGAATTTTTGTCTATAACATTGGAATAATAATTAATAACTTTTATTAATATAAAGGGAGATGAGAGTAATTAAATTCTTAAAGCTAGGCTTTGAAATTTTTATTAGAAATGCAATTTCACTAATATTACTTTTTTCACTTACAAGATTTATGGGTAAAAAGCAAGTTTCTCAGCTTACTTTTTTTGACTACTGCGTTGGAATAAGCATAGGTTCTATAGCTGCATCTTTTTCTGTAGATGAAAATATTCCTTATTTCGAAGTAATAGAATCCTTGATTATATGGGGAGTTTTCCCTATACTTGTGTCTTATTTTTCCCTTAAATGTATGTTTATAAGAAGAAAAGTTGAAGATACACCAACTATTCTTATTCAAAATGGTAAAATCATAGAAAGAAATCTTAGAAGGGAACGTTTTAATATAAATGATCTCCTTGAAGAACTCAGGTTAAATGGCGTATTTAATATAAAAGATGTAGAATTTGCCATACTTGAAACCACTGGAAAAGTAAGTGTTCAATTAAAACGAGAAAAACTACCATTAACTCCTTCTGATTTAAATATTAAAGTACAATATGAAGGATTATGTGCTAGTATAATCATAGATGGTAAAGTAATGCATTCAAATTTAAAACTTATGAATCTTAATGAATCATGGCTAAAAAATGAATTAAAAAAGAGAAAAATAAAATCTTTAGAAGAAGTGTTTTTTGCTTCTGTGGATACTAGCAAAAATTTGTATGTAAGTTTAAAAAATAATGATACTAAGGATAAAAATATAATGGATTAGAGCATAATAATTGCACTCTAATCCATTAGTATACTAAAAAATCACTATATTCTATAATATCTCATCAATAACTCCGCCGCCTACTAATAAATCATCATTATAAAATACAACAGATTGACCTTTAGTTATAGCACGTTGTTTATTTTCAAATTCAACTTTTACTCTTCCATTATCTAAAGCAGTTATCCATGCCCTTGAAGGTTTTGCAGAATATCTAACCTTAGCTTGAATCTCCATTGTACCTTGAAGATTGTCAAAAGGTATAAAGTTCATATCTTTTGCAATTAGATCTGTCTTAAATATGTCCTTTTCACTACCTAATACCACTTCATTTCTTAAAGGATTTATGTCTGTTACATACATTGGTACACCAAAAGCTATGCCAAGTCCCTTTCTCTGTCCTATAGTATAATAAACTATTCCTTTATGCCTTCCTAATACATTTCCAGCTTTGTCTACGAAATTTCCTGGTTTAACCTTATTTGGAACTTGTTTTTTTATGTATCTCCCGTGGTCATTATCTGGAATAAAGCAAATTTCTTCACTATCTTTTTTATTATGAACTAATAATCCTATTTCTTTTGCTATTTCTCTTATTTTTTCCTTCTTATAAACACCACAAGGCATAAGAGTATGCTCTAATTGAAATTGAGTGAGGTTATATAAAGCATAAGTTTGATCCTTTTTATCATCTTCAGATCTCCTTAAAACGTATCTATTATCATGTTTTTCTACTACAGCATAATGTCCTGTAGCCACATAATCAGCACCTAACTCCATAGCCTTTTTTAATAACGCATCGAATTTTATAAATTTATTACAAGCTACACATGGGTTAGGCGTTCTTCCATTCATATATTCATCAATAAAATAATCTATAACATTTTTTTTAAATATATCTTTAAAGTTCATAACATAAAAAGGTATATCTAATTTATATGCTACCCTTCTAGCATCTTCTACTGCACTTAAAGAACAGCAGCCTCCTTCTACAGCCTCATATTCTTCATCTTCTTGCCACACCTGCATGGTCACTCCTATAACATCATAACCCTGCTGTTTTAAAAGATATGCTGCAACAGAACTATCTACTCCTCCGCTCATACCAATTACAACTTTTTTATTCATATTTATCACCTTTTTCTAATATAATTACATTGCTAAAAAAACGCTACATTTGAATATTATGTGACTAATATATAATTATAGTAACGTAATACAGTTAAAAGTTGATTCAGTTACTTATGCCACATTATGCATTATTATATAAAAAATTCAAACAGCTATTTAAAATAACACATTTACTTACAATACTACATTTTATACTATAATCTATAGAATTCCAAGTAATTTTTTCTATTGCCACTTTTTCTTGTTATCTCTAATTTTATTTACTGCTTCTTTTATTATATTTACTACATATTCTACATCCTCTTCTGTAGTTTTATAACCTAAAGTAAGTCTTAAAGAACCTTTTGCTAAATCCTTATTTAATCCTATAGCCATTAAAACATGTGAAGGCTCCAAAGCGCCTGCAGAACATGCACTACCACTAGAGGCACATATTCCTTCACTATCTAGCAGCATAAGCAGTGTATCACCATCTACAAGATCAAAACTTACATTTATGTTCCCTGGTAATCTATTTTCTCCTTCTGCTCCATTTAACTTAGTTTTAGGTATATTTAAAAGCTCTTTTATCATTTTATCCCTTAAATAAGTTAATCTTCTTCTTTCCTCTTTCATGTTTTTCTCCGCTAATTCTATAGCCTTTCCCATGCCAACGATACCCATAACATTCTCTGTACCAGCTCTTTTAGCTCTTTCTTGTGCTCCACCATGAATTAAATTATCTACTTTTATGCCTTTTCTCATATAAAGTGCACCTATTCCCTTTGGACCATAAAACTTGTGTGAAGCCATGGAAAGTAAATCTATATTCATCTTTTTTACATCTATAGGTATGCTGCCTACTGCTTGAACCCCATCTGTATGAAAAATAATTCCTTTATCTCTGCATATACTTCCTATCGCCTCTATAGGCTGTATACTTCCTATTTCATTATTAGCAAACATTATAGATACTAATATAGTTTTATTTGTAATAGCATTTTTAACATCTTCTACCTTTACTATTCCAAATTCATCTACAGGTAAATAAGTAATTTCAAAACCTAATTTTTCTAAATACTCACAACTATGAAGTATGGCATGATGTTCAATAGCTGTAGTTATTATATGATTTCCTTTATTTTTATTGGCTAAAGCAACACCTTTTAAAGCCCAGTTATCAGCTTCAGAACCTCCTGCAGTAAAATATATTTCCTCTGCATTGGCATTTATGGCATGAGCTATTCTCATTCTACTTTCATCTATAGCCATTTTAGTTTTTCTAGATATTTTATATATAGATGAAGGATTGCCAAAATAATCTGTTAAATAAGGCTTCATCTCTTCAATAACTTCTTCTTTCATATAAGTTGTAGCTGCATGATCCATGTAAACTTCTCTAGACATAAATTTATCGTCTCCCTAAACTTTTATTTAATATAGTAACAATTTCCAAAAACAATTCAGAGTAAATTACTATGATATTACTATTTTATTTTTAAAATTACCTTTTGTCAATATAAAACGTATTAAGTCTATTTAGGCATATGAAAGAAAATAGCAAGTCAAAGATGTTAGTATATTTTGTGTCAGACAAGGAAACAGGTTCCGCTGATAGTTGTTCTATCAAAGGGTTCTGTTGACGCAGTATGACGCAAAATATACTAACATACTGACTTGTTATTTTTTTGAATATGCCTTATTCTAGATTTACAAGAAATACTGCATATAAAAATAATGCGAAGTTTTGCTCCGCATTATTTTTATTAAGTTCAACATTGATAGTTTTACACAAAACTATCAATTACTTGATTTATCAATTTTCTTATCACTACTCTTCATAATAAAGTACAATGGAATTCCTATTACCATTGCTCCAAGTCCCCATGTAATCTGAATTTTAGTTGCTTGAGTTAAAAGCCAACAACTAACACCTACAGATAATATAGGAAGAACTGGTCCAAAAGGTACTTTAAAAGTAGATTTCATTCCTTTCTTTCTAAAAATTATAACAGCAAGACAAGTTGGTATGTATTGTGTAAATCTTGAAATTGCACTTATTGCTGCAAGTTGTGTAAAACTTCCTGATAAAGCAATAGGAATAGTTAAAACTGCAGTTACTATACTTGCTATATAAGGAGTACCCGCTTTATTTTTTTTAGCTATAATTCTAGGTAAAAGTCCATCTTCAGCTAAAGCCACAGCTGATCTTGGAAGTATAAAAGATTCTGCTATATTTATACCACCTATGGATACTAAAGTACCAACTGTAACTAAAAGTCCTCCAAAGCCTCCTAAAAATGTAGCTGCTGATTGTGCTACTGGAGTGCTACTTGCTGCAAGTTTTGCGCCTAATGTTCCTATAGATACTGCTTGAATTAGTATATATATTATTGATACCAAAACCATAGTTATCATAATTGCTATAGGTAAGTTCTTTTTAGGATTTTCCATATCCTCAGCTGCTACTGCTATACCTTCAAAACCAGTAAAAGCAAAGAATATTAATATTGCTGTAGCACCAAAACTTGATGGAGTTACTTTAGTTGGAAACATAGGTACAAAGTTTCCTCCTTTTATAAAGAAAATACCTACTGCTATAAATAACACTAGTGGCACAAGTTTTGCTATAGTCATTATATTATTTAAATTTTTTGCAAAATTTACTCCTAAGATGTTTATAATTGATAAAACTAAAATTATACCTATTTCTATTGAATTTTTAATTAAAGGATTAGATGCTGCTGGCCAAATATTAGATAGTGCGGTAGTAAATCCCACTGCAAAAGTAGCCCAAGCTATCATACCTACTACCAATTTCATAATTCCTACTTCAAAACCTACAAATTCACCAAAAGCTTCTTTAGCATAAACATAAGGTCCTCCATTTTTATTAAATAAACCTGAAACTTCTGCAAAACACAATGCCATGGACATTACTAAAATCATATCGAAAACGTATATCCATATACTACCAGGTCCCATAAGCTTCATCGCTTTTCCTGGAAGTAAAAATATGCCTGTACCTATTACACCATTGATACCAAGAAGTATTATACTCCATAAACCTAATTTTTTATTATCTCCCATTTTTAATCCCCCTTATTTGATATTTGTACTAATTTTTTAAATAAACCAAGCATTATTTCATTGCCTTTTCTAGCCATCATTTCTGGATGCCATTGAATACCTATGACAAAGTCTTCCTCCTTTTCTATAGCTTCTATAACTCCATCTTTTGCTTTAGCTGCTACTCTAAATCCTGGTGCTAAATCCTTTATTGCTTGATGATGAAAACTATTTGTTGTCACTTTTTCTCCTAAAATATCATATAATTTTGTTCCCTTTACAATTTCTACACTGTGCCCAGCAACTTCTGGTCTGGATTCCTGTACATGTTTAATATAGCAGCCCTCTATTTGAGATAAATCTTGATAAATGGTTCCACCTAAAGCTGCATTTAAAATTTGTAATCCTCTACAAATACCTAATATAGGTTTATTTAGCTCCACAGCTGCTTTAATGACCATGAGATCGTATTCATCACGCTCAGGACATAAAAATCCCTGCTTTTGTGAAGGTTCATCACCATAAATTAATGGATTAACATCATATCCTCCAGATATTATTATGGAATCCACAGCTTCTATTTGTGTTTTTACTCCTTCATAATCTGAAATTAATGGTAATATTACGGGTGAGCCTCCTGCTCTTGCAACTGATTGAACATAGTCATTATTTACATAAGCTCTTTCATATCCAGGAAACATTCCTCCTTGATCAATTAGTAAATTTCCTACTATTCCTATAAGTGGTTTTTTCATAATGTCATCCCTCCAAATTTCTTATGTAATATTCTATAGCAACTTTTATGCCATAATAAAACGTAATCAATCTTTGTAAATTAATTTTTTAATTAAGAAAAACTATAAAAAGTTACTTTAAACTGAGAATTGCACAGAAAAGCTTTATTTATTCAAAGATTAATTTAGTTTTAATTTTAGTTCAAAACTAAATTTTCTCAATTATCAATTAGTAAAACCTGCAGTATTTTTATATTAAAACCTTTTTTATTTGGAAGATTAAATATATTTTCTATATAAAAAAGGAAGCAAAACTTAATTCCGCCTCCTTTTTTAGGTTAAATAGGATATTATTATATCCTATTTTTAACCCATTCAATAAATTTTTTCCCCTTTACTGTTATCTCACTACCTTTTCTTCCTACACTAGAAGTGATTAAATTTAATCCATTTAATATGGTTAATATTCTCCTTATTTCTGCTTCTGTTACTGATATATATCTTTCCTTCAAAATTGTTTCAATGTTTTTTCTCCCAACTCCCTCATTTAAAAGATTTTTTTCTTCTATTATTCTCATAATTTGAACGGAATTTGTTAAGCTGCATTTACTTTTTATCATTTCAAATTCCTTTTGAAAATCCATGTTTCTATTTAAAATATAGAAAGGTAAATTTTCTAATTTTACTGTTATATCACTCATAAGTTCTATATATGCAGATACATTTTGAAGTTCTCTAACATTACCAGGCCATCTATAGTTTAGAAGAACATTTTTTACTTCATCAGAAATCTCTAACTTTTTCTTTGTTATAAAACCTTCCATTATACTTATAATATCATCTTTTCTTTCTCTAAGTGGAGGTATATTTATTGGAAGTACATTAAGCCTATAAAACAAATCTTCTCTAAACTTACCCTGCTGCACCATTTCCATAAGCTTTCTGTTAGTAGCAGATATTACCCTAACATTTATATCTATGACACTTTGAGAGCCTATCCTCATAACCTGTCTTTCTTGAAGAACTCTAAGTATTCTAGCTTGAAGCGACAGAGGCATATCTCCTATTTCATCTAAAAAAATAGTGCCATTATTAGCCTGTTCAAATAAGCCTATCTTTCCTTCTTTTAAAGCCCCTGTAAAAGCTCCTCCTTCATATCCAAAAAGTTCACTTTCCAAAAGATTTTCTGGAAGTGCAGCACAATTTATAGCTACAAAAGGCTGTTTAGCTCTAGGTGATGCATTATGTATTGACTGAGCTAATAATTCTTTTCCTGTACCGCTTTCTCCAATAATTAATGCTGTAAGGTCTGAAGATGCAATTTTTCTAGCTAAATTAATACATTCCTTCATACTAGTAGAGCAAGTTTTTATATAATCAAAATTATACTTAGCCACTAAACCTTTATTTCTAAGCTTTTTACTTAAATTTTGCTCTAACTGTTTAATATATGTAACTTCCTGCAAATTAAAACAAAATCCTATATTTTCTGACAATGATTGTACTACTTGTTTATTAGCATTTATCTTTTTATCTCTAAATTCCAAAATCTCATCCCTTAAAATTTCACCTCTAAATGCCTCCATAAGATTTATATCTAAAACTGATGCTAATTTTTTACCTTTTATATCTCCATATATATTAAAAATATTTTTAAAAGCATTATTGCAAAATATAATGGTTTCCTCATTATTTATAAGTAGTACTCCCTCTTTAGATATATTTAACACCATATCCAGCTCTTCTTTTTTTACAAATAACTCCTTGTAGCTTTCCTTTATTCCTGCATTTAAATTTATTAAGTTATCTGAATATTTTATAAGTCTTTCGCTTACATTTTTATCCTCTATATTAAGCTTATTCATTATTTTTAGGAAAGTTGATATATCTATATGTCTATTCCCTACATTGATTATAGTTTGTATATAATCTGGCACATATTTTTCTTCATCTGGAGTTATAGCTATTTTTATATCTTCATAATGTTTATCCTCTTCATAAGGAATAAGTTCTAAATTATTTACACCTATATGCTGAAGTGAATATGCCATTTCTATGGTAGTTTCCCTATTATCATTTACCACTAGTACTTTTGTATCCTTTGGAAGGGTAAATATCTTATAAATTTCACTGCCTTTTAATGTTCTTTCTATTACTATTATGTTTTCTTTATTTAAAACATTTTTTTCACATTGAAAACTCTTTTCTTTTGCCATAAATAAAACTATATCATCTTTTATAATATAGTCATCTTTCAAATCACTTATGTAATAGTTATTTATTTTTATAATATTTTTAAATATATCTTCTAAATTTTTCTTTAAAAAACTTGCTACAGATGATTTACTATTTGTTACAATACCAATAGTTTTCATGAAATTTCTCCTTATATCCTAAGTATTCATAAATTAAACTTTTCCTTATAATTTTAAATATAATTGGTTATCCACTTGATTCCATTGACATTCTTTATTCCAAGACCATATTCATCACCCAATGTAATTTTTCTTTCATCAAATATAGCTCCACCTTCTACCGGATCTTCACTACAAAGTACCGGTCCATCTAAATCTATTTTTGTTATAATACTTTTAGCTGCTGCCAAGTGAACTGCTGCAGTGACACTTACTTTAGCTTCCAACATACACCCTATCATGCATTGTACTCCATAGATTTCTGCCATTGAACAAATTTTTAAAGCATTATATATTCCTCCTGTTTTCATAAGCTTTATGTTCACTAAGTCTGCTGCTCTCATCTGCATTATCTTTAAAGCATCCTCTGGAGAAAATACGCTTTCATCTGCCATTACAGGTATGGGCACATTATCTGTAACAAATTTTAACCCTTCAATATCATGAGCTTTTACAGGCTGCTCCACAAATTCTATTTGGAGGCCTGCATCCTCCATTTTTCTCAAAGTGTAAACAGCTTCTTTAGGCTTCCATCCTTGATTGGCATCTATTCTTATTCTAACATCATATCCTACTGCTTCTCTTATAGTCTTCATTCTTTTTATATCTATTGAAGAATCTACTCCAACTTTTATTTTTAAAGTATCATATCCTCTTTTTACTGCTTTTAAACTGTCACTGGCCATTTCTTCAGGACTATTTACACTTATAGTTATATCTGTTTCTATTTCTTTTCTGTATCCTCCAAGAAGCTTGTATAAAGGTGCATTATATTTTTGACCATATAAATCATATAGTGCTATATCCACTGCTGCTTTTGCACTGGTATTTTTTATCACACAATTGTTTAAAGTCATCATAATATCTTCAAAATTTTCTATATCCTTACCTACAAGAGATTTCTTTATATTATCTTCTATAGCTCCTATTATAGCTCCTGTAGTATCCCCTGTTATCACTCCTGTAGGTGGTGCTTCTCCATAGCCTACCCTACCAGTATCAGTTATTATTTTTACTATTATATCTTCTACACTATTTACAGTTCTAAGTGCCGTTTTAAAAGATGTTTTTAACGGAACAGATATTCTTCCTATTTGTATATCCTTTATTTCCATAGTGAACTCCCCTCACTTTCTTAATTGTCATTTTCAAAATAATCATATACTTGCTTTGAAGTTCTACATATTAATTTTCTAGCATATCCATCACTTTTTGCTTCATAAGTAAACATTACAAAAATATAATCTCCTACTTTCTCACTGTAGACTATACCCGCATCATGCTTTAAACAATTTAAATCTCCAGTTTTATGAGCAATTTTTAAATCATCTAACATATCCATTCTCATCATGGAAAAATCAAGCTGATAACTCAACATATCTATCATAAGCTTATCCTCTTCTTCTCCTACTAAATTGTAATTATATAGTCTTTCCAATAATGAGAATACATCATAAACAGAAGTGTAATTATCTCTTCCACATGTAGCACCTTCAAAGTCCATCATTTTTCTATCTAATGTGGTATTTTTAAATCCTTTTTCGTTTATAAAATTGTTTATATTATTTATACCTAAAAAATCTATAAGTACATTAGTGGCAGTATTATCACTTTGAATCATCATGAGGGTAACTAAATCTTTAATACTGTATTCTTTCACAGAATTTAAAAGAGATACTATACTAAATGGTACTTTTTCAGTATTGTTTATCTTTATTTTATCATTTAAATTTAATCTTCCCATCTTATATTTATTAAAAGCTTCTGCCATTATAAAAAGCTTTATAATAGACGCAGAAGGTACTACTTCATGAATGTTTATATAACAAGTTTCCTTACTTCTTAAATTTTTTACTGCCAAACTATATTTAGCTTCTGAATTTTTTAAATTACTTTTCAATAAGTCCCCTAACATAAAATCCCCCTTTACAAAATGAACCGCCTGAAAAATATATTTCGCACATGTAATTTGGACTTAATATAAGCATAATGCAACGCAAATAACCGAAGAAACGTTAAGCTGTATTCCGGCTGATATATACTATTATCCCTATTATCTTAAAAGCGTAGCTTGCAAATAGTAGTGATTTCACTAATTGTATACTACATAAAAATACAAATTATTTTCAAGATATTTTTATCAGATCTTCTAGAATTAAAGATTTATGCATTTTGAAATTGCAGTTTAATACTGTTGAATTAAAATTAAATTTATTATATTGAACCATCAGGTTTCGTCCTAATTTTTAAGATCTAAATTATAAAATTATCAATATCAATGTGTACAACTGAAGTTACTAGTTTGGATTTTAACTTTTATGTAGTGATATATGGTAAGTGTTTCATCACATTAGCTAAATTGTTTTAGTATTATTCTTAGCTCAAAATTTTTGAAAGCCTTAGAACTTTAGTCTTGTTTGAGGGAACCGAGTTTGACAAAGTTCTTAGGCTTTCAAAAATTTCGAGCTTTAGAATATTTAAAACATTTAGCAGTGATGAAACACTTACCATATATCATGGAGTAAAAGTTAAAATCCAAACTGCTACTGCACCTTTGTGTCACATTATTTTTAAACTGTGAAAGTCGAATATGCTATTTATTACACAGTTTCCAGCATATCAAGTAACTCATCAAATCTCTTTATAGTATCCTCCAAAGGCTTAGGTGTAGTCATATCCACTCCTGCTCTTTTCAATACATTTATTGGATAATCACTGGACCCACTCTTCAAGAATCCTTTATAAGCCTCTACTGCTTTTTCTCCATTTTTCAATATTGAATTAGCAAAAGAATGCGCTGCTGCATAACCTGTAGCATACTGATATACATAAAAGTCCCAGTAGAAATGAGGAATTCTTGACCACTCCATATCTATTTCTTCATCTACAATCATATCTGGTCCAAAATATTTTACATTTAATTCTCTCCAAATTTTACATAGATCTTTTGCAGTAAGTGGTGTGCCATTTTCTATTTTTTCATGGGTTATTTTTTCAAACTCAGCAAACATAACCTGCCTGAATACAGTAGTTCTAATTTGCTCCAATTCTTGATTTATAAGATAAAGTTTTCTCTTTTCATCCTTTTCATTTTCAATTAAATGATGTATTAATAAGCTTTCATTAGTAGTTGAAGCCACTTCTGCACAGAAAAGAGAATAATCTGAGTATATATAAGGTTGATTTTTTCTTGAATAATAAGAATGTATAGAATGGCCCATTTCATGCGCTAAGGTAGAAACATCATTAAGCTTATAGTCATAGTTTAAAAGCACATAGGGCATAGTATCATAGTCACCTGTAGAATAAGCTCCTCCTCTTTTACCCTTGTTTGGATATATATCTACCCATCCATCATTTATTCCTTCATCAAATATATCTAAGTATTCTTTTCCTAAAGGTTTTAATCCTTCTTTTACTATTTTTACTGCTTCATTATATTCTATATGTTCCTGCACAGTATCTATTAAAGGCACATATAAATCATACATATGCATATCATCAAGTTTTAAAAGCTTCTTTTTAATACTTACATACCTGTGCAATGATTTTAAATTGTTATTTACAGTATCGACAGTATTATTATAAACATCTAAAGGTATATCATTAGGCTTTAATGAGCATTCCATTGAACTTTCATATTTTCTAGTTTTTGATATAAAAATAAAGTTCTTAATATTTGATGTAAGTGATGCTGCTAAGGTATTTTCATATTTTTTATAAGTGCCAAATAAAGCTTTAAATGCTTCCTTTCTAACAGTTCTCTTCTTAGATCGTATAAAGCTCGAATAATTTACATCTGTAAGTTCAACCTTTTTTCCCTTTTCATCTTTTATTTTTGGAAAAGTCATATCTGCATTGGATAACATACTATAAACTTTTTCTGGAGCATTTAAGCAATCTGATACTGAAGCTATAAGTTTTTCTTGCTCCACACTTAAAGTATGAGGCTTCTTTTTTAAGATTTTTTCTAATAAGAACTTATACATATTTAATTCTGGAACACTTTTTATGAATTTATCTATAGTTCCTTCTTCTAAACTTAATATTTCAGGAATGAAGAATGCTTGCATACTTTGTATTTCAGCATTATATTCAAATATTTTATCTTTTAAAACTTGAAAAGTAGGATTAGCAGTATCTTCATCGTTTTTCATATGTGCAAAAATAGCTAGTTTTCCTGCCAATCTTGAAACTTCTTCATCTAACTTGAAATACTCTAAAAGCTTTTCCCCATCTGATAATTTACCAGCATATTCACATAACTTTGGTGCAACGCCCTTTAACTTTTTAAAATCCGCTTCAAAGCTTTCTATATCTTTATATATTTTCTCCACTTTCCATTTATCTTCTTGTAATATCTCATCTCTTTTTTTAATCTGTGACATATTAAATTTTACTCCTTTTCTATAATTATTAATCTGGGAAATTTCATAATTAGTTTTCCCAAATTTTACTTTAATTATATCATTAACAACATTTTTACTCTACAAAAGGAGTACGCAAAATAACTTTCTTAATATTGAATAAAATATTAATTTAATATTAGAATACTAATTATATTAATATTAATTCTATTATAGAATTAATATTAACTTAAATTTATAAAGCTTACTATAAAACTAATAAATACTTGAAGCAAATTAGATACTCAAAAAAATAAAAATATTCAGGAGGATTTTATGAAATCTTTAAAGTATATTAAAAACATTTTAGCTGGTCTATATTTAAGTCTTAAGAGATTTCCTTTAACCATGATGTTCTCATTTTCCGTATTCTTAACACTTATACTAATATCTGAAACTAATTTTAAAGAAAATACCTTAACTAGATTAGCTATGGTACTTGCACTAGAAATTCCCATCTCTCTTTGCATAAAGTTATTCTTTGAGAAATTCAAAGAAAAAAACATATATAAACTCACATCAGCTTATTTATGTGGAATTTTACTTTTACCCCTTTATTACTTTTTATTTTTAAGAGACCTAGGTATGGTTTCTGTTACAAGATACGCTGCTATAAGTATTTCACTATATTTAGTTTTTTTATTCTTACCTTACTTTCTAAAAAAAGACCAATTTGAAATGTATGTTATAACTGTTTTTACAGGTTTCTTTATTACTGTAATTTACTCAATTGTACTATACTCTGGACTCTCCGCAATTTTATTTACAATAGATAAATTACTTGGAATAAGAATTTTAGGAAAAATTTATTATTACACATGGCTGTTTGTAGTTTTCATATTTTCTTTATCATACTTTCTTTCAGGAATACCAATTAAACATGAAGAAATATCCGTAAAATCTTATCCAAATCTTTTAAGAATACTCCTTTTATATATTGTAATGCCACTTTTAAGTGCATATACACTAATATTATATATATATTTTGTAAAAATAATAATTACAGCTAACTGGCCTATTGGTTTAGTTTCACACTTAGTTTTATGGTATTCAGTTATTGTTACAATAGTGTTGTTTTTTATTACTCCTATAAAAAATCATAATCCATGGCAGAATAATTTTTTGAAGATTTTTCCCAAAATTATCATACCTCTTATTATAATGATGTTTATTTCCATAGGTATACGTATAAATGCTTATGGATTGACAGAAAAAAGATATTTTGTACTTATATTAGGCATATGGTTGTTCTTTATAATGATATATTTAGCATTTAGTAAAACAATTAGAAACATATTAATTCCTTTTACTCTGTCCATAGTTGTTTTAATTTCAGTATTTGGGCCTTTAAGTAGTTATTCTATTTCAAAAATGAGCCAAAATAATAGATTTGAAAAAATTCTTTTAAAAGATAATATGATCAAAAACGGAAAAATACAAAGTTCTCCTAATATTTCTAAAGAAGATAAGTCTGAAATTAGCAGTGTACTTGATTATTTTAATAAAAATCATAATCTTGCAGAGGTGAGATATATTCCTAAAGGTTTTAAATTAGATGATATGAATAATGTATTTGGTTTTTCTTTCGTACCTCAAAGCTATGGTTCATACATGGGCTACTTTAATTTTATAAGAAATCAATCAGAAAAATGCATTGATATAACTGGATATGATTACCTTTTTAATATGAGAAGTTTAGAAGGTGGACCAAATACTTCAAATTCTTCTATAAATGCTTCATACAATTATGAAACCTCTGTTATAAAATTAAATTATAAAGGTAACCAAATTTACTCTAAAAATTTAAGTTCTTTTGCAAAAGATCTCATTGATAAATATGGTATGCTTTCAAAGGAAAATGAATTACCCCCCGAGGAAATGACACTAACCGAAGAAAATGAAAAAATAAAAGTTAAATTTATATTTTTAAATATATCTGGTAATAGAAATGATCCAAATAACAACATTAATGCTAAAGAAATCAACTTTTATATGCTTGTTAAAATTAAATAAAATTTACTATATTGTAATGTTTATTATTAACTCAACTTTTGTAGTTTAAAAATAATGCGACGCAAAGTGAAGTGAAAGTTTTGATTTTAACTTTTACTACATGATATAGAATAAGCGTTTACTCACTGCTAAATGTTTTCAATTAGTCTAAAGCTCAAAGTTCAGGAAAACCTAAGAACTTTGCCAAACTCGGTTCCCTCAAGCAAGGCTAAAGTTCTAAGGCTTTCCTGAACTTTTCGCTAAGACTAATAAGAAAACAATTTAGCTAATGTGAGCAAACGCTTATTCTATATCCCTACATAAAAGTTAAAATCAAAACTAGTAACTTCAGTTGTACACATTAATATTGATAATTTTATAATTTATCTCTTAAAAAATTTAGGCGAAAGCCTTCAGAATAAACATATATCAGCCGTAATACAGCTTAACATTTCTTCGGTTACTTGTGTCGCAATGTGCTTAATTTAAGTAACAATTTTATGTGTGTGAAAGTTGAATTATCAATACCACACCTCTTTTTATATTTGAAAACCTTAAATTAACATTATATTATTTTACCATTAACCCCTGCCAATAATTTACAAGCCATTTTCCACTTTCATACATAAATACTGCTTTATATTGGTCTATACTACCATCACTTAAATCTTTAGCTGCTATAACTACTTCCATTCTATTATTAGAACTTGTTTTGCTTACAACTTTAGCATTTAGTATATCAGGAGGATAACACCCTAGCTGTCCAACCTTTTTACAATATGCTCCATCTATTTCTCTTAATTCTAGCATGTTCATAATTCTATTACTACCTAATTCAGTATAATATTCATTTAAATAAGAAAAAAGCTTTTCTTTACTATTAAACTTATCTTCCAATCTTTGATAATATTTTCCGTCCTTAGTATGAATTACAGGCATATGGTTAGCTTCTACTACTGGATAACCTAACTTATCCGCATTATTTATGAGAGTTACTGCTTCGCTATCATTCAAATATTCAATGCCCTGTACAATACTATTTGCTGATTCTTCTGAAACTACTCCACTTCCCCCCAAAACTATTACACTTTTATATTTGTCATGTTGATCTTTCACTGAAGACATTACAGAAGAATCAACGGAAGTTCCTACTAAAATTAATGGAGAGTTACTTGATGCTGCAAGTACACTGCCAGATAGTGCATCTGGATAGTTCTCACCAGATGCTACATAAACTTTATCATAATTAAATTTATCAGCGAAATGATTTAATATAGCTGAATTTGTAGCATATCTACTATTTCCTCCGAGTCTTGTATTATTCTTTAATTGTGAAGCAATTTTATCATTTACAACACCAGTTCCACCAACTACATAACTCTCAGTATAAGATTTACTGTCTAAAAAATTTTTAACTGGTAATGATAAATCCTCCTTATCTGTTAGTAGTATTGCCATTCCTTTTTGCGCT
Organism: Clostridium muellerianum; assembly: GCF_012926525.1. Lineage (GTDB taxonomy): Bacteria > Bacillota > Clostridia > Clostridiales > Clostridiaceae > Clostridium_AM > Clostridium_AM muellerianum. The sequence goes on from NZ_JABBNI010000014.1 coordinate 380,453, forward strand.
GCAATTGGAGCTATAGATAATGCATCTGCAAAGCCATAGCCGTTAGTTACTACTACACCTGTTGAACTTTTTAAATTTTTAGCTACTTTTACAGCTGTTTCAAACCTATCTTTCCCACATATTCTGGTAGTTTTAATATTCATATTTTCTAATTTGGATTTTACATTATCAGATACAACTCCAGTTCCACCAATAATAAATACGTTTTTTACTTTGAGATTTGATAATTGTTTTTGGGCTCCCGAACTTAAATTATATTTTTCAGTTAAAAGTATAGGCGCATTATACTGCTTAGCTAAAGGAGCAGCACACAGTACATCTGCAAAACCTTCCCCACTTGCTATTACCGCATACTCAGATGATGTCCAGCCTGAGTCTACAATTTTAAAATTAGTTTCATACCTATCATTTCCCCATATCCTGCTTTGCAGAGAAGCTGCTCCTACAGCATTTGATGCAAAAAATACTGCACAGGATATAGCTGCCGCGGAAACAATGATTAGTAATCTTTTTCTCATATTTGTCCCCCTTATTATAATTTGTTATAAACACTAATATATAATAATTATCTCCATGTTTAATATATGTTCAAAATTCAAATTTGATAAACATTTTTGTTATAAATAAGTGTAATTTTTAAGACACAAAAAGGAGTTTTCCAAAATGCATATGTATGCCTTTTGGAAAACTCCTTTTTCATAACATAACTAAAACTAAGACTTTGTTTTCAAAAATGTTATGTGTAACTATTGCTTTCAGATAATATACACCTATATTAAAAATTTTTGTGTGCTTTAACTCTTATTATAATTTATCATTTCTATGTCTTTTTGAACTCTTTTTATCTTCATACATTTTTTCATCTGCAACTTTTATTAATTCTTCTAAAGTAACTCCATCATCAGGAAATAATGAATACCCACAGCTTATTCCAGTATTTTTCTCTGGTACTAGTTTAGAAATTAAACATTTTATTTTTGAAATAATTTGTTGTAATTCCTGAATATCTACATAACTTAAAAGTATAATGAATTCATCTCCCCCAATTCTAGCAACATTTCCTTTTAATCCTATTGTATCTGTTATAATTTTAGTTGCATGATTAATATATTTATCTCCCTGTAAATGACCAAAATTATCATTAACTCTTTTTGTACCATCAAGATCACAAAGAACAACATAAAAATAATCATCTGATTTTGAAACTATGTTATACCTATTTTCTATTCCCTTTCTGTTAAGCGTACCTGTCATAGGATCAGTTAATGCGATTTCCTCAAACTTTTCGATTGTTTTCTTCGTATAGTCACTCCACAATATCACACCTAATACATATATAATTGCGCCCAAAGTAAAGCTTATTTTTATTATTATATATGCAAAATGAGAATTACTAAAATTATTAATCATATCAACAAAAGTTGCAATATTAATTAAGCTTAACCCACCAATTAATATAATGAATGTATATGTTCTAAATTTCCACCTTTTCTTTGTAAAAATTAGTAATCTTATCATATAAAAAAGAAGTATTGTGGTAACTAAATAAACTAAAATTTTTTGAAGCTCCATCATAAAAGACCTCCAACTTTTTACATTCGTTTTCCATTTAACTCATATATATTCATGATTTCTTATTATACTCCTTTATATTATGTTAAATTTTATAGTAAAATTTAATATGCTATTATATCATGAATACCTGCTCTAATACTACCATTAACTTCAAAGTCGAAGTAAAAAACATCTACATCACTAGATAAGCTAATATTTAAATTTATATAAATATTAATCCAAATCAAGTTTAATTTGATTATTGTTTATCTCTTTATACCTAATTTCAGCAGCTTCTATGGCTTCCACTCCCGTTTTGCATAAAACGTTTATACCTTTAACTATTGTTACAATAACAAATGCTTCTACCAATTCTTCCACAGTAAGTCCTGCATCTATTGCTGCTACTGCATGTGCTTTTGCACCACTTACTTCATCATCTAAAGAATCTAATATTGTAAAAATTAACTCTTTAATTTTATTTGGTAGGTAACCATTTTGTACTGATTCTCTCATTGTCAAATATCCTTCCAGTCCTTGCTTGGAATACTTTGATAATATTTCTGCAAATGGTGGATTCCATTTTAACTCTTCTTTATAATATTTAAGCAAATCATCTGTCTTACTCAATCTTTTCACTCCCCTATTTTATATACCCTATATCTATTCTTTACATATTCCACTCTTTTAAAAACTGTTCTAAATAATTTTCCATAAATTTATGTCTTTCTTCAGCAATACTTTTTCCCGTTTTAGTATTCATTAAATCTTTTAATAATAAAAGTTTTTCATAAAAATGATTAATAGTAGTATCCTCACTATTTTTATATTCTTCAAAGCTGCCGTAAACCATAGGTTTAATATCAGGATTATATATTTCTCTACCTTTAAATCCACCATAGGCAAATGTTCTTGCAATTCCTACTGCTCCTATAGCATCTAACCTATCTGCATCCTGTACTACCTTTCCTTCAATTGATTCTTGATTAGAATTAGTTGTTCCACCTTTAAAAGACATTGTTCTTATTATTTTAGCAACTTTATTAATAACATCTTCTTGAACTTTTAGATCTTTTAACCATTGTTCAGATAACTCAGCTCCAAGGTCAACATTATCTTTATTAAACTTCCAATCTGCAATATCATGCAGTAATGCTGCTAATCCCACTATAAATAAATCAGCATTTTCTTTTTCACCTATATATTTAGCAGTTCTGTAAACTCTAAGTGTATGCCACCAATCATGTCCTGTAGCTTCTTTTTTTAACTTGTTTTTTACATATTCTTTTGTCTTATCTATAATTATTTCTTTATCCATTTTTCCTCCAAAGCTTATTTAAAATTAGGCTATCCTAAAGTTAAAACTATTTTGTTATATTTACATAATATAATTTCAAGACCAAATTCATTACTTTTTTTGAAGAGTGCTTTTAAAATTTATGTTTAAATGGGAATTCTTTTTTATATTATGAAACATTATTGCTAAAACCGCTAAGGCTGAAAACAATAAAAATATAGGTATAAAAAGCAATACAGCTTTGGTAGAATACTTTATTGAAATTAGCCCTCCCATTAAAGGTGCAACAGCAAAACCAATACTTCCCACAGTCCCTTGAACTCCAAATAGTAATCCTCTCCTATTAACAGGAGTATCTTCTGTTGTAATTGACATTATTACAGGCTCAACCCCTCCTGTAATAAAAAATACAATACCAAAAATACCTGTAAATAACCATAGTTTATTTGTATATGCAAGAGGTAGTGCAAATATGGCGCCCAGCATTAAATATATCACTAATAATTTCATTTTATCATATTTATCCCCTAACCTGCTTAAGGTTAGTCCAGCCAAAGCTGTTGTTAAAGCTAAAAAACCATTTATCAATCCTGTAATTCCTGCTATACCCTTGGTAGTATTTTTAATTTCTTGTACATATATTGGAATATACGGATTAAATATAGTACGTCCTATTCTTATAAAAAGAAGCACTACTAACATTGAAATAGCTGTAGCTGTAAAAATTGAAAGCAACGGTACTTTTTCTTTTTCCTTATTTTCTTCAACTTCAATAGTAGATTTCTTATCTTCTTTTACAAGAAACAGAACCAGTAAAAAGTCTAAAAACATAAGAATCCCACCAACTATAAAACTTACACGATATCCAACACATTCTGCTACAAAACCTCCTATTACAGGTCCAACAGATTGTCCAATAAATGTTGAAGAAGACAAAAAACCAAGTGCAAAAGAAAGTCTACTTTTGGGTGTATTAGCTGCAACTAAAACTATAGCCGCAGTAACCGTTCCAGTAAATATCCCCTGTAAAAGCCTTAAAATTATTAGTTGATTTACATTAACAACCATTCCTGTACCTGCAATTATAAATGAAGCAAACAACATAGCTCTTATAAGCATAAGTTTTCTACCGTATTTGTCCGAGATAATTCCCCAAATTGGTGACATAACGGCCATAGTTACTGCTGGTGCTGCATTTAAAATCCCTGAATACAATTTAACATCATTTGGCGACGTAATTCCTAGCTGTTGTATATAAAATGGTAGAAATGGCATTCCAAAATTGAAGCTCATTATAGATAAAATTTGTGAAAACCAAACAGTATAAAGATTTATTTTCCAACGTTTCATTATTATTTATCACCTGATTTTCAAATTATAGCAAATAGTAATATATTAATATCAAAACTTTAATATTGCCTTCTTATTTGCCTAATGTCATCAGGATCTCACTTCCCTTCCTATTATTACAATTTTTAGCTTATATATTAATTATTATAGCATCAACCATATGTGTTTAAAAGTTTTGGAAGTGGCAAGATTTTTATTAACACTATATATATTTTTCATTTTCTAACCATCTAACTGCCTCTAAAATATTTGTTGCTATAAATTCTGCATTACAATTATTCCATTTATGTCTATATTTTTCTAGTGCATCTTTTCCTGCCCCAGTTAGTACTAAAATTTTAATAGAATCTACCTTTGAAGCTGCCAACATATCGCTCCATCTATCCCCAATAACTAAACATTTTTTTAAATTCAAGTTATGTTTTACAGCTGCTTTTTCTAACATAGCAGTTTTGGGTTTTCTACAAATACATCCTTCACTTTCATCATGTGGACATATACAACAATCATCAAAACCAAAACCAGTAAGTTCTTTAATAAAATCTTCTTTTGTCGCTTTTCCTTTTGAAATTCCTGGTTGATTAGTAAATGAAATTATTTTTATCCCCTTTGCCTTTAATATTTTAATTGCTTCTACCACAAATGAAAACAATTGAAATTCTCCTGGATAAACTACTTCATCAGTACCTCCTATAGTTCCATCCCTATCTATAAAAATAGCTTCTAGTTTCTTGTTAGATATTTTAGAATTATAATCTTTTATATTCATATAAAATTCCTTTCATTTAACTTACTAAACTAAAACAACTTTTCCATCAAAAAAGTTTTAAACTCATCACCTTTAAGTTCATATTCATTTCTTTTTACTATATTGAAACCGCATTTTTTATAGAACTTTAATGCTTTATCATTATTTTCTTCAACCTCCAAATGAATACTTTTCATATTCTTAAATCTATTAACAATATTTATTAGTATGTTTTTTCCTATTCCCTGGCTTTGATAACTTGGATGAATATATAGCCTTTGTATAAATACATCTTTATCTTTATCTTTATTCTTTACTGTAGCTAACCCAATTATCTTTTTCAAGTCATTTTTTGCAACAATAAATAATATATTAGTATCCTCAATTTCTTTTTTTAAATTTTCATAAGTTTGTCCTTTTTCTGTAATATACTTAATAGTTTCTTTAGAAAAAATTGACCCATGTGCAGTACTCCACACATAATTTAACAATTGTTTAATTTCTTTTGTTTCTGAAACATCCGCTTCACTTATGTTTATCATTTTATATTTTCCTTTCCTCATACGAAGTTTGCTAAAGCATTTTACATGCTATTTAGGTTACCTTTTTATCTATGGTATGTTTTTATAATAATCTCAATTAAATGAATCACTAGTTTATTTTACCATAATTATTGTATAAAAAATAAAATTTCTATCAACTAGGATAGAAATTTTTCAGATCTTACTTAGGCACATTTAATAAAATAACTAGTCAAAGATGTTAGTCTATTTTGTATCAGACAAGGAAGCAGGTTCCGCGGATAGTTGTTCTATCAAAGGGTTCTGCTGACGCAGTATGATGCAAAATAGGCTAACATACTGACTAGTTATTTTATTGAATGTGCCTTAAGGTATCTTCAAAAAAATAACAATTCCAAATGTTAGTCTATTTTTTGTAATACTGTGTCCACAGAACTCTTATATAGCTTAAGCTTCTGCGGTACCAATCTTCTTGTCTTACAAAAACATCCGTCACATATAGGACTAATTATTTTCTTTCAGATGCCTAAATTTAATTTTAACATTAACTATTTCAGCTTTTGTTCCTATCCTTATCGGAGGTCCCCATGTTCCATAGCCAGAAGTAACTATTAAATTAAAGTTATTTCTTTTAAGGTATCCATAATCATCTTCATACACCATTTTTGTAATAAAGTTATTTGGAAAAAATTGTCCTTTGTGAGTATGTCCAGAAAGCTGAATATCCACCTTTTCTTTTTCATCTTCCTCCAAATTAGTTGGTCTATGATTAAGCACTATAATTGGGAGCTCCCTATTAGAATCTTTTAATATTTTACTAAGTGGTTTAATCCCTTCTTTTTCTCTATCAATTCCTGCCGGGTCATTTCTTCCAACCACATAAAAGCTGTTATCAATTTTTACTGCAGTATCTTGAAGCATCTTAACATTGCCATTCTTCAAATAATAAAGAGTTTCTGGTAAATTCTTTTCTATATATTCATGATTTCCTGTAACACCATACACTCCATACTTGGATTTTATGTTTTTAAAAGCATTTGATGCATAACTTTTTAATTTTGTAGTACTGCTTTCATCCATTATATCTCCGCAAAAGAAAACTATATCAGGATTTAATGCATTTATTGAATTTACCATTTTATCAATGCCTTTTTCTTTAATACCAATTCCCATATGTACATCTGCAATCATTACAACATTAAGTGATGTAACTTTTCCAGCCTTTTTATTAATAGTCAGGTCATAGTTTGTTATCATAACATGATTGGCATTCCATAATCCAAAACCTATTATAATAAACACTACTAAAAAAACTGATAATCCGTTGCCATATAACCTACTTAAATAGTTCCTAACCTTTCCCTTATATCCTATTTTCCTTAATATAAATTTCATAATATCTACTATAGGAAATACTATAATAAGGTAAAATGTAATCGCAAGACAAATTACTCCAACAGCTGTAAATATTGAAGTAAATAAATTATTTACAGATAAAAAACTTCTAAGTAAAACACTTATAATATATGAAAGTGCTAAAGTCCAAAATATAAACCAGTACAATTTACTTCTTATCTTTTTATTCTTATATGAAAGTACACCTTTACCTTTTATTCCAATGTAGTAACACGACATTATATATAAAAACAAAAAAAACAAAAGCAAAAGAATTGTTCCAATAAATATTAATATACGCATTTAATAGTCCTCCGTCTTTAATTTGTGCTATTTTATCTAATAACACTAGCTATATGGATACATTTTGCTGTTGCATCTACATAGTACACTGAAACTGTAGTATAGTCAATAATAAAGTTTATACTGCAACATATTAAAAACTTTTAGTCGAAGTTTCATATTTTTTGCAATATTCAGTAATACTAGTGTACCTTGTTGGCACTTTGTGTTAAAATCATAAAAAAGATATTTAATCCATACTATTTTAAATATTAATTAATAATAATATTGTTTACAGAAATAATATGTAAATTTCACTTTACTAAAATTAACTTTACAGGAGGTATGTTATCATGAATTCAAGTAGTTATGAATCCTTATTAAACCAACTAAATGAAGGTAAAAAGGCCGCTATTGTTACAATAATTAATAATGAAAATAGTGAAAACTCAAATTTCCCTAGAAAATTTCTTTTTACTGAAGAAGGTTTACTAACTGATAATAATGACTATAATTTTCCCGATGCATTTTATGAAAAAGTTCAGTATGCTTTAGAATCCGGCATGCTTCAGTTTGGATCCTCTGAAAAAGAAATATATTTAATAGAACCTTACTTTCCTGAACCAAAACTAATAGTTTTAGGTGGTGGTCACATCGCCAAACCTTTAGTTGAATTTGGATCAAAGTTAGGATTTTCAGTTACTGTAGTTGATGATAGACCATCATTCGCTAACAGTAAAAGATTTCCAGATGCTAAAAATGTAATTTGTGAAAGCTTCGATAAATGTTTTGATTTAATTAACTTAAATCCATCCACTTTTGTAGTAATTGTCACTAGAGGTCATAGACATGATATGGATTGTTTAAAGCAAGTATTAAAGCATAATACAGCATATACTGGAATGATTGGCTCTAAACGAAGAGTTAGAGGTGTTATGGATCAATTAGTTAAAGAAGGCTATTCTAAAGAAAAACTCGACAAAGTTAATTCCCCTATAGGTCTTGATATAGGTGCAGTTACCCCTGAAGAAATAGCTGTTTCCATTATATCTCAAGTTGTTAGTTATAGAAGACTTGTTAATACCAAAAATGGCAGAAAAAAAATTATAAAGTCTAATTGGCCTGAATTTGATCGTGATGTACTTCTTGCGCTAAGTAAAGAAGAAAAAGAACCTAAAGCTATTATTACAATCATCTCTACTAAAGGATCAGTTCCAAGAAAAGAAGGAGCAAAAATGCTAGTTTATCCACATGGTAAGATTTTAGGAAGTATTGGTGGTGGCTGTAGTGAAGGTTCAGTAATCAATAGTGCTCGTTACATACTAAGAAATGGTGGTCATCAAATTCAAACCATAGATATGACAGGTTATGTTGCTGAAGAAGAAGGTATGGTATGTGGTGGAATAATGGATGTACTTATAGAACTATTTTAAAATTAAATAGTTCTATATAAAAATTTACTGTTAAATAAGCTTGTTTCAACAATTTAAGCATATTGCGACGTAAGTAACCGAAGAAACGTTAAGCTGTATTACGTCTGATATATGTTGTGCAGGAACACTCGCTTCATTTAAGAAGTTCTAATGCCTGAGATATTAAAAAATGCCTACCTCCT
>NZ_JABBNI010000015.1 GCF_012926525.1 Clostridium muellerianum
CTGTAAAAAATGAAAATGTTAATAAGATAGAAAAAATAGCAAAAAACAAGCCAGAATTGTTAAATTATCAAGATCCTAAGTATGGAGCAACCTTGCTGCTATGGTCAGTAGGATCAGAAAAATATAAGTCAGCAGAAGCATTATTAAAATGTGGTGTAGACCCTAATATAGCAACAAAGGTTGCAGGAGAAACTCCACTTTTTCGAGCAGCAGGTTTTTCATGGGTAGATAATGAGGTGAAAAAAGATCCTAAATATGTAAGACTATTATTAAGTTATCATGCAGATCCAAATAAAAATTATATAGGAAGAAATGATGATGATATAAAAAGTGGTAAAAGTCCTTTGATGAATTCAGTTTCAGCTGGAATTGAGAAAACAAAAGCTTTAGTGGAAGCAGGAGCTGATATAAATTATAAAACAAAAAAAGGAAAGACTGCAGCGATTTGTGTATTGGATATCGGAGGAGGAAATGTTACAGAGGAAATGAGGAGATATGCATATTATTTAATTGCAGAAAAAAAAGCAAAAGTAAATGAATCCTATTATATTAGTAATCCTAATAGAAAATTCTATCCAGTAGATAGCTTAAGAGACTGGACTATTGAATTAGGATCAGAAGAATATAAAATGAAAATGGCAATTGTTAAAGAATTTGCTAATCAAGGAGTAAATTATTGGGACACTAAGATTTCTGATGATACACTTGAACATATAAAACAAATCCATCCTAACGATTGGGAAGAATATATAAAGAAATATTAGGACTGTGCTTAATTAAGGCATATTAATAAAGATAACAAGTCAAAGGTTTGTATATTTGATTTGTTATCTTCTTTATATGAAATTAGTAAAAAAGCTATTAAAGGAGTAAAGAAAGAAGGCATAAATGCGAAGAAGACTAATTATTATTATGTCAATTCTAGTAATTATAATATGTGCTGGTTTTGCAATAAATGATATTAAAGTGTGTAATAACTAAAGATCCAGTATTCGATGTTAAAAGCTTTAATCCTAGTAACATAACTAAAAAAGATTTTATTTATACTGGTGTTGATATACGAAATACTTTTAATGAAAATGGCACAGTGAAATCCTGGACTGACTCAGCTGATACTTATATTAAATCTAATCCAGACTTAGCAAAGGTATATGGTGGCAATAATGAAAAATAATAAAAAAGAAACAAGTTTAAAAAAAGAAAATAATTTAAGCAAGAATAAATATGAATACAAATTAATCTATTATGTAATTTGTTATGGGATTGGATATGTTATATCATTATGTGTTACTGGTGTACCTAACTTAATGTATTTAATACCTATTAAACTAGATGCAATATTTATATCTGTAATGATAGGTACATTTTGTAATATATATCATTATAATATACCTGGAGATAGAGGACGTCATTATATGTTTAGACCATTAATGATAGGAATATTATTGATATTCATAATACTTATCATAACTAAGGTATTACTTTTATTTGGAGTAATTGTAACACCAGATCCTTTTGGTGGAATGCTTGGAATGAATGACAAGTATCAAACAAAACTGTTCTAATTTTTGTAAGGAATCAGGCACCATTACAAAGCTTGGAAGTTAACAGACAATCTCTGTTGCTACAGTTGATACTTATATTAAATCTAATCCAGATTTAGCAAAGGTATATGGTGACAATAATGAAAAATAATAAAAAAGAAACAAGCTTAAATAAAGAGAATAAAAAGAAATACGAATACAAATTAATTTATTATGTGGTTTGTTATGTGATTGGATATATTATATCCTTGTGTGTTAGTGGTGTTCCTAGTTTAATATATTTGATACCAATAAAAGAAGATTCACTAGCAATATCTACAATTATGGGTACTATTTGTAATTTGCATCATTATAATATATCTGGGAATAGTGCACGTCATTATATGTTTAAACCAGCATTGATATTAATTGTAACAACAGTAATAATGCTTATCATAATTAAGGTAGCAATTGCACTAGGAGTAATTACAGATCCTAATCCTTTTTTTGGGTTTATCAAATAAAGGCTCAGGATAATTTTAGCTATAGGTATTGTGACTACATGACATATGAACAAATCAAAAGTTTGTATATTTGATTTGTTATCTTCTTTTGATTATTCGTAGAAGGGCAAATCTTAAATTTAAAGAAAGACTAAATTTAACAAGAAGTTTTGCTTGAATATTAGTTCCTATTTTTAAATCAATTACTAAGAATCTATAGGATTTGCAGATTAAGGGGGGAAAATTATTCTTTGGAGATATAAAGCAATGGTCATTTGGATTTAAAGAATTAAAGTTTTTTTTATTTAAGAAAAAGATTTATAAAATTTGTGGAAGAAAACAAATAGATAGTGAAACAAAGAAGGAATGGTGTAAAAACTATTCCTTTATTTATAATGTGATTTTTAAGTATGAAACGAGTTTAACAAATAGAAAGTTCTTATAAGTAAATATATTTTAAAACTAGGTTAAAGTTTAAAGAATAACTATTAACAAAAATTTAAAGCAGAATCAATATATTTACATTTTAGTCATGTTATAATAATATTTGAATAATATGTAACCTAGGATGATTATAAATAAAAAGTAGATTTTGTTTAAAAATTAGGTTAATAATAAGTTCTTACATTATGTGAAAAAATAATCTTTATCTTAGATTTTAGAAATCATATAATAATTTTTAAAACAATTATGAATTGATAATTAAAACATATATGCATGGAATTTATAAGTTTATAGTGAGGTAATTATGGGAAAGAGTGATGAAAAAAAAGTAAATTATGAGTTATTTGAAAAAACAATATCTGAACTTACTGATTTACACAAAGAATTAGAAAATGAGAAAAAAGAATTACAGAATAATAATACTACATTAACAGAAGAATCTAATTGGAAAGGTGTTTCAAGAAATTATTATAAAAATATAACTGTAAAACAGGAAAAAGCTTTTGAAAAAATAAATGATTCATTTAAAAATTTAATATTGAGTTTAAATGATACATTAAAGAAGTTTGACAGTTTGGATAAAAATATTTCAAATAAGTTTGAAAAATAGTAAGGAGGAGAGCAATGGGGTGTCATTGTAGAGAAATATCAATAATTGAGAGTGATCTTGTAGTAATTAGAAATGCTGTTTCAAAATTAGGAAATATGGTTACAAGCAGTGGAGAAATATCAAAGAATACATTTAAGTATGCAGAAAATCTTAATAGTAATATCGATATGACCAATAAGCAAAATGTAGTATTCACATTAAAGGATTTAAATAAAGATGAACCTAAGGGAATATCTAGTTGTGAAAAAGAATGTACAGATTACAAGATACAACTTGAAAATAGACTAGAAATTTTAAAAATGGAAGATACATATTATCATGAACATGATGATTAAAAAGGTTGAAAAGGAGGTATATACATGGCTGGATCAGATAGAGATTATTTGGTAGAATTACAAACTTTAGTAGAGTGTATACTTAAGTATTCTGAAATACATAATAATATTTCACAGAAAATAAATTCAGCTAAGAGTTCTGTTGAAGGACTATATGAAGTTGGCTGGAAAGGTGAAAGCAAAGATGCATTTAAGAAAACATTTGATAATTGGATAAAGGATGCTAAGGCTTTTAATGAAAATTTAGCTCAACTTGAAAATGCACTTAAGGTTATGTATGAAAAGGATACAGAACTTAAGGATGAAGGAGGAAAATTATTAAGATTTTTATAGGAGGCAAAAATGAGTAAACTTGCAATAAAATATGCAGGTTGTCAAGATACTGTGGACAACCTAAAAAATATTAGTTGTGTTAAATATGAAGATTTAATAAATAATTTGACTTATGTACTGAATTCATTAAATAAATTGACATATAAACCAGATACATCTCGAATAAGTAATTCTATTAACAAGGCTAAGGAAAATCAAAAAAAATTAATGAATTTTGCAAATGGATTAGAAAGTTATGCAAGAGAGTTATATGCATTTGATAATACATTTTACAATAATTTTGTTTTATTAGATGGGACAAACCTAAAAAGTTATAAAAACAATATAGGAACCATGGAAATAAGTGATGAAGAAATAGAAAAGATATTTTTTAGTGACAAGAACAGTTTGGAAAGATATTTATATTTGCTTTCAAAAGCGTTAAGAAATGATTTGAGTTCAAAAGATAATTCTTTAATCAATGCAATAGGAAAAGAAATGTTTAAATTTTCAATAGATCCAGGAAAGATGAAAGCATTAAAATTTCTTTTAGGAGGAAATTCATTTGAAATAATAGAGAATGGTGAGAAGATATTTATTAAATTAAAAAATAGCAAATTAAATCCTAATGATTTAGGAAAATGTGCTAAGTATTTTCACGATGAATTTAAAATGTTAAGGGATAAAGAGTTAAAGAGAATTTTAACTGGACGAAGCTCTAAAAACATTAATAAATTGAAAGATTATGTAGATAAATTAATAAATAAAGGTGTAGAAATTTATGATGGTGAAAGTGAAAAATGGACTAAAGATGCAAATAAAATATTAAAAGGGCGGTATGATGATTTAAATAAATATATTAAAATGGCTAATCTAGAAGATGAAGAACGTATTTTTACCAATGCTAAGGATGGTGCAATAGAAGATTTATTAGGAGAAGTAAAATACATTAAATCAGGTCAAGTTATTAAGGATGTAAAAAACATTAAAATACCGGTAAAGCATATAAAAGATATTAAAATATCATCAGGAGTAAACTTGTTTGGGAAAGCTTTTGGTGTTTATGATAAAGGGAAGACTATTTATAATAATGCAAATGATGATCTTAAAGATGAAAATGGAAAGTGGACTTTAGCTAATGGTGAAAAAACTAAGAAATTTGTGGTAGATACAACAGTTGATCTAGGCTCTAGCGCAGGAGCAGTAGCAGCAGGAGCAGCAATCGGATCTATAGTGCCAGGTGCGGGAACTGTAGTAGGAGCAGCAGCAGGAGCAACAATAAATGTATTGATAAACTATAAATACGGAGAACCACCAGAAAGTACTGTTGACAAAACGAAGAAGTTAGCTAATAAAGCTGTAGATAAAATAGGAAGTTATATAGGAAAAGTATTTCAGTAGTAATTTGGAGGAAATATTATGTTAGGATTAAAAAAATGTTCAGAAGAAGATTTTCATCAATTTATATATTCAAATTCAAAGTATCATCCTAGAAATACAGATGGTAAATTAATTGGTAACTTAATTGCTATTTTGATTTTTTCAGGACTAGGATGGTTTTATATTGAACAGAGTCATATAAATTGTCCTTATTTGATAAGTATAATAATTAAAATAATTATTATAGGAGATATTGGTCTTTTTATATTTAGTAGAATAAATAAGAAGAAATATGCATTTAAGTTTCAAAAGTTTTTTATAATTATTATAGCAATAAATTGGTTTGTATTTTCTTTACTTGCATATCCAATGCCATTAATTGTATTTTATTGCCATAATAATGTTTTGTTTAAGATAGTAATATACACAATTATATTAGTATGCATATATTCAATATTTGTTTTTATAAGACTTATAATTTTAATTAGAAAAGGTGAAATGGGAAAAGATTGCGTTGGACTGAATGAGAGACTTTTTGGTAAAAAAATAAGATATTTAGGATTTTCGATTCCAGTAATAGTCATAGCAAGCAAATTAGGACGTAGAGCAACAATAGATATGCAGAATAGAGGTATTAATATGGGACCACCAATATTAGTGTTTGTATTAGCGTTTATAATACAGGTAGCATTAGTCAGTATTATTCCAGAATGCATTATAGTGGTATATTGTAAATCAAGATTTGAATCCTTTAATTTCTCATATGAATCATATTTAAATAGAGGAAAAAAAGGAAAAAAACCAATGAGGCAAAAAAATAAATGATACCAAAATAGAGGATATTTTGGTATGACATAATATAAAGGAAAAATTAAGAAGTGGTAAATGGAGGGAACATTAAAATGAAGATTAAACGAAATCCGTTAATTTTTCATAATGTATTAAGTATAAAAGTAATTTGTAAAACAAATGAATGGGTAAATCATGCAAGGGAATTAAGAAACTCAATTATTAAAAATGGTCTTTATGTAACAGGACCAGTAATATATACAGTTGAAGATGTAGATAAAGAGAATAATACAGCTAAAGTTGGTATATATGTACCTATAAATACAGAGATTGATTTAGAACCAAATAATAAATATGTATTTATAGAAGAAATGAAATTTGAAGATGGTTTGATACTTAGACATGCTGATTTAGATGATGATATTGAGACTGTTACTTATGATACGTTAAGAGCGGCTGCTGGAAATTACAATTTAAAATTAGTAGAACCTTTTTATAATATATATTTAGATGTTTTTGGTGGTGGTGTAATTGATGTTTATGCACCTATAGAAAAAAGTATGTAATTTAGTGGAGGAAAAAATGATTAATAAGCATGACTATATTAGATTAACAAATGTAATTTCTCAAAAGTATTACTTTAATTATAAAGATTTTGAAAATGTAATGAAGGAGTTTCTTGATGAAGTAAATGCTCTAAAAGTGCACATAAAAGGGTTTCCGTTTTATTCTATTAATATGTTTCCAACTATAAATGAAAATGTAGGTATGGAGTTCTTTATTTCAGTAGAAGAAGATTACATAGATGTACCAGAAGGTATGGATTTTCATAGTTATTTTAGTATTGAAAATATGGTTTCTACTACTGTATTTAATGACTATGAAAAAAACAGTGAAGAAGCTTATTCAAAGTTACAAAGCTTTATAAAAGAAAATAAATTAGAACAAACAACACCATTTTTTAATGTGCCATCAGGTGATGATACATTACAATATGTGTTTTTAAAGATTGGGGTTATTTAAGTAAATAATACTGTTTCCTTTTAGTATAAAGTAAGTCTAATTATATATTTATAGTATTAACAAGAGCTAATGATTTTCATCAAATCATTAGCTTTTGTTATTATGTCTAGAAAATTTAAAGTAGCAAAGAATTATGATAAATGAGCTGACACAAAGATTTAAAATACATCTAGAGAGATATGGAAAAAGCGTAAAAACAATTTCCCTTTTGATTTTTATACATTTTTATCACACATTGATAAAAAGTATTTATGAAACTCAAGATTTTCAGTAAGTTCAGGATGAAATGATGTAGCAAGAATATTATTTTCTCTAGCAGCCACAACATTTTCATTAACTTCACAAAGGATATTTACAGTATTGTCATAACTAGAAATGTAAGGGGCTCTTATAAAAATAAGAGGAATGGGGTTAGGTGAAACTTCTTTAATTATTTTTTTAGTTTCAAAGCTATCAATCTGGCTTCCATATGCATTTCTTTTTACTTTTATATTCATAACCGAAAGATAGTTATTTTTATCATTTTCAATTTCTTTTGCAAGTAATATCATACCAGCGCAGGTTCCCCAAACAGGCATACCTTTTAATATTTTTTCTCTTAGCGGGGTAAGTAAGTTAGTTTCTTTTAGAATTTTACCAATTACAGTACTTTCTCCTCCAGGAAGAATTATACCATTAACATTTTCTAAATCACATAAGGTTTTAACCTCTAAGGTATCACAACCTATGGATTTTAAATGATTTATATGTTCAATAAATCCACCTTGAAGAGATAGGACTCCAATCTTCATGGCTTACCAGCCCCTTTCAGCATACCTGTTGTCTAAATCTCTTAAATCAAGACCTTTGATTGGTTCGCCTAAATCACTAGAAACTTCAGCAAGTACTTTGGGGTCATTATAGTAAGTAGTTGCAAGTACAATAGCTTTTGCTCTTTTTTCGGGATTAGAAGATTTGAATATACCAGAACCTACAAATACACCTTCAGATCCAAGTTGCATCATAAGGGCTGCATCTGCTGGAGTTGCAATTCCGCCAGCTGCAAAATTAACTACGGGAAGTTTGCCTTCCTTCCAAACATATTTAATAAGATCATAAGGTGCACTTAGTTCTTTAGCAAGAGTCATAAGTTCTTGCTTGGAAGAATTTTTAACTTTGCTTATTTCATCCATCATACATCTCATATGGCGTACGGCTTCTACAACATTTCCAGTACCTGCTTCACCTTTTGTTCTAATCATTGAAGCACCTTCGCCTATTCTTCTTAAGGCTTCGCCAAGGTTTCTTGCACCACAAACAAAAGGTACTTTAAAATCCCATTTGTTAATATGATAAGCTTCATCAGCAGGAGTTAATACTTCACTTTCATCGATGTAATCTATTTTAAGATCTTGAAGAATTTGAGCTTCTACAAAATGGCCTATTCTAACTTTAGCCATAACTGGAATTGATACTGCTGATTGTATTTCTTTAATCATTTTAGGATCAGACATTCTAGCTACTCCACCTTGTTTCCTTATATCTGAAGGAACTCTTTCAAGTGCCATTACGGCACAAGCTCCAGCTTTTTCTGCTAGTTCAGCTTCTTTAGGATTTACAACGTCCATAATTACACCGCCCTTTAACATTTGGGCTAAATTTTTATTTAATTCATATTTCTCCATGAAAAAAACCTCCAAATTTAAAAAATATAAAAAATTAAAAAGGCCTTATTAATAATTACCATGGTTTATACTAGTATACTAAAACAAAAGCAAAAATTAGTAAAATGTATGCATACACTTTAAAAACCAACCTGATATAGGGTTTAATAGCTTCTATATCTAAAGTTACAATATAAAAATAATGTGACGCAAAGGTACAGTGGAAGTTTGTATTTTAACTTTTACTCCGTGATATATGATAAGTGTTTCATCACTGCTAAATGTTTCTAATTATTCTAAAGCTCAAAGTTTGTGAAAACCTAAGAACTTTGTCAAACTCGGTTCCCTCAAACAAGACTAAAGTTCTAAGGCTTTCACAAACTTTTCTCTAAGAATAATAAGAAACAATTTAGCTAATGTGATGAAACACTTATCATATATCACTACATAAAAGTTAAAATACAAACTAGTAACTTCAAGCGTATACATATAATTAAATATCAATATTTATGGAGCTAGAAGTATTACTACCATAGGCGTGAGGTAAATTGTAGAAAAATATGAAAAGAATTTTAAAAAAAACTCTTGCAATCTAATAATGATTATTATATAATAGTAAATGTAAAAGATATAAAAAATAAAAATAAGTTGAAGATAAAAATTATTTTGAATTGGAGGAATTAGTAATGAAAAAATTTGTTTGTTCAGTATGTGGATATGTTTATGAGGGGGAGGAAGCTCCAGAAGTATGTCCTCAATGTAAGGCTAAAAAAGATAAATTTGTTTTAAAAGTAGATGGAGAAATGTCTTGGGCTGATGAGCATAAAGTAGGTACTGCTAAAGATGTTGACCCTGAAGTTATAGAAGGTCTTAGAGCTAATTTTACTGGAGAATGTACAGAAGTTGGAATGTATTTAGCAATGAGTCGTCAAGCTGATAGAGAAGGTTTCCCTGAAGTAGCTGAAGCTTATAAGAGAATAGCTTTTGAAGAAGCTGAGCATGCTGCAAAATTTGCAGAATTATTAGGTGAAGTTGTAGATTCTAGCACAAAGAAAAACTTAGAAGCAAGAGTAGAAGCTGAGCATGGTGCATGTCAAGGTAAAAAGGATTTAGCTACTTTAGCTAAAAAATTAAATTACGATGCAATTCATGATACAGTTCATGAAATGTGTAAAGATGAAGCTAGACATGGAATGGCATTTAAAGGATTATTAAATAGATATTTTAAATAAAAAAAGACCATCATCTCTATTTAAATAGATGCCTGTATCTGAAATATGATACAGGTTTTTTTATTTATCATTTTATATAGTTTTTTATTATAACAAAGTAAAAATTTTATGCAGAATATATACAAAATTAATGATTAAATGTATATTGTATTAATTCATAAATAAACACGTAAATGTTAAGGAATATCTATGTGTAAACATATACAAAGTGTTGACAAGTAAGATACACAGCTTTTTAGTACAAATCTAAGTGTAATTTTATGCTATAAATGAGAATAAAAAATATTAAAAAAACATTGCATAATTATAATTAAAGATGTATAATTATTACATCAATCTAAGGAGTAAAAAAGTTTAATTAAAAAAGGGGAGAAAGGTATGGAAAGGTTAAGAAAATCAGAGGAATTTATGATGTCAGTAATTTTGATTAATGAATTGTTAAGGGGATAGAAAATAAATTAAAAGACAATGAAAAACATTATTTTTATTGTACTATAGTTAAAAATTTGAATTGGAGTGAAAGTATTGGATACAGGAATAATAATAAAAGTATTACCCCTACTTTTAAAGGGAAGTGTAATGACAATAGAACTTACTGTCATTGCATTAATTACAGGAACAGTACTTGGAATATTTTTAGCACTTTTAAAGCTTTCTAAAAATGCAGTGTTTAGAATAATATCAAGTTTATATACATGGATATTTAGAGGAACTCCTCTTCTTTTACAATTATTTTTCTTTTATTATGGTTTACCTTTTATAGGAATAGAACTAACACCCTTTGGAGCAGCATCAATAGGATTAAGTTTAAATTGTGGTGCTTATATGGCAGAAATAATAAGGGGTGGAATTCAATCTATAGATAAAGGTCAGTTTGAAGCAGCAAAGGCTCTAGGATTTACTTATGGTGATACTATGAGAAAGATAATATTACCACAAACTTTTAAGGTAATAATACCACCTGTAGGAAATGAGTTTATAGCAATGTTAAAGGATACTTCATTAGTATCAACTATTGCTATGGTAGAGCTTATGAGATCTGCACAACAGATATATGCAAGTACTTTTAAACCTATAGAAGTATTTTTTACAGCGGGCGTTTTATATCTCTTATTAACTACTATATTTACAGGTGCATTTGGAATATTTGAAAAGAAACTTTCTGTTTATTAATAATAAAGGAGAAATTTTTATGGAAAATATAATCGGAAACAATTGTATAGATTTTAATGCTAAAAATCTTATGATAGAAGCTACAAATTTAACTAAGAAATTTAATGATTTAGTTGTATTTGAAAACTTAAATGTTAATGTGGCAAAAGGAGAGGTTTTAGTTGTAATAGGACCTTCTGGATCAGGTAAAAGTACGTTCCTAAGATGTCTTAATCATCTTGAAGAAATAGATGGTGGCAAAGTAGTAATTGAAGGTGAAGAATTAAATTCAAAGGATAAAAAGCTTATAAGAAGAATAACTACAAAAATGGGTATGGTTTTTCAAAATTTTAACTTATTTCCACATATGACAGCCATACAAAACGTAATGGAAGCACCAATTATGGTGAAAAAAGAAAATAAGAGTGAGGTTTTGGAAAGAGCTAAGAAGCTTCTTGAAAAAGTTGGACTTTCAGACAAAGTGGATTATTATCCATCAAAGCTTTCTGGTGGACAGAAACAAAGGGTTGCCATAGCAAGAGCACTTGCTATGAAGCCAGATATAATGCTTTTCGATGAACCTACATCTGCATTAGATCCTGAACTTGTTGGAGAAGTTTTAAGTGTAATGAAGGATCTAGCTAAAGAAGGAATGACTATGGTAGTTGTAACTCATGAAATGGGTTTTGCTAAAGAGGTTGCAGATAGAGTTATATTTATGGATGGTGGAAAAATTGTAGAACAGGGACCACCAGATCAAATATTTTCTCATCCAAAGGAACAGAGAACTAAAGCATTTTTAGAAAAAGTACTTTAAAAAATTAGTGTAAAGTAAGTGTCAGCTGCAGACAACGAAGTTGGCACTTATTTATAAAATTAAGTGTTTGAAAAATAAAAATATCAAGTGATTCTTAGACTCAGGTGGAGTTTTCTTGTGAGGAATACCTCTTACCAGAGCAGAGCTCGTAAAATGCTATTTAGGCATTTTACCCATCTGAGTCTTAGAAGAACTTATCCAGGCGCGTAGCAGTGCTTATTCCCCACTTAAAGAAGATGGGGTATTAGCAATGGTAGCGATCGGATAAAAATGATTTGTACTAAAAATAATGTTATAAATTATCAATGCGGAAAGACGGAGGTATTTTTTTATGAAAGATAAAGTTATATTAGCATATTCAGGTGGATTAGATACATCAATAATAATTCCTTGGCTTAAAGAAAACTATGATTTGGACGTTATTGCAGCATGCATGAATGTTGGCCAGGGTGATGATATGAAAGAAGTTGAAGCAAAGGCTATAAGAACTGGAGCTTCAAAGGTATATATAGAAGATTTAATTGAAGAGTTTGTAACTGATTATTTATTTAAGGGTATAAAAGCAGGAGCTTTATACGAAGAAAAATATATGCTTGGAACTTCTTTTGCAAGACCTTTAATGGCAAAAAGATTGGTTGAAATAGCACATATGGAAGGAGCAAAATATATAGCACATGGATGCACTGGAAAAGGAAATGACCAGGTGCGTTTTGAAATTGGTATAGCAGCATTTGATCCTACAATAAAGGTAATTGCACCATGGAGAATATGGGATATAAAATCAAGAGAAGATGCAATAGATTATGCTAATGCCAAAGGGGTAGAAGTGCCAGTAACTAAGGAAAAAATATATTCAAGGGATAGAAATTTGTGGCATTTAAGTCATGAAGGTGGAGAATTAGAAGATCCTAAAAATGAACATAATCAGGGAATGTATCTTATGACAACACCACCAGAAAAGGCAAAGGATGAAGTTACTTATATAGAGTTGTATTTTGAACAAGGAATAGCTAAGAAATTAAATGGTAAAGATATAGCTCCAGTTGAATTATTAGAGACATTAAATAAAATAGGTGGAGAAAATGGAATAGGAATAATTGATATAGTAGAAAATAGATTAGTAGGAATGAAATCAAGAGGAATATACGAAACTCCAGGTGGAACAATTCTTTATTCAGCACATAAAGAATTAGAACGATTAACTCTTGATAAACCTACATTCCATTACAAACAAACTATAGCTCAAAAATATGGAGAATTAGTGTATGATGGTTTATGGTTTACTCCATTAAAAGAAGCATTAGATGCTTTTGTAGATGTAACACAGAAAAATGTAACAGGTTCAGTAAAATTAAAATTATATAAAGGAAACATAATGGTAGCTGGAGTAGATGCACCATATGCACTTTATGATGAAAGTATATCTTCTTTTGGTGCAAGTGAATTATATAGTCACAAAGATGCAGAAGGTTTTATAAATTTATTCGGGCTTCCAAGTAAAATACAATCTATGACTAACAAGAAGAAGGTAAAATAATTATGAAACTTTGGGGTGGCAGATTTAAAAAAGCTGAAAATAAACTTATGGAAGATTTCAATAGTTCTTTAAGTTTTGATAGAAGACTTTATTATGAAGATATACAGGGAAGCAAAGCACATGTTGAAATGCTTGCAAAATGCGGCATATTAACAAAGGAAGAAAAAGAAAATATAAGAAATGGATTAGATTTAATACTTTCAGATATAGAAAATGATGTACTTCAATTAGAAGGTGATTATGAAGATATTCACAGTTTTGTGGAAACCAACTTAATAGAAAGAATAGGTCAAGTTGGCAAAAAACTTCATACTTCAAGAAGTAGAAATGACCAAGTGGCTGTGGATTTAAGACTTTATGCAAAGAAAAAAGCTTTTGAGGTTATAGAAAACATAGATGAGCTTAAGAATGTAATAGTAAAACTTGGAGAAGAAAATAACTTTTTAATGCCAGGATATACTCATCTTCAAAGAGCTCAGGTAGTAACCTTTAAGCATCATATTATGGCTTACTATAATATGTTATCTAGAGATAAAAAAAGGGTTCAAAATGCTATAGAAATTATGGATGAAAGTCCTCTTGGATGCTGTGCTTTAGCTGGAACTACATACAATATAGATAGAAGCTTTACAGCTAAAGAATTAGGGTTTAAAAAACCAGTAGATAACTTTTTAGATGGAGTAAGCGATAGGGATTATATCATAGAACTTTTATCCTGTTTTTCCATAATCATGATGCACTTAAGTCGTTTAAGTGAGGAATTAATCTTATGGAGTAGTAAAGAATTTGACTTTATTTTGATAGATGATGAATTTTCAACAGGAAGCAGTATAATGCCTCAAAAGAAAAATCCAGATGCTGCAGAACTCATAAGAGGCAAAACAGGGAGAGTATACGGATCGCTCATGTCACTGCTTACCACTATGAAGGGCATTCCCCTTGCCTATAATAAAGATATGCAGGAAGATAAAGAACAGTTTTTTAACTCCTTAGACACAATATTAAGCTGTTTGAAGATAATGAGCGGTATGCTTTCCACCTTAAAGGTTAAAAAGGAAAATACTTTTAATGCAGTAAAAAAAGGCTTTTTGAATGCTACAGAGGCAGCAGATTATCTTGTAAACAAGGGTATGGCATTTAGAGATGCTCATAAGGTAATAGGCGAAATAGTACTTTACTGTGAAGAAAAAGGTAAACCTATAGAAGATATTAATTTAAAAGAATTGAAAAATTTTAGTCAATTATTTGAAGATGATGTTTATCAATTCATAGACTATGAAAATACTTTAAGCAGGGGAATTAAAACAGAGTTAAAATAATAAGGCATATTCAAAAAAATAACAAGTCAGTATGTTAGTATATTTTGCGTCATACTGCGTCAACAGAACCCTTTGATAGAACAACTATCAGCGGAACCTGTTTCCTTATCCATCGCAAAATATACTAACATCTTTGACTTGCTACTTTCTTTCATATGCCTAATTAAGAAAATGAAAAGTTGTTTTAAATTTTTAATGAAATACTTTTTTACTCAGTAAAATAAAGAATATATCTAAGAAAAGCTATGAAATTAGAGTACTAAACCTAGTTTCATAGCTTTTAAATTTAAAATGAAATTTATATTATTATTTTCGCAAAGCATATTTTCATGTTATTTAACATCATGTCTGTCTCTGTTAACATCTCTGTCTCTATCTCTACCAAAGAAAGAAAAAGCATATAAACCAGCAATACCAACAAGAGCATATATAACTCTAGTAAAGCTGGACATTGTTCCAAATATCATAGCAACTAAATCGAAGTTAAAGAATCCAATTAATCCCCAGTTTAGGGCACCTATGATAACTAGTATTAGTGCAATAGCATCCAATGTTCTCATAATTACATCTCCTTTATAATTTTATATAATGTTATTATTCGCATATTTTTAAAAATTATAAGTAATAAAAAAACAGGGAAAAAATTTCCCCTGTTCTTATTCTTTATTTATAATATTTAATTCAATATTCCTATCAATAGGTTGAAATAAAGAAATAAAAGTATTTGTTCTTTGAATACCCTTAACTTTTTGAATTTTAGTCATCAGTAAGTTTTGAAGATCTGCTATATTTTTACAAATAACTTTCATGAATATGGAATATTCTCCTGTTGTATAATGAAGTTCAACAATTTCTTTTATAAGTTTTAAGTCATCTAATGCATCATTAAAGGTTTGAGCTTTATCTAAATATATACCTATAAAACAACAAACATCATAACCAAGCTTTGAATTATCGACAATCAGCTTAGTGCCTTTAATTATTTGGAGGTCTTCCATTTTCTTCATTCTCACGTGAATGGTTCCGCCGCTTACATGACATTGTCTAGCTATTTCTAGAAATGGAGTTCTAGAATCTTTTATAAGAATATCCAATATTTGAAGATCTAATTCGTCTAATCCGTTAACCTTTAAATTCATTGGTATCACTCCTTTTATAATTAGTTTAATAAGTAATTTATAACAAAAACATAGTAATTAAATATTATACAGATAATAAAAATATTAGCCAACTAATATTATAGCAGAAAAAATTGTTAAATTGATAACTTAAAACGATAACAAAAAAACAATTTTTTTGAAAGTTGATATACAGATTATTAAAATGATGTTACTGGTGATTTTTTATGTATTACACAAACATTGATGGTTTTAAGTAGCATTTGAATAAGTTGTTTAAAATTGACAAAAAAATTTGCAATATTTATAATAAGTGTAGAATATGTAAAGTGCGATTTAAGAGGTGATGGTATGGATTACATCCATGTAAAACTACTTGGCAACTTTATTGCAACGTTTAATGGAAAAAGTGTATCATTCCCATATAGTAAAGTACAAGCTTTATTTTGCTATTTAGTAATAAAGAAACAAACCACAAGAGACGAGTTATCAGGACTTTTATGGCCGGACATGGAAGAAAGTACTGCAAGGAAAAATTTGAGAAATGCTATATATAAATTAAAAAAGGTTTTTGGCAAACAGCAAGTAATAGATTTTTTAAATAAGTCTACAATTATATTTAATGAAAATACAAAAATAGATACAGATGTGGAAAAATTTATTAATAACGAAGATGAAGTAGACATATATCAAGGGCAATTCTTAAAAAGTTTTATGCCTAAGGGTGCAGAAAACTTTGAAAAGTGGATGTGTGAAACAAGAGAATACCTTGAAGGCATATATTTAAAAAGACTTAAAGATCAAATAAAAGTAGAAGAAAATCGTGGTAACAATGAAAAGATTGAAAAATATTGTAAATTAATTATAAAGACTGATGAGTTTAATGAAGAAGCATATAGACAATTAATTTATTGTTATAAAAATCAAAGAAAATTTAATAATGCTATTGAACTGTATAATAAGCTTTCAGACATATTAAACAAAGAACTAGCTATAGTTCCTGATATAAAAACAACAAAAGCTTTTAATGAAGTGCTGGATTTAATGAATGAAAGGCATAAAAGTGAAAGTAATGAGAGTTATTTCTATGGAAGACTTAATGAATTAAGATTAATGGAAAATAATTATTATAATTTTATCAAAGGTAACAGCTCAAAATCTATGTTAATAAAAGGTGAAATGGGTATAGGAAAAACAAGCCTTAAAGATAGATTTCTTGAAACTATTGATAAAAATAAAATATATGTTTTTGAAACAAACTGTTATCAATTTGAAAGTGAATACGCATTAAAACCTTGGAGAAATATCATTTCCAGACTGGCTTGCACTATAAGTGATAATGAAATTAAAACTTCAGATACTTTAGAAAATATAATAAAGAAACTTGTACCTGAAGTGAATAATGCTAATTGTTCAGAAACAATTAAATTAGAGGACACCATAGAATTATTAAAACATGATGTAGTTGGAAATATAATAACCTATATACTAAAAAAAGTATCTATAGATAAAAAGATTTTATTAGTATTTGAAGATATTCAATGGATGGACTCAGCTAGTGTTTCATTACTTACAAGCATTATGTCTAAATATGAAGGAAATAATATAATGTTTTTGCTTACATTTAGAAATGAATTCAATCATTATGTAGATAGATTTTTAGCTTCTACTAAAAAATATGACAAAATTCAAATCATAGAGCTTAACAGATTTAGTACTATTGAAGTTGAAAATTTCATTAATAAGGTTTTTCCAAAACATAATTTATCCAAAGAGATTATAAATAAGATATATAGGGAAACGGAAGGAAATGCTTTTTTTATAAAAGAATATCTTAATATTATAAAATCAAAAAATAATATAAATATAATAACATCTAAAATGCAGGATGTTTTAAAAAATAGATTCATGGATATATCAGGTGATGAAAAAAAGATAGTTGAAATAGCATCATTATTTCATGATGAGGTGCCTTTGTTTATTTTAAAAGAATTGACACAAAAAGATGAGCTAGAAATTATGGACATAATAGAAAAACTTGAAGGAAGATTTATTTTAAAAGAATCAAAAAATCAAAATGACATATGTTTTAAATTTACCCACCAGAAACTAAGAGAATTTCAATATATGAATTTATCTCAAGCTAAAAAAAGAATACTTCATAATAAAACAGGTCAAATATTAGAGAAGACATTAAAGAATAATACCAAGGATATTAACATCTATTATAAATTAATATATCATTTTGAAAATGCACATAATTTTGAAGCAGCTCTTAAATATAGGATTAAAAATTTAAACGTTTATCTTAATTTTAGCCATGAACTTTTTCCAATAATTTATTATAATAATAAATCTTACGATGAATTATATTTCAACGATAGTGAAAGTATAAAAAATCTTAAAGAAATTGAACATAGTTTAGAAAAATTAAGAAGCGAAGAGGGAAATTCAGATGGAGTATTAAAACTTGAAGTGAGTGTATTACATATAAAAGGAAGGTATTTAATAAGAAAAGGTGAGTATGAAGAAGGAATAAAAAACATTCAAGATATGATATGTAAGGCTAATGATATTAAATATACTGACTATGCCATAGAAGGCTATAAGCAGATGATTTACTATTGTATTCAAACAAATAAAACGGAGGAAATGATAAAATATATTAATTGTGGGCTTGAGATTGCTGTTAGTTGTAATTACTATGAGGAAGTTGGAATAATATTAAGACTTAAGGCATTGTATAAGAAGATGGTTGGAGATTATGAGGAAGCACAAACTTTAATGCAACAGTCTATAAATACATTAAGTGGGACTAAAAATACTTTGGAAAAATATGCACTAAATATAGCTGCTTGTTATAATTATATGGGTGATATAAGAAAGAAAAAAGAAAATTTTTTGGAAGCTTTAGATTATTATAATAAAGCTATTGAGATATGTGAACAAAAAAATGTACTAACCAGTCTTGCTTTATTTTATACTAATGCAGGGGAAACAGCCTTTTGTATTAGTGACTATAGTTTATCAACAAAGTATTTTAAAAAAGCTTTAAATATTTATAAAAAGTTTGATATTATATGGGGAAAGTCCATAGCAGAAGCTTTTATGTCAATAATTTTGATGAAAGATGGAAATTTTGAAGAGTCTTTAAAGTTCTTAAAAAATGCGGATGTAAATTCAAAGATTTTGAAGAATCCTAAGGAAATAGGTACGGTTTTTAGAGCTAAGGCAGAAATACTGCTAAATGTAAAGGATAATACATATTTTGAACATATATTTGGTGGATATTTAAATGAAGATTTTCAGGAATATGTTAATCAGGGAATAATATATTTAAAAGAAGCTAGAGATGAATACAGTGCTAATGCTTTAAAGAGACTAAAAAATTAAAGATAAACAGAATTGCATCAAAAGTGTAATTAAAAAGCTATGAAATATGGAGTTAAATCCATAATTTTATAGCTTTTTGTGTGTATTATTGTTTTTCAGACAAAATTTGCATTCATATGAGAATTTTACCGTCGATAGAAATATTCTAATTTTATATAAAATTCAAAAAAATATATAAAAATAGACGTTATGTAGATGTGTAAACGTTATAATAAAGACAAATAAAGAAAGAAACTAAGGGGGAAGTACATATGGCAAAATTAGTAGAATGTGTACCTAATTTTAGTGAAGGTAGAGATAAAGAAATAATTGAGAAAGTTGTAGATGAAGTTAGAAAAACAGAAGGTGTAAAGCTTTTAGACTATTGTTCAGATAAAGATCACAATAGATCTGTTGTAACTTTTATAGGTGGTCCAGAGGAAACAAAAGAGGCTGCTTTTAAACTTATTAAGAAAGCAGCAGAACTTATAGATATGAGTAAACACTCAGGAGCACATCCAAGAATGGGTGCTACAGATGTAGTTCCTTTTATTCCTATAAGAGACATAACTACTGAAGAGTGTGTTGAAATTGCTAAAGATTTAGGGAAAAAGGTTGGAGAAGAATTAAACATACCAGTTTATTTGTATGAAGATGCTGCTACAGCACCAGAAAGACGAAATTTAGCAGAAATAAGAAAAGGTCAATATGAAGGTTTCTTTGAAAAAATAAAGAAGCCAGAATGGAAACCAGATTTTGGTCCATGCGAAATGAATAAAAAGAGTGGAGCTACTGTTATAGGAGCAAGATTCCCATTAATAGCATATAACGTAAATTTGGGTACAGATAATATTGAAATAGCTAATAAAATAGCTAGAAAAATAAGACATATAAGCGGAGGCTTAAGATATGCTAAAGCTGTTGGAGTAATGTTAACTGAAAGGAATATAGCTCAAGTTTCAATAAATATGGTAAATTATGAAAAAACGGCTGTATATACTATTCAGGAAATGGTTAAGATGGAAGCAAAAAGATATGGGGTTCCTGTAGTTGGAGCTGAAGTTATCGGATTAATTCCAATGAAAGCTTTAATTGATTGTGCAGAGTATTATCTTCAAATTGAAAACTTTGATATTAAACAAGTTTTGGAGACAAATTTAAGTGAATAACTGCTCATATAGTAAGTAAGGTGCAGTGAAAGTTTGGATTTTAACTTTTACTACGCGATATACAATAAATATTTAATCACTGCTAAATGTTTTTAATTAGTCTAAAAATTAAAGTTCAGGAAGACTTAAGAACTTTGCTAAACTCGCTTAGGATCAAACAAGGCTAAAGTTTTAAGATATTCCTGAACATATCGCTAAGACTAATAAAAAAGTAATTTAGATAATGTGATGAAACATTTATTGTATATCCTTATGTAAAAGTCAAAATTTAAACTAGTAACTTCAGTTATATATTTAATTTTATGATAGTAGTTGAGTGACATTATGTTTAGAATATAAATTTGGTTAATAAACAAGGAGGAAACAAAATGATTAATAATATTAACATTAAAGAAGCTATGACTATAAAACTGGATGATGAATTCCCTGAAATGCCTAAATTTATTGAAGGCATAAGAAGAGCACCAGATAGAGGATTTCATTTAAGTAAATCACAAACTGAGATTGCTTTAAAGAATGCTTTAAGATATATTCCACCTAAATATCATGAACAATTAATACCTGAATTTTTAGAAGAGCTTACTACTAGAGGAAGAATTTACGGATATAGATTCCGTCCAGAAGGAAGAATTCATGGAAAGCCTATTGATGAATATAAAGGAAAATGTACAGAAGGTAAAGCTTTTCAAGTTATGATAGATAACAATCTAGATTTTGAAGTAGCATTATATCCTTATGAGCTAGTTACTTATGGTGAGACAGGAAGTGTATGTCAAAACTGGATGCAGTACAGGCTTATAAAGAAGTATTTAGAAGTTATGACTCAAGATCAAACCTTAGTAGTTGAATCTGGACATCCTCTTGGATTATTTAAATCAAAGCCAGATGCACCAAGAGTAATAATAACAAATGCTATGATGGTTGGAATGTTTGACAACCAAAAAGATTGGGAAATAGCAGAAGAAATGGGAGTTGCAAACTATGGACAGATGACTGCAGGTGGATGGATGTATATAGGACCACAGGGAATAGTTCATGGTACATTTAATACACTTCTTAATGCAGGAAGAATGAAACTTGGAATTCCAAATGATGGTGATTTAAGGGGTCATTTATTCATAACTTCAGGCCTTGGAGGAATGAGTGGTGCTCAGCCAAAAGCTATAGAAATAGCAAATGGAGTAGGTATAATAGCAGAAGTTGATCAGTCTAGAATAGATACAAGACTTAACCAGGGATGGGTTAAAGAATGTTCTTCTGATTTAGATAAAATATTTAAAATTGCACATGAATATATGGAGAAAAAGGAACCTATGTCCATTGCTTATCATGGAAACATAGTAGACTTACTAGAATATGTAGTTAAAAATGATATAAAGGTAGAATTATTATCAGATCAAACTTCCTGTCATGCTGTATATGAAGGTGGTTATTGTCCACAGGGAATTACTTTTGAAGAAAGAACAAAACTTCTTGCAGAGGATAGAGAAAAATTTGATAAATTAGTAGATAAGAGCTTAAAGCGTCATTTTGAATTAATAAAAGCTTTAGTAGATAAAGGAACGTATTTCTTTGATTATGGTAATTCATTCATGAAAGCTGTATATGATGCTGGAGTTAAAGAAATATCTAAAAATGGAGTAGATGAAAAGGATGGATTTATATTCCCTTCTTATGTAGAGGATATAATGGGACCTCAACTATTTGATTATGGCTATGGACCTTTCAGATGGGTTTGCTTAAGTGGAAAAGAAGAGGATTTAATTAAAACAGATAAAGCTGCTATGGAATGTATAGATCCAAATAGAAGGTATCAAGATAGAGATAACTACAATTGGATAAAGGATGCAGAGAAAAATAAATTAGTAGTTGGAACTCAAGCAAGAATATTATATCAAGATGCTATTGGAAGAATAAACATAGCACTTAAGTTTAATGAAATGGTAAGAAAAGGTGAAATAGGGCCTGTAATGATGGGAAGAGATCATCATGATGTTAGTGGAACAGATTCTCCTTTCAGAGAAACTTCAAATATTAAAGATGGAAGTAATGTAATGGCAGATATGGCTATTCAATGCTATGCAGGAAATGCAGCTAGAGGCATGAGCTTAGTTGCACTTCACAATGGTGGAGGCGTTGGAATAGGAAAATCTATAAACGGAGGCTTTGGACTAGTATTAGATGGAAGTTATAAAGCAGATGAAATAATTAAATCAGCACTTAGCTGGGATGTTATGAGTGGTGTTTCTAGACGTTCTTGGGCAAGAAATGAACATTCTATTGAAACAGTAATAGATTTTAACAAAACTCATTTAGGTACAGATCATGTAACACTTCCATATTTAGTTGAAGGAGAAGGCATAAAAAAGGAAGTGGATAAGTACTTTAGTAAATTGAAATAAGAATACTAACTTAATATAAGCATAGTGCGAAGCAAAGCTTCGCGATATGCTTAAACTGTAAAAGTTAAATTATTAACTAAAGAATTAATAATACTAAGTTTAGTGGAGGTGATAAAGTGATAATTAAGAATATAGGTTGTCTAGTAACCTGTGCAGGAGCTTATCCTAAAAAAAAGGATGATTTAAAAGATGCAGGTATAATTGAAAATGGATATATAATAATACAGGATAAAACTATAGTAGATGTAGGCAGTGGAGAAAGATACAAAAAGTATTTAAAAGATGATGAACAGGTGATAGATGCACAAGGTAAAACTATAACTCCAGGTCTTATAGATAGCCATACTCATGTAGTTTATGCAGGTTCTAGGGAATTTGAGTTACCTTTGAAGCTTAAAAACATGCAGTATATAGATATATTAAATGCTGGAGGCGGAATTTTAAGTACTGTAAGTAATACAAGAAAAGCTTCAATGGAAGAATTAGAGCAGGGAACAAAAGAGCGATTAGATTTAATGCTTGCTCATGGTACTACTACAGTAGAAAGTAAGTCAGGTTATGCTTTAGATTTTGAAAATGAAATCAAAATGCTAAAAGTAAATAGTGATTTAAATAAAAAACATCCTATGGATATAGTTTCAACTTATCTTGGGGCTCATGCTGTGCCTAATGAATTTAAAAAAAATAGAGAGGGTTACATAAAGCTTATAATTGAAAAGGTGATTCCTTATGTTAAAGAACATAACCTAGCAGACTTTGTTGATTGTTTCTGTGAAAAAGGTGTGTTTACTATAGAGGAAAGTAGAAAAATTCTAAAAACTGCTCAAGCATTAGGACTTAAAGCTAAAATTCATGTAGATGAAATAGAGTCTATAGGGGGAGCGGAATTATCAGGAGAAATAAAAGCAGTATCTGCTGAGCATTTAGTAGCAGCTTCAGATGAAGGGATAAAGGCTATGGCAGAAAATAATGTGGTTGCAGTACTTTTACCAACTACATCCTTCTATTTAATGTTGAATAAATTTGCAAGAGCTAGAAAAATGATAGAAGAGGGAGTTGCTGTGGCTTTAGCTACAGATTGTAATCCAGGAACTTCTCCTACTGAATCATTACAAAGTACAATGACTTTTGCATGTTTTGGACTTAAAATGATGCCTGAGGAAATAATAAATGCAATGACTATAAATGCGGCTTGTGCAGTTGGACGTGAAAAAGAAATAGGAAGTATTGAAAAAGGAAAGAAAGCTGACATAGCCATATTTGATGCCAAAAATTTAAATTATTTAATGTATCATTTTGGAGTAAATGCAATAGATACAGTAATTAAAAATGGAGCTATTGTAGTTCGAGAAGGAAAAACTGTATATTAAAGTTAAGACATATTTCTAAAATTGGAGGAATATAAAATGCTGCAATACATGACTGTAAAAGGTTTTACAGATGAATTAGGTTCTAAGTCACCAGCACCAGGAGGCGGGAGTATAGCTGCTCTTTCTGCTTCATTAGCCAGTGCTCTTGCAAGTATGGTATTTAACCTTACTGTGGGCAAGAAAGAATATATGGAATATGAAAAAACATTAAAAGAAAATATTGATGATTCTTTAGAAAAAGTTAATGTATGTAAAGAAGAATTTTTAGAGCTTATGGAAAAGGATACAGATGCTTTTTTATCACTGATGACAGCATTTAAGATGCCTAAGAATACAGAGGAAGAGATTAAAAGCAGAAAAGAAAAGATAGCAGAAGGAAATAAGAAATCTTTAGAAATTCCATTAGAAGTTGCAAATAAAGCATATGGACTTTATAACTACATATATGTAGCAGTAAAGTATGGAAATAAAAATGCACTATCAGATGCAGGAGTTGCAGCTTCATTAACAGAAACTGCTGTAGAGGGTGCAATATTAAATGTAAAGATAAATATCATGGGTTTAAAAGATGAAGCATACAAAGAAGAATTAAGGAATAAGTGTAATACTTTATTAGAAAATAGTAAAAGCAAAAAAGCAGAAATTATGGGGATAATAGAAAGTAAATTGATGTAATTACAAAATAAATTTATGAAAATTTGGGGGAGTATAATAATGAAAACTGTTAATTTAAAAGGCGAAAATCTTACTTTAGAGGACATTGTAAACGTTGCATATCATGGATATAAAGTTTCTCTTACTGAAGAAGCTAAGGAAAAGGTTAATAAGTCTAGAGCTATAGTAGATGATATAGTTGATAAAAATAAAATAGTATATGGAATTACAACAGGGTTTGGAAAATTCTCAGATGTAACTATAACAGGAGAGCAGTGTAAAACACTTCAAAGAAACTTAATAATATCACATGCATGTGGTGTTGGACCAAAATTCCCAAAGGAAATAGTAAGAACAATAATGCTTTTAAGAGCAAATAATTTATCTAAAGGATATTCAGGAATAAGATTAAGTGTACTTGAAACTTTATTAGATATGTTAAATAAAGGTGTACATCCTTCTATACCAGAAAAAGGTTCTTTAGGAGCATCTGGAGATTTAGCACCTCTTGCACACATGGTATTACCTATGCTTGGTGAAGGAGAAGCTGAATTTGAAGGTGAAATTTTATCAGGAAAAGAAGCTATGGAAAAGGCAGGAATACAAACAGTAGAGCTTGTAGCTAAAGAAGGTTTGGCACTTATAAATGGAACACAGGTAATGACTGCAGTAGGTTCATTAGCTTTACATAAAGCTATAAATCTTTTGAAACTTAGTGATATTACTGCAGCAATGACTATAGAAGCATTAAGAGGAATAAGAGATGCTTTTGATCCAAGAGCTCATGCAGTAAGACCTCATAAGGGACAAATTCAAACAGCTAAGAATATACTTAATTTAATAGAAGGTAGTACTTTTGCAACTAATCAAGGAGAATTAAGAGTTCAAGATGCTTATGCTTTAAGATGTGTACCACAAGTACATGGTGCAAGCAAGGATGCTATAAACTATGTTAAAGAAAGAGTAGAAATTGAAATAAACTCTGTTACAGATAATCCTATCGTATTTGAAAATGGAGATGTAATATCAGGAGGAAACTTCCATGGACAACCTATGGCTTTAAGTTTTGATTTTCTTGGTATAGCAGCATCTGAAATTGCTAATATATCAGAAAGAAGACTAGAAAGATTAGTAAATTATCAATTAAATGATTTACCACCATTCCTAGTAAAAAATGGAGGACTTAATTCTGGATTTATGATTACACAATATGCAGCAGCAGCTTTAGTATCAGAAAATAAAGTGCTTGCACATCCAGCTAGTGTAGATTCCATTCCTTCATCTGCTAATCAGGAAGACCATGTAAGTATGGGAACTATTGCTGCTAGAAAGAGCTTACAGATTATAAATAATGTAACTAGAGTAGTTGCAACAGAACTTATGGCAGCTTGTCAAGCTATAGATTTTAGAGATGGACTTAAATTAGGTAAAGGTACTCAGGAAGTATATAAAGCAGTAAGAAATAAGGTAGACTTTATAGCAGAAGACAAGGTTATGTATAAAGAATTAGAGAAATGTGAAGAGCTTTTAACAAGTGGAGAACTTTTGAAAGCAGTAGAAGAAAAGGTAAAAGTAGAAATATAAGGATAGTAATTTAAAAGAGTATTATTTGACTTAAGCATTGGAACCCTATGAAACATATAGGGTTCCTCAATAATAAAAGGGGAAAATTTAATCCTAAGATGAAGTTTTTTATCATATAAAAAGTTATTTATCACTGTGATACAATTTTGCTTTATCAAGATGCAGTAATGTTTATTATCTGATATAATAGAATGGCTGTTTATTTAAAGATGTATTCACATATTTATTTTTTATATAGGGAGGAAAAACATGGATAAGGAACAAGGAGTAGAAAATTCAGGTGGGGGTAAATTAAAGAGGGAATTAGGATTAGCTGCTGCTACTGCAATCGTAGTAGGAAATATTATTGGTTCTGGAATTTTTATGGCACCAGCATCTTTGGCAAGAGCGTCTAATCCGAAAACTGCTATTTTGGCGTGGATTATTACGGCTATAGGATCTTTATTAATTGCATTAAGTTTTGGTAATATGGGAGCAGCTATACCAAAAACAGGTGGACCTATTGTTTATACAAGGGCAGCTTTTGGAGATTTTGCAGGTTTCTTAATTGCATGGACTTATTGGATAGCAACTTGGGTTGGAAATGCAACTATTATTACTGCTTTTATGAGTTATTTTGTTTATTTTGTTCCTCAAGCGGGTACACCAATTATTGCGTTTTTAGTAACATCAGCAGTTCTTTGGATTTTTACTATAATTAATATTTTAGGTGTAAAAAACGCTGGATTTATTGGTATAGTTAGTACAGTGCTTAAAGTAGCAGCATTAGTAGTATTTATAATTATTGCTGGAACTCATTTTAATCCTAGCTTTTTAAATACTGTAGCTAAACCAGAATTATCAGGAATGGGAAGCTTATCTGGAGCTATAGCTATAGCATTATGGTCCTTTGTAGGACTTGAAAGTGCTACAGTTCCAGCTGGAGAAATTAAGGATCCAGAAAAAAATATAAGAAAGAGTACTATATATGGTACTTTAATCTCAGCAGCTATTTGCATTCTTATTAGTGTTGTTGCTATGGGAGCACTTGACCAAGCCTCACTTGCTAAATCAGATGCACCACTTGCAGATATTATAAATAATGTAACAGGTGGTTCATGGGGCGGTGCATTTATTGCTATAGGAGCTATTATATCAACTTTAGGAGGAACTTCTGGGTGGATTATGACTACAGGTAGAAGTGCTTTTGCAGCAGGAGAGGATAGATTATTTCCAAAGGTATTTGCGAAAATTCATCCAAAGTATAATACACCAGCTGCAGCATTAATTATCAGTGGTATATGTGCTAATGTAGTATTAGTAATGAATTATGTTGGTACTTTAAGATCAGCCTTTGATTTTATGATGTTACTTGCAACTTTAGCATTTTTGCCAGCATACACTTTTACAACTGCAGCAGAGATAGTTCTTTTAAGTAAGCATTCAAAGGATTTCAATTTATGGAACTTCTTAAAAAGTTCATTTATTACATTAATTGCATTGGCATACTCAATATATGCAATTTTTGGAACAGGAGCAGAAACAGTAATGTATGGATTTTTACTATTACTTATTGGTATTCCAGTTTACGTATATATGATGCTTCAAAATAATAAAGAAGATAAATCTGTAGATAAACTTAGAAAATCAGCAGGTTTAGATGTATAGGATGTTATTTATCTGATAAATTATGAGAAATACTGTCTCTTAAAATTAAAAAAAGAGGCAGTATTTTTTATTTATAAGCATATTTACATCAAATTGGAAGAATATTAATTAAAAAGGTATTGATATAAAAGGGAAAATATATAATAATATAGTTAAAAGACATAAAGTAAAGGGGGAAAAACATATGCCTTTATGGATGCAGGTAACCCTACAGGTTTTATTTATCGTAGTAATTTTTGTAGTGGCATATAATCAATTAAAAATTCACATATTATCAAAATTTCATCCCAACAAATGGATTATTCTAGCAATAGCAATAATAGCATTTTTTGTACCTAATATAATAGCCAGCTATTTTAAATATAATTTAGGTGGAAGTGTATGGCAGTATGTGCAGTCTACAATATTTATAGTTTTCTTTTTATGGTTTGTAGATTTAAGAAGTGGAGCTATATACAGGGTGCCAGGTAAAAGTGCTAAAGGAAAAGATGTGGTTATAAAACCTAAAGCAAAACCTAATAGAGTAAATAGAAATAAATCTAACAGTAAAAAATAGAATAATAAATAAAAGTAATAGAGGGGCCGCTGCATTAAGAATAAATATTACAACATATTGAGCTTGTTATTGAGTACAAAGAAATATATTGTATATAAGTTTCTTAATACACGAGCTCCTCTATTGTATGAATAAAAAGCAAGAAAATGCTGTCGAAATGTAATACTTTTTTATCAAAATGTATTGACTAATTCTATATTAAATGTTATTATCTTATTTGTAAAATAAGTCGAAAATTATCAATAATACTATTATCGTGGACAAGCTAAGTTTTATTGACAAGTCGAATCTTATTTTATTAATTAATATCCCCTATTAAGCCGCATGTTCCCCCATGTAGGCTTTTTTTTATTGTATAGGAATAAAGTATGATTAACTTAAAATTTCGTACTTTAATAAAAATATCACGCCATAAATGTAATAATTTAGGATAAAAGGTATTCTTTATAGCACAGAATCAATGTACTATATTTATAGTAGAATACATAAAACAATACATTCAAATTCACAACAATAAAAATGTCTATAGAAACAATGCCTATAAGCCCTTATATATAAATGGTTTATAATCTCTTCATAAATGTATTGTTTTATCTAAAATATTACATTCATTTTTTAAATAATTTACATATATATTTTAAAATTATAAAAATGACATAAAATACCACAGACAATAACATAACCATAAAAATAAATTGACCTACGGAGATTAATTGCATATAAATACACCTCTCTTTCATAAGTATTTGATCTAGGATTATATATTGTAATATATTTACTTATATGTTATATTATTCATGGGGGCGTTGTTGTGAAAAAATATATGAAATCATTAATATCAATGTCAGTGGCTGGATTAATTGTGTCTTCTTTAAGTTTTTCAAATGTATTTGCTCAAACATTAGATTCAAAAAGTAATGTACAAGTTAAAAGTACTGTTCTTACAAAAACTCAAAATAATGAAATGGCTAAGGCATTTAGCAAAGAAAATGTACAGGATGCATTAAAAAAAGTTGATTTCAACAAAAACAATGTTGTACAAACTATAAAACTAAGTGATAATTGTTCACTTAATGTTAAGGTAACATCAATTGTAAATAAAAATTCGCCAAATAAAAACTTGTATAGTAGCAATTCAATAACTAAGTCCGTTTATATTGATGCAAACGCTTTTGTAGGTTGGAAAATTTGGAGTTTACAAGTTGCAGGAACATTCGGTTATGATGGCTATAGCTCATGGGTACAAGATACTAATATTAGCCCTAATACTTTTGTTGCTGGTTGGAGTTATTGTGATTCAAGTGTTAGAGGTGTACAAATTTCTTCACATGAAGCAAAAGTTATAGGAAGTGCAAAATTTTATTTAGGATTACAAGGCACACCTATACAAAGCTTTACGCCAGTTATTGCTGTAGGGTGTGATCAAAATGGTGGAACTATCACATACAACTAAAAATATTCTGTGCAAAGAAAGAGTGTCAAAAGTTTTTGACACTCTTTCTTTGCACAGGATTATTTATGTTATCTTGAATATTAGTGTTAGCAATATTGATATTTTTTAAAACATGAATGTAATATTTTGTTTAAAAATTTACTCTATTATTTAACTATATGTTGTGATTTTTTTAGTATAAAAATCAATATATAGTAACTGAATAGTTACAGTAAAAATACTGATGCATACCAAGTCATTGTAGTATTACCAAAACCAAAATAAAATGTATTGCTTGAAGAATATGCTTGTTTATAACATTCATATGAAGAATCACAATGATAAATTAATGTTAACATCAAATTTTAAAGAATAAACAAAATATATTAATAACCATAATACAGGAGAAAAATGTAATGAAAAAAATTTATATTTTAAGTTTTTTATTAATTATAGTATGCTGTTTTTCAGTATACCTCATATCTACAGATAATGAAAAGTTTTCAAAGAAAGATATAAAAGCCATGTATATATATAAATTGGGTGAAGAAAAATCTATAAATGGTAATAATAAAGATTCTGTTTTAAATTTTTTAAATTCACTAAATTTAAGAGAAATAAGTTTTCAAGACAATTTAGATGGTAATGTATATTCTATTAAAATAATATATAATTCATCATCAAAAATAGCCTATCAAACCTTAAAGTTTTTTTCTAATAAGGTACAGATTACATCATATGATAATAAAAATAATATTTTATTAAACAAATGGTATACACAAAAAAGTAATTCAATAGAATCCTTGAATTATCTTTATTCTTCTGTCAATTATTAAACTTGCTATACACACAAATTATATCCTTATTTTTATAGGTGGACTACCAACAAAACTGACAAATCTCATGTTAAGGAGAATAGTTCTATAAACACTCATTATTGAAACTAAATTACTTACAGAATACAGGTATGAAGCTCGGTGAAGTCGGCGAAAATCAAACTTGTGATAGTGCGAAAAGTAGTCGGGGGGTTATAAAAACGATATGTTAGTGCTAGAATAAAAATAGTACAAGAGAAATTGAGAAAGTTCCCGATAAGAATTAAAGTAAAATTAAGAGATGGGGGGGAACTTAGTCATGAAAAAACAACATGATAAACAGTTTAAAGAAGAATATCCTACAGTGATAGTATAATATTATTTCTTTTCTTTTTTGAATAAGTGTTTAATTTTAAAATTGTTATGTATAATAAGGTTTATTTTTATTTGAATATTAATGAATAAATATTCATCTTTGAGAGCATAACTTAATTGTATTAGGACACAACTTAAATGTATTTGGATTAGTATTGTAAAATTACAACTATGAGGTATACTGAAAATCTAGATAACAGATATGAGGCAGTAAAACCTAATTAACGTATTTTGCAAAAGCATCTTTATATTAAAACAAAAGGTAATATAAAGATGCTTTTGCTTTGATGAGAAACTACTCTAGCACATACCAAAAATATATGATTAAATGCATGAATATGCACTTGCAAGTTTTTTTGTAGACCTCATGGGGTTTCTCGAAAGGACTTGCCGAACTAAAAGTTAATATTTATGATTTATTTGGTAAACTTTATATTATCTAAATAAATAGTATCTGAAGTTGATCCAATAAATAAAATCATATTATTAACTTTGCTGTCATAACTATCAGTAGCTATTTTGGCGAAGTTTAAACTATCATCTGTAGTAATAGTCAAAGTTGCTTTGTAGGTTCCATCGGCCTGTTTTATAAAGTCATTATTCCAAACACGTTTAGCTCTTGTAGGATTTTCCCAACTATAAGAAGAACTTTGTGGAATAGCAGCAATGGATACAGTTGTAGGTGATGGGGCTATAATGTCCAGTGTAAGTTTTTTGTTTCCATAGATACCAATAGATTGACCAAAAATATCAGCTGAAAGACGAACATTTGCCCAAAAGTTTCCTTCAGATATATCATTACTACCTTTAGTATTAAGTCCACTGAGCTTTAAAGCATTGTTAGAATTTTCAAAAGCGATAGTAGTTATTGGGCTATCTTTATTTATACCAAAACCTTGTGTAGTACCATCATTAAAATCCCAGTAGCCTGAAGAAAAGTCTTTTGGTGCTGTTGCAACACTTGATGTAGTGTCATCTTTCACATCATAATTAATTCCTTTAATACGAGCTCGTATATATTGACCTGAAGTAGTTAATTCATTATTTGACCATACAAGATCTGAACCAGGATCAAGGCTTGTTGAACTAGAAAGTGCAGATGCTACTTCATCTTTGTTACTTAATGAAAAATTACACCAGCTTATATTGTTTGCATTTAGAAAATCTAACCATGCATCACATTTGCTTAAGTAAGGACCGGTAGTACCTGTTGCTAAACTAGTTCCGAATTCTGATGCAAAAACAGCAACTCCATGGTTAAGAGCATATCTTACATTACTCATAGCATTTGCTTTATTAGTATCATCAGATGATACTGGGTTGGTACCACTATAAAAATGTACTGAATAAGCTGTGTTTGAATCATCAATAGGGTTATCTGCTGCTAAATCAGGTCTTTGACTCCAAAACGGGTTTCCAACAATGACAAGATTTTTATTGCCATTATTACGAAGTGATTTTATGATAGGAGTTGCATAGGATTTTACTTTAGACCAGCCAGTTGCATCATTTGTTACACCGGGATAGCTGGCATTATTAGGTTCATTACATATTTCATAAATTATATGTTTGTCATTTGGATATAATTTAGCAATATCAGTAATGAAACTTTCAGCTCTTGAATATACGCTGGCATTTGGATCTCCTGGGTTAAGCATATGCCAGTCAACAATAACATACATATCATTTGCAATTGCATAATTTATTCCATTAATAACTGTTTGCTTGATTGATAAGTTAGATGCATATCCACCTTCATTAACATACATAGCAAGACGGATTACATTGGCATTCCAATCGTTAGAGAGTGCTGCAAAAGCATTATTATTAACAATGCCTGGAAACCATTGTAGACCATGGGTACTCATACCTCGCAATTGAATAGATTGTCCACTTGCATCGCATAGTGTGCTAGTACCATTTTTCTTAACAATTTGTAATGCACCTGCATTGGATGGCTTTTTTACATTATAATTACCAAGCAAGTGGTTATGAGTTGTTTCAGCAAAAGCTATTGTTGGAACTAATGATACTAAGAGTGCAGTGACTGCTATAATCGAAAGTATCCTCTTTTTAATAATTTTAAACATGTGATCCCCTCCTAAATGTGTAAATAATAAGTTTTGAAAATAATTACATAAAATGGGCTTTCACATTAATTTAGTATTTTCATGAGTATCTAGAATTATTAAAAGTATATATAGTAGTATAATTATACAAAACATTTTATGCATTGTTTTCCTTTAATCAGAATACAACTTTGTTACTTAATTGTCAATAATTGCATAATGACCATTTAAAAGCTTAGATAAAATTAAAGATAAACAGGAACTTTATGAGAGAATTACTATTTCACTTCTTCAAAAATATATAGGATATTATAACCTACATCAAAATAAGAGTAGACTTCTTAAATGTTTTGAACTTATAAATGTAGAATGTGAAACAAGAATTGATTATCAAAAATGTAGAATCAATTATGTTATGAAGGAAATGGAAGACAGTGGTATTAAGATAACTATTGCTAAAGTAT
This sequence comes from Clostridium muellerianum, assembly GCF_012926525.1. GTDB lineage: Bacteria > Bacillota > Clostridia > Clostridiales > Clostridiaceae > Clostridium_AM > Clostridium_AM muellerianum. Next base: position 33,647 of record NZ_JABBNI010000015.1, read on the forward strand.
TGCATAAAGCAGGATTAAGAAATAAAATAAATGAAGAAGTTCTTTCTTATTATAAGTGATAAGATAAAAGAAATATAATCGTATAAATTTATTTCCAAAATATAACAACTACTTTTGTAATAAAGAATCCTATTATCCACTGTAAGATATGTTCAACATGTTTTCAACATACTGAACATATCTTGCAGTGGATATAGTTACATAATAAGAAGATTCCGAAGCAACTTCAACGTAACTTACAATTTTTCTAACCATTCAATTGCAAATGCTCTGACTTCATTAATAGACATATTATCAACATTTATAAATGTAGTGTAATTATATCTTGCAAACTACTGTTTTTTATAAGTATGTAATCCATTGAACACTGTCTTAACTTATATAACTCGTCTTTTAGTAGTACCTCTTTTCTATACATGGCAATATTAAGGATTTTTAGAACGCTTTGGATTGTGGCCAGACTCTCCATAGCGTTTTTTCTTGCTTTCAATTTCTATTTTTATTAAATTTAATGTAACTAAAACCATTGCAGTGAATTAGTCGTTTTAAAAGATAGATTATTCAAAGCTTAAAATAATGAATTTAAAGGTTAAACAATATTTATAGATGTATGTAAAATATATTAATAACCTTTATAGACTTAATTAAAAATTCAGCATATATAAATATCAATAGAGTAATGAAAAGCCACATAATAGAAATAACATCTATCATGCAGCTCACTTCTAGATATGTCCAAAACATATCATAATATTTTAGTTATCAGCCTCATACATATAGTTAAATGTAATTGTTGGATTTAAAGAATATGAAGTATATCCACTAGAAAATCCAGATGCTGAATGTTTAAATGACCAATTTTGCTTTAGTGATATTGACGATGAAGGATTTAATACATTTGTATAGAATAATGACACCCCAGGAATATCTATCCATGAATATTGTGAATATGGTCTGATTGAACGTACTTTATTATCTACATAATATTTATTAGTTTCTGTTCCTGAAACAGTTATTTTTCTAACTACTGCACTATTGGGAATTGAAGTATTATTGCTTAAGTCAAAATTTACAGTACGTGATACTTTATTATATGGAGTAACAGTAAGATTAGTATTAAGTGATTGAGTATATGAACCATTTAAGTACCATGGCGCCCCTATAAATATACTGTAGTCACTTCTTGTACTAAAACTTTCAGTAGAAAATATCTTTATATAATAAGTTCCCGAAGTACTTACTTCAAATTTTTTTTGCTGTTTAGTTGAAGGATCATGTATACTTTTGGAGATGATAGTAGAACCATCTTGTGAAATAACATCAGCAGTTATATTGTTATTTGCAGAGTTAATTGTTAATGTTTTAGTACCAGCAGAAAGAAATACTTGATACCAGTCAGTATCATTAGAATTACTTAAATAACAATTCCATAAAATCTTAGGAGTAGATGATAATGAATCTTGAACTGTATTTTCTGTAAGTTGATATGCGGAATTTATAGTGTTATTTACAGTTGTAGTTGAAGTCGAATCAACAACATGAGCAAATGCCACACCAGGAGTGGTAATTAAAGTAATACTTAATGTAAATAAAATTGTCAGGATTTTTTTCTTTAAATTTTTCATGAATTTCCCCCCATAAAAATTAATATTATACTAAATTATAACATAAAATCTATAAAAATTAAGTTGAGCAAAATATTAGTAGTATATGTATTATTTTGGATTTTCTTGCTTTTATTATAAATTGTATTTACAGATAGTCGATAAATATATATATACTAAATTTGTTGGGGGGAGTTTCATTTGTACAGCAAGATATCTTCATACATGAATTACAAAAATAACTTTAATATTTTAAAATCTAATATATTGAATAATAAAACAAGTACTAACAAGATTAATTCAATTGCTAATAAATATAGTTCTGCTAATCTTAGTGAACTCAAGTTCAATAATAATGTTTTAAACTTGAAAAGTGGAGTAAATTATAAAATTAAAACCTTAATGCATGGTTATGCAGAAATATCAGTAAGAGGAAATAACAATGTAAACTTACTTTTTTATGATAAGTACCCAAATACAGATGTTTCTGAAGTATTTTCAGAAGGTGAATTCAATGATATGGCTCAATCAACTAAATTAGTTAATATTATAGGTGGTAATTATCCCTTAGATGAAAAACTAAATTTACTGAGAATTTTTTTTCCTAACTGTCAAGAAGTAAAAGCCAGACTTGAAAGTTTAGGTGCCGAAACTGGAAAATTCATTCAGCTTGGTACCAATTCTGAAAAAGTATTATTTGAACCAAATGGTTGGCTATATACTCAGGATGATATTAATGGTCTTCGAGACGCATATAATCGTAATAATTTTTCTGACTTTGGATATAATGAAAATTCTAAGTTTGAAATTGATGGTAAAGAATTTAAGTTGGATAGTACTGGTCATCTTAATATTCCAGAAGGCACTATATGTACGCCAGATAGAGTTAAAGTTATAAAATAATAAGTTATTTAGAGGATAAATTAAAAGAGCTTAAAGGAGTATAGCCAACATTTCCGACAAAACCTACGCTAAGACATATATTACTAAAACACTGATATATTCAAAAAATTCTTTGAATATATCAGTGTTTTAATTACTATAAAATATATTTTAAAAATGAAAAATGTAGGATTTGAATCACACTATAAGAAAATTGTTAAATAAATTTAATGTAGATTACATCTGATTCTTTTATTGGTTTTCCAATTCTTTTATCCTGTTTCCATTGTGGAGCAATACTATCTTCGCCTCAATATTCATCAAGGCTTATTATCTTTTCTACTAAAAGTTTTATAAACGATGTAGCATGAAATGAAGCACTATTATCAGAGAGCCAAATTATTATAACTGAAATATTCTATCCTTAATAATTGGTATTCCTAAAGGTCTCATTTTCCCATTTTTCTTTGGAATATATGCTCTTTTAGCTGGATTAGGTCTGATATTCTTTATATCATATTCTTTTAGAAGGTTATATAGTTTCAACCTATCACTTGAACTTAGAATAATTTGACCGTCAACACAAGGGGTTTGTTTACCTTTATTAATCTGCGTAACTCTCTTTATTGAGAGTAGTAAATTAGCATTACTTCTAATCATTAATCTTTGGAGCTTTTTTACTTTTCTTTTCTGTCCCAACTGTTCAGCACGAAAAATCCGTTGGCGAAGTTTCTTCACATATCCGTATATTTTCTTCCAGTCTATTGCTTTTCAGCTTTGTATATGTGGAGAAACAGCCGACGTATCAAATTTATTAATAGTTTTCAAAACTTGTCTCTCCTTTAAGATTCCTCTTTACGTTTTCTTTCGTGTTAATGACCATGTGGAAGTCTGCCCTCTTTCGAGTGAGTTATTAAACTCTATCCAATAGGTTATTTCTTTCCTTAAACTTTCGTTTCACTGGCATTTGCTTTCTCCACATTCCTTTACCCTCTGGTATTGTAACTTTCTTTCGATTATCCTACCTCTATCGAGGAACTCAAAGGGCTTACCAAGTTCCACTATTAGCAGATTCAAGTGGGGAAGCATCCTTCTTATACTCCGATGGATATATGGGTTGCTGCATGATTGGAATGCGATTCAATCTTTCCTATCCATATTAAGCTTGTTACACCGCAGTACGCTTATCGTAAATTACGAAGATTACAAAGGTTTAACTTTCATTTATACTTTCCACTTTTCCCCTAACCCTGTGTTGCTTCTGCGTAAGGCAATACATTAGGTAGCTAACTCTCATGCAACCTACAAACCAATTACTTGGAATGCAGTTCCAAGCGGGGATACGTTTAGCAACTAACGTAGTTTCTATCGAAACACTACTAAATAGCGACTTCTTGTCGCACCGCCATATTTTACAACTATGAACTAAATGTTTAGAAAAGTAATTATATCCTACAGTAAGAGAATAATATTATTTCTTTTCTTTTTTTGAATAAGTGTTTAATTTTAAAATTCTTGTCTACAACAAAATTTATTTTAGCAGAAAAAATAAGCTTTAGGTACTCATTCAAAGTATCTAAAGCTTATTTTTATTTGAATATTAATGAATAAATATTCATTGGCTGGTAAAGCTCAAAGTTGTACTGCTAACCCTCAAAGTTGTACTAGTGAAGGTCAAAGTTGTACTTGGACTAGTGTACTAAAGGACACTTATATTTTTAGCTGCAGCCTGTAGTAGATCCACAATCTAAACAAACCATGCAGGTTCCATTCCTAACCATCCTTGTGCTGGCACAATTTGGGCAGGTAACGCCATAAAGCCTTTCGCCGTCAACCTTTTTTAATTTAAATTTGTTTTCCAAAATGTTTGGTGAAGATATAGTGCTTTTATTATTTGTATTTAAAGTATTTTCATCATAGTTTTCAGGTTTAACCTGGCATCTTGAAAAATCTCCTAGTTCAATATCAATAACTTTACTTATTAAGTCAGATATTGAAGATACATGTTTTATATAAGGATGTTTTTGTACAAAACCATAAGGTTCATATTTTTGACCTCTTAGCATTCTTGCGATATCCTGAGGAGGTACATGGTATTGAAGCATTACAGAAACAGCTTTAGATAGAGAATTTAAAAGTCCCATTATTATAGTTCCTTCTCTGTCTGTAGTTATATATATTTCTGATATTTCACCATTTTCACGTCTATTAACAGTGGTATATATTTTAACATCGTCAATTTGTGCAGGGTGAGTTGTACCACATCTTATACCTACAGGTTTATCACGTTTTGAAGGTTTTATTCCCTTTTGCAAATCTTTAGCTTTTTGTAGAAGCTGCTTATAAGTTAAATTTTCAAGCTTGGAATCTGTATTATCTGCAAGGCTGGTATTTAAAGGTTGTGCAGCTTTAGATGAATCTCTATAAAGCGCTATACCTTTTACACCAAGCTTCCAGGAAGATAGTACTATATTTTTAAAATCTTCTATAGAAGCAGTTTTAGGTAAATTTACAGTTTTAGATACTGCTCCAGATATAAGGGGAGTGATAGAAGCTACCATAAGTACATGACCCATAGGTGATATATATCTTTCGCCACTGCCGCATCGGTTAGAAGTATCAAAAATAGGTAAATGTTCTTCTTTCAAATGAGGAGCACCTTCAATTTTACCATCTAGAACTTTTTCATATGTAAAGCCGTTTTCTGTTACTGTTTCTTTTTCAAGTACATAAGCTAAAATGTCTTCTATTTCATCACTTGAATATCCAAGGTTTTTTAAAGCTGTGGTTATAACAGGATTTATCATGGTTAAAAATCCACCACCTGAAAGTTTTTTATATACTATATGACTGAAGAATGGTTCAATTGATGTAGCACTACAGTCCATAGCAAAAGATATAGTACCAGTAGGGGCTATTACAGAAACTTGGGCATTCCTATATCCATAATTTTCACCATAAATTAAAGCTTTAGAAAAACAGTCTTTAAGACATAAGCTTATATATTTAAAATTTTCTTTGTTTAAAGTATCATGGTTTACTTTTAGTGGGGTATAATTTAAGCCTTCAAAATTATTGCCATATTTAGTTGAATTATCTTTAAGAACAGTATCAGGATTAACGCCTGCAGTTCTTGCATGATTTCTTATAACTTTCATCATATAAGGTTTATTTATTTCAAATTTTTTAAAAGTACCAACTTCTTTAGCCATTAAAGAAGATATATAATATGAATAACCTGTAAGAATTCCTATTAATGAAGCTGCTAGATTTCTAGCTTCATCAGAATCATATGGATAGCCAATTACCATAAAAAGCGATGCTATATTGGATACACCAAGTCCTGTAGGTCTAAATAAATAGCTTTTTCTTGCAATATCCTCTGTAGGATATTGGCCCCAATGTATAGAAGCCTCAAGAATTAATTGAACTAAGCCAATTACATGAAGATATCCATCTATATCAAATTTGTGTTCAATGTTATTATAAAATCTATATATGTTTATAGAAGCTAGATTACAGGATGAATCATCTAAAAAGGCATATTCACCACAAGGGTTTGTGGAATTAATTTTATTATAAGGAGCATTTAAAATACCATCCTCTCCAGCAGGGCAAGTATGCCAGGCATTAAAAGTATCACTAAATTGAGGAGCAGGATCAGCACACTGCCAGGCTGAAGAATTAAAAGCCTCCCAAATGTCAGATACATTAATAATTTTATCTAGTTTAGAATCAACTCTACCTTCTAGTTTTATAGTTTCTTCAGGTTTATTATTTAAATTATCAACCTTGTTCATAAAATAATCTGAAAATCTAACAGAATTATTGCTGTTTTGGCCAGAAACCGTTTCATAAGCTTCTCCATCAATATCCATGTCATATCCCATTTTTCCAAGAGCTCTTACTTTATTTTCTTCTTTAGCTTTCCAGGTTATGAAATCCATAATTTCAGGATGATCTACATCTAAACATACCATCTTAGCAGCTCTTCTTGTTGTGCCACCGGATTTTATAGCACCAGCATTCCTATCTAAGCCTTTTAAAAAGCTCATTAATCCAGATGAAAAACCACCACCAGAAAGTTTTTCGTCTTTTGCTCTTATAGAAGAAAAGTTAGTGCCTGTTCCAGAACCTCCCTTAAAAAGTTTTGTCTCTGTAACATATTGCTCAGATATAGAGTGTGGACCTAAAAGTTGATCTTCTATAGACAATATGAAACAAGCTGATGCTTGAGTTCTAGTATAATTGTCAGGAGACTTAATCACCTTCTCTTTATTCTCATCAAAATAGTAAAGACCTTGGTTACTTCCTTTTATATCATAAGAATGAGCAAGTCCTGTGTTAAACCATTGAGGGGAATTAGGTGCATACATTTGATTTAACAAAGCGTAAACACTTTCATCATAAAATATAGAAGCCTCTTCTTCAGTTTTTATAATGCCTTCGTTTTTTAAAGCTTCACACCAAAAGTTAACCATCCTATGAGCTACAGCTTTCATACTATTTTCACAGCCACTTTCGCTTGGAACACCTGCTTTTCTAAAATATTTAGAGGCTATAATATCACAAGCAGTCTGGGAATATTGCTCAGGAAATTCAACATCCTTCATGTCAACTAATACTTTACTACTTTTATGGTCTTTAAAAAAAACATCTGTTTTTTTCCACTTAAATAAGTCGTATACAGTTTTATCTGTATTGCTTGTTAGTTCCTTTGTGTAATATCTTTTAAATAAATCTTTTATGGATTTCAAAATAAATATCCTCCTTGTAATATAAAACTATGTTATACTATATGTAGTATAGTATCCAAAATATAATACTATATGTAGTAACATGTTTATTATAATGGATAACAGTGTTAAATTCAACAATAAATATTATTAAATATTTGTTATTTTTAAAGAACTAATAATGCAGTAATTAATTTTAATAGAGTATCTAATTTTATATAAGAATTAGTAAATTATACATTTCATCATTTAAAAAGTTTAATTTTGAATATTAACAAAGTTGACAATAGTAAGCAAGAAGTTATAAACTCTATTCAAAGTATAAGTGCTATTTCAGAAGAAGCAGCAGAGGCTGCAGAAGAAATATCTGCTATAATACAAGAATATACAGTAAGTATGGCTCATATTCAGGAAACAGCTAAAAATCTCACTGATGTAGTAGATAAATTGGAGTAGAGTATAAATAAATTTAAAATGTAATAAATAATATAGTAAACCTTTAAGAGTAGCAGCAAAATATTTATATATATTAAAATACCAATGATAAATTTATATATTATAAGAGAGGTGATAAACTTATGATAATTAAATATAAAAATATAAATCCTAAAATAGATGAAAATGCTTTTATGGCGCACAGTGCGGATATTATAGGAAAAGTTACTTTAGAAAAGGATGTTAGTATTTGGTTTGGGGCTGTACTTAGAGGAGATTGCAATTCTATATACATAGGTAAAGGCAGTAATATTCAGGATAATTGTACTGTGCATGTTGGACATGATAGTTCTGTAGAAGTAGGGGAATATGTAACTGTTGGTCACAATGCTGTTATACATGGATGCAAAATTAATGACTATTGTTTAATTGGTATGGGATCAACTATTATGAATGATGCAGAAATAGGCACTGGAACTATTATAGGTGCAGGAAGTTTAGTAACTGAAGGAAAAAAGATACCTTCTGGAGTTTTGTGTATGGGATCACCTGCTAGGGTTGTACGAGAGCTTACAGAAAAAGAAAGAGAATATATCATAAATTCAGCACATAGTTATATAGAAGAATCAAGAGATTATAAATAGTGGAGTGTAGGCTTTAAAAGGCCTACGCTTTTTTTGAGAGGACAACTGACAGAGGACAGAGGACAGTGAAGGTTGATTTTTTGCTAACGCAAAAGAATCTTTAAATTTATACAAACCAACAATCTTTCGCTTTAGCGAAACGAGGTATCAAAAATTTAATTTAAGATTTTTCGTAGCTCAGCGGAGAAAAATCATCCTTCACTGTCCTCTGTCAATTGTCCTCTGTCCTCTTAAAAGTATTGTGTCATAGTATTTCTAGTTAAGCCAAACTTTAGTAATGAATAGGATAATAAATCCAAATATAGTAAAGGCTATTGCAAAAATAGGCACTAAAACTTCAAACATAGCGATAGTTATTGCAGCTATATCTTTAAATTCCAATTTAGGTTTTTGGTACAATTGGTTTTCATCACTATTTTTATTATTTTTCATAAAGATGCAACTCCTTTTGTGTGTTTTATGTCAGATGACAACTTACAAAATGGCCGCCACCTACATCTTTATACTGAGGTACCTCAGTACTACATTGTTCTTTAGCATATGGACACCTTGTATGAAATTTACATCCTGAAGGAGGATTAGCTGGACTAGGTATATCACCTTTAAGTATAATTCTATTTCTTTTAAATGTAGGATCTGGCACTGGTGCTGCAGATAATAAAGCTTTTGTATATGGATGAAGAGGATTTTTGAAAAGCTCATTTTTTTCTGCAAGTTCTACCAGGGAACCAAGATACATGACACCTATTCTATGGCTTATATGTTGAACAACACTTAAATCATGAGATATAAATAAATAGGAAAAGCCTCTTTTTTCTTGCAAATCAGTAAGAAGGTTTATTATTTGTGCCTGTATTGATACGTCAAGTGCTGATACTGGTTCATCTGCCACAATAAACTTAGGATTAAGAATAAGAGACCTTGCAATTCCTATCCTTTGTCTTTGTCCTCCAGAAAACTCATGAGGATATCTTTTTATATGATATGGTGCTAATCCGCATATTTTCAAAGTTTCTGATACTTTATCTTTTAGGTCGGATTTAGAACAAAGTTTATGGTCTAAAAGAGATTCTCCTACAATTTCTCCTACAGTCATTCTAGGATTTAAGGAGCTGTAAGGATCTTGAAATATTATTTGCATATCGGTTCGCAGTTTTCTTATTTCATTTTTATTTAACTTATAGATGTCTTTGCCATCAAAAGTTACTTGGCCAGCAGTTTTTTCTAGTAGCCTTAATAAAGTTCTTCCTGTTGTTGATTTTCCACAACCAGACTCTCCAACAAGACCTAAGGTTTCACCCTGTTTAACTTCAAAGGATACATCATCGACTGCTTTAACTTGCCCAACCACTTTTTGAAAAACTCCACCTGTTATTGGAAAGTATTTTTTTAGGTGTTCAACTTTTAATATGCAATCTTTCATTTAGTTACCTCCTTATAATTCCAACAAGCAATTTTATGTCCAGGTTCTACTTCTACAAGAGCAGGTTGAGATTGTACACATTTATCAGTACATTTACTGCATCTTGGATTAAAATAACATCCTGTTGGCATATTTAGAGGATTTGGCACTTGCCCAGGTATAGAATACAATCTATCAGATTCTTTATATATAGCAGGTTTTGAGTTAAGAAGTCCAATAGTATATGGATGCAGTGGATTTTTATATAGTTCTAATACTGAGGTTTCTTCTACAATTTTTCCAGCATACATAACTACTATATAATCAGCCATTTCAGCTACAACTCCAAGATCATGGGTAATAAGCATTATAGATGTTTTTAACTTTTTTTTAAGTTCTCTCATAAGATCAAGTATTTGTGCTTGAATGGTAACATCTAATGCAGTGGTAGGTTCATCAGCTATAAGTAATTTAGGATTACAGGAAACTGCCATGGCTATCATAGCTCTTTGTCTCATTCCACCACTTAATTCATGAGGATAGGAATCCACTATTTCGTCCGCTCTTGGTATTCCTACTAATTTAAGGGATTCAATACTTTGTTTTCTAGCTTCTTTCTCGTCCACATTTCTATGAAGTATTATAGCCTCGCTTATTTGTTCACCTACAGTAAAAACAGGATTTAAGGAGGTCATTGGTTCTTGAAATATTACGGATATTTGATTACCTCTTATTTTCATCATTTCTTCATCGGGTAACTTTATTACATCTTTCCCATCAAAATAAATTTCTCCACCTATGATTTTTCCAGGTGGGTTAGGAATTAATCGCATAATTGACATAGCTGTAATACTTTTTCCACATCCGGATTCGCCAACTACAGCTAAGGTTTCTCCTTCTTTTATTTTAAAACTAACATCATCTACAGCTTTTACTAACCCGTCTTCAGTATTAAAATAAGTTTTTAGGTTTTTAACTTCTAATAAGTCTTTTGTCACTTTGAACACCTCCTACTTCTTTAATTTTGGATCTATGGCGTCTCTTAATCCGTCACCCAAAAGATTTATTGCTACAACTGTTAAAAGTATACACACTCCAGGTGGAATCCAGTTCCATGGCTGATATTGAAGTACATACATATTTTGAACTGATTGAATTAGAGTTCCCCAGGATGGTGTAGGTGGTGTTACTCCAAGTCCTAAAAAGCTTAGAGTGGATTCTGTAAGAATAGCACCTCCAATTCCTAAGGTGGCTGTAACTATAATAGAAGCAAGGGTATTTGGAAGTAAATGTCTAAGTATTTTTCTTGAATCTTTTAATCCTAGTGCTTCTGCTGCCTGCATGAATTCTTGTTCCCTTAAGGAAAGAATTTGAGCTCTAACTAAACGGCAAAGTCCTGGCCAACTTAAAGCACCTATAATAAACATAACTACAAACATTTTATTTTCAGGTCTTACCTTTAAATCTGACATAAGTGCTCCAAGAGCCATTAATATAGGTAAGAAAGGAATACATAAAAATATATCAACTATTCTCATTATTATTGAATCTATTAATCCACCGTAAAATCCAGCTATTGCGCCTAGAATACTTCCTAAAACGATTTCAACTATTACAGCGAAAAAACCAACAGCAAGAGAGATTCTGCCTGCATACATTAACCTTGCAAAACTATCTCTTCCAACTTCGTCTGTACCAAGCCAATGATGTATTGAAGGCGCAGCAGATATATTGACTAAATCTAAAGTATCCATTTTGTAAGGGGATATATAAGGACCTACTATAGCAAATAATAGCATAAATACTAATATACCCAGGCCAACAATTGCTAATTTATTTTTCTTCAATCTATTCCAAACAATTCTAGTGGGACTTAATATTTTTTCTTCTTTAATTTTGTTTGTATTAAGTTTTGCTTCCATAATAACCTCCTCCTATTTTAATCTAATTCTTGGATCAACTACTGCGTATGCTACATCTGCAATTAAGTTTCCAAGTAGAGTTAAAATTGCAAGCAACATCGCGATAGCCATAAGTAGTGGATAATCTCTAGCATTTGTAGCTATAACCTGAACAGGTCCGATTCCAGGCCAACTGAATATTTGTTCTGTAACTATAGCACCAGAAAAAAGTCCAGGTAACCAAAATCCAAGAAGAGTTATTACAGGAATTAGAGCATTTTTTAAGGCATGTTTGTATATTACAACCTTTTCTCTTAGTCCCTTTGCTCTAGCAGTTCTAATATAATCTTGTCTTATAACTTCTAACATGCTGGATCGCATGTATCTCATTATGCCTGCTACGCTTGCAAGGGTTAATACAACAAAAGGTAAAAACATATGGTACATACAATCACAAAGTTTAGATAGTCCAGTAGCAGTACTTCCCGGAGCAGACATTCCGGACACTGGGAATATGCTTAAATCTACTGCAAACCATTTAATTAATAGTAAACCAAAGAAAAATGTTGGTATGGATATACCTATAAGGGCAAATATGGTAAAAAAGGAATCGAAAAAGGAATATTGTTTTGTTGCAGATATAACTCCTATCGGAATAGCAATTAAAATAGTAGTTATTGAAGAAATTAATCCTAGGTAAAAAGAATTCCATATAAAATCACCTATTACTTTTGATACAGGCTGTTTATAAAAATAAGATTCACCTAAGTCACCATGAACTATTCCCTTTACCCAATAACCGTATTGTACAATTTTAGGTTTATCTAAATGTAGTTTATGTCTAAGCTCTGTTCTTTGCTCAGCGGTAGCATGTGGATTAAGTGAAGTTATTGCATCACCAGGAGCTAATGTAAGTATAAAAAATATAAGCAAAGATACACCTATAAGCACTGGTATCATTTGCAGTAATCTTCTAATTATATATTGTCTCATTTTATTCCTCCTTATTTTATGTTTTAAACAAATAATTACTTATAATAATAGATAAACTTAGACCAAAAAGTAGGTTGTCCTAAATTTAAAAGTTTTTCAGTCATGCTCAAGTATTTCATGAGCATGACTAAATTACTCAATAATTATTTTAATTCTACCTTGTATATATCATATGTCCAGTCACGGAATGGAGATATCTTCATGCCTTCTACTCTTGAGCTTACTCCCCAAAGGTATTTAGTTTGATCCAAGAATATATATGGAAGTTCTTCATTTATAAGTTTAGCCCATTTATTATATATTTCTTTTCTTTTAGCCTTATCTGTTACTTTAAGTCCTTCCTCTAAAAGTTTATCACTATCAGCATTGCGGAAAGACATATTGTTTGATCCACCAGGTACATCCTGTGAACTGTGGAATATCTGAGTAGAATCAGGATCTATTACAAGACTCCATGACATGTTATAAATTTCATACTGTCTCTTATCAGCTTTATCAAGCACACTATTAAAGTCCATTGATTGGGGAATTAGTTCTACACCAATTTTTTTCCAGCTGTCTTTTGCTATAGATATTAGAGAGTCTTCATATTTACTGCCAGTGTAAGTTAACCAGTTTATTGTAAATTTCTTGCCATCTTTATATCTATAGCCATCAGAGCTATTTAGCTTCCAGCCTGCTTCATCCAGCATTTTTCCAGCTTTATCTGGATCATATTTATATTGATTTACATCTTCACTATAAGCCCATTGGTTTGGTGAAAATGGCTGATTACATACGCTGGCATAACCCTTGTAATAAGAATCTACAAAACCTTGTCTATTTAGTCCATAGGTTAAAGCCTGACGAACTTTTTTATCCTGGAATCTTGGGTCTTTTAAATTAAATGCCATATATCCATAACCATTGTCTGTATAGAACTGCTTATTTATAAAGCCTGCTCCATCTAACATAGATATGTTTTCAGGCTTAGCTGGAATTAAATTTACATCAACTCCACCTGTGGTTATCTCTTGAATCATAGTAGAAGCATCTGTTTTTTTCATTATTATATTCTTTATTTTTGCAGGACCTCTCCAGTAAGAAGGATTACTTTCAAAATCTACTTCCTGTCCTGGTTTAAACTTTTTCATGATATAAGGACCAGAACCCATTGGTTTTTGATCTAAAGATTTAAGTCTTTGGAAATTTCCTTTTTCAAAGCCATAATATTTTTTTGATAGTATTGTTATTCCGCCTAAGTCCCATAGAGCACTAGCTTTTGGACTACTTAATGTAATTTCTATAGTATAAGGGTCAACTACCTTAATTCCTTCAACTGTTTTAGCATCACCTTTGTTGTACTCTTTATATCCTTTTATGTGATTTGCTTGATTAGATATTTGTCCGTCATAATTAGGATCACATAGTGCAGTATAAGTAAATGCCACATCTTCTGCTGTTAAAGGTGTACCATCACTAAACTTTACATCTTTTTTTAAGTGAAATGTATATTTTGTCCCATCTGATGATATTTCCCATTTTTCAGCCACAGTTGGAACTGGATTTCCTTGTTCATCATTTGATATTAAAGTATCAAATACAAGTTCATAGGCATATTGGTCATACAAAGATTGAGCTGTTAAGGCATTCATGTTTCCCTTTGGCGCATCATTGCTTCCAACAATAAGAGTATCCTTTCTGTTTTTAGCATTTTGAGGTACTTTTGATGGGTCTTTTGCCTTTACAATTTCAGTGGCAGAATTTTTTAAGTCTTGCTTTTTAGTAGGTGTTGCTGCAGTATTATTACTTCCACATGCAGTTGCCGCAAATGATAACGTTACTAGCAAACATATTGAAGCAAAGATTTTTTTCTTTTTCATTGATTTTCCCCCTTTTATAATTTGATTGTTTGTATAGGTATTATCTCAACTTTCACATATACAAAATTTTGAATTAATATTTTTAAACTGCGGAAGTTGAGTTATTGTTTAATAAGTTTTAATTTTTGCCTACACTAATATTATGTGTGTATCTATTTTTGTAGTATATTATCATAATATTCATGCAATATACGATATTATGCCAATACATATATTTTTTTTCAGTGTATATAAACTAATAATTTATTAAAAAACAAAGTATTGTAAAGAATAAAGTAAAAGAACTATAATAAAATTTAAAGAATGGATAAATAATAATTGTTTCTTTTATATATTTTAAGAATCAAAAGGGGGGATATTTATGAAAAAGGAAGCTAGGATACTTGGAGGATTATTTGGAGTAGCTTGTGGAGATGCACTGGGTGGAACCCTGGAGTTTCTTTCTAAAAGAGAGGGTAAGGAAGAGTACGGGTACTTAAAAGAAATAGTAGGTGGCGGTGTTTGGAACTTAAAACCAGGGGAAGTTACAGATGATACTATGATGACTATTGCAGTAGCTTGCGGTATACTACAAAATCCTAAAGATCCTTTAAAAAACATAGGGGAAAATTTTATTGATTGGTATGATGGAAATCCTAAGGATGTTGGAAATACTGTGAAGCTGGCAATGGAAGGATATAAAAGGTATAACAGCTGGAAAAAGGCAGCTACCTATGCACACAAACAATTAGACGGTCATACAGCAGGAAATGGAACCTTAATGAGATGTATTCCTGCAGCACTTTATTATGATGATTTGAAAAAAATAATAAAAGTAAGTAGAGAACAGTCTATGCTTACTCATTATGATGAAAAAGCAGCTGAAGCTTGTGAATTATACAATACTATAGTTTATAGATATATGAATGGCGAAGAAAAAATGAAGGTTATTGAAGAGGAAACTACAAAGTATCAAGATTATGAGGATATAACATCTACTGCAAAAATAGAATTAAATCCTTCTGGATATGTTGTTGATACACTGCAGTGTGCTTTGTGGTGTTTTATAAATAATGGTAATTCAGAAGATGTTATTTGTGAAGCAGTAAATCTTTATGGAGATCCAGATACTATAGGAGCAATAGCAGGTGGGCTTGCAGGAGTCTATTATGGAATTAATGATATACCAGAAAGATGGAGAGAAAAAATATTAGTTAAAGACAAGTTAAAAGAAATTGCTAAAAAGATGCAGGAAAAGGCAATTAAGAAAGATTCTTTATAATTATTAATTAATATATAGTAAGTAGTTTGTTATTAGGATATAATATATTGTATTGAAATATTATGTCCATTGAATTACAGGGAGTTGAAGATAAGTGGTAAACATAGGAGAATTTAATACCTTAAAGGTTGTTAGAGAAGCAGATTTTGGTTATTATTTAGATGCAGGTACAGGAAGAACTAGTGATGATATACTTCTACCTACTAAAAGTGCATTAGAAAAGGAACTTTCTATAGGTGATGAAGTTAATGCGTTTATATACAGGGATTCAAAGGATAGAATTATAGCTACATTGAAAGAGCCTTTAGCTACAGTTGGAGAAATTGCCTATCTTAAAGTAGTATCCAAAACTAAAATTGGAAGTTTTATAGACTTTGGTATGGAAAGAGATATCTTTGTGCCAATGAAGGAACAGCTTTATACATTAGAAATAGGAAATTACTATTTGTTCTATATATATTTAGATAAGACAAATAGAATTGCTGCTACTACAGATATAGATAGATATTTAGAGGATTTAGATGTTGAAGAACCAGATGAAATTGTAAACAGTAAGTATAGAGTAGGGGATGAAGTTACAGGAATTGTTTATGGTTTTCAAACTAATGGAAGTGCTATGGTAGCTATAGATAATGTGTATAGAGGTGTAATACTTAGAAATGAGTATTTTGTAGACTTTAAAGAGGGATATGAATTAAAACTTAGAATAAAAAAAATATATGAAGATGGAAAAATTGGGCTTACTCCAAGAAAAAGAGCCGCTGAAGAGAGAACAGAATTGCAGGAAAATATAGTGCAGTATCTTAAGAAGCATAATGGAAGTATGCCTTTTAATGATAAAAGCTCTCCAGAGGATATAAAAAAAGTGTTTCATGAAAGCAAAAATTATTTTAAAAATGCATTGGGTGGACTTATGAAACAGGGAATTATAGAACAGGATCAGGAAGGAACTAGACTTAAGGCATCTTCAAAAAAATAATATTTGATTTAAATAAAAAAACATCTTTAGTGTAAAAAAACACTTTTGATGTTTTTTATTTTTTTGAAATTTTTTACTGGTATATTGATAATGAAAAATACAAAAAATAGGTAAAATAAAAATTGGAGCTGATCTTTGTGAAAAAGAGAGTAATGATATTATGCATAATTGTAATTCTTGCTACAGGTAATGTATTTGCAAAACAAAATAAATACGAAGTACATTTTTTAGATACAGGACAAAGCGATTGTATATTAATAAAAACGGATACTAAAAATTATTTAATAGATACAGGGGCTTCTTATTATTCAGATAAAGTTTTAAAGTATTTAGATTTAAATGGAGTTAATAAAATAGATACAGTAATATTAACCCATTATCATGATGATCATTATGGAGGATTAACAAAAATAGCAGATAGTATAAAAGTAGATAAGGTATTATTACCAATGCATAATGATAAAATGAAATATGATATGTATAAACAATTAAGCAAGAGAGGCATTGATGTAAAATACATAGCTAATAATTATGTTTTAAAAGAAGAAAAAATGAATTTAAAAGCTCTAACTCCATTTAAAGAAGATAAAAGATTAGAAAATAATAATTCTATAATTTTGCAAGGAGAAATAGATGGAGTAAATTATTTATTTGCTGGTGATTGTGAAAAAGCAGAAGAGGAATATATGATAAAGAATAATAGAATAAATTGCTGTGATGTTTTAAAAGTACCACATCATGGTTTAAATACAAGTAGCACAGAAGATTTTTTGAGAATAACTTTGCCTAAAGTTGCTATTGTGACTTCTAACGGAGTAGAAAGTCCAGAAAATAAGGTATTAGATAGAATTGGTAAAATGGGAACTCTAATAATAAGAACAGATTTGCAGGGAGATGTAGTAATTAAAAATGGAAGTTTAAAAATGTCTAGATCTGATTTAAGTATAAAGATTAAGTAACTACAAACTGTGAAATTCAATTAGCATGAACATAGAAGAGTAATAATATCACCACTTAATAAGGAAATTTTAAATTATTTATGTATTAATATGTAACTAATGTAGTAATATGTAAGTAATATGGGTTACACGGGATATATAAAGGTGGTGAATTTATGATTATAGAAGAAAGCCTTAAACTAATAGTTAAAAATATTAGTGAAGGAGTAATAACAATAGATAATAAAGGTAATATAGTTATTATTAATAAAATTGCAGAAGATTTACTTTGTATAAGTGCTAAAGATTGTATTGGAAAATCTTTAAAAGAAGTTATACCAAAGACTCATCTTTTAAAAATACTAAAGACAAAGAAAAATGAATCAAATGAGAGGTTTTTTTTAAATGGCAGAGAATTTATAACAAACAGGATTCCTATAATGTTAAATAATGTTGAAGAAGGGGCAATAGCCATTTTTCAGGATATAAATATTTATAAGAAAATGAAAAATGAAATGAGTGATGATAAGCTAAATGTAGATATTTTAAATACAGTGATAAATACAATTAATGAGTGCGTTGTAGTGATAAATGAAAAAGGAATTATTACAATGATGAGTAAAGCATATAAGGAATTTTTGAATTGTTCCAACCCAGAGGGTAAGCAAGTTATAGATGTAATAGAAAATACAAGACTTCATAAAGTTTTAGAAACTGGAATTATGGAAGTAGGAGATTTACAAGAGATAAGTGGAAATAAAATGGTATCTATGCGCATGCCCATAAAAAAAGATGGAAAAATTGTTGGAGTAATAGGAAAAGTAATGTTCAAAAGCATTGGTGATTTGCACTCTTTAAATAAAAAATTAAATAATTTAGAAAAGGAAGTTGAATTCTATAAGAATGTATTTAATACAGAAAAAGTAGCCAAATATTCTTTTGAAGATATAGTGGGAAGTTCTCCTATTGTAAAAAAGGTAAAGGGTTTAGCCAAAAAGGCGGGAAACACTAATTCAAATGTATTAATAGTAGGGGAAAGTGGTACAGGTAAAGAATTATATGCGCATGCAATACATAATTCCAGTAAAAGAGTTTTAGGACCTTTTGTAGAAATAAACTGTGCTGCAATACCACAGGAATTATTGGAAGCTGAATTGTTCGGTTATGAAGAAGGTGCGTTTACAGGTGCAAAAAAAGGTGGTAAAAAAGGAAAGTTTGAAATAGCTAATGGAGGAACAATTTTTTTAGATGAAATTGGGGACATGCCAATGAATATGCAAGTTAAGATTTTAAGAGTAATTCAAGAAAAGGAAATTGAAAGAGTTGGTGGTAATGTAGTAGAACAGGTAGATGTTAGAATAATTGCTGCTACTAATAAAAATTTAGAAGAAGCGGTGAGAGACGGAAAATTTAGAGCGGATCTTTATTATAGATTAAACGTTATTAAAATTTCACTTCCAGCTTTAAGAGAAAGAAAAGAAGATATACCACAGCTAGCAAATGCCTTAAGAATAAAGGTTTCTAATAGACTGGGAATGTATGTAGAGGGCATATCTAAAGAAGCTATTGAATGTTTAGCAAATTACAATTGGCCGGGAAATATTAGAGAGTTAGAAAATGTTATTGAAAGAGCTATAAATTTATTAGATTCAGATTTGGTTATACAACCAGAACATTTACCAGAAAGATTAAGAAAAAATAAGTTTAAATCATATATAAAAGAAAATAAATATTTAAAAGATATAATTGAAAGTGTAGAAAAAGATGTTATTTTGGAATGTTTAAATAAAACTAAATGGAATAAAAATAAAACGTCTCAATTATTGGGCATAAGCAGAGCTGGATTATATAAAAAGATAGAAGAATACAAATTAAGTAATGTATAAAAGTATATAAAATAATAAAATATTAGTATAAAACTTATAAATAACTCAACTTTCGCAGTTTAAAAATATTGTGGAGCAACATTTTCAGAGGACATTTGACAGAGGACAGTGAAGGTAAGTTTTCCTCCTTATGTTGGAAAGCTAATTTATTTTTAAAGCTTATTTTGCTAACGCAAAAGAAGCTTGGAATTTATACAAATCAGCAATGTTTCACTTTAGTGAAACGAGTCATTAAAAATTTAATTAAAGATTTTTCGTAGCAAAGCGGAGAAAAATCCTCCTTCACTGTCCTCTGTCCTCTCAAAAATGCTTAGCATTATATTTATATTAAGCCAAAGTTTTTGTGCACGAAAGTTGAATAAATAACTATTATTTTAAAAGGGGGATGTTGAATAATGAATATTAAAAATGTATCAGTACTAGGCACTGGAACTATGGGACATGGCATAGCTATGCTTTCTGCAAGAGCAGGATTAAATGTAGTTATGTATGGAAGATCTGATGAAAGCTTAGAAAGAGGGTTTAATAACATAAAAAATAGTTTAAACCGTTTAAAGGCTGAAGGAAAAATATCAGATAAAAAATGTGAAGAAATTTTAAGTAAGATAAAGGGTGTTAAAACTATTGAAGAAGCTGCTAAAGATGCTGATTTTATAATAGAATCTTTAGCTGAAAATTTAGAGCTAAAACAGAAGGTTTTTAAGCAGTTAGATGAACTTTGTCCATCAAATGTAATTTTAGCTACTAATACTTCAGGACTTAGTCCAACAGCTATAGCTAAACATACAAAGGATCCTGAAAGAGTAGTAATTGCTCACTTTTGGAATCCACCACATTTAATACCTTTAGTAGAAGTAGTACCAGGAGAAAAAACATCACAGGATACAATGGGAACAACCATGGAATGGGTTGAATTTATAGGTAAAAAAGCCGTTCGTATGGAAAAAGAATGTTTAGGTTTCATAGGAAACAGGCTTCAACTTGCGCTTCTTAGAGAAGCTTTATATATAGTAGAACAAGGCTGGGCGAAACCTGAAGAGGTAGATAAAGCTATAGAATATGGACATGGAAGAAGATTACCTGTTACTGGACCATTATGCAGTGCAGATTTAGGAGGACTTGATATATTCCATAATATATCAACATATTTATTTGAGGATTTATGTAATGATACGAAACCTTCTAAATTAATGCAGGATAAAGTTGAAGCTGGAAATTTAGGAAGTAAGAGCGGACAAGGTTTTTATAATTGGAGACCAGAGGCTATAGAAAAGAAGAAAAAGGAACGTGAAGAAGTACTTTTACAGTTTTTACAGAGAGATTTAGAAAAAAAATAATTTTAATAGGGGCTTTTGGCCCTTATTTATTTTCAAATTATTAGGAGGAGAGTTATGTTTTTTATTGTACAAAAAGTATACATGTAAAGAATATATACACTTTTATGAAATGTATTAAAATATAAGCTGTATCCCCAAGAATAACAAGGAAGTCATATGGTTTATTTGGCCCATGCCATATAAGTGGATATCTAAGGCATCTTGAAAAAAATAACAAGTCTATTTTTTGTAATACTGAGTTGATAGAATCCTTAGATACTTAAGCTTTTGCGGAACTTGTCTATTTGTTTTACAAAAGATATATGTAGCATATCGGATTTGTTTTTTAGATTGCTAATATAAAAAGTGTCTATAAAATAGACAGTTTTTATAAAATAGTTAAAACACATGGCATGACAGTTTTCTAAATTAGGACTAGTAAATACAGTAATTTAGGTAATATATTTTATGGAAGATTAAGTTGGCATGACAGTTGCTATTTAATAATATAGAAAAGTATTGTTAAGTGGGGGATTAATAAAAATGAAATCAAAGGTTATGTCAAAAAAGCAGGCGGTAAATTTAATAAAAGATAGAGATACTGTTGCAGTGGGAGGATTTGTTGGATGTGGTCATCCAGAAGAAATTACTTTAGAAATTGAAAAAAAATATTTAGATAAAAAGCAACCTAAAAATCTAACATTAGTTTATGCAGCAGGGCAGGGCGATAGTAAAGAGAGAGGATTGAATCATCTGGCTCATGAAGGACTATTATCCAAAGTAATAGGAGGACATTGGGCATTAGTACCAAAGCTTCAGAAATTAGCTTTAGATAATAAAATTGAAGCATATAATTTACCACAAGGAGTTATATCACATTTATATAGAGATATTGCCGCTGGAAAACCTGGAACTATCACACATGTAGGATTAAAAACCTTTATAGATCCTAGAAATGAAGGTGGTAAGTTAAATGAAGTTACTAGGGATGACTTGGTAAAAGTAATTGATATTGAAGATAAAGAATATTTATTTTATAAATCATTTCCTATAGATGTTGCAATTTTAAGGGCAACTTATGCTGATGAATATGGAAATGCTACATTAGAAAAAGAAGCTGCTACACTTGACACAACAGCTATGGCTCAAGCTGCTAAAAACTCTGGAGGAAAAGTAATACTTCAAGTTGAAAAAATTGTAGCTAATGGGTCTTTAGATCCGAGAAAAGTTAAGGTACCAGGAATATATGTAGATGCAATAGTTGTTACAAGTGATGTAGAAAATCATATGCAGACATTTTCAGAAACTTATAATCCATCTTATTCTGGGGAAGTTAAGTTTTCAATAGATTCTATAGGGGGTTTACCTCTTGATCAAAGAAAAGTAATAGCAAGAAGAGCAGCTATTGAGCTTTCACCTGGGGATATTACTAATCTCGGAATAGGTATGCCAGAAGGAATATCTATGGTTGCTAATGAAGAGGGAATTGCAGGTGAAATGACTTTAACTATAGAAGCAGGTGGTATAGGAGGAGTTCCTGCTGGAGGTTTAAGCTTTGGAGCCTCAACTAATCCAGAATGTATACTTGATTCAGGTAGTCAATTTGATTTTTATGATGGAGGAGGACTTGATATAGCTTTCCTAGGTCTTGCACAGTGTGATAAAAAGGGCAATATAAATGTTAGTAAATTTGGAACTAAAATTGCAGGTTGTGGAGGATTTATTAATATAACTCAGAATTCTAAGAAAGTAGTATATTGTGGAACATTTACTACAGGTGGGTTAAGAACAAGAATACAGAATGGTAAATTAATAATAGAGAATGAAGGAAAATTTAATAAATTTTTAGAAGCTGTTGAGCAAATTACTTTTAGTGGTGAATATGCAGTAAGTATTAACCAGCCAGTTATTTATATAACAGAAAGAGCTGTATTGAAATTAACTAAAAATGGATTAGTTTTAGAAGAAATTGCTCCTGGAATAGATTTAGAAAAAGACGTACTTTCTCATATGGAATTTAAGCCAATAATATCACCTAAATTAAAGTTAATGGATGAAAGAATATTTAAAGAAGCACCAATTGGTATGAAGATTAGTTAAAAAATTTAAAATACAAAAGAAAATAAATTTGGGTACTAGTAAACAATAAGTGTCAATAAAGTATAATACCTTTTTTAATGCACCTGCACTAAAAGAATGATAATAGGAAATAGTTATTTTTGTATTTACAATATTAGGGGTATATGGTATGATTTAGAAAAGAGGAGACTTTAATAAGAAATAACATACATAAATAGAGGTGCAAACAAAAAAGGTAACTTTTAGATGCAAAGGAGAAGAACTTCCAATGCTAAAAGCGAATGGTTTGTTTTGCCGAAAGGGATTAATTCGTTCTTGGGTTGTCTCTTGGTGATAGAACATACAAGCTATCACTGTTGGGAATATAGTTCTCAAAGCGCTATTTATGTGATGAAAAGATTGATTTTCATTGCATGAATGGTTTAGGACTATACATGTTTACTAAAAGCACTGAAAATCATTCAGTGTTTTTTATTTTGTCTTTTCTTATGTTCAAAGGATAAATGTTAGTAAATCAAATATGAAACTTAGGGGGGATTATTTGTGAAATCATTAATTAGACTTAGAATGAGTGCAAGCGATGCACATTATGGTGGAAACTTAGTAGATGGTGCTAGAATGCTTAATATTTTTGGAGATGTTGCTACAGAACTCTTAATTATGAAAGATGGTGATGAAGGTTTATTTTGTGCCTATGATAATATAGAATTTCTTGCCCCAGTATATGCAGGGGATTTTATAGAAGCTGTAGGTGAAATAGTTAAGTGTGGTAATTCATCTAGAAAAATGATCTTTGAGGCAAGGAAGGTAATTAGTTCAAGACCAGATATAAATGACTCTGCTGCAGATATTTTATCGGAGCCAATAGTGGTTTGCAGAGCAAGTGGAACTTGTGTAACTCCAAAGGACAAGCAAAGAAAATAAAGGTATGGAGGTAAAAATCTATGGAAAAACTAATTATTACTGCGGCTATTTGCGGAGCAGAGGTTACAAAAGAGCATAATGAAGCTGTTCCTTATACTGTAGAGGAAATTGGAAGAGAAGCTGAGATTGCCTACAGAGCTGGTGCTAGCATTATACATTTACATGTAAGAGAAGATGATGGAACCCCAACACAAGATAGAGAGAGATTTAGATTATGTATGGAAGAAATTAAAAGAAGATGTCCAGAAGCAATAATTCAACCATCTACAGGTGGAGCTGTTGGAATGAGCAATGAAGAAAGATTACAACCAGTAGATTTAAAACCAGAGATGGCAAGCCTTGATGCAGGAACTTGTAATTTTGGTGGGGACGATATCTTTGTAAACACTGAAAATATCATTAAGGATTTTGGAAATAAAATGATAAGTCTTGGAGTTAAGCCTGAAGTTGAAGTATTTGATAAAGGTATGATAGATATGGCTATAAGGCTTCATAAAAAAGGATTTATAAAAGCTCCTATGCATTTTAACTTTGTAATGGGTGTAAATGGTGGCATAAGTGCTACACCAAGAGATTTAGTATTCATGGCAGGGAGCATCCCAAAAGATAGTACATTCACAGTTTCAGGTATAGGGAAAAACGAATTTCAAATGGCAGCAATGTCAATAATAATGGGCGGACACGTAAGAGTCGGTTTTGAAGATAACGTTTGCCTTTCAAGAGGAGTTTTAGCAAAGTCAAATGGAGAGCTAGTGGAAAAGGTCGTACGGCTTGCTAAAGAATTAGGTAGAGAAATAGCTACACCTGCTGAGGCAAGACAAATTTTAGGATTGTAAACTTTAAATTGTTAGATATATTTTTTTATACTTATAAAATAAAATTTTTTAATGATTTCAGAAAACATAAAAACCATGATATATAAATAAATAATAAAAATAAATTAAGGGAGGAAGTTAATTATGAAAAAAGGATGTAAATACGGATCTCACAGAGTAATTGAACCACAGGGGGTTTTAACTCAAGCAGCTCTAAAAATTGATAATAATATGGAAATTTATGATAACGAAATTCTTATTGATGTCAGCTCATTAAACATAGATTCAGCTAGTTTCACTCAAATAAAAGAGGAAGCTAATGGTGATGTAGAAAAAATAAAAGCTAAGATATTAGAAATAGTAGGAGAAAGAGGAAAAATGCAGAACCCTGTAACTGGATCAGGTGGAATGTTTATAGGAACAGTTTTACAAATAGGAGAAGCGTTAAAAGATAGAGATTTAAAAGTTGGGGATAAAATAGCTTCATTAGTTTCATTATCTTTAACTCCACTTAAAATAGAAGAAATTCGAGATATTAAAATTGATATAGATAGAGTAGAAGTTAAAGCTAAAGCTATATTATTTGAAAGTGGAATATATGCTAAGCTTCCAACTGACATGTCAGAAGCATTAGCACTTGCAGCCCTAGATGTTGCGGGAGCACCTGCTCAGGTAGCTAAACTTGTTAAACCTGGACAAAGCGTATTAGTACTTGGAGCAGCAGGAAAATCAGGAATGCTTTGCTGCTACGAAGCAATGAAGAGAGTAGGACCAACTGGAAACGTTATAGCTATGGTTAGAAAAAAAGCTCAAGCTGATAAATTAAAGGAGTGGGGATTATGCCACGCAGCTATAGTGAGTGATGCTCAAAAACCAGTGGATGTTTTAAACAAGACTTTAGAGGCTAATGAAGGAAATGAAGTAGATTTATCAATTAGCTGTGTAAATATACCAAATACTGAAATGGCCTGCATATTACCAGTTAAGGATAATGGTACTGTTTATTTCTTCTCAATGGCTACAAGTTTTACAAAAGCAGCTTTGGGTGCTGAAGGTGTTGGTAAAGATGTAACTATGATAATAGGAAATGGATATACTAAAGGACATGCTGAAATAACATTATCAGAGCTTAGAGAGAGCAAAACATTAAGAAAAATATTTGATGAATTATATATCTAATAATTGTGAGCTCAACTTTCGCAGTTTAAAAATTATGCGATGCAACCTTTTTTCAGAGGACAATTGACAGATGACAGAGGACAATGAAGGTAAGTTTTCCTCCTTACGTCAGAAAACTAATTTATTTTAAATCTTATTTTGCTAACGCAAAACAATCTTGGAATTTATATACGTCAGCAATGTTTCGCTTTAGCGGAACGATCTATCCAAAACTTAATTAAAGATTTTTCGTAGTGTAATGGAGAAAAATCCTCCTTCACTGTCAATTGTCCTCTGTCCTATGTCCTCTGAAAAAGTTGTGTAGCAATTTGCCTGTATTAAATCAAAATTGTATGTGCGAAAGTTGAGTTATGAATTATCTATGTGGCAGTAAGCATTTAATATATTGGAGGGAATAAAGTGAAAGTAAATAGGAGATTTGAAATTTTCAAAGACGTAACTGATGAGCAGTGGAATGATTGGAAATGGCAAGTTGAAAATAGAATTGAAACTGTGGATGAACTTAAAAAATATATACCATTAACAGAAGAAGAGGAACAGGGTGTAAGACAATGTTTAAAAACATTGAGAATGGCAATAACTCCTTACTATCTTTCTTTGATAGATATAAATGATCCGCATGATCCAATAAGAAAACAAGCTATACCAACTGTGCTTGAGGTTCATCAGGGGCATGCAGATCTTTTAGATCCACTTCACGAAGATGGAGATTCACCGGTTCCAGGACTTACACATAGATATCCTGACAGAGTGCTTTTATTAATTACTGATCAATGTTCAATGTACTGCAGACATTGTACAAGAAGAAGATTTGCAGGAAAAAATGACAGTGCTATGCCGAAGGAAAAAATAGATAAGGCAATTGATTATATTGCAAAAACACCAGCAATAAGAGATGTATTGCTTTCGGGGGGAGATGCTCTTTTAGTTTCAGATGAAAAACTTGAATACATTATAAAGAAACTAAGAGAAATTCCTCATGTTGAAATAATACGAATAGGATCAAGAACTCCAGTTGTTCTTCCACAAAGAATAACACCAAAACTTGTTAATATGCTTGCAAAATACCACCCCATTTGGTTAAATACACATTTTAATCACCCAAATGAAATTACAAAGGAATCAAAGGCAGCTTGTGAAAAAATAGCTAATGCAGGAATTCCTCTTGGGAACCAATCAGTTCTTTTAAAAGGTGTAAATGATTGTGTACATGTAATGAAAGAGCTTGTACACAAATTAGTTATGATAAGAGTGAGACCATACTATATTTATCAATGTGACCTATCAATGGGGCTTGAACATTTTAGAACTTCTGTTTCAAAGGGTGTAGAAATAATTGAAGGACTTAGAGGACATACTTCTGGTTTTTGCGTGCCAACCTTCGTTCTTGATGCTCCCGGTGGTGGTGGCAAAATACCAGTAATGCCAAATTACGTAATATCACAAAGTCATAACAAGGTGGTACTAAGAAACTTCGAAGGAGTAATTACAACCTATGAAGAACCATTAAACTATGTTCCAGGCTGCAATTGTGAAATTTGTAGAGGAGAAAAAACAGTTAAAGAGGTTGGAGTTGCAGGATTATTGAATGGACAACAAATGTCACTTGAACCAGCAAGTCTTGCAAGAAACAAAAGAAATGCACATCAATAATAAAGAAAATTAATTATCTATAAGGAAGTAGTAGTATGAATGATAGAAATATTTTTGAAATGATAAAGAAGTATAATACTATATCCATTATAGGTATGGATAAAAATGTGGGTAAAACCACAGTGTTAAATTACATTTTGAGTAAGGCCAGGGGAAAGGTTCGCCTTGGTCTTACATCAATAGGAAGAGATGGGGAAGAAGAGGATAGTGTAACGGAAACAGAAAAACCAAGAATTTATGTAGAAAAAGGTACTTATATTGCAACAAGTAAACAGTGTTTATATAATAGCGACATTACAAAGGAAATAATCAGAACTACAGGAATTAACACTGCAATGGGAGAGGTTATTATTGCAGGTGCCTTAAGTGATGGATATGTTGAGCTTGGCGGACCATCTTTGAATTCATATATGAGGGATATATGTAAAATGTTAAAAGATATTGGAAGTGAAATAGTGATTGTGGATGGGGCACTTAGCAGAAAAAGCTTTGCATCTCCAGCTATTACAGAAGCTACAATACTTTCAACTGGAGGTGCATTATCTAGAAATATGGATAAGGTAGTAGAGCAAACAAGTCATTGTATAAGGCTTTTATCATTAGAAAAGGAAAATAACGAGAAAGTTCAGAGCCTTTGTAAAAATATTCCTATAACTCATCGGGTAAGTATTATAAATAAAGATATGACCGTAATAAATTTAAATTTAAAAACATCCTTGGAAGCCAGTAAAGAAATTGCTGAAAGCTTAAATGAACATACGGCTTATGTTTTAATCAGGGGTATAATATCAGATAAACTTATAGAGGGAATAATGAACTCTACTGATAGGTATAAAAACATAACTTTTCTATGTGAGGATGGAACTAAATTATTTATTACTTCTGACACGTTGTATAAGTTTGAAAAGCAAGGTGGAAAATTAAAGGTATTAAATTCAATAAATATTATTTGTATTACCTCAAATCCTACGTCCCCTTATGGATATGAGTTTGATGGTGATAAATTTTTGAAGAAGCTTAAAAGTAAAATTAGTTTACCCATATTTGATGTGAAGGCAGGTGAGTAAAATTAAATTTTTAGATAAAGAGCAGAGAATACAAATTGGATTCACCTATGTTATGGATAAGCTAGAGGTCATGACGCCTTATGGATTTGAACAGAAGAGTAAAATCAAACCTTTTGGTACAGCTCGTGGAAAAGAGCTGCATACAGAACTTAATAATACAGAAATTATTATAAATAGTATTAAGGAAAATAAAAGGAAATATGATGAAATTGAAAGATGTTTTTGTAGAATAAAGGATATTAAAAACTCTTTAAAGAGAAGTGTAAATTTAGAGGTGCTAGATGAAGTAGAATTGTATGAAATAAAGTATTTTTCAATGGTTATAGATGAACTAATAGGAATATATAAGGAATTAAATATTGATATAACCAATATAAATTTTCAGTCTCTTGAATATATTTTTAAGCTACTAGATCCAGAAAATAAGAAAATACCAACATTTTATATCTATGATAAGTATTCTGAGAGATTAAGAGACATAAGAAAAGAAAAAACAAAATTAGAAAATAAAATTTTCTTTGAGGAAGATGAAGAAATAAGTGCCGCTCTAAAGGAATCAAGACTTGATATGGTTATTCTCGAAGAGGAAGAGGAATTAAGAATAAAAAAGCTTTTATCAGAGGAAATTTCTAAATATATTAATGTATTTAAAGAAAATATTGAAGCCATAGGAAGCCTTGATTTATTAATGGCTAAAAGCAAACTTGCCATAAAGTATAATGCCGTTAAGCCAGAACTAACAGATAATATGGAAATAAATTTAGAAGGTACATTAAACCCTGAAATAAGTGAAGTATTAAAAGCTAAAGACAAAACTTTTACCAGTGTAAGCTTAAATTTAAAAAGTGGTACTACGGTAATCACTGGAGCTAACATGGGAGGTAAAAGTGTAACTTTAAAAACCATGGTGTTAAATGTATTGTTAGGGCAGATGGGTTTCTTTGTATTTTGTAAAAAAGCTGCTTTTCCTGTAGTAGATTTTATATATTTTATATCTGATGATATGCAAAATATCTCCAAGGGGCTTAGTACATTTGGAGCAGAAATAATTAAGCTAAGTGAAATGGTTGAATGTGTTAAAAAAGAAAAAGGATTTCTTGTCCTAGATGAGTTTGCAAGAGGTACAAATCCCAGAGAAGGGTTTTATCTTGTGGCATCGCTATGCAAATATTTAAATAAATTTAATTCTATAAGTGTAATTTCAACTCATTATGATGGGGTAGTTCAAGATGATATGACACACTACCAGGTTGTGGGACTTAAAAATGTTAACTTTAATTCCTTGAAATATAAAATCAACTTAAACAACAAGCATTCAGTTGAAATAATTCAAGAAAATATGGAATACAGGTTAGAAAAGGTAGGTAAAGAAAGTATGGTTCCAAAGGATGCTCTTAAGATATCAATGTTGCTTGGTTTAGATGAAGAAATTTTAGACATAGCTAAGGATTATTATAAGGCAGAAAAATGAATTTCAGTACAGGGGGGAAATGTATGGAAAGTAAACTAAATTTAAATTTTGAAGTCGTAAAAAGAGCAAGAGAATCAGCAAGGAATATTGCAAAGAACACCCAAGAATTTGTTGATAAACATACTACGGTAACTGTAGAAAGAACAATATGCAGATTACTTGGAATAGATGGAGTAAATGAATTTGAAGTACCACTACCAAATGTAGTAGTAGAAAATATAAAAAAAGGTAATGGTCTTGAAATCGGGGCTGCGATGCTAATTGGTAATGCTATGGTTAGTACTAAACTTACTCCACAGGAAATAGCAGAAAAGATAGATAGGGGAGAATTAGATTTAACAAAGATTCCTATGATGGATGATTTCGAAATAAAAATGGCTGTAAATGCTATAGCTAAAAAAACAGTAAAAACAATTAAAAATAATAGGGAAAAGAGAGAAGAATATTTAAGAAGATTTGGAGATAAAACAGGTCCATATCTTTATGTAATAGTGGCTACGGGAAATATATATGAGGACATTATTCAGGCAAAGGCAGCAGCAAAGCAAGGAGCAGATATCATTGCTGTTATAAGAACCACAGGACAAAGCCTGCTTGACTATGTACCTTTTGGTGCAACCACTGAGGGATTTGGAGGAACTTTTGCAACTCAAGAAAACTTTAGGTTAATGAGAGAGGCACTTGATGAAGTTTCTGAAGAATTAGGAAGATACATTAGACTTTGCAATTATTGTTCAGGGCTTTGTATGCCAGAAATAGCTGTCATGGGAGCATTTGAAAGATTAGATGTAATGCTTAATGATGCTTTATATGGAATTCTTTTTAGAGATATTAATATGAAGAGAACTATTATTGATCAGTATTTCTCAAGAGTAATAAATGGTTTTGCAGGAGTTATTATAAATACAGGAGAAGACAATTATTTAACAACAGCAGATGCTGTAGAAGAAGCTCATACTGTGCTTGCTTCACAGTTTATGAATGAACAATTTGCACTACTTGCTGGTTTACCAGAAGAACAGATGGGATTAGGTCATGCCTTTGAAATGCAGCCTGATCTTAAAAATGGTTTTTTACTTGAACTTGCTCAGGCACAAATGGCAAGAGAAATTTTCCCAAAGGCACCACTTAAATATATGCCTCCAACTAAATTTATGACTGGAGATATATTCAAAGGACAGGTTCAAGATGCACTATTTAATATGGTAACAATAATGACAGGACAAAAATTACATCTGCTTGGTATGCTTACAGAAGCTATACACACACCATTTATGGCTGATAGGGCTATATCTATAGAAAATGCAAAATATATTTTTAACAACATGCAGGATTTAGGAAACGAAATTTTTTATAAAAAAGGTGGAATAATTGAAAAAAGAGCTGATGAAGTTTTAAATAATACAGCTAATTTATTAAATAAAATAGAAAAAATGGGGTTATTTAAAACTCTAGAAAAAGGAATTTTTGCAGGAATTAAAAGACCAATAGACGGAGGAAAAGGCTTAGATGGAATTGTTCTAAAGGATAAGAGCTACATGAACCCATTTATAGAACTTATGTTAGGGGGAAATAATTAATGAGTGCTGGATTATATTCAACAGAAGTAAGAGATTATGATACAAATCTTGATTTAACAAAACTTAAACCCTATGGAGACACTATGAATGATGGTAAAGTACAAATAAGCTTTACCTTGCCAGTAGCAGATAGTGAAAAAGCAGTGGAAGCAGCAAAACAACTTGCAAAGAAGATGGGATTAAGTGAAGTTAATGTAGCTTATCATGGAGCATTAGATAAAGAATTTACAATGTTTGTTATATACGGAAGCCTAATTCATACAGTAGATTTTGAAACAATACACGTTGAAACTGTGGAAGTTGAAACAATGAGCATGCATCAGGTAGATGAATATATAAAAGAAAATATCAAACGTAAAATAGTAGTCGTTGGAGCAAGCACTGGGACAGATGCACATACAGTAGGTATTGACGCAATTATGAATATGAAAGGACTAGCAGGGCACTATGGACTTGAAAGATACGAAATGATAGAAGCTTACAATTTAGGTAGTTCAGTAGAAAATGAAGAATTTATAAAGAAGGCTATTGAACTTAATGCAGATGTACTTTTAGTTTCGCAAACAGTAACTCAGAAAAATATCCATATAGCCAACTTAACAAATCTTGTAGAGCTTCTTGAAGCAGAAGGACTAAGAGATAAGGTTGTGTTAATAGCAGGTGGATCAAGAATAACTCATGAACTTGCAAAAGAACTAGGATATGATGCTGGTTTTGGACCAGGAAAATATGCAGATGATGTAGCATCATTTGCAGTAACAGAAATGGTAAGTAGAAATCTTATTTAACTCAACTTTTACACATTGTGACTCAAGTAACCGAAGAAACGTTAAGCTGTATTCCGGCTGATATATGTTGTGCAGAAACACTTACTTCATTAAGAAGTTCTAATTGCTTGAGATATTGAAAAATACCTACCTCTTCAAATGCGACGTCCTGTCGCTTTCAGAGCTTTTGCCGTCCTGGCAAAAATTACGGTATTTTTCAATATCTCAAGCAAAGAACTTCTAAAATTTGCTCGAATGTTCCTGCACAACATATATCAGTCTTCATACAGCTTAACGTTTCTTCTTACTTCAGTCTACATATATACTATTATCTATATATTTTAAGTTATCTATTTTAATCATAACCTAAGGCGCAGCCTGGAAATAGTAGTAATTTCATTAATTGTATACTACATAAAAATACAAATTCTTTTCAAGATATTTTTGTCAAGTCTTTTAGAATTAAAGATTTATGCATTTTGAAATTGCAGTTTAATATTGTTGAATTAAAATTAAATTTATTATATTGAACCATGAGGCTCCACCTTAATTTTAAAGATATAAATTATAAAATTATCAACATTAATGTGTGTGCAACTGAAGTTACTAGTTTGGATTTTAACTTTTATGTAGTGATATAGGGTAAGTGTTTCATCACATTAGCTAAATTGTTTCTTATTATTCTTAGCGAAAAGTTTGTGAAAGCCTTAGAACTTTAGTCTTGTTTGAGGGAACCGAGTTTGACAAAGTTCTTAGGCTTTCACAAATTTTGAGCTTTAGAATAATTAGAAACATTTAGCAGTGATGAAACACTTACCCTATATCACGTAGTAAAAGTTAAAATCCAAACTTTCACTGCACTTTGCGTCACATTATTTTTAGTTCATGTATATTTTAGTAGATTGAGATATCTACTGAAAAACAAGAAAGTTATCTATAAAAGATTATTCCTAAAACACCTGCTATAACTATTATAAGAATAGGGTGGATTTTTTTAGATAAGAGTAAGACCATGATAAATATACCCATAATAATACTTTTGGCATCATGATAAGATTCTTTAGCAAGGGATAAAAATGCACAGATTATAAGTCCTATAAGTGCAGGCCTCATTCCCATAAGGGTTGATTTTATAAGTACAGATTCTTTAAATTTTAGTATATAGTGAGTAGCTATGGAAACTAAAATAAAAGAAATGGTAACTACTCCTATAGTAGCACATAAACTTCCCCAAAAACCTGAAACTTTATAACCTACAAAGGTAGCTGAGTTTATAGCAATGGGTCCTGGTGTCATTTGAGAAATTCCTATTATATCTATAAATTCTTTATAGTTTATCCAGTGATGATTAGTAACTATTTCTCTTTCAATTAATGGAAGCATAGCGTAACCGCCGCCAAAGCCGAAAGCACCTATTTTAAGAAAGCATAAAAACAACTTTATTAGTAAGGACATTTACTCCACCTTCTTTCTAAAGAAAAGGCATCCGTAGATTCCTGATAAAATTATAATTAAAACAGGGTGAAATTTAAAAACTTCAATACATAATATAGTTACAACTATTATTATTAAATTTGTATAATCTTTTTTTATAGATTTAGACAAGCTAACTACAGCAATTAGAACTAACATAGGAACTGCAGCAGCGATACCTTTAAAGACTAAGTCCACATAATAATTACTTCTAAATTGAACAAAGAAAGAAGCTATAAATAGAATTATAAAAAATGATGGTAGAACAGTTCCTAAAAGGGCTAAAACAGCACCTAGCATTCCACCTATTTTATATCCTATAAAAGTAGAGGTATTAACAGCAAGAGCCCCTGGAAATGACTGAGATATAACTAAAATATCAAGAAACTCATCTTTATCAATCCAACCACGGTTGTCCACAACTTCCGCCTGAATAAGAGGAATCATGGCGTAACCACCGCCGAAAGTAAAAGCACCTATTTTGAAAAATGTCCAGAACATGGAAAATATTTTTCTTATTTCCATATAAATCACCTCGTTCCATTAGTTATTATTTTACAATATAATTTTTATTAAATAAAGGAATAATACATTAATTAGGTAATTTGACAATTCATATTTTCTAAATGATAATTAAATTGGATAATGTTAGATGGCGTATTAATAATATAAAAGAAAGGGATGATAATATGACAACTAAAGGATTCATAAGGGTAGCAGCAGCTAGTCCTATAACTAATGTAGCTGACATAAAATTTAATTTGAATAATATAAATAATTGTATAGATAATGCACTTGATCAAGGTTCAAAGCTGATAGTTTTTCCTGAACTTTGTATAACTTCATATACATGTGCTGATCTTTTTGCACAGCAGCTTTTGCTTAATAAAGCTGTAGAAGGAGTAGAAGATGTATGTGAATATTCTAAAGGAAAAGATATACTTATAGCAGTAGGTGCATCACTTACATATAATAATTGCTTATATAATTGTGCCTACATAATTTTCAAAGGAAAAGTGCTTGGTATAGTGCCTAAAAGTTATATTCCTAATTATACAGAGTTTTACGAAAAAAGATGGTTTACAGAAGGCCTAGGCATTATAAATAAAAAAGTAGATTTATTTTTTCAAAAAGAAATTCCTTTTGGAACTAACTTGATATTTACCTGTGGAGAATTTAAATTTGGGTTTGAGGTTTGTGAAGATCTTTGGGTAACTATCCCACCAAGTAGTTATTTAAGTTTAATGGGAGCAAACATAATAGGAAATCTTTCTGCTTCAAATGAAATTGTAAGCAAAGCTGATTATAGAAAAGATTTAATAAAATCTCAAAGTGCTAGATGTATTTCATCATATATATATGCATCTTCTGGAGTATTTGAATCTACTACAGATTTAGTTTTCAGTGGTGACTTACTTATAGGTGAAAATGGCAATCTTTTAAAGCATAATGATAGATTTCAAAGACAAAATGAGGTAATAACTTCAATTGTGGATGTAAATAAATTAAACAGTGAAAGACTGAGAAATGTAAGCTTCAGAGATAGTGTTAAATTAATACCTTTTGAACCTTTACAAATAAATTTTGAATTTGAAAGTGTAGATTATAAAAATTTTGATAGATATATAGATAAGCATCCTTTCGTGCCTTCAAATAAAGATCAAAGAAATATTAGATGCAAAGAAATATTTAATATACAAACTTCTGCACTTGCAAAGAGAATAACTCATACAGGATTAAAAAAGACTGTAGTAGGTATATCAGGAGGATTAGATTCCACATTAGCCCTTTTAGTTATGATAAAAACATTCCGTATGTTGAATATTCCAAGTGAAAATATAATAACTGTAACTATGCCTGGTTTTGGAACAACAGATAGAACATACAATAATGCTGTAAGTTTATGTAAAGATCTTGGAACAGAACTTAGAGAAATAAATATAGTTCCTGCTTGTTTGCAGCATTTTAAAGATATAAATCATGATGTTGAAAAACACGATGTTACTTATGAAAATGTTCAAGCAAGAGAAAGAACTCAAATTCTTATGGACATAGCTAATAAAGAAGGAGGACTACTAATAGGAACAGGAGATTTATCAGAACTTGCCTTAGGATGGTGTACGTATAATGGAGACCATATGTCTATGTATGGTGTTAACTGTTCCATACCTAAAACATTAGTGAGATATTTAGTTAAGTATGTAGCTGAAACAGAAGTATCTAAAGAAGTTTCTGATATATTAATAGATATTCTGGATACTCCTGTAAGCCCAGAACTTCTTCCTAAAGATAAAAGTGGGAAGATTGCACAAAAAACTGAGGATATAGTAGGTCCTTATGAGCTTCATGACTTTTTCTTATATAATTTTATAAGGCAGGGTGCAGAGCCAGACAAAATATTATTTTTAGCAAAAGAAGCTTTTAAAGATGATTATGATAGCGTAACTATAGAAAAATGGTTTGAAACATTTATAAAAAGATTTTTTACCCAACAATTTAAACGTTCAGCTATACCAGATGGCCCAAAGGTAGGTACCATAAGCCTTTCACCAAGGGGAGATTTTAGAATGCCTTCTGACGCAAGTTACAATCTTTGGAAATAATAGGTGATTTTTATCCAAACATTTCCAAGGGGGGTTGAGTTTTTATATATTTTAATGATATAATAGAAAACATTAGCAAGTTTAAAATAAAAAATAACTTGATAATTAGGCTTAAGGAGGAAAGTGTATTGAATAAAAAAGCGTTATCTGTTATTATGATGCTGGTATTGATAATAATGACAAATAGTACCACTCTCGCTGCCCCGAGTACTAGCACATCAGATGAATTAAAACAAGTTCAAGAAAATAAGAAAGCATTGGAAACAAAAGTTAATGACATAAATAAACAAATTGACGATGTTATGAAAAAAATTGATAGTAATAAAAAAGACATGAATAAAGCTGCACAGGAAATTAAAGATACACAAGCAAAATTAGATGAGGTAGAAAAAAATTCAAAGGCTCAAGATGATTTATTCAAGAAAAGAGTAAGAGCTATGTATGTAAACAATAGCGATGGTTATCTTGATGTAATTTTGTCATCAAATAATTTAAGTGATTTTATATCTAAAATGGATATGATATCAAAAGTAATGGATTTTGATAGAAATCTTATTAACAAGTTAAAAGAACAAAAACAAACAATAACAAATCAAAAGAAAGTTTTAGATGATAAAAATGCTAAGTTACAGCAGCTAAAAGCAAGTAATGAAACTGCTTTAGCAAGTTTAAGTAAAGACATAAAGGAACAAAAGCAGCTTTTAAGCCAGGCAACTGAAAAAGAAAAGCAGTTAGTGGCTGCTCAAACTGTACAAGCCTCTACTGCTAGCAGTGTTTCACAGAGTGGTACTTTATCTCGAGGAATGTCAAAATCAGTGTCATATTCACAAGCATTAACTATGACAGCTACTGCATATTCAGGAGATGCTATTACTGCTTCAGGAACTGCAACTGCAAGAAATTCAGGTGGTTATAGTACTATAGCCGTAGATCCTAGAGTTATACCATTAGGTTCTAGAGTTTATGTAGAAGGTTATGGATATGCTGTTGCAGAGGATACTGGAGGAGCTATAAAAGGAAATAGAATAGATTTATTTTTCCCAACAGAGGGCGAGTGTGAAAGTTGGGGAGTAAGATCTGTTAAAGTTTATGTGCTTAATTAAATGTTGATTATGTATTTAACTAACATTTGATTGATAAATACGAAAATATTAATAAATTTAGGCTGTACTTTTGGTACAGCCTTTTAATTTTAGATTAATATAAAATATTTTTATTAAATGAAGCGTTTCATTATACCTGTCTAATGATAACTTATTTATAAATATCTACCATGAGTCCTGTAATATCATCAATGGTAGCTGCTACATTTAAGTTATCTTTTTGTTCACTCATAAGCATTTGAGTAAGTTCTTCTAATTTTTGATCTATAGTTTCTACTGTTATAAAGTATTGAGTTTGCCAAAAGCTTATATCTTTTTTTACACTGTACATGTAATTTAATATAGAACTAAGATATTCTTTAATCATTCTTTTATAAGCTTTAACATCTGCATAACATTTTGTTATGGAAAGTCTATTTCCCTTTTTCTTTATGTTATCAAACATTTCTTTAAGCTGTTCTTCAGATTTTTGTTCTCTATGAGAATTAAAGCTTTGGGAAAAGTCTTTTTTTACAGATGTAGTTTTCTTTTCAGTAGGAACTGTAGAAGGTCTACTTACTCTGGATATTTCCATAAAATTACCTCCAATAAAATATAAATTAAACTATGTTTCGTAACTCAAGAATTTTATTTATATTCATTATATCGTAATTTTTATAAAAGAACAAAAGGTTATTGAATGAAATTAAAAAATTTCCAATTTAATTTTTGCAATTTAAAAATGATAGGTGCAAGGGTGTAGTGAAAGTTTGTATTTTAACTTTTACTCCGTGATATATGATAAGTGTTTCATCACTGCTAAATGTTTCTAATTATTCTAAAGCTCAAAGTTTTTGAAAACCTAAGAACTTTGTCAAACTCGGTTTCCGCAAACAAGACTAAAGTTCTAAGGCTTTCAAAAATTTTTCGCTAAGAATAATAAGAAACAATTTAGCTAATGTGATGAAACACTTATCATATATCACTACATAAAAGTTAAAATACAAACTAGTAACTTCAACGGTACACATATAATTAAATTGTCATAAATTATTTTAGTAATTGAAAATTATATTTATCAATACTTTATAATGCTTAAAAATTAAGACATTAGAGCTCTTTAATGGATGGTTGGCTTTTATATACCATATATTCAATACTGATTCCACTTAAAAATTTGCGTTGCAATGTGAAAAATTTGCGATGTAACTTTTGAATGCAAGAATATGAACAATGCTCTTTGAAAATGGAATAATGCAGTGTTGAAAATGCTTATATTTTTTATATAATCATGAAAATGTGTAGAAAACGTGGTATAATTTTGATATCAGTTAAGTAGCAATCGTTACTTTACACGGCTTAACATATATATTGAAAATAAATTAGGTATAAGAGGTGTAGAAATGAGTGAAGTTAGTATTTATAGAGATTTTTTAAAATCAAATATAGGGTTAACTGATAATATTTCAGATAGGAAAAAAAAGATACCACATCCACAATTACAAAAAAATATAGACAAAAGTGATATTATCATTAATTTACCTTCGGTAAGTGAATTGTTGATAAAAGATAGAGATATTTATAATTGTATAAAAAAGAGACGAAGTAGAAGGATGTTTTCAGCGGAAAGTTTATCTGTAGAAGAACTTACATATTTACTTTGGGCTACCCAAGGTGTAGAAAAAGTACTTCCTGATAACTCAAGAATTTATAGAACAGTTCCATCAGCAGGAGGAAGACACCCATTTGAAACATATTTAATCATTAATAATGTAGATGGAATAGAAAAAGGCATTTACCGTTTCCTATCATTAACAAATCAATTAATCTTCTTGTTCTATGATGAAGATTATGTGGAAAAGTTAAACAAGTACACATTTGGGCAAAAGTTCATCGGACAAGGCTCAGTAGTATTTGTATGGAGTTGTATCCCTTATCGTTCAGAATGGGAATATAATATAAGTGCACATAAGGCTATATTACTTGACGCAGGCCATATGTGCCAAAATCTATATCTTGCCTGTGAGAGTATTGGACTTGGCACATGTGCAATTGCTTCATATATGCAAAAAGAGATGGATAAATTTTTAAAACTTGATGGTGACGAAGAATTTGTTATCTATTTAGCTCCAGTAGGAAAATGTAAGAAATAATATGGCTACATTTAGTTTTAAAACTCTATAACTTAATGGTGATTAGAAAAATTCAAGTAAATTAAATCACAATATGCATATTTAGCATAACAACTGAAAAAACGAATAATTTTTGTGAACACTGCATTATTCAATTTTGAATTCTGCAGTGTTTTTGCGTCGTAATACAAATATTATGTATATATATTATAAATTTATGATATAAAGACTCTTCCTTAATTTTGTTGAAGCATTAAATAAGGACTTTGTTCAAAAATTAGAACAAAGTCCTTATCTTTATTTATATTGTATTATAGTCCTTTTTCGTAAGCTTCAACCATTTTTTTAACCATGTTTCCACCTACAGATCCAGCTTCTCTTGAAGTTAAATCTCCGTTGTATCCTTGTTTTAAATTAACGCCTACTTCATTAGCTGATTCCATTTTAAATTTGTTTAAGCCTTCCTTTGCTTCTGGAACTAATACTCTATTACTTCTATTTGACATAATAAATTCCTCCTTTTAAATCTTTATATTATTTTTGAATCCTATTAAAAGTTTGTACAGTTTTAAAATTAATACTCTATTAAAATAGATGTAAAACATGAAGGATTTTCTACTTCAATTAAAATTATGATTAATATTTATAATTTTAATTGAAGTGGAAAATAAAAGATTTTAATATTGATATATTTCACTTATTAACAGTGCATTAAACACCAATAATGATTTGTATTTTTAATAAACATTTATGAAATTGTATTTAAGTTGTAACTAAACTGTGATAATCAAGGTTTAAAATAATCATATAGATTCAAGGCTTAAGAAAATTTAAATTAAATAATATTAATAAATTGAGGTGAATTATAATGAATAGTAAAATAATCTATTCTATAGTAGTACCGTTGTATAATGAGGAACTTGTTGTTAAAGAAACTTATAGAAGATTAAAATCGGTTATGGATAGTACAAAAGAAAATTATGAAATTGTGTTTATAAATGATGGAAGTAAAGATAAAACAGTAGATATAGTAGAAGATATCTGCAGAGAGGATGAAAAAATAAAGCTTATTAATTTTTCACGAAACTTTGGCCATCAAGCTGCTATAACAGCAGGAATGGATATGGCTCTAGGATCTGCTATAGTTGTAATAGATGCAGACCTTCAAGATCCTCCGGAAGTTATATTAGAGATGATTAAAAAATGGAAGGAAGGATATGAAGTTGTTTATGGTAAAAGAGCTAAAAGAGAAGGTGAAACATTCTTTAAGAAGTTTACTGCAAAAGCATTTTATAGAATTTTGAAAAGTATGACAAGTGTAGATATTCCGGTAGATACAGGAGATTTTAGGCTTATAGATAGAAAAGTATGTGATGCCTTAATAGCACTTCCTGAAAAAAATAGATATGTAAGAGGTTTAGTTAGCTGGGTAGGTTATAAGCAAACTTGTGTGGAATTTGTAAGACAGGAGAGGTTTGCAGGAGAAACTAAATATCCATTAAAAAAGATGATCAAACTAGCTTTAGATGGTATAACTTCGTTGTCTTATAAACCACTGGTTATTTCCGGATACCTTGGTATGGTAACATTTATAGCTGGGATAATTTCAACTATGGGTGTTATTATAAATCAATTGATTAATGGAACAGAAATTATAAGTTTACCATTAATCCTAGCAGTAAATGTAGCTATGTTTGGTTTAACACTTGGCTGCATAGGTATAATGGGTCAATATATTGGAAGAATTTTTGATGAGAGCAAAGGAAGACCTATATATATAATAAAGGATACAATAAATTATAAGAGAGTTGATAAGAGATATGAAATTAGTTGCTAGTATAACAAATCACATTTTTGATGGAAAATTTAAAAGTTTAAGTAGATTTTCCTTAGTTGGTATATCAAATACCCTTATAGACTTTATAGTATTTACAATATTTCAAAGTTTAGTTGGAGTAAGTTATACTTTAAGTCAGGTATTAGGATATAGTTTTGGCGTTATAAACAGCTTTATATTTAATAAAAAATGGACATTTCAAGGGGGTAAGTCTAATAAGAAGGTTTATCATGAATTGTTTCAATTTATTATAGTTAATGTATTGTCACTTTCTATTACACTAATATGTATGAAGCTTTTGGTAAAAGATTTTAATTTAAA
The DNA here is from genome assembly GCF_012926525.1 of Clostridium muellerianum. Taxonomy (GTDB): domain Bacteria; phylum Bacillota; class Clostridia; order Clostridiales; family Clostridiaceae; genus Clostridium_AM; species Clostridium_AM muellerianum. The sequence goes on from NZ_JABBNI010000015.1 coordinate 75,469, forward strand.
TGTATATTTAGCAAAAATAATTGTAACATTTATAGCTCAAGTAACCAATTTTATTGCATATAAGCTTTGGGTATTCAACTAAGGAGGAGATGGAGAATGAAAAAGAAGATAGAATTTACAAAAGAAAATTTAGCACTATCATTAATTGTAATATTATCTGCAGTATTGAATTTTGCTAATATAAGTATAGATGGGTATGGAAATCAGTATTATGCAGCAGGTGTAAGAAGTATGACTATGAGTCTTAAGAATTTTTTCTTTGTATCCTTTGATCCATCATCCTTTGTAACAATTGATAAACCACCTTTAGGATTTTGGATTCAAGCTATATCTGCAAAGATATTTGGATATAGTGGTTGGAGTATACTTTTACCCCAAGCATTGGCAGGAGTAATATCTGTTGTATTGATATACCATATTGTTAAAAGATCTTTTGGAAGTGCAGCAGGTTTAATTTCAGCATTATGTCTTGCTGTAACACCAGTTTTTGTAGCTGTAAGTAGAAATAATACTTGTGATAATTTACTTGTTGTAACATTACTTTTTGCATGCTTAGCTCTTTCTAAAGCAGCTGAAAGAGGAAAAGTAAAATATCTTTTAATAAGTTTAGCATTAGTAGGTGTTGGTTTTAATATAAAAATGCTTCAGGCATATATGATAGTACCAGCTATATATTTAACATATTTACTTTCTAATGCAGTTTCTATAAAAAAGAGAATAGTACATTTAACTGTAGCTTCGGTTGTTTTATTATTAGTTTCATTTTCTTGGGCTTTTGCTGTAGATTTAATACCAGCATCAAGCAGACCCTATGTAGGAAGTAGTACGAATAATACAGAGATGGAACTTATAATTGGTCATAATGGATTAGAGAGACTTGGTCTTAGCAGTTCAAGTACTTCAGGCGGTGGAAGTCAAAAGTCAACACAATCAAAAAATGATAATGGGCAAATGCAGGCACCACCTAATGGTCAGAGTCAAAGTTCAAATAGCAGTAAACAGGGAACACAGCAAAATAATTCTCAGGGAAATATGGCACCTCCATCAGTTGGTATGACACCTCCATCGGGCGACATGGATAAAGGTGGACCAGGAGGTAATGGCAGCAAAGGTGGTGGCGGAGGAACTTTTGGTGGTAATGAAAAATCCAGTATTACAAGGTTATTTTCTAATAATAGCTTGTCAGATCAAATAAGCTGGTTTTTACCTCTTGCTGCATTAGGATTTATAGCAGCAGCAATAAAAGAAAAATTGAAAAATCCATTTGATAATAAAAGAAAATTATCATTAATATTATGGTCTACATGGTTATTACCTGAATTTATATATTTTAGTTTTACAAAAGGATTATTTCATCCTTACTATTTAACTATGCTTGCAGCACCAATTGCGGCATTAACTGGAATTGGAATTGTATCTATGTGGCAGCTTTATAAAGAAGGTGGATGGAAATCCTGGATATTACCAATATCACTTATTTTAAATGGTTCAGCTCAAATGTTATTGTTATATTATTACAATACATTAGGTGCTGCTAAAATTTTAATGATAATATTGTCAGTTTTATGTTTTGTATCTTCAGTTGTACTTATCATTTTAAAATTAATGAAAAAGGAAAATATAAAACTTAAGAAAGTAGTATTAAGTTTAGCTTTGATAGGACTTTTAGTAGCACCAACGTTTTGTTCTTCTACTGCTATATTTTATGGAATGAGCGGAACATTTCCATCTGCAGGATTGTCCTTAATGTCGCAAAAAGGAATGGGCGGTCAAGGTATGGGTAGTTCTAATAGCAGTAGTAATACAAAGCTTATAGAATTCTTAAAAAATCATAAAACCACTGAAAAATATATTCTTGTAACTTCATCTACTAATGGTTATGCTTCAGATATAATAATAAAAACAGGAGAATCAGTAATGGCTCTTGGAGGGTTCTTTGGAACGGATAAAGTAATTACTTTAAATGAGTTTAAGCAGTTAGTTAGTAAAGGTGAAGTTAGATATGTAATGGTAGGAGGCATGGGTGGCGGAAACTCAAGCAACGATATTATGACATGGGTTAAAACAAACGGTAAAGTTGTATCAGAAAGTGAATGGAAAAATTCTAGTACAACAAATAAGCAAACAACAAATAAAAATAGTGATAGTAATTCTAAAAATTCAGGAAATCAAGGACATGGAGAAATGAATTCAGAGCAGCTATATGATTTAAAAGGTAGCGTTAAATAAAAAATCTAATAAGAAGTAAAAATTAATTCAGGTGAGTTAAATGCCTAAAGGGCATTTAACAACCCTACCTGGATTTATAAGTTTATTTTTGAATATAAATTTGGTGAAAGGGATGAATTATTATGAAAGTAAGAAAAGCAATAATTCCCGCTGCGGGATTAGGAACAAGATTTTTACCAGCAACTAAGGCTCAACCTAAGGAAATGATGCCAATAGTAGATAAACCTGCTATTCAATATATAGTTGAAGAAGCTGTTGCTTCAGGAATTGAAGAAATATTAATAATTACGGGAAGAAATAAAAGAGCTATAGAGGATCATTTTGATAAGTCTGTTGAGCTTGAAGATGAATTATACAATAATAATAAGGAAGAATTGCTTAAAGTAGTTAAAGATATAAGTAATATGGCGGATATTTATTATATACGTCAAAAGGAACCTAAGGGTCTAGGTCATGCTATAAGCCGTGCTAAAAACTTTGTAGGAAACGAGCCCTTTGCTGTAATGTTAGGTGATGACATAGTTGACAGCAGAGAACCTTGTCTTAAACAATTAATAAATTGTTACAATAAATATAAAACTTCTGTTTTAGGAGTACAGCCAGTTGATAAATCAGAAGTGTTCAAGTATGGAATTGTTAATGGAATGAAACTTGAAGATAAGATTTACAAGGTTAATAATATGGTAGAAAAGCCTAAAGTAGAAGATTCACCATCAAATATTGCTATTCTTGGCAGATACATCATAACACCTGAGATATTTGAAATATTAGAAAACACTAAACCGGGTAAGGGTGGAGAAATACAGCTCACTGATGCGTTAAAAGAATTGTCAAAACAGGAATCTATATATGCTTATTCTTTTGAAGGAAAGAGATATGATGTTGGAGATAAGTTAGGTTTTTTAAAAGCTAATATAGAATATGCCTTAAAAAGAGATGAGCTAAGGGAAGATCTTCTTTCATATCTTTTAGGTATAAAGGGTGGAAACAATTTTAAAATAAATGAAGAAATTTATCATAAGCTAGAATCTAGAAAGATGGCTTTGGCTAAATAAAAGTCTTGTAAAATGGTTAGTATCAATGAATCTTACTTAGTGAGAGTTTTTTTTCTCACTAAGTTTAGATGAATTATCCAGGGGTGTAGCTACCGTTAACTTCTGCTTTGAAAGAAGTAGAAGTATTACGGTAGGTAGCCATCGGATAGAAAATACTAGCCATTTTTTATGCAATAAATAAGGGTAGATTTACAAAACTTATTGAATTATAGTTAGGGTTGTGACAGAATTGTAACAAAAATAATTTATAATAAAATTAGTAATTTTACGGAGGAATATTTATGAGTGGTAAGAAGATATTAGTAGTTGATGATGAACCATTAATAAGAAAACTTGTAACAGATTTTTTAAAAAGAGAAGGATATAATACTGTTGAAGCAGAAGATGGACGAAAGGCTTTAGAAGTATTTTCATCAGAAAAGGATATAGATTTAGTAGTTCTTGATGTAATGCTGCCAGAGTATGATGGGTGGACTGTATGTAGAGAAATAAGAAAGAAATCCAGTGTTCCTATTATAATGCTAACTGCAAGAGGAGAAGAATTTGATGAACTTTTTGGTTTTGATATAGGAGCAGATGAGTATATTGCCAAACCATTTAGTCCCAATATATTGGTAGCCAGAGTAAATGCGGTGTTAAGAAGAACTGTTCCTGTAGAGAGTAACTCTAAGGAATTTGGTGGATTAACTATCGACAATAATGCCCATGAAGTGAATATTGATGGTTGTGTAATTGATTTAAGTCCTAAGGAATATGATTTGCTAATTTATCTTACTGAGAATTATGGTAAGGCCGTAAGTAGGGAACAGATATTAGATAAAGTATGGGGATATGATTATTATGGAGATTTAAGAACTGTAGATACTCACATAAATAGATTAAGAATAAAATTGGATTCCAAAAGTAATTACGTGCAAACCGTGCGGGGATATGGCTATAGGTTTGAGGTAGAAAGATGATTAAATCTATAAGAGCAAAATTATTTATGTTTATAACATTATTACTTATATGTTTTATTTCCCTTATATGGATATTGAATAGTATGTATCTTGAAAAATACTATATAAATAAGAAGAAAAATATACTTAAACAAAATGCTAATACTATAGTAAGTATGTATAAGGGTAATATAAGCAGTATACAAAATGAATTAGATAGAATAGCTAATATAACAGGAAGTAATATTGATATACGTGATAAAAATGGAAAGATAATTTATATGTCTGCAAGAAGACCTCCAGAGGAAAAAAATACAGATAATAATTCTCAGCAAAAACCGCCACCAGATAAACCCCGTAATCTAGATGATTATAATGCTAAAGCGAAAGAATATCCAATAGGCAAAATTAGTTTTGAAAACAGAATGGATGTTCAAATGAAAATAGAATTTCTTACTCTTGTAGTAAAGCTTAGCAATGAAGATATAATGGCTATAAGAGTACCAATAGTTTCTATAAAAGAAAGTGTAGATATTGCAAATAGATTTGTTATAATAATAGGTTCTATAATAATATTTTTAGGTAGTATAGGAGCCTACTTATTTTCAAGGAAATTTACAAAGCCAATATTAGAAGTAAATAATATTGCGCGAAATATGGCTAAGTTTGATTTCAGTCAAAAATGCAGTATAAGTGGTAGTGATGAGATCGGACAATTAGGACAGAGTGTTAACTATCTTTCAGAGGAGCTGGATACAGCAATTACAGAATTAAATATAAAAAATAAAAAGCTTGAGGAAGATATTGAAAAAGAAAGAAAAATAGATGAAATGAGAAAAGAGTTTATATCCAGTGTTTCTCATGAATTAAGAACACCATTATCCTTAATACAAGGATATGCAGAGGGTCTTATTAGTAATGTCAATGAGAGTGAAGAAGACAGAAATTTTTATTGTGATGTTATTATGCAGGAAACAATTAAAATGAATAAGTTAGTAAGAGATTTACTAAATTTATCTCAAATAGAATCAGGATATTTTCAAATTGAAAAAAGTGAATTTGATATAATACACCTAATAAAATATGTACTTACTAAATATAAATCTATATTTACAGAAAAAGGTATTGAAGTACAAACTCAGCTTGATGAAAGTTATATTGTTTATGGAGATATGGTAAGAATTGAACAGGTACTTACAAATTATATAAATAATGCTATTAATCACATTGATGAAAATAGAGTTATAAAAATAACAAGCAGTATTGATAAGAGTAAAATAAGAGTAAGCATATTTAATACTGGAAAGCATATACCAGAAGATTCACTTAAAAAGTTGTGGAATAGTTTTTATAAAGTTGATAAAGCAAGAACTAGAGCTTATGGAGGATATGGATTAGGACTTTCTATAGTAAAAGCCATTCAGGATCTTCATAAAAGTGGTTATGGTGTAGAAAATGTTGAAAGTGGAGTAAGTTTTTGGTTTGAAATTGGTAAAAAGAAAAGTAAAGATTTAACAACATAAATTTTACTTATATGTTCAGATAACTTTAGAGGAATGATTAGCTAGTTTAATAGTTTTACCTGATGTTTTTCTGAAATTATCTTAATAATAAAAATTAGAATAGGAGGGAATATAGGATGAATATTTCATCATCAGTATCACATTCAGCAATGTCAAGTTTATCAGCATCAAAAACAAGCAGCAGTAGCTCAAGTAGCAGTTCAAGCAGTAGTTCAAGTAGTAGCAGTACAAGTAGTCTTGAACAACAAAAGTCTAGTATTGAACAGCAAATTCAACAGGAAAGTGCTAGTAATGATAAGGCAGATGTAAAACAACAAAAAATTCAAGCACTACAGGCAGAATTGCAACAGATTGAGGCTGAAATTCAACAAGCAGAACAAGCGCAGCAAACAAAGCAAACTAATAAAACAGCAGAAGTATCTAATAATCAAGCAGAATCAGTAAAAAGCATAAGTAATGAATCAAATATTAATAGTGATAATATAATAGATGTATATGCTTAATTTATTTTAATAAAGTCTTATTTATACATAAGAGGGGTAATTTGCTCCTCTTTATTTTTATGTTTATTTTAAGGTAGTTTCAAAAAAATAACAGGGACAAATGTTAGTCTGTTTTTTTGTAATACTGCGTCGACAGAACCTTTAGATTGGGGAACCTGTCTTGCTGTATTATAAAAAATATCCGGCACATAGTGAACTTGTTATTTTCTTTTAAGTGCCTAAAATATGAAGTCAATGTTAATAAATAAAAATGTTGAATAAGTTGATTATAAAAATATTGAAAAATTAAAATTTACAGAAATAATTTTTAAAAATTCAAAGGAGAGAAAATTAATACATTTATTAGGTAATAAGTAAAATTAAAGAAAAGATAAAGTTAGGTATAGAAATAAGGTTTTAGTGAAACAGATTACATAAAATTCAACCAAGATTTATATAATGTTTTATCCTATGGATGCCATCCATAATACTTCAAGTAATGGATGATACACCTTTGGATAAGTTATTTCAACATTCAGGTGAGGAGAAATTAATTGCCTAAATGGTATTTAATGTGAATATTTGATGGTAATCAATTTACCTGGTATTACAGGAAAACTTCATCTGAGTTTAGGAATTACTTGATGTTATATGAGTCCTGGTTGAGTTTTTTATATAATAAAAGGTTGCTATATGAATGTTATGAACAATTGTATATTCATTTATATACATTCTATAGAAACACCTTTATAACAATATTTACCACCTTATTTCCATATAAAAAATAGAATTCTGTAAAATATGAATGCATACTGTTAAAAAAAATGATGCTAATTAAAGCAATTTAGATAGAAATGGAAAAATAATAATTTATTTATACATAGTTAATGATATTGAGCTAATATTATAAAAAATAATTTAAAACAGTTGATTTTTTAAAAAAAACACTTATAATGATTATAGAGTTAAAAACCAAATATATCCATTTTTACAATTTAAAAGGGAATTTAAATGTGCAAAGGTTGAGTGAATTACTTTATCAGATCGCTATTATTTCTAATACCCCACTTTATTCAAGTGGGGTATAAGCACTACTACGCGCCTGGATAAGTTCTTCTAAGACTCAGATGAAGAGAAGTATTCCTCACAGGCAAACTCTATCTGAGTCTAAGAATCACTTGATAACTAAAAATACTATTGAAAAATTGGAGGAGTTTAAGATGAAAATTTTAATGATTTCTTGGGAATATCCGCCTAAAAATGTAGGGGGATTATCAAACCATGTTTATTATTTATCCCAGGCTTTAAGCAAAAAGGGACATGAGATACATGTAATAACTTGTGAAGAAGGTGCTGCACCTGCAGAAGAAAATGATAATGGGGTATTTGTTCATAGAGTTTCACCTTATAAAATAGATACAAATGATTTTACAAAGTGGGTTATGCAATTAAATTTTGCAATAATAGAGAAAGCAGCAGATCTTATAATGAGGTTTGGAAAATTTGATTTAATACATGCACATGATTGGCTATCTGCTTTCAGCGCAAAAAATTTAAAATGGTCTTTTAAGATTCCTATGGTATGTACTATTCATGCTACAGAGTATGGCAGGAATGGTGGTATAAAAACAGATATGCAGAAATATATATCTTCTACTGAATGGATGTTAACTTATGAATCCTGGAAAGTAGTTGCTTGCAGTAATTATATGAGACAGCAAATAAGCGATATATTTGAATCACCTTGGAATAAAATTTGGGTTATACCTAATGGGGTAGATATACAGAAATTTAATTTTGAATTTGATTGGATTAATTTTAGAAGAAGATTTGCTAGTGATAATGAAAAAATTGTGTTTTATGTTGGAAGGCATGTATTTGAAAAAGGAATACATTTGCTAATAGAAGCATGCCCTAAAATATTAGAGAACTACAATGATACTAAAATTATTATTGGTGGTAAAGGGCCTATGACAGAAGAACTAAAAGATAGAGTACAACAAATGGGTATAGAATCAAAGGTAATTTTTACAGGGTATATAAGTGATAAAGATAGAGACAAAATCTACAGGGTAGCAAATGTAGCAGTTTTTCCTTCATTATATGAACCTTTTGGTATTGTAGCTTTAGAAGCTATGGCAGCAGGATGCCCGGTAGTTGTGTCAGAAACTGGAGGATTGGGTGAAATAGTTGATCATGAAATAAATGGTCTAAAAGCTATAACATCTTCTGCCGAGAGCTTGGCAATTAATGTAAGTAGGCTATTATTAGATGATGCTTTATCTAATTATGTAAAAGAAAATGCATTAAAGACTGTTCATGAGAAATATAGTTGGGATAAAATAGCAGATTTAACCATAAACATGTATAGTCAGGTTCAAGAAGAAATAAAAGGCAGTCAGTGGGAATTAGAAAGTGAGGATAAAGTCAAAAATGATATTATAAAGAATTTAACTGAAGAACTTAGAGATAAGGTTAAGGAAAAATTAAAATTTGAATTAAAGGATAAGGTTGAAAAAAGGTTAGAGGAAGAATTAAAAGAAAAAGTAGAAAAGACTTTAATAGATAGATTAAAAAATAAAATAACTGATAAAACAAAAGATATAGTAGGAGATGCTGTAGATATAAAAGATAAAATAACAGCTCAAACTATTGAAGTTTTAGAAGAAGTTAAAAATTCAAAAACTGTAGAATCTGTACAGAAATTGAAAAATTCTAATGTGATAAAAAATAAAACTAAAAAGAGCTAAAAAGAAAATAAGGGGATGGTATTAAATGAAAGCTATAATAATGGCAGGGGGAGAAGGAACTAGATTAAGACCGTTAACATGTAACATACCAAAGCCAATGATGCCTATAATGGATAAACCTGTTATGCAGTATGCTATAGAACTTTTAAAGGAAAATGGTATAAATGATATAGGAGTAACGCTGCAGTATTTACCAGATGAAATTATTAATTATTTCGGAGATGGAAAAGAATTTGGAGTAAATATAAGATATTTTATAGAGGAAATGCCATTAGGTACAGCAGGTAGCGTGAAAAATGCCGAAGGATTTCTTGATGATACTTTTATAGTTATAAGTGGAGATGCTCTAACTGATATAGATTTATCTAAGGCCATTGCTTATCATAAAAAAAAGCAATCTATATCTACCTTAGTTTTAAAAGAAGTTGCTGTACCATTAGAGTTTGGTGTAGTGGTAACGGACAATGATGGAAAGGTAACAGGATTTTTAGAAAAACCAAGCTGGAGTGAAGTTTTTAGTGATAAGGTAAATACAGGAATATATATATTAGAACCTGAAATATTTTCATATTTTGAAAAAAATCAAAAGTTTGATTTTAGTAATGATTTATTCCCAATACTTTTAAGTGAAAAAAGACCTATGTTTGGATATGTAGCAGAAGGATATTGGTGCGATATTGGAAATATTGAGCAATATATAAGATGTCATTTTGATATACTAAAAGGTTTAGTAAAAGTAGATATTAAAGGTGAGAAATATAAAGATGGTATATGGATTGGCCAAAACTGTCAAATAAGCAAGAATGCTTTAGTATCTGCTCCTGCCTATATAGGGAGTGGAAGCAAAATATATGATAGCTCGGAAATTGGCCCATATACTATTCTTGGAAAAAATAATATAGTATCTAAGGATGCTACTATAAAAAGAAGTGTAACTTTTGATAATTGCTATATAGGTAGTAAGTCCCAGGTAAGAGGTGCTGTTCTTTGTAAAAAAGTTCAAATGGAGCCAAGAGCTTCTGTATTTGAAGGGGCAGCTATAGGAGATGATACTCTTATAAGAGAAAGAGCTATTGTAAAACCTAATATTAAAATATGGCCTAATAAAGTTATTGAGGCAAGTACTGTAGTAAAATCAAATGTAATTTGGGGAGGAAAGTTTTCAAAATCATTGTTTGGTAAGCGGGGTATAACCGGTGAAGTCAATGTAGATATAACGCCAGAATTTGTATCAAAGCTAGGTGCTGCATATGGATCACTTTTAAAGGCAGATTCAAAGGTTGCTATAGCTTGTACTAATAATGGTGCTGCTCAAATGTTTAAATATTCTCTTGCTACAGGATTACTTTCTATGGGAATTGAAGTATTAGATTTGCATAGAATGCCAAGGCCAGCAGTAAGACAGGCTACTTTATTTTTTGGAGTACAGGGAAGTATTCATGTCTATATAGACAACGAGAATTCTGAAAAAGTTAATATAGTATTTATGGATGAGAATGGTCTTGATATAGATAAAGGTATAGAAAGAAAGATAGAAAACAGCTTTATAAGGGAAGATTTTAGAAGAGTTAGAACAGACTGTTTTAAACAGATTAATCACATGGATAATTCTATAGAATATTATATAAGACATCTTGTAAATGAATTAGGAGTTCGCAGTATAAGAAAGCAAAAATATAAAGTAGTTTTAAGTATTAAAAACCCTATGGTACTAAATATAGTTCAGAATATATTCCAGGAATTAAAAATAAATGTTAAGCTCTATAATGAATTTAATAATATTTTAGGTTTGAAAAAAGAAGTAATAGAAAGTAGTTCAAATTTAGGTATAAGTATTGATGATGGGTGTGAAAAAGCAATTTTCATAGATGAAAAAGGAAATATTATAAGGGATGAAGCTTATGATGCAATAAATGCCCTTGTTATGTTGAAAACAACAAACCTAAGTACATTAGTTGCTCCTGTAACTGCATCTTCTACTATGCAGGAAATTGCTGATATGTGTGGATGCAAATTTGTAAGAACCAAAACTTCGCAAAAATTTATATTAGATGCTTATTTAAAAAATGAAAGTAGAATTACTAGAAGGGAAGTTGTAGATTCTTATTTAATGACACTAGATGCTATATGTGTGGCTGTATTAACTATTAACTTTATGGCAGGAAGTAATTTACCACTTTCCACTATAGTATCACAAATTCCAAGATATTATACAGCTAAAGAAGAAGTAAAATGTCCATGGAACTTAAAAGGAAAGGTAATGAGAAATCTTATAGAGGAAAATCATTCAAAATCTGTGGATTTGATAGAAGGAGTAAAGCTAAATTTCAATGATGGTTGGGCTTTAGTGCTGCCAGATGCAGATGAACCTCTTTGCAGAGTTTATGCAGAATCTAAGGATTCAGATGAACTAAAAAAACTTACAGATGAATTATTAAAAAGAATTGAAGCAATAACATTAGAATAGAGTTTTTCAGGCTGTTGCGCTAATTAATGTAACAGTCTTTTTAACATATATACATGTTTTTAAATAGCTAAAAGTTGACAATGCACAATTGAAAGTTGTTGTTCATTGTCAATTCTTATTTTTTTAGTATAAGTGAAATTTTGCTATTATGCATTTATAAAATTATTATTGAAACAACTTTTTTAGAGATCATGGAGTGAAAACAGGGTGATATTTGATTAAACTTTAATTCTATACCCAGCACCCCAAACAGTTTCAATATACTGAGGATTAGATGGAGAGGCCTCTATTTTTTCTCTTATTCTTCCAATATGTACTGTAACAGTAGATGTGTCTCCAATAGCATCAAGCCCCCAAACCTTTTCAAATAATTCCTCTCTGCTGAATACTCGATTAGGATTTTCAGACATGTAAAGTAGTAGATCAAATTCTTTTTGAGCTAAAGTTACTTCATTACAATTTACAAATACTTGTCTAGAATCTTTTCGTATTTCTAAACCTCTTATTAGGATAGTATCATTTTTTTTATTATTATCAAATTTACTTTTTATTCTTTCATAATTTTTTATGTGAGATTTAACTCTAGCCACTAGTTCTGCTGGACTAAAAGGTTTTGTGATATAATCGTCGGCACCAAGGTTAAATCCTTTTATTTTGTCAATTTCTTCTTTCTTTGAAGAAACAATCAAAATAGGAATATCTTTGGTATCCTGTATGCTGCGTAGAATACTAAAACCATCAATTTTAGGAAGCATAATATCAAGAATTAATAGATCAAACTCATTTTCTTTTAAGCAGTTTAAAGTTTCTACGCCATCCATACATATTTTAACTTCAAATTCTGAGAGCTCCAGATAGTCTCTTTGAAGCTCAGCAATACTTAAATCATCTTCAGCTATCAAAATTTTTTTCATAATATCCTCTCTATTCTTCTGGTATTTTAGCTAATGATATCAATATGCTTGTACCTTTATTTTCATGACTTACAGCCCATATTCTACCATTATGTCCTTCTACAATTTGTTTTGCAATGGCAAGTCCCAGACCACTTCCGCTTGCACCAGTCCTTGCAGAATCACCTCTATAAAATCTATTAAATATTTTATTTGTATCATTCTTATCAATTCCATGTCCGTTATCTCTTAGTTCAATAACAATGCTGGAATTAGTTTCTCTAAGCATTATTACAATTTCACCATCATTTTTATTCATATATTTACGAGAATTATCAATAATGTTTAATATTACTCTTTTTAATCTGTCTCTATCAATCATAACATACTTGGAATGGTTCAAATCATTTTTTAAATGAATTTTTATATTAGACCTTTCAAGTTCAGGTGCGCTTTCACAAATACAATAGTTAAAGTATTCGACAATATTTGTTTTTTCAAATTTAAAAGGAATTTGATTTAAATCTAGTTTTGAATATAAAAGTAAATCATCAATCATAACATCAATTAGTTCAGCCTTTGAATAAATAGTTTTTAAATAATGTTCTGTCTTTTCAGGAGTGTTTGCAATACCATCTAAAAGGCCATTAGCATATCCTTTTATGGAAGTTATAGGTGTTTTTAAATCATGAGATATACTGGAAACTAACATTCTTCTGTTATCATCATACTTCATTTTCATATGAATAGAATTTTTTAGCTCAATTCTCATATGTTCAAAATCACTACATAATTCCCTGATTTCTTCATCACCAGTTTCAATAATTTCATAATCCAAATCTCCTTCACTAATTTTTGCAGTAGCATTTTTAAGGAGAGATATTGGATTTAATATTCTCTTGGAAAAAAGATAGGACATAAGTGTATTAACTAATATAAAACAAATAAAAAATACTGCAATAATTACTATAATAAATCTTTCAATGAATTGGGATTCATGATTATCTGGTGCTAATAATATTACATTACCAGAAATTTCATCCTTAAACTTAAGAGGTACTACTTCAACAATATAAGAAATATTATTAATTTTAATGTTTTTTTGTAGAGAATTATTTTTTACTTCTTCTAAGCATCTGGCTATATCAATTTTATTTATATTTTTTGAGGCGAATATAACATTATCCTCTTTAGTAAGTATAAATTCACCATTTATACTTAAAAGTCTTTTTGATAAATATTGCTGCAGATGCACATCTTCAATACTTGAAGAAGTTTGTTTTGATATATTTGTATTTAAATCCAATAATTCAGATTTTATGGTTAAAAGCTTTTTGAAATTATCATAACTTATATCTCTACTTAGAGATGCTGAAGAAATAAAAATAAAGATATAAGCGATAATTATTGTAACAATAAAAGGAATTATAATAGTTATAGAATTAAATGTTATTAGACGTTTTTTTATATCCATTTTTTCACCTTAAAAATCTTTTTTATCAAATAAATAATAACTTCCTGTGAATAAAAGTATATCATAACTTAACATCAATATAAATTGGCGAAGAATTTTAAAAAATGGAATAGTATTCATAGTCCATAAGGTATACCAACTGAGCATAGATGTAAAAAATATACCAGAGTATCTATAAAAAATAATTTCTAGTGCTTTAAAAATAATAAAAATGAAGATAGATATAAAAAATACACCTATACTGCTTTTGATTATGTTTGTAAAAAGTATAACAATTAAGGATAAAACCATCATAGGCATTAATGTAACAATATAGGAAACTAAAATTGTAACAATGCCTTTTAAAGTAAAGGAATTTGAATTAAAAAGAAATCCTGCTATAATAGAAAAAATCATCACAAATAGAAGATTTGCAACTACAAATAACATTATTGCAGTGAGTTTTGAGACAAAAAATTTTAATCTAGTAATAGGTCGTGTAAGTGCAATTTTCATGGTATTGTGAGAAAATTCTCCAGAAAAGCTATCTATAGTAACAAGTGCAGTAAATAAAGGTAAAATTGTATTAACAACTACAGAAAGCACAAGTATAGGAAAATCCATACTGGAAACTCCACGTAATCCAAAACCATTTCTTAAAGCAATAACAGATAATTGCCCAAGTACAATAAAAATAAGAGATATTATTGCTGCTACTAAAACTTTTTTCTTTTTATATAGTTTTTCAATTTCATTAATTAAAGCTGCTTTAAATCCTTCCATTTCGTTCCACCTCGCTAACAAAATAATTTTCAAGTGAAGCATAGTTTTTTAATATGTTTTCAGTAGTATCCACATTAAGAAGCTTTCCATCATATAATACACCAATACGGTTGCAGGTAAGTTCAATGTCATGGATAAGATGACTTGATATAAAAAATGTTGTTTTTTCTGTTTCAGCTAAATTTTTTATAATGTTTCTTATAGTTATCATTCCTTCAACATCGAGACCGTTTAAAGGCTCATCTAGAATGATAACTTCAGGTTTTGATAAAAGTGCAGAGGCGATTCCAAGTCTTTGTTTCATTCCAAGAGAAAATTTTCTCGGTTTTTCGTTTTTATATTTTAAAATACCTGTAAGTTCTAAAACTTCATCAATTCTCTTATCATCAATGTCTTTATAGTATCTTGAAAATTGTTTTAGATTTTCAAAGGCAGTTAAATAAGTATAGGATTCAGCATTTTCTATAATGCAGCCTACCTTTTCCATAGCTTGTTCAAATTGTTCTAAAATACTATAACCTAAAATTTTAACGTCACCACTGTCTGGTTTTATAAGTCCAGTCATTATTTTCATAGCAGTAGTTTTGCCGGCACCATTAGGACCCAAAAAACCAAAAATATCACCCTGACATATTTCAAGGTTAATATTCTTTATACCTCTTCCGGTTTTGTATGTTTTTGTAAGATTATTTATTTCTATAACTTTTTTCATTTATATACCTCCTTGGATTTTAATTATAAAAACAGGATAAAGATAACCTGTTTTACCAAGTTATCTTATGAGTTTTATTCAAACACTCTATTGAATGAATCATTAAATAGTACATTTCCGTCTGACCTTTGTCCATCTATATTAAAATATATAGATGAAGAATGTGGATTGATAAATATATGTCCCTTTACAGTTTTGCCTAAAGAATTAGTATAGTTAAAACTTGCATCAAGATGAGATTGTTTATTAAACTTTCCATCAAAGTTAAAATCATTTTTACTATTACCGTAGCTTTCATAACCCTTTATATATTCTTCGTGGCAATTTCCAATAACACCATCATCATTTATATTTGTAATAGTTATAATTCTTTCACCTATTTTAACGAATTTATTATCTTTTTCTATTACAAGATCACTTTTGTATTTTCCCATATACGCTTTAGCATTGGATAGTTTATTATCATCTTTTTGAACTTGTTTTTCAACTTTTTTATTAGAAAGATCAGGTTTTGTAACTGTAGTTGAATTAATATTAGTTACTTTTCCTAGGACCTCAAAAGTTAATGTATGTTCCTTGCCTTGTTCATCTTTACCAGAAAGTGTTCCTGTGAAAAGAACATTTTGTACTAATCCATCTTTATTTACATCCATAGTTCCTTTAACTTCTTTTACAAAAATATCTTTTGTGATTTTAGACATTTTTGTTTTATTAGTATTAACTTCATCAGGATTATACATTCTAAATCTGTTTTTAAATTGAAAAGATGTTACTGCATTTACAAGTGAAGGAATTTGTGCTTCAGCTAAAGAACCAAACAATTTTTTACTTCCATCAGCATTTTGAGTAACCACAACAGAATCCTTCAAATTACCTACAAGAGCATCTGATATTTTTTCAAGATCTCCTGCTTGTTTTTCTTCAAAAGGATCTGTAAAAATTTTCATATCTTTGGAATTTTTTGATTCGATTACACGATAAAAATCTTGATTACTATCATGTATGATAGTAGAATTTTTATCATTGTAGTAGTAGCTTTCTCCTGAGCCATTAGGATCTAAAGTATTAGTAGATTTTGATATTTGTTCTTTAGCACCTTTGGATAAGTCATATTTATTTAATGTATTTGTAGAAGAAACAACAGTATTATTATCTTTAATAACAAATGACGTATCAATAGTATAACTTGAAAGTTTACTACTGAAGCTATTACACGTATACTTCAAAGAATCTTTCAGTTGATCATAACCACTTTTAGATGCAACTTCTGCCATAGCGGTGCTGGCAAACATTAAAGTACCTACAGTAAAGCTTAAAATAGTAGCCAGCTTTTTATTAATTTTCATTTTAAGACCATCTCCCTTAAATTTTATATGGTAAATCTTTCATAAAGGCACATTCAAGAAAATAACTAAGAATTCAGTTACCATATTTTGCTTAATATTGAGTCAGCAGAACCCTTTGATAGAACAACTATCAGAAGAAACTGATTCCTTGTCTGGCACAAAATAGACTAACATCTTTAAATTGTTATTTTCTCTCATGTGCCTAATTCTATTTTAAAACAAGTGTCTTGATTTTCCATAAACTAAATATAAACAAAGTATAAACAAAGTTCTTAGCTTCAGCTGGATTTCAATCCAGCTGAAGCCTATAAATTGTTATCCAGGGACATACCTGGTCTTTAATCTAACTTGAAAAGTTAAATTATTAGAACAGGTAGTTATCGTATAAACAAAGTTCTTGAATCCATATAAATTTTATATGGATTTGATACTTAATAAGTATTTTTAATATACTATTTTCTTTGATATAATGTTACAAGAAATTGTCTTAATATAAAAAGGTTATGTTAAGTTCAATAGGAGGGATGATTTTGTTTAAGTTATTACATTTTTTAAAACCATATAAAAAACAAGTTATATTGGGTCCTATATTTAAACTATTAGAAGCTATTTTTGAGCTTATGATACCAACAATTATGGTAGTTCTTATTGACAGGGGCATAAAATACAATGATATTTCATGTGTTTTGAAAATAGGAGGGCTAATGATAATCATGGCTATAGCTGGGGTTATGTCATCTTTTACCTGTCAGTATTATGCTTCAATAGTTTCTCAGGGGTTTGGAACTAGACTTAGGAATGCTTTATTTGATAAAATAGGAACATTTTCACACAATGAAATTGACAGTTTTGGAACATCATCATTAATTAATCGTATAACAAATGATGTTAATCAACTTCAGGTGGCAGTGGCCATGCTTATCAGATTAGCTATACGTGTGCCATTTTTGTGTGTAGGAGGAGTTATAATGGCTATGTTTTTAGACATTAAGCTTTCCACAATTATGATACTTACACTGCCATTATTTGCTTTTGTTTTATATTTAATAATGAGTAAGTCCATTCCATTATATAAATTAGTTCAAAAAAAGCTTGATGCTTTAGCACTAGTTCTTAGAGAAAATCTTTCAGGAATTAGGGTTATAAGAGCGTTTGCCAGGGTAGAATATGAAAAAGAAAGGTTTAAAAATTCAAATGAAGATTTTGCAAATACAGCAATTAGAGTTGGAAAAATTTCTTCTTTGATGAATCCTATGACTAATATATTAATGAACTTTTCAATTATTGCTATACTGTGGTTTGGAGGAATGCGTGTAAATATAGGAGCAATGACTCAGGGGCAGATAATAGCATATATAAATTACAATACATTAGTTTTATCAGCGCTTATTATAGTAGCAAATTTAGTAGTTATATTTACAAAAGCATTTGCTTCAGCATCGCGTGTAAATGAAATTTTCGATACAGTACCTTCAATAACAGATAATTTATGTTTTGAAAATGATATAAAAGTGAATAAAGATGATCCAGTAATTGAGTTTAAGAATGTTTCTTTTATGTATAAAGATTCTAAGGAATATGCCATAAAGAATATTTCCTTTGAGATAAAACGAGGACAAACGGTTGGCATAATAGGAGGTACAGGCTCAGGTAAAACTACACTTATAAATTTAATTCCACGTTTTTATGATACATCAGAGGGAAAAATAATGTTTAATGGAATTGAAGTTAAGAATTATATGCAGACTGAGCTTAGGAATAAAATAGGATTAGTTCCCCAAAAGGCAGTTTTATTTTCAGGAACTATAGCTGAAAATATAAGATGGGGACTTAAGGAGGCTTCATATAGTGAAATAAGACAGGCAGCTAAAACTGCCCAGGCTTCTGATTTTATAGAAAAACTATCTAAAGGATATGATACTAATATTTCTCAAGGTGGAGTGAATTTTTCAGGAGGTCAAAAACAAAGACTTACTATTGCAAGAGCATTAGTGAGAAATCCAGAATTATTAATATTAGATGATAGTTCTAGTGCACTGGATTATGTTACAGATGCTGCTTTAAGAAAAGCTGTTAGAAATAATAAAGATAATATGATAGTTATAATGGTTACTCAAAGAGTCAGCACTGTAAAAGATGCTGATATGATAATTGTTTTAGATAATGGAGTGATGGCTGGAACTGGAAAGCACCATGAATTAATTAAAAATAATGATATTTATAAAGAAATCTGCCTTTCCCAATTAGAAAAAGGGGGGAATGAAAAAAATGAGAAACAAGACACTGCTCAGGTTGTTTAAATATTTGGGTAAATATAAGATGCAAATGTTTGCTGTTATAATTTGTGCATTTGTAAGTAATGTATTAATGGTAATAGGCCCCTTACTGGTGGGAAGAGGAATAGATTATATTATAGGTTATGGAAAAGTAGATTTTAATTATTTAGCAAAGCTAATATGCACATTAGCTTTACTCTATGTAATTAGTGCAGTATTTTTATGGATTTTTTCAATGATAGCAAATGTTATAGCATTTAATACTGTACAGGATATAAGAAAGGAAGCATTTGATAAAATTAGCATACTTCCTTTAAAATATTTTGATACAAATCCTCATGGGGATATTATGAGTAGACTAACAAATGACATTGATGCTATATCAGATGGAGTGTTTCAAGGTATTTCGCAATTTTATCCAGGTATTGTTACAATAGTATCATCATTAATTTTAATGGTTATTTTAAGTCCTAAAATAACATTAGTTATTTTACTTATGACTCCACTTTGTTTTTTAATTGCGTCATTTATTACTACTAGATCTAATAAAATGTTTAGGGAGCAGCAAAAAACTGTAGGTGAACTAAATGGTTATATAGAAGAAATAATAGGCAGTCAAAAAGTTGTAAAAGCTTTTGGGTATGAAAAAAGATCTCAAGAAGTATTTAAAGAAATTAATGAAAGACTTTATAAATGTGGGCGTTTTGCACAGTTATATTCATCTTTAACCAATCCTTCCACAAGATTTGTTAATAATATTACGTATATTTTGGTTGGTGTAGTTGGAGGAATATGTTCGGTAGTAAGTGGGTTAAGTATAGGTAAAATATCAAGTTTTTTAACATATTCAACACAATTTTCACAGCCTATTAACAATATAACTAGTGTTGCTACTCAACTTCAAGCGGCTATTGCTGCTGCTGAAAGGGTATTTTCTATTTTAGATGAAATACCAGAAACTTTAGATGCAGAAACTACACCAATGTTAAAGGATTGTAAAGGAGAGATAAGCTTTAAAAATGTATATTTTTCTTATAAAAAGGATGAGCCTTTAATAAAGAATTTTAATATAAACGTAAAACCTGGAAGTACTATTGCTATAGTTGGTCCTACTGGAGCAGGTAAAACAACTATGGTAAATTTATTGATGAGGTTTTATGATATAGATAGTGGAGGGATTTTTGTAGATAAAATGAATATAAAAGAAGTAACACGTGATAGCCTCAGACGTTCATTTGGTATGGTACTTCAGGATACATGGTTTTTTACAGGTACTGTTAAAGAGAATATAGCTTATGGAAAGATAGAAGCAACTATATCGGAAATAGAAGAGGCTGCAAAAGCTGCTCATATTCATAATTTTATTAAAAAATTACCTAAAGGATATGATACAATAATTACTGAAGGAGGGGGAAACCTTTCTCAAGGACAAAGGCAGCTTTTAACTATAGCTAGGGTAATGTTAATAGATCCTCCAATGCTTATATTAGATGAGGCAACTAGTAATATTGATACTAGAACTGAACTTAGCATACAAAAAGCATTTTTATCTATGATGAAAGGTCGTACAAGCTTTATAATAGCACATAGACTTTCTACTATTCGTGATGCTGATTTAATTTTGGTTATGAATAATGGAGAAGTCATTGAAAGCGGCAACCATGAAGAACTTATTAGTAAAGAAGGCTTTTACACAAAGCTTTATAATAGTCAATTTGAACTTTCTAATTAAGGCACATTCAATAAAATAACTAGTCAGTATGTTAGCCTATTTTGCATCATACTGCGTCAGCAGAACCCTTTGATAGAACAACTATCAGCGGAACCTGCTTCCTTGTCTGATACAAAATAGACTAACATCTTTGACTAGTTATTTTATTGAATGTGCCTAAATAAAAACGTAGGAGATGATTTTCATGAAGGACCATGAAGAAGTAACTAAAAAGAGTAAAATTATAAGAAGAAACAGAATAATTGCAGGCGTTTGTGCTGTAGCTGTTTTAGGTACTGCGTTTTTTGCAGTAAATAAAATAGCAAATAAGAGGAAGAGTGCAATTGTAAATGCTGCAAATGCCGCAAATGAAAAGAAGGAATCTGAAAACAAAACCAAAAATCAAGTTTCTAAAGAAGAGAAAAGTGTACCTGCGGGAGCATATAAACCATGGTCAGCAAAAAGGACTGATGGAAAAAAGGTAGCTTATTTAACTTTTGATGATGGTCCATCACCCAATACTACTAAGATATTAGAAATATTGAACAAAAATAATATAAAAGCCACTTTCTTTTTAATTGGACAAAATGCTGAACGAAATCCAGAACTTGTAAAGAAGGAAATAGCAGCAGGAAATGTAGTGGGAAACCATACATATAGCCATCAATTAAATTATAAAGAAGGCCCACAAAAGTTTGTAGAGGATTTGGATAGAGGTAATGCTGCAATTAAATCTGTAATAGGAGATAAATATGATTCAAAGCTTATAAGATTTCCAGGTGGATCTTTTGGAAATAGATTAGCACCTTTTAGAGATGCTGTTACAAAAGCAGGATATCATTATGTAGATTGGAATGACGAAACAGGAGATGCTGAACATAGTAATGTTCCAGTTGAAGCTTTACTTAGTAACCTTAAAAAATATACAAACTCAGATACTGTGGTAATTTTAATGCATGATGCTGGAGCTAAGGTTACATCAGTACAAGCTCTTCCACAGGTTATAGATTACCTAAAATCAAAAGGATATACTTTTGACACATTAAAATAAATTTATAATAAGTAAAAAAGTTTTAGTTGAATTTAGTTTAGCTAAAGCTTTTTTATTATTTTAAAATATTAAATATGAGTAAATGATATAATATAAGAAATAATTAATTTAACTTTCGCACACGAAAAACTTTAATTTAATATAAAAAGCAAATTGCGAAGCAACTTATTTTCAGAGGACAGAGGACAGAGGACAATGAAGGTGAGTTTTCTTCCTTACGTCAGAAAACTAATTTATTTTTACGCTTGTTTTGCTAAAGCAAAACATAGCTTAATCAGGAAGCTAAACTCTATTATTTTCAGATAATTTTGCTTGCTTAGAAAGCATATTTCTTAAAAACAAAAAAGTGAGCTTTTTTAAAATTAAAGATTTTTCGTAGTGTAACGGAGAAAAATCCTCCTTCACTGTCCTCTGTCAATTGTCCTCTGTCCTCTGAAAAAATAATACTTCGTATTATTTTTAAACTGCGAAAGTTGAGTTAAAAATTGATATTGAAAAGTTGAGGATAATTACATATTTAAGGAGAATATATTATGAGTTTGAGATTTATATATGGAAGGGCAGGCAGCGGCAAAAGTCATTTTTGTCTAAATGATATAAAAAAAAGAATAGATGAGGGGGGAAATAATCCTCTAATTCTTTTAGTACCTGAACAATTTTCATTTCAAGCAGAAAAAAATCTTATAAAGACCATTGGAGAAGCAGGAATGCTTAAAGCACAGGTTTTAAGTTTTAGAAGAATGACATATAAAGTGTTAAATGAAGTTGGAGGACTTACAAGAAAGCATATAAATAATTCGGGAAAGAGTATGCTTATCTATAAGATAATGGAGGAAAATAGTAATAAGCTTAAGGTTTTTAAGAAGGCTGTAAAAAGACAGGGGTTTGTTACTACAGTTTCTGATATTATAACAGAATTTAAAAAGTATGATATTACCCTGGAAAATTTAAATAGTACTCTAGATAGAATAGAAAATGAAAATTTAAAAAATAAACTTCATGATTTAATTTTAATCTTTTCGCAGTTTGAAGAAAGGCTTCATAAAAAGTATATTGATTCTGAAGATGATCTAATCATGTTGTCAGAAAAAATGTCAAAATCACATATGTTTGATGAAGCGGAAATATGGATAGATGAATTTGTAAGTTTTACGCCCCAAGAATATAAAGTTTTAGAAAAGCTTATGATTAAAGCTAAAAGAGTTAACATAACCTTATGTACAGATTATTTAAATTCCAGCTCAACTGATAATAGTATGGATCTATTCTTACCTACTAAAAGTACAGAACAAAAAATTTTAAGAATCATTGAAGAAAATAGTATGAAATATGATAAACCAATTGAATTAAGCTGCAGCCCTTGTTATAGATTTAAAGATACTAAGGAACTTCAACATTTAGAGAAATATATATTTTCTTATCCGTATAAGGTTTATAAAGAAAAGAGCCATGATATAAGCATTTTTAAAGCATTAAATAAGTATACGGAAGTAGAAGATACAGCAAGAGATATAGTAAGAATGTGCAGAGATAATGGAT
Source organism: Clostridium muellerianum (assembly GCF_012926525.1). Lineage (GTDB taxonomy): Bacteria > Bacillota > Clostridia > Clostridiales > Clostridiaceae > Clostridium_AM > Clostridium_AM muellerianum. Next base: position 98,677 of record NZ_JABBNI010000015.1, read on the forward strand.
TTAGATTTAAGGATATTGCAGTAATAAGTGGAGATTTAGATGGGTATGAAAGTTTATTTAGGGCAATTTTCGCAGAATATGATATACCTTATTTTATAGATAAAAAAAGAAAAATTAATGATAATCCTATTATAATGTTAATAATGTCAGCAGTAGAGATATTATCTAAGAGCTGGAGCTATGAAGCTGTATTTAGATATTTAAAAACAGGGCTTTTAGATTTAACAAATGAAGATATAGATTTAATAGAGAACTATGTACTTAGCAATGGAATTAAAGGAAGTGCGTGGCTTAAAGAAGAACCCTGGAATTTTGGGTTGACCTATAGTTTTGAAGAAAAAGAAGAGATATCAGATTATGAAAAAGAGACTCTAGATAAAATAAATTTACTTAGGGATAAAATAAGAGAACCTATCATTAAATTGTCTTTGGATATAAAGGGAGGAAAAAAAGGAAGAATCATATGCGAAAGTCTTTATAACTTTATATGCAATATAAAAGTAGATGAAAAAGTGGAGAAATGGATAGAGTATTTTAAAGAAAATGATGAATTAGATAAAGCTAATGAATACAGCCAAATATGGAATATTGTAATGGAAGTTTTAGATCAAATAGTAGAAGTTATGGGAGAGGAAAAACTAAGTATAGCAACCTTTTCACAGATTTTATCTAAAGGATTTGATGAATATGAAATAGGGGTAATTCCACCTGCTTTAGACCAAGTTTTAATTGGAAGTGTTACTAGACTTAAAAGCCACGATGTATCTGTATTATATATAGTTGGAGTAAACGATGGTATTTTTCCAGCTGCTGTACTTAACGAGGGGGTTTTAACAGATACTGATAGAGAAATTTTAAAGGAAAAGGGAATGGAAATTGCAAAAGACACTAGAAGTAGAGCTTTTGAAGAACAATTTTTAGTATATACTACTTTAACAACTGTAAGTAAATATTTGCACTTGAGTTATTCTGTATCAGATGAAGCTGGAAAAACAAAGAGGCCATCTATAGTAATAGGTAGAATTAAAAAGATATTTAGTAATATAGAAGAAGAGAGCAATTTAATAGAAGAAGATGATGATGAAAAGCTAAAATTTGTAACAGGACCTAAAGCAACTTTTAATAAACTTATAGAAAATGTTAAGAAAGATTCTAAAGGATATATAACTCCTATGTGGTTAGATGTGTATAAATGGTATGATAAAAATGAAAAGTGGAGCAACAAACTTGATAATGTGTTTAATGGTTTTTCTTATAGTAATGAAGCGGAAATTGCAGATACTAATAGGGTAAGAAAACTTTACGGAAGACATTTAAATATAAGTGTATCCAGGCTTGAAAAGTTTGTAAATTGTCCATTTTCTTATTTCATACAATATGGACTAAATGCAAAGGAAAGAAAAGTGTATAAATTAAGTTCACCAGACTTAGGAAGCTTTATGCATAATGTACTTCAGACATTTTCAACCAAACTTAAGGAGGAAAATTTAAGCTGGAATGAACTTGAGGATGAATGGTGTGAGAAAGAGGTTTCCAGTATTGTAGATGAAATTTTAGAAAAGATGCCTAGTTCTATATTTAATAGTTCTAAAAGATATAAATACATAACTAGTAATGCAAAAAGAATTCTTAATAGATCAGTTTTACTTATAGCAGAGCACATGAGAAGAGGAGGATTCCAGCCAGCTGGGTATGAACTATCCTTTAGTAATTCAGGAGATTTTCCTCCTATTTCGGTAGAACTTCATTCTGGTGAAACTGTAAGTCTTGTTGGAAGAGTAGATAGAGTGGATAGTATGAATGATGAGGCAAATACTTATTTAAGGATAATAGATTATAAATCTGGAATTAAGGAGTTTAAGCTTTCGGATGTATACTATGGTTTGCAAATGCAGCTTCTAATATACTTAGATGCTATGCTTACAGAACTTGAAAAAAGAATGGATAAAGATGCTATTCCAGGGGGAATTCTTTATTTTAAATTAGACGATCCAATAATAAAAACTAAAGGTGATATTAGTGATATTGAAATAGAAGAAAGAATAATGAAAGCTTTAAAAATGAATGGACTTTTATTAGATGATCCTTACCTTATAAGAAAGATGGATAATGAAATGGAAAAAAGTTCTGATATTGTACCAGCATCTATTAAGAAAGATGGTACATTATCTAAAGCTTATTCTTCAGTTGCTACAGTAGAGCAGTTTAAGCTTTTAAGAAAGTATGTAAAAGATACTATAGCTTCTTTATGTGAGCAAATATTAGAAGGAAACATATGTGTAAGTCCTAATAAACATAAAAATGGAGATGCATGTGCATACTGCATTTATCCATCTGTATGCCAGTTCGATACATCTATGAAGGAAAATAAGTATAGGGTAATGAATGATAAAAGTGATGAAGAAGTTTGGAATGAAATAAAAAGTAAATACAAGGAATGATATAATAGTGAGCTCTAAGTTAAATTATTCAATTTAACCTAGAGCTCATTTATAAGATTGGAGGTGATAGGGAAATTTATCAATATATGGGGGTACTTAAATAATAAATTAGTCTATATAGTTATTATATGAAAAACACAAATTTGTGTGAATGAAATTTAAAATTTATTAAATTAAATTTTATATACTTATGTATGTTAGAATATAATTAACTCAACTTTTACAGTTTAGAAATGTTGCGAAGCAAGTAACCGAAGCAACTTTCAGATGTATTACGCCTGATATATGTTGTGAAGGAACACTCGCTTCATTTAAGAAGTTCTAATGCTTGAGATATTGAAAAATACCTACCTTCTCAAATGTGACGTCCTGTCACTTTCGGAGCTTTTGCCGTCCTGGCAAAAATTACGGTATTTTTCAATATCTCAAGCATAGAACTTCTAAAATTCGCTCGAATGTTTCTTCACAACATATATCAGCCTTCATACATCTGAAAGTTGCTTCTTAGTGCATTGTGTATAGCATTATTTAAAAGCGTAGATTTCAAAACTTTCACTAAACATTGCATCGTATTATGATTATGTTAAATCTAAATTTTGTATGTTAGGAAGTTGAGTACTTAATAATCAATTTGTAATTTTGGAGGTTAAGATATGAAATTATTGTTGACTAATGATGATGGTGTTAATGCAAAAGGAATATATACTTTAGCTAAAGAATTAGAGAAAAATCATGAAGTAATTATTGCGGCTCCAAGTGCTGAAAGAAGTGCGTGCAGTCATTCTATAACTATGAGGGAACCGCTAATTATTAAAGAAGTTAATCTTAGTGGAATAAAATCAAAAGCTTATAGTGTTAGTGGTACACCAGCAGATTGCGTAAAGGTTGCATTAGATAAGTTAATAGATGGAAAAGTAGATATGGTGTTGTCTGGAATAAACAATGGTACAAATGCTGGAATTGATGTGCTTTATTCAGGAACAGTTTCTGCAGCTATTGAAGCTGCTATTTATAAAATTCCATCTATGGCTGTTTCATCAGAAATCAAAGATGGTGAAGATAATTATGAAGTTGCAGCAGAATATGCAGCAGAGCTACTAGAGAAAATTAAAGACAAATATCTTAAAGATGATATTGTGTGGAATTTAAATGTTCCTATGGTTAATAAAGAAAAAATAAAAGGAATCAAGGTATGCAGAGTAGGTGGTAGAACTTACAATAATTATTTTGAAGAAAAAGTTTTAGAAAGTGGAAGCAAAAGCTTTCAGTTAAAAGGTGAAATAAATAATTCTGAAAATGCAGAAACAGATGTGTACTTTGTAAAACAAGGATATGTTACATTAACACCGCTTCATTATGATTTAACAAACTTTAAAATATTAGAGGAAGTTAAAAGTTTATTTTAGTATAACATAAGTACATTGCGACACAACTTTTTAGGTGGAGTCCGCATTGAATATATGGTGTAAAAAAGCTGACCGTTTATTTAGGAGCTCTAATGCCTAAAATTGAAAAAATCCCTACCCGCTCAAATGTCTCGTCCTGGGACTTTTGCGGCTTGAATCGTCCTGATTCAAATTACGAGATTTTTTAAATTTTAGACATAAGAGCTCCTAAATTTTCTCAAAAGCTTTTATACACCATATATTCAAAGCTACCCCCACCTAAAAAGTTGTGTAGTAACTGTTGTAATTCTAATATAATGAAGTTAATTTCAATTCAATAGTATAAAATCTCATTTCAAAATGCATAAATTCTTGATTCTAAAAGATTTGAAAAATAGGAAGTCAATATGTATTCAATGTTATATTTTGTAAATTGTGTTATAATAAGTACTATTCAAAACTATAATCAAATGAAAAATAGTAAAATATAGTGCAAATTAGAAAGGTTGTATTGAATAAATTTATGACCAATAATGAAAATTTTACGACGTAACTTTTGGATATAAAGATACGAACAATGTTCTTTGAAAATCAAATAATGCGGTGTTGAGGAGTAAAAGTGACTTACATTTAGATTTATAACATTCAGTATGAAA
>NZ_JABBNI010000016.1 GCF_012926525.1 Clostridium muellerianum
GCATATTTATTACCTCCCGTGTGTGTATTTGTGTGGTAACTTTTATATAACACGGTGGTTAAAAATATGCCATATTTATTTTTTGGTAGTATTGCCAATTTAGGTTTTTATTTTGCAGAACTAAAGTTATTTAATAAAATTGCTCTAAACCATGATAATATAAAAAGCATATTTACTTTTAATCATACTACAAACGATATTATTCAGAGTTCAAATGGGTTGCAAGATTTTGCAATATCAGTAAATCATTCAATTCCTGAATGCCTAAATATTTTCTTTATGGTAATTTGGATAACAGGAATAGTAGTTCTTATAATTACTTCCCTTTGCTGTAATCGTAAGCTTAGTCATATAAAAAAATCAATACACCCATTAGAAAACCAAGAGATAAAAAAAACATTTCAACAATTTGCAAATAATATTAGAATAAATAGAAAATTGATACTAGGCAAATCGTCATTAGTTGAAACCCCCATTACTTTTGGTCTTTTCACTCCTCACATAGTATTACCTGCTAATGTCATTAGCCAATTGTCTGAAAATGATATAAAGTATATATTACTTCATGAATTAAATCATTATAAAAATAAAGACATATTAGTTAATTATACAATGCTTATTTTCCAAGCATTGTACTGGTTTAACCCTCTTATTTGGTTCTTATTTAATGAAATGCGTATAGATCGAGAAATTGCCTGTGATATTTCTGTTTTAAAAATGATTGATGAAAGCTGCTATATTGATTATGGTGAAGCTATTATTAATTTTGCTTATAAAACTTTACAAATACCTTCTTTAGCTGTCTCCTCCAGTATAGGAGGCTCTAAACATCAATTGAAAAAACGCATTCAAGAAATTTCAAATTTTGCTACAGAATCAAAATTATTAAATATAAAAAGCATACTTATTTTCATATTTATTGGATGTCTTATTTTAAGTCAAACCCCTATAATTTCTGCTGCAGCCTATGACAATAATTTGTATAATTTTAAAGAGCACTCAGTATCCTATGAAGATCTAAGTTCCTATTTTAATGGCTTTGATGGAAGCTTTGTACTTTATAATTTAAAGTCTAACCAATATAATATTTATAATAAAAATAAAAGTATTTTAAGAGTTTCACCAGATTCTACATATAAAATTTTTATTGGATTATTTGGATTAGAATCAGGTATTATACAAGTTAAAGATACTAATATGAATTGGGGTGGTATAAATTATCCCTATGTAACCTGGAATAAAAATCAGAATTTATACTCTGCAATGCAAAATTCAGTAACTTGGTATTTTCAAGAGATAGATGAACAGCTTGGTATGAAAAATTTGCAAACCTATTTTAATCAAACTCATTATGGCAATTGTAATTTTTCTGGCGGAATATCAAATTATTGGATTGAATCCTCTTTAAAAATATCACCAGTAGAACAAGTTCAACTGTTAAAAAATTTCTACACAAATAAATATAAATTTAAAGAAGAAAATATTAAGAGTATCAAAAATGCTATAAAAATATCTAAAAAAGATGGAAATGTTCTTTCTGGAAAAACTGGTACAGGTATTGTTAATGGTAAGAGTATAAATGGTTGGTTTATTGGATATGTAGAAAAAAATGATAATATTTATTTTTTTGCAACTAACATTCAAAATAGTAATTATGCTAGTGGAAGTACTGCAGCCAAAATTACATTGACTATTTTAAAGAATAAAAATATCTATTAAAATAACTTTGTTAGTAGAGAAATAATTTAAAACTTTCACATATTAATTACATCTGCATTAGACCTTCACTAAAAACCGTATTGGATTTCTCCAATGCGGTCATATACTATTATGAGTTTTTAATGGTATAGACAAAAATCCTTTATTCCTTATCTTGAGTCCTAGTGTGAATAATAATCGCTTCTATAAGATAATTGTTTAAATTAGAAATTTAATAAATATGACAAAAGCATACACTCATACCTAAAGCTGAAAATAATAAAAAAAGTGAATATGGAAACCATATTATAATACTATCAAATTTATTGTATTGTTTTGCTCAATTGTGAAACAATGTTAGTATTACAAATTAAACAAGGAGGTACTTCTATGCAAAAATATGTATGTGTTGTATGTGGATATGTTTATGATCCCGAAGAAGGTGACCCTGATAATGGTATATCTCCAGGCACATCTTTTGAAGATATCCCTGAAGATTGGGTATGTCCATTATGTGGTGTAGGCAAAGATCAATTTGAAACTACTGAATAAAAGAACTGATGAAGTGTATACAATCATCACTTCATCAGTTTTATTGTGTAACGAACAAAAAAGGAGCCTAAAATTATTTTAGACTCCTTTTTAATTATGGCATTACTATTGTAAAACAAAAAAATTTACTCTTATCTAGTTTGTTATCAATTACATTATAAACTAAGTATTTCCATAGCTTCAAAGACTTCTTTTCAATAAGCTCCAAATGAAACTTCTCTTGCCACAGAAATTCCACACCCTATTTATTTTTTGGTAAAATACTACTATAATTATATATGTTTCACAAAAATATAAAAATAAACAGTGAAAATTACAAAACTCAACTTTCTCAATTTAATCATAATGGACGCAATACTTTTAGTTAATGGTTATTGAAAATTTTATATGTACAAGAGTTGAGTTATAGAACAATTTAGGAGGACTTAACATGGCCATTTTAGGAATAGATTTAGGTACTACAAATAGTTTAATATCATATTTCACAGAAAATGCTCCCATAATAATACCCAATGCCCTAGGCAGCAAGTTAACACCTTCTGTTGTAAGTATTGATGATAATGGTGAAATATTAGTAGGGCAAGTTGCAAAGGAACGTTTAATCACCCATCCTCATTGCACTGTTGCTGCTTTTAAACGTTATATGGGAACCAATAAAACCTTTCATATAGGAGAGCATAAGTTTTTACCTGAAGAACTCTCCTCCTTTATTATACGCTCTTTAAAGATGGACGCTGAAGCATATCTAGGTGAACCTGTAGAAGAAGTCATAATTAGTGTGCCCGCATATTTCAATGATACTCAAAGAAAAGCTACTCAAAGAGCTGGTAGATTGGCTGGCCTAAAAGTAGAAAGATTAATAAACGAACCTACAGCTGCAGCAGTTGCTTATGGGCTTCACCAAAAGGAAACAGAATCAAATTTCTTAGTTTTTGATTTAGGTGGTGGAACCTTTGATGTTTCTATATTGGAATTGTTTGAAAATGTAATGGAAGTAAGAGCTGTATCTGGAAATAACTTTTTAGGTGGAGAAGACTTTACTGAAGTCCTTGTTAATCTATTTATTGAACATCATAAATTAAATAAAGAAGCTTTAGATCTCAAAGTATATGTTGCTTTAAGAAAGCAAGCAGAAATTTGCAAGAAAAATCTTAAAGAAAACAATTCTGCATTTATGAACTGCCACATAGATGGACAAGTTTTAGAATTCAACATAACTCGCCAGGAATTTGAAGCTTCCGCTAAACCACTTATTAATAAACTTAGAAGTCCTATTGAAAGAGCTTTAAAAGATGCTTCAATAAATCCAGATGAGCTTGATTCTATAATCCTAGTTGGTGGTGCTACTAGAATGCCTTTAATAAGCAGTTTTATAAGTAAACTCTTTGGTAGAATACCTTGCTGCAGCATCAATCCTGATGAAGCAGTTGCTTTAGGTGCAGGAATACAAGCTGCAATGAAAGAAAGAAATTCTGTATTAAAAGAAGTTGTACTTACAGATGTTTGTCCTTATACTCTCGGCACTGATGTAGTAGTTAGAGATACTTCCGGCAAATTTGAGTCGGGACATTTCTTTCCAATTATAGAACGTAACACTGTAATACCTGCAAGTAAGCAAGAACTTTTGTATACAATATACGATAACCAAAAATCCATAAATGTTGGAATATATCAAGGGGAAAGTCGGCTTACAGAAAACAATATTAAGCTTGGAGAACTAAACATTGATGTACCTCAAGCTCCAGCTGGCATGGAGGCTATTGCTGTAAGATATACCTATGATATTAATGGAATTTTGGAGGTAGAAGTAACTGCTGTTGAAACTGGATTAAAAAAGAGAATAGTTATCGAAGAAAATCCAGGTATGATGTCTGAGGAAGAAATTACAAAGAGGCTTAAAGCCTTGGAAAATATAAAAATACATCCAAGAGACAGAATGGAAAATAAACTGCTTATTGCTAGAGGTGAACGTCTTTATGAAGAATGTCTAGGAAACCACAGAATTTTAATTGACAACATGCTTCAAGATTTTGAATATATATTGAAGCGTCAAAATAATGATGAAATAAGAAAAGCTGCCAATGTATTAAAGAAAAAATTAGATCAAATAGAAAAATATCAGGAGTTTTAAAATGAATTATTGGAATATATTAGATATTGAACCTACAGTTGATATAAAAGCAATTAAACGAGCTTATGCTAGTAAATTAAAATTATATCACCCTGAGGATGACCCAGAAGGCTTTCAAAGGCTTAGAGAAGCCTATGAAGCCGTCTTAAAGGAAGCAAAGTATATAAAAGAAGTTAAATCTTCAAATATTGTTAAGGATGAAAAAATAGTTTTACAAAATGAAAATATAACATTAAAAGCTAAACTTTCTAACACTTATAATAATTTTAATGAAAATGAACCAGCAAATGTTTCTGAAAACTTAGTGGACAAGTTTATGAATAAAGTTGATGCAATATACAATGACTTCTTTAAGAGAATTGACATCAACAATTGGATACAGTTATTGGAAGATGAAACCTTTTGGGTATTAGATATAAAAAAAGCCTTAAGCTTTAATATGCTAGAATTTTTAATGGATAACTATAATCTTCCACATGATGTTTGGCTTTTATTAAATGAATACTTTTTCTGGACTGAAGAGGAAAATGATTTATATAAACAATTTGATGAATCTTTTATAAATTTCATTATGAGTCAGATTTATTCTCCATGCAGCTTACGTTATGAATTCTTTAAAAAGGATTATGAATGTAATTATGATGAATTTATATCTCTGCGTTTAACTGCTTTTAATGCACTAATAAATAATAATCTGGAAGTTTCTGAAAAATCTTTAAAAGCTGCTATGGAGATATTCTCCGATGATCCTGATTTACTTCGTATGATAGGTACATATTATTTGAGGGTTGACAACTTACAAAATTCTAAATCAACTTTTACTCATTTAATAGAGGTTGCTCCAAAGGAAATTGATGGATACTTAAATAGAGGTTATATATTCTTAAAGCTTAAAGAAATAAATAGTGCTTATTATGATTTTCAGCAAGCTCTTACTTTAATGCCTGACAATGTATCAGCTTTAAGAGGACTTGCAAAGTGTTATTTCCATTTTAATAACCTATTAGAATCAAAAATTTTATATGAACAAATATCTGAAACATGCCCTTATGATGTTGATTCTCGTGCATGCATACTTGAAGTAAATGCTAAATTAATTGATGAATATAGTGAAAAGTTAACTAATGCTCCTGAAAATATTAGCATATTATACGAATTAGCTAAAATCTATTTTGAAATGGATTATTTTGAACAATGCTACAATACTATTAAAAGACTGCCTAAAAATGTGGATGTAAATTCTGATATGTATTTATTATTAGCAAGAGCTTTATATAACATGAAAGAAGAGGAAAAATGCTTAAAATTCTTTGATAAAGCCCTAGCACTGTCATATGAAGAAGGTAAAAATGGTTATGAATCACTTTTCTACAGAGGAGTATTCTTCTTAGAATTAAAACAAGATTATAATGCAGCATTAAAGGATTTTAAAGCTGCTCTAAAGATAAATAGGTATGATGCTGAGCTCCTGTCTAACCTTGGTGATGCTTATAGATGCAATGGTGATCATCATAAGGCTGTAGAATTTTGTGATGAAGCTATTAAAATTAATCCATCTAAATGGATATATTATTCTATTAGAGGAATTTCTCACTATGCATTGAAAAATTTTAAAGAAGCAAGAGATGATCATGGTGTAGTTGTAGATCATAGATATTCTTTTTCTAACGCATGGTATAGAAAAGGTTATTGTCATCTTCAATTAGGAGAATATGAGGAGGCCGCAAATTCTTTTAAAGAAGCATTAGACTGGCATACATCTATTAAAGATATACATTTGCGTCTAGCTTTAACTCATTTTAAACTTAAAGATTTGAGAGCTGCTCTTAAGCATATAAAGCTTTATTGTGATGATAAGCCTAAAGATCCTTTTGGTTTCATACTAATGGGAGATATCCATAGAGCTAGTGGAGATGTATCAAGAGCCCTTAATGATTATCTTACAGCTTATGAATTAAAACCTGACAGCTGCAAAATACTTAAACTTCTATCCTATTGCTGTTCATATAAACAGGATTTCAAAAAGGCTTTTGAATATTATGAGAAAATACTAGAAATTAATAAAGAGGATGAGGATGCATATATTAACTCTATATGGCTTTGTGCTGAACTCAATGATTTTATAAACGGAGGAACTGCTTCTTCAGATTATGAAAACTTTGTGAAGAAAAATCATGATATTAAATTAAATCCATACACTGAATTCCATTATGGTGTAATTTTATACAAAAAGGGCTTATGCAGAATTGCTATTTACAATCTTGAAAATGCACTTGAATTAGGATTAAAAAGTGGTGATTTATTAAGTTATTTAAGTATGGTTTATTATGAATCAGGCAACAAGAAAAATGCACTTAAGTTTGCTAAAGAGGCATTAGATACTGATCCTTCTAATGAAGATTTTAAAATTCGTTATGAAGGTATTCTAAAATATCAGTGCAGAAAAGGCTTTTTAATGTTCAAAACAAATCCGTCTTCACAAAAAGCTTGGCCTTCTACTAAACCATTAGATCATTACCCTTTAAATTTACCTACTTTAAATATTAGTATAGGAGAAAATTATGAAGAAGATTTATAACCCAGATAACTTAAGTGAGGCTCAACTTTGGATGATAGCTTTAAGTTCAGTATTAGGTGGACAAAACTATCATCGTCATGATACTTTATGTGGCTGTGAAAAAACACCTGAATTAATAGAAGATATTGGACATATGATGAAACGTGATTGGGGCATATCAAATAAAGCTGACCTTTTAGGATCTCTTAACTGGCTCCTTAAGGATGGTCATGGAATTGATTTTTTAAAGGAAAGGTACTTTTTTTCCGCCCTTTCTGAAACTGCGCAAAACGCATATTTGAACAAGCTTGACAAAAATTCTTCAAAATACATTCAGTACAGTCTTATCAAAAATTATGACAAAATTACTCCTAATGCAGGAGTACTAGCATGGGATTATGGTAGATATGTATTTTTATGTAGATGTGGAGTTTTCCTTAATTATATATCCAGTGAAGAAGCCTGGAATCTTATGCTTAAAGTTGCTAAACTTGCACAAAAGGCTTACTCCAGCTGGAGGGAATATGGATTAGCTTACATTGCAGGAAGGCAAACCTGGTTAAAAAACATGTCTGCAGATTCCGCTGAGGAACAAGTTTCCAAGATTAAAAATTTAATTATAGATAAAGAAAGTCCTTGGAATAGATTAGACTGGAATACAAATTTAGAGCAAGTCTAAAAATCAATGAATCTTACCTAGTTAAAATACTACAGTAGATAATCAATAGAAATAGAACATATATAAAAAAGATGGCACCTATAACAAAGTGCCATCTTTTTTATTACAAATTTATTTTTTCTACATAGTGACAATTAACATCTATATGATTTAAAAATAACAATAGTCTTTCATAAATTGGATGAGCTTTATCACCATACTTTACTTCTAGATTTTCTCCAATGTTTTTTACTGTTTTCCTGCCATCTATTTGTAAAAACACATAACTTGCATATTCATCCAAAGTAATTTTTTTATATTCTGGAATCCTAAACCTAAGCTTTCTAAAGAACTTTTGAACCCTATGGTCTTGTTTTTCAAGTATAGTCACAATATTGTTTTTATCTACCTCATATTCTAAATTGTTAGAGATTTTAAATATTATATTTAAAACATCTTCGTTGTTATTTATCATTTTTCACTTTACTATTTAGTATAGGTATTATAGTAGCTATTATTAAGGCTATTAATATTATAAATGCCATTCCATTAGTAGCTGCAAATCCACCTGGCTCAGTTCCTTTTATGATACCTGATACTTGAAATATTATACCAATAAGTCCTATTATAGAACCACCAGCAACAAGTCCTGAAGATAAACTTATGCCATTAGAAACTCTAACTTCTTTTTCTCTTTCTGATTTAGAAGCTCTTTCTACAAACAGACGAACTATTGCACCTATTAATATTATAGAAGTTGTAGATATTGGTAAATAGAATCCTATAGCAACTGTCATTATAGGAAGATTTAATAAGAATAAAACTATTCCCATAACAGCACCAGCAATTATCATAACCCAAGGCAGTCTACCTGACATTATACCAGCAGTTAGTGTTGACATTAAGTTAGCTTGAGGTAATGCAAATGGTACTTTATCACCAGTCATTGCAAGCTGACTTGAAAGTAATAATATGGTACCGGTAACTACTGCAACACCAATTACACCAGCTACAGCAAAATATTTTTGCATTTCATTTTTATCTCCACCAATTACAAAAGTAACTTTTTGTGATTGACAATAGCCACCAGCTGTAGCTATAGCAGTAACTATAAATGTACCAAATAAAAGCAATGATCTATTGCTTCCAGGGTTTTTCCATCCCATTATAACAAATAGCAGTGTTACAAGAACTATAGAAGATATAGTCATACCAGACACAGGAAGGTTTGAAGTTCCTATAGTACCAGTTAAACGACCAGAAACTATAACAAATAGCATTGATAAGAATAATGACAAAATAGAGGCAGTTATTGCCATTACTATATTGCCACCTGATACTAAAAATCCACCTATGAAACCTACCACTATACCACCCAGTAATATTAAAGTTCCTGCAGATGAACTTCCCTCACCATTTGTTGACTTAGCATTAAGAGTTTCTTGTATAGAAGATACTATAGTTGGTATAAGCCTTATGGCACCTATTAATCCACCAGAAAGCATCATACCTGCTCCAATATATTTTACATAACTACCAGCTATATGTTTGACCTGCATAGCACTTATAGCTACACCTGGATTGTTCCATACATTAGCTCCTCCTTTTCCAAAACCTGCAAAATAGCCTATTAAAGGCAAAACAGCAAAGTTAGACAATATAGAACCAGCAAACATAGTTAATGAAACATCCATACCAACTATAAATCCTATACCAAGTAATAGAGGATTAACTTCAACTTCAAATCTCCACTTGTAAAAGGACTCGTTTATGTAGCTTATAACATTATTGGTTATATTTAAAAATGAGCTAGTTATAACAGTTATAATACCACCTATTACAAATCCAATTCCCATATACTTCATTGATTCTCCAGCACCTTCTGAAGCAACAAGTGTTTCAGATATAGCCATTGACTCAGGGTACATTAATTTTCCGTGTTCTTCAACAATGAGGTAATTATAGACAAGAGAAGCTATTCCTATACCAAATAAAACTCCACCTACCCCAACAGCAAATCCTTCTAAAAAAGAAACTTTAGAACCTATCAAAAATATTGCTGGCAAAACAAATATCATACCACTAGCAATTGATTCTCCACCACTTGACATACCTTGAAGTAAGTTTTTGCCAAGGATACCTTTTTGTTTTGCAAGTACAGCTATAAATGCAGAACCTATTATAGAACCAGGTATACCAGCAGCAACTGTAAGCCCTGATTTCATACCTGAATAGGCAGTGGATGCTGCAAATAGTGCAGCTAAAATAATACCAATTATTAGTACAGCACCATTCCCACCAGATCTAGATCCCTTTGAAATATAAGGGATATAGTCTTTACCCGATATTCCACCGTATGCATTTTTAGATAACTTATTATCCATAAAACGCACCTCCTTTTATGTTTTATGAGACAATTATTGCCAAAATAAATTTTATACTTAAGAAAATTAGTTCATTAAAAAATCCCTTCAAAAATATTGTCCTCAATTCTCAAACTTTCTATACATTTAATATGCTTTATTGGCTAAGATAATATAAATATACTGTGTATTAATTAAAAGGATGGTTTAATATGAAAATCGTTAAAAAAGATGCGATTGTTAAACTTTATAAGAACGACCTTGAAATAGAAAATATCAAGTGATTCTTAGACTCAGGTGGAGTTTGCTTGTGAGGAATACCTCTCTACATCTGAGTCTTAGAAGAACTTATCCAGGCGCATAGCAGTGCTTATCCCCCACTTTGAAGAAGATGGGGGTGTTAGCAATGATAGCGATCAGATATAAAAATAAAGATGGCACCTATATTACAGTGCCATCCTTTTCATTACAAATTTGTTCTTCCTATGTAGTGACAATTAACGTCGACATGGTTTAAAAATAGTAGTAATCTTTCATAAATCGGGTGAGCTTTATCACCATACCTTGCTTCTAAATTTTCTCCAATATCTTTTACAGTTTTCTTGCCATCTATTTGTAAAAACACATAACTTGCATATTCATCCAGAGTAATTTTTTTATATTCTGGAATTCTAAACTTAAGTTTTCTAAAGAACCTTTGAATCTTGTGATCTTGTTTTTCAAGTATAGTCACAATATTGTCCTTGTCCACTTCATATTCCAAGTTATCAACGATTTTAAATATTATATTTAAAACCTCTTCGTTGTTATTTAGCATCTTTTGCCTTACTACTTAGTATAGGTATTATAGTAGCTGCTATTAAAACTATTAATATTAAATACGCCATTCCATTAGTAGCACCAAATCCGCTTGGCCCACTTCCTTTAATAACACCTGTTACTTGAAGTATTATACCAATAAGCCCTATTATAGAACCACCAGCAACAAGTCCAGATGATAAACTTATACCATTAGAAACTCTAACTTCTTTTTCTTTTTCTGATTTAGAAGCTTTTTCTACAAATAAACGAATAAATGCACCTATTAATATTATAGTAGTTGTAGCTATTGGTAAATAGAATCCTATAGCAATTGTCATTACAGGAAGTCTTAATAAGAATAGAACAACTCCCATAACCACCCCAACAATTATCATAACCCAAGGTAATTTACCTGACATTATACCCGCAGTTAATGTTGACATTAAGTTAGCTTGAGGTAATGCAAATGGTACATTATCACCTGTCATTGCAAGTTGGCTAGAAAGTAACATTATAGTACCAGTAACTACTGCAGCACCAACTACACCAGCTACAGCAAAGTATTTTTGCATTTCGTTTTTGTCTCCACCTACTATGAAAGTAACCTTTTGTGATTGACAGTAACCACCAGCTGCAGATATAGCAGTAACTATAAATGTACCAAATAAAAGTAATGATTTGTTGTTTTCAGGAGTTTTCCATCCCATTGCAACAAATAATAATGTTACAATAACTATAGAAGCTATAGTCATTCCAGATACAGGAAGGTTTGAAGTTCCTATAGTACCAGTTAAACGACCAGAAACTATAACAAATAGTAATGATAAGAATAATGATAAAATAGAAGCAGTTATTGCCATTACTATATTACCACCTGATACCATAAATCCTCCTATAAAGCCTATAACTATACCACCAAGTATTATTAAGTTTCCAGCAGATGAACTACCATTACTATTTGAAGACTTAGCATTAAGAGTTTCCTTTATAGAAGATATTATAGTAGGTATAAGCTTTATAGCGCCTATAAAGCCACCGGAAAGCATCATACCAGCGCCTATATATTTTACATAACTACCAGCTATATGTTTAACTTGCATTGCGTTTATAGCAACATCAGGATTATTCCATACAGTTGCACTGCCTTGTCCAAGAGAAACAAAATAGCCTATTAAAGGCATGATAGCAAAATTAGATAATATAGCACCAGCAAACATAGTTAATGAAACATCCATACCAACTATGAATCCTATACCTAATAGTAGAGGATTAACTTCAACTTCAAATTTCCACTTGTAGAAAGATTCGTTTACATAACTTATAACGTTGTTAGCTACATTTAAAAATGAACTAGTTATAACAGTTATAACACCACCTATTCCGAATCCAATTCCCATATACTTCATTGATTCTCCAGCACCTTCTGAAGCAACAAGTGTTTCAGATATAGCCATTGATTCAGGGTACATTAATTTTCCGTGTTCTTCAATCATTAAATAATTGTGAACAAGAGAAGCTATTCCTATACCGAATAAAACTCCACCTACACCAACGACAAAACCTTCTAAGAAAGAAACTTTTGAACCTATTAAAAGTATTGCTGGTAAAACAAATATCATACCACTAGCAATAGATTCTCCACCACTTGACATACCTTGTACTAAATTTTTGCCAAGGATACCCTTTTGTTTAGCAAATATAGCTATAAATGCAGAACCTATTATAGAACCAGGTATACCAGCAGCAACTGTAAGCCCTGATTTCATACCTGAATAGGCAGTGGATGCTGCAAATAGTGCAGCCAAAATAATACCAATTATTAATACAGCAACATTTCCACCGGATTTAGAACCACTAGAAATGTAAGGAACGTAGTCTTTACCAGCTACGCCACCATATGCATCTTTAGATAACTTATTATCCATAAGACGTACCTCCTTTTATATTTTTTGCAAATATAATTATATCACGAATAATGTTGAAATGCATTTTTTATTCAGAATTTTGTAATTTAAGTATTAAATATCCCTAATTTTTGCACAAATGTTAGCTTTTAAAACATTCTTCGATCACATTACTTCATTTACAAATATTTTAGTTTGGTTTTAAATTACTTATTTAAATTTGCAATTAATAAGATTAATTAATCAAACCAATAATAGCTTATAAAATTCAGTAGTATCCATTAATCCGGTTTAGAAATCTTTTCCTTTTATTTGCTGCATATTCTAAAATAATAAAGACCATGTTATACTAACTTTCAGTTAATAAAACATGGTCTTATATTGTGCTTAATAATCTATGTTGATAACTTATTATTAATATTTTATATTAGATATTTGTTTTTTCTACGTAGTGACAATTAACATCCATATGGTTTAAGAATAACAATAATCTTTCATAAAGTGGGTGAGATTTATCACCATACTTTACTTCTAAATTTTCTCCAATATCTTTTACTGTTTTCTTGCCATCTATTTGTAAAAACACATAACTTGCATATTCATCCAAAGTGATTTTTTTATATTCTGGGATTCTAAACTTAAATTTTCTAAAGACCCTTTGAACCTTGTGATCTTGTTTTTCAAGTATAATCACAGTATCATCTTTATCTACTTCATATTCTAAGGCATCGGAGATTTTAAATATTATATTTAAAATCTCTTCATTGTTATTCAGCATTTTTTACCTTACTCTTTAGTATAGGTACTATAGATGCTATTATTAGAACTATTAATATTACAAATGCCATTCCATTAGAAGCAGAGAATCCACTTGGACCATTTCCTTTTATAAGACCTGTCACCTGGAATATTATGCCGATAAGTCCTATTATGGAACCACCAGCAACAAGTCCTGATGATAAGCTTATACCATTAGAAATTCTAACTTCTTTTTCCTTTTCTGACTTCGAAAACTTTTCTACAAATACACGAAGAAGTGCACCTATTAATATTATAGAAGTTGTAGCTATTGGTAAGTAAAATCCTATTGCAACTGTCATTATAGGAAGGTCTAATAAGAATAAAACAACTCCCATAACAGCACCAACAATTATCATAGCCCATGGTAATTCACCTGACATTATACCAGCAGTTAATGTTGACATTAAATTAGCTTGAGGTAGTGCAAATTGAACATTATCACCAGTCATTACAAGCTTACTTGAAAGTAATAATATAACGCCAATAACTACTGCAACACCAACTACACCAGCTGCAGCAAAGTATTTTTGCATTTCATTTTTGTCGCCGCCTATTATGAAGGTAACTTTTTGTGATTGACAGTAGCCTCCAGCTGCAGATATAGCTACAATCATAAATGTACCAAATAAAAGTAGAGATCTGTTACATTGAAGATTTTTCCACCCCATTGCAACAAATAACGATGTTACAACAACTATACAAGCTATAGTCATACCCGACACAGGAAGGTTTGAAGTTCCTATAGTACCAGTTAAGCGGCCAGAAACTATAACAAATAATAATGCTAAGAATAATGATAATATAGATGCTATTATTGCCATTAATATATTACCGCGAGATACCATAAAGCCACCTATAAAACCTATTACTATGCCGCCAAGTAATATTAGGTTTTCAGCAGATAAACTCCCCTTACTATTTGAGGATTTAGCATTAAGAGTTTCTTTTATAGAGGATATTATAGTCGGAATAAGTCTTATTGCACCTATTAAACCACCAGAAAGCATCATACCAGCACCAATATATTTTACATAACTGCCAGCTATATGTTTAACCTGCATAGCATTTATAGCAACGTCTGGATTATTCCATACATTTGTACCATTTTGTCCAAGAGCAGCAAAATAACCTATTAAAGGCATAATGCCGAAGTTAGCTAGTATAGAACCAGCAAACATAGTTAAAGAAACATCTAGTCCTACTATAAATCCTATACCTAATAATAGTGGGTTAACTTCAACTTCAAATCTCCACTTGTAGAAAGACTCGTTTACATAGCTTATAACATTATTAGCTACATTTAAAAATGAATTAGTTATAAAAGTTATAATACCACCTATTGAGAATCCAATTCCCATATACTTAATTGATTCTCCAGCACCTTCTGAAGCAACAAGTGTTTCAGATATAGCCATTGATTCAGGATACATTAATTTACCATGTTCTTCAACTATTAAGTAATTGTAAACAAGAGTAGCTATTCCTATACCGAATAAAACTCCACCTGCACCAACAATAAAGCCTTCTAAGAAAGAAACCTTTGATCCTATTAAAAGAACTGCTGGTAAAACATATATCATACCACTGGCAATGGATTCTCCACCACTTGACATACCTTGAAGTAAGTTTTTGCCAAGGATACCCTTTTGTTTAGCAAATATAGCTATGAATGCGGAACCTATTATAGAACCAGGTATACCAGCAGCAACTGTAAGTCCTGACTTCATACCCGAATAGGCAGTAGATGCTGCAAATAGTGCAGCCATAATAATACCAATTATTAGTACAACAGTATTTCCACCAGATTTGGAACCATTTGAAATGTATGGAACATAGTCTTTACCAGCTATACCTCCATATGCATTTTTAGATAATTTATTATCCATAAGACATCCCCCCTTTATATATTATAGATACAATCATATAGTAATTATTACAAAAAATGGATTTTTGTTTCCTTAAAATAAAAAAATTTATTAAACGAATTTTATATAAAAACATAAAAAAAGAATGTGGACATCCACACTCTTCTTTACTTACTCTCCATTATAGCAAGTGCAACTGCACCCATTACCCCTGCATCTGTTCCTAAGACCGCTGGCACTATTTTAGTGTTTTCCCACATAGCTTTAAAACACCTCTGCTCCACCACCTCTTTTACTTTATCAAATACTATAGATCCTCCTTTTGAAACTCCTCCTCCAATTATAACCATCTCCGGGTCAAAGGAAGTTATTATGTTAGAAATGCATATTCCAAGATAATTTAAGGCTTGATTCAATATATTTTGCGCTACAAGATCACCTTTTTCTGCTTCTTTAAACACTTCATAGGCTGTTATTTTCTCAAAATTTGATAGAGATGTCTTCTCTCCTTTTTCTACTGCTTCTTTTGCAAATTTTGCTATAGCAGTACCTGAAGCTAAAGCCTCTGCACATCCATAGTTTCCACAATTACAACGTGGACCATTTTTCTCTATAGTCATATGTCCTATTTCCAAAGCATTACAAGTATTTCCCCTATATATTTTTCCATTTAAAATAGCACCACCACCTATTCCAGTAGAAACTGTTACAAAAATCATATTATCCGTTCCTTTTCCTGCGCCAAAAATATATTCACCTATAGCTGCTGCATTTGCATCATTATCTAAATATACAGGTATATTAAATTTATTTTTTACAGGCTTTACTATATTAAAATTTTTAAAAGGAAGATTTGGTGTAGTTATAATTTTCCCTTTCTTTGCATCTAAAGGTCCTGGAGAACCAATCCCTATAGATACTATTTCCTTTTCATCTACCTTAGATTCATAAATTGCCTTTTCTATAACAGTTATTATTCTTTCTAATACTGCCTCTTCACCTTCTTCTGCTCTTGTAGGCATTGTATACTTTGAAATCATCTCTCCCGAAAAGCTTGCAACAGCTCCACATATCTTCGTTCCACCTAAATCAACACCTATTACATATTTATTTTTCAAAACAAAATCCTCCTTATTTTACATGGAATATGTGTACTTACATTTATTATACTCTATAAGCTTCACCTTAATAATAATTTAATAGTATATTTGTAAATTTCTATGCTATATAAATAACTTTTTTCAAAACCAATATAAAGGCACATCTACAGTCCATTATTTCGCATTTTTTAATATTAAAATTGTATTACATAAGACTAGCGAATTATGGAAAAGATAATAATATTTAATGCTGAAAAAAATCCGCAATTAACATATTAATATTTCGCTAAACCTAAAACTTTAATTAATAAATGGAAAATGAGGGGATTGCTGTGAAAAGTTCAAATAAAACACTTTCAACTGTAAATGATTCAGACAGTATAGCTTCTATTTATGATAAAGTTAATATAAACTCTTATATAGATACAGAAGAATTTATTTATTATATTGATGCTTCAAAGGACTGTAAATTATATAGAGTATCTAAACATGATGAAAAAAAAGAGTTAGTAGTAGATTTTAAAGTAGAAAATGCTGTAATAGTAGAAAATAATATATTCTATACTATAAAGCATGAAAATCAGATTATGTTAATTAAATGCAATTTAGAAGGAAAAGACACTTATATTGTATATAAAGATTTATCTTACATTGACGCTTACTGTATTTACAATGAAGTTATATATTATTGTGAAAATCACAATTTTAGAAGTTATATAAAATCTATGAAATTATCAAACAAAAACAGCTCTGTATTATATGAGTCCACTGGATGTATTTCTAATTTGCATTATTTTAAAGATAATATATATTACAAAAGAAAAGACCATCCTTATGAAGATGTGGAAATTTTAAAAAAATTTAATATATATGATAAGAAGAAAGACTACGTTGTTGGAACTTTCTATAATGACGTTTATTTTTACAATAATTATATTATATATAAGGATAAGAATTTTAGTTCAGCAATTATAAAAGATTTAGAAACTGAAAAAAAGGTTTATGAAACCAAACAATGTAACAATATATTAGGTGTATTTAACAACTACGTATTGTTTACTTATGAGGGCTTTACAGATATAGAAGCTAAATATGTAGAAGATATGCTTTATATGCTTAATATAGAAACATTAAATATAAAAAAATTAACAGATTGTAATGTTTCAAAAGCTCAAATGATAGACAATTATATATATTATAAAGTTAAGGATAAAGATTCTGGAATTTACAGACAGGACATAAATGGTGAAAATAAAAAAATTATTAATGATTCAAGTAGTAGTGGTATAAAAGTATTGAATAAATTATTCTTTATGATGAAATAATAAACTAATTTAGCTCATGGCAGACACATATGAAAATTCAATTGTCTGCTCTTTTGTTTTTCCTTTATTTTAATATTATCATGAAACAACTTTATATCTATATTTAATTTTAAGTCTATGTTTTAATATAATATTGAAATATAGCTTTAAAGAGTTATAAGCAGGATTGTCTTTTGTTATTATTTTTGCTCTTAAATAGAATATAAATAAAAAGAACTATAAACAGATTTATAATTAAATCCACTTATAGTTCTTCTATATAAGAGCATGTAATAATTTAAGTTACACCATTATAGATAACATTCACTACCTTACCATAATGTTCCCACCATAATAAAGCAGTTCATTACCTATAACAATGGTTTCTTCGACTATATAAAATATTTACACAACTATACACAACCTCTCGGCTATATATAACCATCTCAAAACTTTATATAATCTTAACTCGACCTTATATTATAAGTTGGAACCTTAACATAATCAATTTTGTCGACTATATTAAAGCTTTTCCCCACAATATAAAATCTTCCCTCCGACTATATACAAACTATCATTCAATAGCCTATATATAATCGTTGGCTGACCTATATATACCTCTAAGTGAAGCACATATAAATCTTGGTTCAACTGTTACATACCCTATGCTATTATAGTAACCTTTTTGCGTTTATTATATGCTGGTAACTTTTAACTTAGTATTGGTTAATTATGAAAAGAACATTCATGTTTATCTAACTATTTCTTATCTGACCATTATATATTCCATTAACAATTCTTCTCTAAAAAATTATCTACTAATGTTTCTGCTTCTTCAAATGACTTTTCATTATAATTCTCACAAAATGGATCACTAAACCCATGTTTTCCATTTAACATATAAACATCACTATTTAACTTTTTCAAAGATATAACTAATTGCTGTACATTAAATGACTTTTCTTTTTCAGCGAAAATTAGTAAGGCTGGACATTTAGGCATAATATCCAAATAATCTCTAATTCGTGAACCATAATATGCTATAATGCCATCACACACATTTTCTTCAACACTACATAACCATGCAATTGTTGCACCTATACTGTAACCTAGTAAGTATATATGATCATATTGTTGTTTTGCTTTCTTAACAATCTGCTTTACCTGGTGAACCGCTGAATCAAATCCAACATTTCTCATGAAATATTTATAAGCTTCTTCTTGAAAATTATAATTAAAAGGCTTTCTTAAATTAATTAAGTTTGGACAAATAATATCATATCCTTTTAAAGAAAATTTCTCACAAACCTTCTGTATATGATGATTAATTCCATATATTTCATGTAATACTATTATTACAGAAGGCGAATTGTTTATAATTTCCATATAATCCTCCTTTAAATAATTAACTCAACTTTCCTACATACTAAATTTTAACTTAATATAATAAAAATAATACTATGCATTATTTTTAAACCGGAAAATTTGAGTTAATATAAAAAGTAAATATAAATTCAAAATTTCCTTATAATGCACATTAAGGAAAGCTAAAAGCTTCCCTTAAGTTTCTTAAATTTATTTGTATGATTAACTACTGAATTGTATCTGATACTGCTCTATTTTCAGTCATTTTATGTGAATGTCCCAATGTTTTCATTTGCTTTACTGCAAGAATCAATGTAATTACTGTACTTAATACATCTGCTATAGGTTGAGCCATCCATACACCATCTAATTTGAAAAATGGTGGAAGTATAATAAGCAGTGGTATAATCATTATAACTTGTCTTAAAAGACTCAATATTGTAGATAATTTAGCTTTAGCTATTGCTTGAAAATAATTCGTACAAACTATCGAACTACCTACAATTGGAAAAAACAGAAGATCTATTCTAAGTCCTTTAGCTCCTATACTTATTAAACGTTGATCACTTGTATTAAAAATACTTATTATTTGTACCGGGAATAACTGAACCACTATAAATCCTAAAGTAGTTATTACTGTAGCTGCTACTGATGCATAAAATACAGTCTTTTTAACTCTGTCATATTGTTTATCTCCATAGTTGTAACCAATTATAGGCTGAGCACCTTGATTAATTCCAAAAATAGGCATAAGTATTAGCATAGTTACACTCGTTATAAGAGAAAATGCTCCTATGGCAATATCTCCTCCATATATAGCAAGACTTTTATTAAAGGTAATAGTAACTAAACTTGCAGCCATCTGCATTGCAAATGGTGACATACCAATAGATACTATTTCTTTTACTACAATTTTATCCAACTTCATATTTTTCTTGGTTAATTTCAATAAACTTTTTCCACCTGTAAAATATTGCAATGTCCAAATTACAGTAATACTTTGTGAAACAATAGTTGCAAGAGCAGAACCTTTTACTCCTAAATGAAGTACAAATATAAATATTGGATTTGCTATAAAATTAAGTACTGCACCTATTAACATTGTAAGCATGGCAATTTTAGGATTGCCCTCTGCACGAATAATATTATTAAGTCCCATACTTACACTTTGAAGTATTACACCTAAAAGAATTATAAAACTAAAGTCTCTAGCATAAGATAAAGTTTCACTGCTTGCTCCAAGCACCTTGAGAATTGGATCTAGAAATGTTATTCCAAAAATAGTTATACATAATGAAAATATAACAAGTAAGGTAAATGCATTTCCTAATACTTTCTCAGCATCTTCTTTTTTATGCTGGCCAAGTTTTATTGAAATTACAGCAGCTGCACCGATTCCAGCTAGCATTGCAAACCCCATTATTACGTTAACTATTGGAAATGTTACTGCGACCCCTGAAAGTGCTATAGAACCTACTCCTCTGCCAACAAATATTCTATCTACTATGTTATAAAGCATATTAACCATCATTCCAATTACCGAAGGAATTGAAAATTTTAGCAAAAGTTTTCCAACACTTTCTGTACCTAATTCGTTTGTTTTGTTCATATATTTCCTCCCATATAATGTTATGAATCAGCATAGCTGCACATACAACTATATCAATGCATAACTATTATTATATAATATACTGGTTTTATATGCAACAACAATTTTTTGATGATAAATTCCTACAAAAACATTAAAAATACTTTCATGGCTGAAACTTGACATTCTCAGCTTTCAATATAGGTATAAAAAAATCTCTGCATTTAATATAGTATAGAGATTTTTTACAAAATGTCCTTGTCCAAATTGCCAGTTTTTTATCATTTTTTAAACCATTCTAAGGTATATTTTTTAAAAGCTCTTATGCCAGGCGCTGAATTCTTTTCTTTTGGTATAGCCAAAGCTATTGTAACATTAATTTTTTCATTTAAATTTACTATTTTAATGTTGTTTCCTTTGATAAACTTTTTAGCGATTTGCGATGTTAACAAGGATACACCTAATCCACCAGATACAAAGCCCAAAATCATATCAATATGATCACTTTCATATACAATATCAGGGGTAACCCCTGCTTTTTTGCAAACATTAATAAATATTTCAGTTGCAAGTGAATTATTAGTCATAGAAACAAATTTTTCACTTACAATATCTTTAAAATCCCCAGATTTATATGCAGCTAAGGAATGATAAACCTAATAGTTCCGTTGTTATGATTAGACCTGAATCATTTAAATATGCACTAGATAAAGTATTAAGTGATGCAAAAGTAGATGTGCTGCTGTATACTCAAGTAATAGAAGCAAATAAAATTAATGGAAATATTGAATCTATAACTTGTATAGATGACAGAGGTAAATTTACAATAACAAGTTCTTCTTTTGTAGACGCTAATGGTGATGCAAATCTTACTGCAATGGCTGGACGAACTATTGATTGTGATACTTTAACTTTTGTATCAATTAGGGTTACTGGAACAGCAATGGCTACAGGACATACTGCAGGAGCTGCAGCTGCAATTTACAGTAATACAAATTCAGCATCTCCTGATGAAGTAAGGCATGAATTAATTAAGCAAAATGCACTTATATAATTTCAAGGAACATAAACAGGCTTTAACTTGCAATCCTATTTATGTTTCCTTTAATTAATTTTCTTTGCCAATAAACCTAAAGTATAAAATAATATGAATTTTTAAGATATTTTTCATTATATTTAACTGTCATTTTCAATAACTTATTCTTAATCACATTAATAATTAGCTAAATTGTTTCTTATTATTCTTAGCGAAAAGTTTGTGAAAGCCTTAGAACTTTAGTCTTGTTTGAGGAAACTGAGTTTGACAAAGTTCTTAGGTTTTCACAAAATTTGAGCTTTATTTTAAACTTAGTTGGAAACTCCTCTTCGTTTTCCCAGAGGAGTAAGCGATTCGCACAAAGTCATAGATTTTGGCTCTCTGCTTAACATTTAGCAGTGATGAAACACTTATCATATATCATGAAGTAAAAATTAAAATCTAAACTTCCACTGCACTCTTGCGTCACATTATTTTTAAAGTTTGTTAGCAATTTTATTTAATTCTTCTGCCATAGAAGTTATTTCTTGTATACTTGCTGTTACTTCTTCAGTAGCCGCCACCTGTTCTTGAATTGAAGATAAAGACTCCTGACTATTCTCACTAGATTCACTTACTTTAACATTAATTTCATCAGTTAATTTTTTAATTTTAGGAACTGTACTTTTAGATTCTTCAGATAGCTTTCTGATTTGTTGAGCTACAACTCCAAAACCTTTTCCTACTTCACCTGCTCTTGCCGCTTCTATAGCAGCATTTAATCCAAGCATTTTAGTTTCATCCGCTATTTCCTTTATAAAAGAAGATACTTCATTTATGTTTTTCGATAGATCGGTTATTCCATTTATATTATTATTAAGTTTCTGTTCATTCATATGTATTTTGGATGCTGATGATGCTAATTGTTCAATAGTAGAAGCTATTTCTTCAAGATTATTCTCCAAACTTTGAGATATCTCTGTTAAACTTTTAGCTACAACCTTAGGAATAATTAAACCAAAAGTTGCAACAACTTCACTGCCGCTTTCGTTAAATAATGGGTGACAATTTATTAATACTGGTACACCAGTTCTTTCAGAATCAATTTTTATTGAAACAGATTTCTTAGTTCTAATTGCCTCTGCACAAACAGTATCATCCTTAAAATTTTCTCCAACCTCTATTGTAGGCATCTGAAACTTTTCTGAATTTTGAACACAAACATATTTATTTAAATCCGTAGCAAATATTACAGCTCCATCTGGAAACATTCCAGCTAAAACTGGCGCAAAGTCATTAAATGATTTTAATACAGGATTGGTTATTGGAAATACTGTAGAAAATACCCCCACAGCCTGCCCTTCATCATTAACTATTGGTTCTGCAACAATTCTTAGTCTAACTCCATATAAGGATCTTGGAACAGTTTCTATACTAAGCCTATTCTCCCTCATAACCTTACTAGTAACACCTTTAGAATTTACTTTTTCACCAACTTGAAAAATATCTAAATCAAATTCTTTGGATGGCTTTCTCCAATTATACACAGCTCCATCACTAACTAAATAAATAGCTCCTCCTGGTATCATATCAGCCTGAGTTTCACACATAGCCTTTATGTACTCTACTCCATTTACATGAATCATAACTTGTCTCCTTCCTAGTCACTCAATTTGAAATTTATTTTTATATTATTAGCATTAGTAGAACAACTACAAAATGTATAACGACGTTTACAAAAACGCTACACATAAATCCCATTTTATTACACGTTTCAACAAAACGTGATATTTTAATAGTAAGTTCTTCCATCTATAAAGTCAATATTAAATTTTCCTAAATGTTATACACTTCTGTGATTTATTTATGGTAAAATATTTCCAAGTAATCATAAATAATTTCAATTCTTTATTTTATTTTTGTCTAACATTTCATATATCGCATCTAATACATAATTAACCATTTTTACTCATGTATGCCTCTATATACTTATATTGACTTATAGGAATTATAATCTTAGAATAAATATAAGACCTGTTAGATAAAATATATTTATTTTGGAGGATTAAAATTATGAACTACGACAAAAATTCTATTTTAAATACCCTAAAAACTATTCTTTCCATACCAAGTCCTACAGGATATACTCAGTCAGTAATTAACTATCTAAAAGCCGAACTTAATAAAATGAACATACCTTACAAAACAACCAATAAAGGTGCTCTTATTGTATCTCTTCCTGGAACAAATAATGAATATCAAAGAACTTTTACATCTCACATTGATACATTAGGTGCAATGGTTAAAGGTATAAAAGAAAATGGAGCTCTTTCTTTTTTACCTATTGGTGGTTATATGATGTCGACACTTGAAGGTGAAAATTGTACTGTAACTACTTTAGATGGTACAAGCTACTCCGGTACTATTCAAACTACAAAACCTTCCGTTCATATAAGTGGTGATGATGCTCGTAACCTTAAAAGAACTCCTGAAAACATGGAAGTAATACTAGACGAAAAGGTTTTCTCAAAAGCTGATGTAGAAGCTCTTGGTATTGATGTAGGAGATTATATATGCATAGATACAAGAACAACTGTAACTGAAAAGGAATTTATAAAAAGCAGATACCTTGATGATAAAGCTAGTGCGTCTGTTCTTATGTATGTAATCAAATATCTTCATGAAAACAATGTAAAACTTCCTTACACAACTAACTTTTATATAAGTAATTATGAAGAAGTTGGACATGGCTCCAGTGCTGCTTTACCTGAAAATACTAAAGAATTTATAGCTGTTGATATGGGGGCTCCTGGATGTGATCAAAATTCTTCAGAATATACTGTATGTATTTGTGCTAAGGATTCTTCCGGTCCTTATGATTATGATCTTAGAAAAAAACTAGTGAATACATGTAAGAAAAATAATATTCCATATAAAATTGATATATATCCTCACTATGGCTCAGATGCTTCTGCAGCACTATCTGCAGGTTGGGATGTTAGAGCGGCACTTATAGGTCCAGGGGTGTTTGCATCTCATGCATATGAAAGGACTCATATAGATGCGTTATTATCTACAGTTGACCTTATGGTAAAATACATTTCTGAAACTTAAAATGAGGCTGCTGCACTAAGTGCAGTGGCTTCTTATTTAAAATAAAAACGCAGCTTACATACCTTTTCTAAGCTTATTTTTCCAAAGATGTTATCTAAAGATATAAATACTAAAAAAACATAGGAGGTGAACTGCTGCAATTAATCTAAAAAAATATATCAAAATCTCATCAGCGTGTTATAACCTCTATATAAAAATCAAACACCTTGATCAGAAAATTAAATAATGCATATTATTTTTATAGATTTTTGTAAGCAGCATTACTATTATGAAGAAAAAAGCAATAATATCATCATTAATATTAGTATTAGTTGTTTTATTAATAGGTGTTTTTTACTATATAAAAAGTTCAAAACTAAATATTAGTATACCTGCACCGAATAGGATTATAACCTATAATCACGGGCAAAGTAAAATACTAACTTCTAATGATAAAAATTTTAATGACATTGTTAAACTTATAAATGATAGATTCGAAAAAAGTAACAGTTACAATCTAAAACACAGCTCTAAAAATGTATCATCCTTATATAAAAATAAATTGTCCTGGGAATGTTTAGAGTTTATTTATGATGGAGATAAAAGTCTTAAATTAAAAAATAAAAATATTAAATATAGAAAGCTATTTTTTACTATACGTTCCGAAAATAATTCAGATTATGGAACCGATTTTGCTTATGGTGATAAGGAATATATTGCTGAAGTATTCGGGTTATATAATAATAAAGAAGTAATGACTAACTTATTAGATATTATAGACAAAGAAATGAAGTAATAATTAATCTATTTATAATTAAAGTTATATAGTTATGTAACATAAAAGCAACATCATTACAAGCTTTAAAATTCATCCTCAAATATTTTAATTTATTTATGTGTTTTTTGCCAAATTTTGAATGTTTTATTCATAAAAAGAATATACATATATTGTATTATAGATATTCAACTTGAAAATCTTAATTTGGTTACAAAATCAAAATTAAATTTTAGTATTTATTGAAGCAATACTATTTAATTGTAATATCGTATATCTATAATCAAATGGAGACCTTGAAAAAAAGTTATAAGTTTTATTAATTTATAAAGGATGGTTTTATATGAAAATTACAAAAAAAGATCAAATCATTCAGCTTTATAAGAAAGGACTTGAAATAGAGAGTATCGTTAAGAAAGGCTTTAATAGAAAATATGTTAACCAGGTTTTAAAAAATATTAAAGCTCAAATCCCCACTTCTCCACATAATAAAGAAGTAAATATAAACAGTGCAAATGATCTGAAACAATTAGCATCAATACTTGAAGATCTCCAAAGCAAATGCGACAATGTAATCGTAAACATTGATATTTCAATTAAAGTAGAAAGCTGCACTTCTTCCTCAAATGACATTAAAATACCTCTATTAAATCCAATCACTGTTTTCAGAGATATAGGACAGGATAGGTTAAAGGAACAATTAAAATTATTTAAATTGGAAGACTTAATGAAAATAATTAAAACATATATTCCTGACTTAAATGGTAAAATATATAAGCAAAAAAATATTAATTCAGTTATAGATTATATAATTGAAAGTGTCTCCAAACTTTCAAAAGTTAGCCAGGTATTTAAAACTGAAACTAAACTTGAATAAGGCAGGGGAATATTTAAACTCCCCTGTTTTACTTTTGTGAAAAATTTAGTCTTTCTGTTGAGTGTTAAATTTTTCAACATTTTTACATTATTTTAACTTAAATTTTATCCATACTATAATCACTAACGACAACACATTTCATTTTCTCTATTATGGTATCATCAGAAATTGTAAATATATTATCTATAAGCTCAGTTCTAAAGCTTCCTATACCATTAGCATTCTCTGAAAGTTCTCCACATATTCCCATAAGCGACACTGCTAGAGTAGTACCACCTAATATATCTAGTGAGGAAATGTAGCTAGCTATAAGTGCCGTAACCATACAACCTGTACCTGTTATCATTGAAAGCATTTCACAACCATTTTTTATTAAGTGTGTCTTATCACCATTAGTTATT
Organism: Clostridium muellerianum; assembly: GCF_012926525.1. Classification (GTDB taxonomy): domain Bacteria; phylum Bacillota; class Clostridia; order Clostridiales; family Clostridiaceae; genus Clostridium_AM; species Clostridium_AM muellerianum. Next base: position 26,849 of record NZ_JABBNI010000016.1, read on the forward strand.
ATGTCTACTACACCTGTTGCTACAATAACAGCACCAGTTTCCAGTGATAATTTCTTCATCATTTTTATATTTTCATTAAAGCTTTCATCTGTTATCCTATCACATTCTCCCACATCTATCCCTTTTGCATTACTTTCTATACCACAAATTGCCTTTATTTCAGACATATTGCCCTTAATAACACTTGGATGACACTCTGAAATAAACTTTTTTGCATAATTTAATCTTAATTTACTGCAGCCTACACCTACAAGATCAATTATCTGAGGAATTTTCTTTTTGAAAGCTGTTTTACCTGAAATTAACATAGACTCCATTCTAACATCTGTTATATTTCCAAGATTAACTCCCAGTGATTTAGAAACAGATGTAATTTCTGAAATCTCTAATGGATGTTCAGCCATAATAGGTTTTGCACCAACCGCAAGCACTATATTTGCACAATCATTTATTGAAATTGGATTTGTAATACAGTGAATAAGAGGCTTTTTTAATTTAACACTGTGTTTTATTTGCAATAGGTTGCTTATTGATATTTCTTGATTTGTCATAAACTTTTACCCCCAAGCTATTTTGAATCTTTATAAGCATTCCATTCTTAATTAATGCTCCCAAGAAAATAAATGCAATTGTTCCCCCAATAATGGTAGCAGTAAAAAATAAAGGTACATAAAACATAAATGTAAGTCCTTTTTTACCCCAAAAATATGTCATAATAGGAGCTGAAACAATGGCTCCTATTATACCTGTTCCTATAACTTCACCTATAACTGCAAACAACAAATTATTCTTAGATACTCTGTACAAAATTCCTGACAAAAATGCTCCAAAAACAGCTCCAGTTAAAGCTAAAGGTGGAATTCCCATAAGAAACATTCTAATAATTCCAATCAAAGTAGCACAGAGCAGAGCATACCATGGTCCAAGAATAACTGCACATGTAATATTAATAACAGAAGACATGGGGCACATTCCTTCTATACGAAGAATTGGTGAAACTACAACTCCCATTGCCACCATCATTGCCAGCATAAGTTTTTTTAATAGTTTTGAGTTTGTTTCCATAATAAGATACCTCCATGATAATATTTATTTTCTAAATATGTCCTATAGGAAATAAACACCATTACTTAGGTATAATTTTAGAATAACTAAATAGCAATCCCCTATATGACATAATAAAGGACAAATCATATTGATCGGTCGAAACTCAAAAGCTTCCTCTCACCTTGAAACACAAGTTCCCTCGCTATTTAGTTGTATTTTTTATTATAAAGCTTCGGGCGCTCCCCCGCTGCTTTCTAGATAAAATAAAAAATGGAATACACCTGCAAGGCGTATCCCATTTATACTCGTAAAATATATAAAATCCAGCATAAATTAAATATTTCCTTACGTCGGCATTATCCGAATCAAGTTATGGGTCGAAGTATACAACTTCCTCTCAGCCTACTTGAGCAAGCTCCCCTTTTAAAAAAATTATACCATATCCCCTTTTTAATTTCAACATCCCCACTTATTCCCTAGAATAGATTGTAAATTTAAAACAAAACTAATTGTATATTCAATAACAGGACGAAGCTGTTCAAACAGGTTTAATCAAACTAAAAGAAGCTATGGCTAAACAAAATATAGATGCAGCTGATACAACATTTTATGATATGATAACTGTCTCTCATACTGTTAAATTTTAAAATTAAATTTGAAAAAGGCAAGTTGTATTCTAAAACACATCTTGCCTTATTTATTATGATATTGCTTAATCAACTTTCGTATTGTGCTTATTAGAATAAGTTTCCACCTAACCTCCAAATACTAATGTCATAACCTTTTTCACTTATAACCTTAATCCATGAATTCAAGGTGATTTTATCTGCATACCATATCTCATGCTTCAAATTATTCTCATCCTTGTAACTAAAATATAAACACTTACTGTCATTATCACGTTGTACTTTAGTCTTGTACTTCTTTAATATGCCGTTAGCTTCCTCTTCTGTAACAGAAGTAGTTTTTCTATTGGATGACCAGTTAAACCCTCCTGTAGCAATGGCAAAATCCTTCTTTCCTGGAACTTTGCTCATTTTTTCTATTGAGCTTCTAATAAATTTATCATCTGCTTTTCCACCTGGTTTACTGAAACTGCCATGCAGATTATAACACATAAGTACATAAGTTGGACCTTCCGCAAAATTCAATTTATCAAATGGAGTATTACTTTCCAAGACAACCCTAAGTTTTAAACCTTTGTTTTCAGCTTTTTCATATAATTCATTTATAAACAATATGTAATTGTTCCAAAGCTCCATATCATTTTTTATTTGTTCATAATCAATTTCTACACCATTAAAACCATACTTAACTGCCAGGTTCACAATGTCTTCAATATGGCTGTTTCTTGAAGCTTCATTACCTAATAAATTTTTTAACAGGCTTGTATCCTTTAATGAATAGCTTCCATCACCTTTTGCCTTATCATTGACAATAGTTATATATTTATTGTACTTAAAACTCTTTGTTTCATTATAATAGTTAATTAATTCTTCTGGCATCACTAGTTTGCTGTTTGAGTCAAAGTTAGCTGAAAAATAGGAAACATTTTTTAACTTATTATTTAAAGCCTTAATTTCCTTATCAACACTTAAATCCCAATATACAATCCAGACGGATAGACTATTTACATCACCACCAAATACTTTTGAGCCTCCATCTGCTACTGCCTTATTGTCCTTAGAATCAGCCTCTTTTGAATTAACACCTTTATATATAACTGGTGCTAATAATACTAACAATACTATAGGTACGATCCAAAACAACTTTTTTTTCATATTAATCCTCTCAAACTATAAATTCTTGATGAACCAATTTACAACTTCATTAAAATAATTTTTAATATTATAAATTACATTTTCCATTCCTTTTAATGATGAATCATACAAAATCCTATCACTTGTATTAGTTACTCTAAAACTTTTAAATACTGCATCATATACATCATCTGCAATATTTCTTTGACTATAGCCATAGTTTCCCCATGCAGACTCAAGAAGAATACTCCCTTCCTTTTCCTTACTCACCTTTAAATCTTCTACTATCTTATTTCCATCAATGATTAAAGTTAATTCTTTGCCAGCTAATGTTATATCCACTTTTTTACTTCCAGATTCCTTTATATCAATTTCTCTATTGTTTTTACTTAAAGTTGATGAATACAACATATTTTTAGTTCCATTTGAATTTTCAATAACATTAATTGTGTTGTTAATAAGCTGAACACATATACTGCTACTTCCATCATTATTGGATCTTAAATATATAGACTGGGATCCTATTATATTCCCATTAAGCATTGTTGATACTTTAATGTCTTTATAATTTTGGCTGTTTGCAAGCTTAATGAGTCCTTTTTCCTTTGGCTTGGATGTCAATATAATTTTATCGTCTACAAACTCTGCCTGTCCTTTTATCTTCTCAAACTTTTCAGCTTTTTCTCTATCGCCTACTACAAACTTAACATCTTTTTTGGTATCATCCCAAATTCTCATTAATAAATGATTGGTACTCCAATAAGCCTGTGGTTGAACTCTTGTTAAATCATAAATAGAACTGTCTGGTAAATTTAATGAGTATCCTTCCCTATTAAAATTCATACTAAAAACTTTTTTAATCCATTTACTATTTATTTCACTGACTTTATCGTTAGTTCCAAACTTTCCTGTATTTGAATGCATCAGTGCATATAAAGTTGGTACATATCCTATATCTTTACTGTATATATTGGATAAGCTTTTATAATCATTATCAATACGCTGCTCCATTTCATCATGACTTTCCAAAGGTATGCCATTTTCATCCCTAATATAATCCATAAGGTAATGATTATATTTTCTATTGATTTTAGAAGCCTCCTTTGAAAATTGAACTGAATTTAAATTTCCTAAGTAATTTGAATTTCTATCAAAGACATTTATAAATTCTAATCTATATCCATTAGTGCCAAGTTCCCAATAAGAACTATTTTTCAGTTTCAGCAAATCTTTAGGCATTAAAAATTTGGGATCATTTTTTGCAAATTTATCTGCATAGGTCAGCATCGTGGCTTTATAGTTATATTTCTCTAAAATTTTTTGAGAAAATATCGCTGTATCTGTTCTTCCATCCTCAAACAACAGAAATAAAGATTTTTCTGGCAGCGCCTTTCCTTTTTTATAATAATTGAATATATCATTTTGAGTTACAGTAACATATCCATTTTCCTTTAATGCTTTTAATTGTTTTTCTAAAGCAGCAGTGCTTATTAGTGTGTCATCACCAGTTCTATCTACACCAAAATAGGATATTGAAATAAAACCACTCTTTCTACTTTGAGGAATAGTATTTGAACTGTAGTCTTTGTATGTTGAAATGGTAAACAGAGCTTTTCCAATACATATTAACACTAAACATAAAATTATTCCTTGAAATACACTTCTTATTTTCTTAACTCTATCTTTTATTTCCGAGGAGAATTCTTTACTTTTCAACTACATTCCCCTCCTTTTTTCTTAAAATATTAAATGCTTTTCTCTTTTTTCTTTCAGCTTCTATATCACTTGGAGTCATTCTTGTTCCCCAGGTGGATTTCCAGAAAGTTACCCAAGCTATAGGCATTTGCCAGAGCAGCACAGCTTCATAATAAATACAAAATAGCATTCCAAAAATCCAGGTGGTACTTTTTCTAAAGAACATTTGTGCAAAGCTCATCATAAGTGACATCATTAAAAGTCCCAAAAGAAATGTGGTAGGAAATATTTTATGTACAATAGGTACATATATTAAATTGTAAATAACTATTACAGGTGCAGCAATAGGAACAAATACTCCCATGTAAAAGAAGACAGCCATAAAAGGTTCTTTTTTCCACATAAACTTTCCTGCAATAATTGACTCTCTTAGCCAGGACCTTTTCCATCTCATTTGTTGCTTAAGAAATACCTTATAGTTGTTAGGTACAATAGTGGAACAAATTGCTGTATCCTGATAACTAGTCCTATGTCCATTCAATACAAAATTTGTCATAGCTCTATCATCACCAAATGTTGCCTTTTGTCCTAAAAATTTTTGGTTTATCCATTCCTCCATGTTATCCATAACTATTTGTTTTCTATAGCATGAAAGTGGTCCTGATAAACATGTAGCTGCATCAAAATAAGCCTCTGCTGCTTTCATAATTCTAAAAGCAATATAATATCTAACAGACTGCATCTTAGTCAAAGTGTTTGTAAAAGTATTTGCAACATCTGTTCTACCTGATACTCCACCCATTTTAGGATCTTTAAAGGGTTGAACCAGATTTCTTATTGCAAAGGGATCTAAAAAGCTATCTGAATCAACAAATACAACTAAATCATGCTTTGCGTTTAAAACACCTCTGCAAAGAGCCTCTCTTTTCCCCATATTTTTTTCTTGAACAAAATATTTTACTCTATTTGCAGCATCAAATCTTTCTGCTTCATTATTTAGCTTGTTCAAGGTATTTCTTATTTTTTCCACAGATTTATCACTTGAACAATCATCTACAACTATAACTTCAAGCTTGTCAATAGGATAATCTTGATTAATGCAGCTTAAAATTGTATTTTCTATCCATTCTTCTTCATTAAAACAAGGAATAATAATGGTTACACCTGGAGTATAGTCAATATCCATAGGCATAGGCTTGTACAAAACTCCAAATAAATACCTACTTAATAAAAATACAGCTGCAATAATACTATATAGATATATCCACTTATTAAATTCAAAGTAAACAATACTTTCTGCTCTCATTAGTATGATAAATATGCTTATAAACAATAATAACAGACTAGAAGAGGCTAATATATATCTGTCCTTTTTTCTACCAGAATACTCAGATAAACTTTCCAAAAATTCTATACCACACATTATCTTCCCATCTGCATTAATAGCATCTCTAACCTTTTTGCCCTTAATGTTAACATCCATTTCATACCCTTCCGGCATAGAACCTGGCAGTACTTTGAATTTTAATTTAATAGTATCAGCCTCACTGATTATATTTAATTGTCCCCTGTCCTTTACTTCTAATAAAATTCCCGTAGTTGAAACATCTATGGATTTAATTTTGAAGCTGCTAATTGCCTTGTGTTTCTCACATTTTACTTTAACATCAGTTTTCATTACATATCTTATTCCAGCTTTTTTACTTTTTATAAACAGGTTAGGGTCATCACTGTAATCTTCTATTACCTTTTTTCCTCTTCTGTCAACTGTGGTTCTTATAGCTTCTTTATCTGGGACATTTGCTAATAATCTTCTATCCTTACGGGGGTTTAAAAGGACATCAGTTTCTTCACTTTCATCTTTTTTTAATTTCTTTTTTGTAATCATTTTTAAAACTCCTAATTTGATAAGGCATCTTCAAAAAATAATAAGTCCACCTGCTAGTCTATTTTGCGTCATTCTACGTCGGCAGAACCCTTAAATAGGGCTCACTATTTGCAGAACCTGCCCCCTTGCCTAACGCAAAATATCCGTCGCATCTGAACTAATTATTTTCTTTCAGATGCCTAAAATTACTTTCCTAAATAATCACTTAATTTTGCAATTTTATATTTTTCTTTGTATACTCCTTTTTCATTGTTAGTTAAAAATGTGTCTAAAGCTTCTGCAGTATAATAAGTTTGATCATTCATATGCATTACCACTACATTTCCCTTATTTTTAACCAGGCCTTGCTGTATATAATCAACAATATTTTGTGCCGAAGGTCTCTCATAGTCATGAGTTGTTATATTTCCACTAACACAATACTTATAACCACTTTCAAATACAGCTGCCAATCCCTCTTTGCTTAAAAGCAAGGTAGGTGGTCTAAAATATGGTTTAAGTGAATTTAAATCTCCTATTACACTTTCCATAACATCATAAGATTTGACTAAAGACTCTTCAAGCTCTTGCCTGTTAGTTCCTAAAAGTTCATGGTTATAATTATGGCTTCCAATATCATTACCATTTAGAGCAATTGTTCTAAGCAAATTTGGATTAGCGTTTGATATTCCTGAATTAATATCTGCATATTTTGATATTGCAAAGAAGGTTGCATGAACCTTATGTTTATTTAACACATCTATTAAAGCATTTACTACAGGGTCTCCTCCCCAATCATCAAAGGTAAAGAATATAACACTTTCTCCCTTTGTATCAATAGTTCCACTTTTATCAAGAAATGTTTTTTCTTCTTCAGTAAAGTCACTTAAATCTACATATTCATTTCCTATATAATTAGTTTTCATCATTGATAAAGCTTCTTCGTAAGCTCTCTTTTTCATGGAAACTTGATTTTTTATAATATTGTACCTTCCATATTGTGATGGGGTCTCAATAGTTTTTTGCAAGTTGCCTAAGGTTACTAGTGAATATCCTAATGGCTTTTGAGCTAAATCATAATCTTTGGTTTTTTCATTATATTTGCTCACATAACCATTTTGAACATAATTTTTAGTTAATATGCCAACCATATTGGCAATAACATTATCATTTTTAAACAAATTTGAATCTAATCTAAAATAAACTATCTCTCCCTTTCTAAGTGATAAATATGAATCTACATTAAAGTAACTATGTACAATGTCTTCGGCACTCATACCTTTGTATTTATTAGTAATAGGTGCCTTTGTGTAAGTAAACAATTCATAATTTTTAAGAGAAGGAATGTTATTTACTGCTGATAATGCTTCCTGAATTTTAGGATTTACATATCCATATCCAGACATATATGCATTTGTAGCTATTCCTCTTTCCTTTAATAATTTATCTACTTCATATATTTCTCTGCAAATTTCTTCTGGTGATTTATTTAGTAAATTCAAATTAGTTGTTATTCCACCATTGCCAATTTCATGCCCTTTACTCAATATCCTATTTATTCTATCAGGATACTTTAATATCTCATCCTTTGTTACAAAGAATGTACCCTTAGCATTAACTCTATCAAGTTCTGTAAGTACATTATTCAAGCTAGCTTCATTACTTAATCCTCTAAAGGTATAAGCCAACGCTTTTTGAGTAGTATAAAACTGTGATACAACAGGAGCTTGTCTCTTATTATTTTTCTCTACTAATTCCTTAAAATTTACTAAGTCTATATTATCCTTAGTGTTATTGCTGTCCTTAGTTTTACTACCTTCTGCCTTATTTCCCAATGTATTATTTTTATTATTTTTAGTCTTCAGTGTATCTTTTTTAACATACTTACTAGCTATTGTATCCTTTATTCTCTGAAGCTTATTATATCTTTCAACATTTGACAGCTCAGATACTTTATAAGCAGTCCTTTTCTGTTCATCCATTGATTTTAAAAGCCATTCTACAGTTTGTACAATACTGTCCTCTTTTTGCTTTTCACTTTTTTCATCACTCATACCAATCTTATTGTCTATATCCACATTAGCCTGTTTATCTACTGCAGGCTTCTCTTCCTTTCCTTTATATTCAGTACCATCAAGAACCCCTTCTAATTTTATAGAAATTATTGTTCCTCTTTTTAAACTATTCACATACCTATACGCTTGATCATAGTTTTTAAAACTTTGATAGTTTAAATAATGATTGCTGTCAACCACATATTTATTTCCTGCTGCATAAGCTGCCTTCAATATGCTGTCATTGTAAACTGTGGAATTGCACTTTAGTAAAACAGGCTCTCTTCCAGTTATAGTTTTTAAAATCTTATTAGTTCTGCAAAAATCCGTAACTAATTCCTTTGAGGACAGCTTTTCCATATTTTTAGTGGAAGATAGAGTTCCACTTCCTATATCATGTCCCGATTTTTGAATCACTTTCACTATACTGGAATCCTCAGCTGCTTCAATTCCAGGAACAAAAAATGTTGCTTTAATTCCATGCCCATCTAGCATAGTTACTATTTTATTTATAGTATCCTTATTACTAAGACCTTCAAATGATAAACTTACCACATTTGCTGATGCATCTACATTCGTTATAAAGTCTGCCTTTTTACTGTTATTTAATGAACCTAATGCTTTTTTTATTTCCTCTGATGCATCATACTTACCCTTTTTACTTATAATCATTTTTCCTGAACTTGTATCAACCTTATAATTTTTATATGTATAAGCACCTATACAAATACTTCCTAGCAAAATTATAATAAGGATATTCTTTCTTTTCATAATCCACCTCCTAGCTATAGGTATCTTAGAAAAAGTTTATAACTTTTCAAACCTTTATGATCATACTTTTTTAAATCTAATTTTTTCATATCTTACTTTACACTATCTATTACTTATTATTATACTAAATAATTATTACAAATGTATTACATTTTATTTCAATTCACTAACATTTTTATCCATTATTCAATTAAGATAAAGAACATAAGCATCCTCTAGGACGTCTTTTTTTCATAAATCCCACTTACAATCTTCTACCTGTAATATTTTCCTTAAGCCTGAAAATCATTTGTTTGGAAAGTCTCATGACATGCTTCTTTGTTCAAAAAAATAAAAAAGTCCTATATAACAAAAAAACGCTCTGCATTCTCAATTTGAGAAACTACAGAGCATTTTTATCCATAAAAAATCGAAACGATACTATACCAAATTACTCTTATCGTTTTTTATATTAAAATTTTGATCTATAACAATACCTATATTTAAATTTCATAGGTTTTGTATTATGGTATTACTTATTTTTACGGAATTTATGATTATTAGATTTAAACCGGCTTTTAACTTTTGAAACCATCAGACCTCCTACTATAGCACCAATTATAATACCCAATATAAAAACAACAAAAAAATACTTAGTTAACTGAGATACTGACATAAATATTTTTGCCTCCATAAAACCCCTTCTAAGGAAAATTGATAACCACTAATATAATATTCATAATACTTATAATTTATCAATACATACTCAGCTTAAATATACTGAATTCATAGTTAAATACACTAAAAAACAACTCATAATTATAGATATATAACATCTATAATTAAATCTTACCTTGCTTCAATGAATACTAAAGCTTAATTTTAATTTTAAAGTTGAATATCTATAAGTCATGTTAATTTATCAAACTGCCATTATACTGTTATTCAATCATATAATGTAAACCTATGCAATATAATAAGAAGGAGTATTGAAAAGGATTGTTATACTATGAAGAGATTGTTATTAGATTTAATTTATAGATTCAACAATGATGATATTCCTGCTTTAGGTTCCCAGCTTGCATATAATTTAGTTTTATCATTTTTTCCTTTTATAATTTTTCTTATGACCCTTATAGGACATACTTCTTTAAACAATAATGAAATACTACTTGCTTTAAGCAAAATTATGCCATCAAGTGCCTTTAACCTTATAAGTACCACAGTTTCTGAAGTAATTACCACCAAACACAGCCAGCTTATGTCTTTTAGTTTAATACTTACTATTTGGTCTGCATCTTCTGGTTTTACAGGAATTATAAAAGGTCTCAATAAAGCTTATGGAGTTTCTGAATCCAGAAACTTTATTAAAGTTAGGCTTATTTCCATACTTTGTACTATTGGAATGGCTTTTATAATATTAATTATGATGTTTTTATTAATACTAGGACGTATTATCTGGAAGTATGCAACTTATAAATTAGGCTTTGCTCATAAGTTAATTATTTTATGGACAGTAACCAGATATTTTATATTTATATCTACTACTGTATTTATATTTACTGCTCTTTACCGTTATGCTCCATGCAAAAAACTTACATGGATAGAGGTTTTGCCAGGCTCTCTATTTGCAATTCTCCAACTTATACTTGTGTCTACTGCCTTTGCATATTATGTAAACAATTTTGCTAATTATTCTGTTATATATGGCAGTATTGGAGCTATAATTATTCTTCTTACCTGGCTTTTTCTCGTGTCTGTTATTGTTATACTAGGTGGAGAATTTAATGCTTCACTATATAATGAAAGTAATACTACAAATTTAAAACGTTCAAATACTTTAAAAAGTTAATTAGCACCTAAAGAATTAGCATATTCATTAGCCCATTTACATAAAATTGATAAAACAGGTAAAAGAGTCTTTCCCCTTTCTGTAAGTGAGTATTCTACTTTAGGTGGCACCTCTGCATAAACAAATCTATTCACTAATTGATCTTCCTCCAATGCTCTAAGCTGCTGAGTAAGCATTTTCTGAGTGATATTTGGCAAAGTTCTCTTTAAATCGCTGAATCTCAAAGTTTTCTCACCTAAGTGCCATATAATAAGTGGTTTCCATTTTCCTCCTATAATATCTAAAGTTAATTCCATAGAACAGCTGTATTCATTACCTTTAAATTTCATCACTAAAATTCACCTATTTCCTTTCTATAAATAATCAGTTATGTATAGTATACAAATAGATACTATACTACTTAAAAGTATCTACTTCCCAAAAATAATAGTACAGTATATAATATCTCTTGTAAAATATTTTACAATATTAATTAAAAATTGCAACAAAAATGCCAAGCATTTGTAAAACATAAAATTTAAGGAGTGAATATTAATGGATTTTATTAAAATAGATAGATCATCATGTGTAAAATGTGGAGCTTGTACAAAAGTTTGTCCAACTACAGCTTTGTATATGGAAGAAGATGGTCCAAAAAACAATAATAATTCTTGTATTGCCTGTGGACAATGCGTTGCTGTATGTCCTTGTGGTGCACTTGATAATGTTAAAACACCACTAAATAATCAGGTAGAAATAGAAAATTTTAAAGGTTTGGATCCAAAAACTGCTGAATATTTTCTTAGATCTCGTAGGTCAATAAGATGTTACAAAAATACTTCTGTACCTTATGAAGAACTATTAAAATTAGTCAATATTGCACGTTTTGCTCCTACTGCCAGCAATTCACAGGGATTATCCTATATTATCGTAAAAGATAAAAAAATATTAGAAAAATCTACTGAAATAATAGTTAAATGGATGGAAGATAACATTGAACTTCACTGGAGTTTTTCAAGACATATAAATAATTATAGAAAAAATGGCATAGATTCAATTCTACGTGATGCTCCTCATATTATACTTGCAACTGCGTCAAAGGATTTTAAAAATGGAAGAGAAAACAGCATTTCTGCATTATCCTATGTTGAATTATTTGCACCTACATTAGGATTAGGTTCCTGCTGGGCTGGATTATTTGAATTTTGTGTATTTTTAAATTATAGGCCATTATTAGATTTATTCAATATTCCTAAGGATAAAGTAATCACAGGTGCTCTTATGGTTGGATATCCTAAATACAAATATAAAAGATTAGTAGATCGTAATAAATCAGATGTTACATGTATATAATAAATTTGAAATAAAATAATTTTGTAAAATATAACCATATTGATTATAATTATAATATACTCAATTATCCTCTCAAAAAAGTTGCTTCGCATTATGCTTACCATATTAATTTAAAGTTTTGTATGTGCGAAAATTGAGTAATATATAATAACGAAAGGATGTCTTAAGATGAATAAAGATTACTTGAAAAAATATTCCCAAATTATTGTAAAGACAGGACTTAATATACAGAATAATCAAACCTTGGTTATAAATTCTCCTATAGAATGTGCTGACTTTACTAGAATAATTTCTGAAATAGCTTACAAGGAAGGTGCTAGAGAAGTAATAATAAATTGGAGAGATGAACTTTCCACTAAAATAAAATACTTACATGGAAAAGATGAGATATTTGATGAAGTTCACAGCTGGCAAAAAGATTTATTTGTATCCTGCGCTAAAAAAGGTGCTGCATTTCTTAGTATTTCTGCTTCAGATCCAGAACTTATGAAGGATGTAAATCCTGAAAGAATAATGAGAGCTAATAAAGCTAATAGTGCCGCCTTATCTGAATATAGAGAAAGACTTATGGCAGATAAAAATGTGTGGTGTGTTGCTTCTGTTCCCACAAAAGCTTGGGCAAAAAAAGTATTTAAGAATGCTTCAGAAGATGAAGCAGTAGAAAAACTTTGGAATGCCATATTTAAAGCAGTAAGAGCTGATGAAGCTAATCCTGTAGAAGCCTGGAATAATCATCAGAATAATTTAAAGAAGTCTATGAATTTTCTTAATAAAAATAATTTTAAGTACCTTGTTTATAAAAATTCCATTGGTACTGACTTAAAAATAGAACTTCCTGAAAATCATTTATGGCTTGGTGGTTCATCTTTTTCACCAGAAGGCACCGAATTTATGGCTAACATACCTACGGAAGAAGTATTTACTTTACCTTATAAATTTGGCGTAAATGGCAATGTTGTAAGTTCTAAGCCTTTAAATTATAATGGTAATCTTGTAGAAAACTTTACTCTTACCTTTAAGGATGGAAAAATTGTAGATTTTACTTGTGAAAAAGGCTATGATACATTAAAAAACTTGATAGCTACAGATGAAGGTACTCATTACCTTGGAGAAGTTGCCCTTGTACCTTTTGATTCCCCAATTTCTAATTCAAATATATTATTCTACAATACCTTATTTGATGAAAATGCTTCCTGCCACCTAGCTATAGGTGAAGCTTATCCTACTTGTTTAAAAAATAGTGAGAATATGAGCAAGGAAGATTTAAAAAATGCAGGAGTAAATGATTCTTTTGAACATGTAGACTTTATGATTGGTACAAAAGATTTAAATATTACAGGTATCACCAAAGAAGGTAAAGAAATACCTGTATTTGTAAATGGAAACTTTGCATAGCTTTTTCTAAAATTGATGATCTCAAGATAGATATAATATACAACAAGTTTTATTTTAAACTTTACAACTCTATATGTTATTTTCAGAATACAAAATAAAATTTTTAGTTATAAAATTTAAAAGGGAATGTCTAAAATACATACTTGTATATTTTAACACAATCCCTTTTAAATTTATTTTCTCAACTTAAAATTTTCATTAATGCTTTTTCATAATTAGCACTGAATTGAATTACATTTCCATTTCCGGCATATAAGGCATATTCAAAAAAATAACAAGTCAGTATGTTAGTATATTTTGCGTCATACTGCGTCAACAGAACCCTTTGATAGAACAACTATCAGCGGAACCTGTTTCCTTGTCCATCGCAAAATATACTAACATCTTTGACTTGCTATTTTCTTTCATATGCCTAAACTCTTTTATAGCCAACGAATTCACTTTAGTCAATTTTATAAATTCTTTGATACTTACCATGTTATACTCATATTTTATTTCAATTTTTCTATACACTTATCATGAATTTTAGAAAACATAAATACAGCTGACATTGAACCTATTAAAGCTAAAAACATATCCCATTGAGTATCCCACACATCTCCTTGAGTCCCTAAAAAAGCATCTGCTGCAGAACCTGTTACTTCTGCTACCAACCATTCTATAAGTTCGTAAGCTGCACTTATTGCCAAACAAATACATATAACAATAAATAATAACATCTTACCTTTTTTTAAATAAGATTTTCTAATTAATACCTCTCTAGAAATAAAAGCTGGTATAAACCCTTGGGCAAAATGCCCCAAACGATCATAGTAATTTCTACTTAAATGGAAACTATCTTTTATCCAATTAAATAAAGGCATTTCTGCATAAGTGTAATGTCCACCTATTAACAATATAATTGCATGAATTAGAATCAAGCCATAAACAAAAGTGGTAAATCTAAATTTTTTATACGTAAACATTATAACTATAATACCTATAACTGCTGGCAAAACTTCTAAAACCCAAGTAAAAGAATCTTTAGGGTAAATAGCAGACCAAATAAATGCTATAAAAAATATTGCCAAGAATGTACTGTGTATTTTACTTATTTCTTTCATATTCATATCCATTACCTTTTCTTAGCTCAAGGCACAAAACATAATAAAAAAATGTAGCCTAGAGCAAACTTTTTTTATATTATAATTTAATCACGTACTCTTATATTAGCTAAATTTACTTTCTTTTTCAATATAGTTATCTCTAAAATAAAAAATATTTCTTTTTAAAAATTTCATTTGATTTTAGTGACTACTTAATTGTCCATTTGCAAAATATGAATAATGTATTTTCATGAAGCCTGGCATAAATTACTGCATTCATCTTTTCCATAAGACTTTTAGCAATAGGCAACCCCAATCCAGTATTACTGCTATTAGTTCTAGAGTCATCTGCCTTATAAAATCTATTAAACATTAAATCTACATCATTATTCGTAAAATTTTTAACTGTATTTTTAGTAATTATAACTGCTTCATTTTTATCTTCTTTTAAAGTAATTGAAACTTCTCCTTCAGTATGTTTTATTATGTTTACAATTAAATTTTCTATTACACGTCTTACAGCTGATTCATTTCCTATTACAATTAAACCTTTCTCTGGCAAATTTATTTCTGGTGTTATATTTTTATGCACAAAATCCTCATAAAAAGAAGTGATAACTTCACACAATATATTATTTAAATTTACATGTTCAATTTTCAATTCATACTCTGGAGATTCTATAACGGACAATTGAAAAAAATCACTTAACAAAGTTTTCAGTGCCTTAGCTCTGTTAAGTGCTATATCTATGTATTCGCTTTCCTTTTCTTTTGATAACTTTTTTGATTTTATCATTTGTATATATCCAACTACGGAAGTTAATGGTGTACGTAAATCGTGTGATATATTTGCTATGGATCTTTTAATTTCATCTTCTGCTTGTCTTTCTTTTGCAACATTTTCAATGTTTATATCAATATGTTTATTTATACTACTAGCCAGTTTTTCAATATCTTTATCAAAAAGTTTAACATCTATTTTCTTACCTGACTTTAAATTATTATAATCATTTAATTGATTTGTAATATTTTTAATTTCTTTCTTAATAGAGATTAAATAAGTGAGCAAAAAGACAAAACAAGTTATTAAACTTATTACAATCCAATTCATTTTACTCACCCTTTCTAATTAAATTCTTCCTATTAATTGTGCATAAAACACCATGTATATCAATAAAACATTGTATGAAGTTTTCACCATCTACTTTTTAAGTATAAAATCTAATACAGGATCTTTTTTAGCTGCATAATCATCTATTGATAATTCTATTATTTTATCAGGAATAAAAGCTGGTGTATCTACCTTTGATTCTTTAAACTCTTTTGTAGAATAATAAACATCAATTTTAGAATTAGGCAACTTAAAACTTCTCACTTCTCCAAAAGCATTAGGCTTTCCTCCAGTTTCTTCTCCAACAAAAGTTGCATTAGTTTCATTCTTTAAATATATTGAATTTAAAACAGCTGAAGAAAAAGTTTCTCTTCCAACTATTACAAAAAGTTTATTTTTGCTATTTATGCTCTTTTCCTTTATTTTATTAATAAAAGGTTCTAATATGGAAGAATTTCCTCCTCCATTATTTCTTAAATCAATGACTAATTTATTCACAGTATGTGTATCCATAATATTTAACATTTCTCTGCTAAAAGCATTAAAAGGTTTTTTCGTGTCTTCTCTACAATTATTATACTTAAAATACAAAACTTTTTCATCCTCTAAATATTTATACCAATAATCCATATCTGAATTTCTTCTGTACAAAGGTTTAATACTATCATCTGACCTGTCCACAAGTGACTTTTTAAGAAGCTTTTTAGAATTTTCATCTAAAACAATAGAATCCATTTGTACATCATATAAATGCTTTTCTTTATCTTCAAAAGTAAAATTAACTTTATCCTCATTAGAAACTATTTTAAGTCCATGAAGAGCCTCCGGAAGGCCTAAATATTGCGGAAGAATATTTTTTATTTGACTATAATTTTCATGAGATATTATTGGAATTATAGAATCTTCAACTTCTTTTATATCTTTACCATTTACTTTTACTAATTTACAATACTGAGTATTCTTATATTTATCTATAGTACTTTTCACATAGATGCCCTCCTTAAACCAATATAGATCTACTGGATATACTTTTTTTGTTGTATTAAAACTACAGCATGTATGAGAATCACCTACAGATGCCACTATCTTGTGTATACCAATTTTAATTTCATCATCATTCATATTTGGTACTTCTTTTTTTAAGTTATTAATCTCACTATTAAATTTCTCCTTTGTTATTTTAGAAAATAAATTTTTATGTTTTTCAGGAAGAACTTTACCTAAATAATCTATATCTTTTGTCCATTTAGAATTTCTATCCTTACCTATATACCTGGAAGCACAACCACTGAAAATACATGTAGTAACAAGCAAAACAATAGAAACATAAAATTTCATGCTTCTTTTTATAAATTTCATTTTAATTCCTCTTTCCAAAATTATTTTCCAATTATCTCGTATTTTCTAGAATTAAATATTGAAGATACAATTCCATAGCCTAATACAGCCACTAAAGCATTAAAAATAACATTATTCCAATGTATAGTTTGAGCAATATCTGTTATATCTTTATCTGATGTCACTAATATAGAAACCATTCCTGCATACTGCTTAAATACCTCTTTTGAGGTGGTTCCTATTGCCCAGCCTATATGCTCCTGACCAGCTAAGTTTGATTTCATTACTAAATACAGACCTACAGTAGTGACTGTGATAGTAATAACAATTATAGCTGCACTTAAAATTTTGTTTTTTACAAGTTTGCTTAAAGCTAAAGCCATTCCTATGATAATTGGTCCAGCAATAAATCCAATAAATCTTGCTAATATAAAATAAATAACGCCCACTTTGGGATTACTTGAATCCATTATTTTTGAATAGTAAATTCCATTTAAGCTAAAAAGTTCATATATCAAACAAGTTGACCATATAATCATCAATCCTAAAGAAAAAATTAATGATTTCACTAAAAATTTAGCGGAAGTTTTTATTGGTATCATATGTGTTATAACTTCTTTTCCCTTATAAAATTCATTGTATAAATCAATGAAAATATATACTGGAATTACTATCCATGTAACATTACTTACTAAAAAAGCTGCACTTCTATAATCATAATTTATTAATACAGCTATACCACAAATCAATTCTATTAACGTAAAGATACTAAATATGAGAAAGTGCTTTTTCATTTCAAATTTAAATAAGTTTAAAATCATTTAAATCATCTCCTTAAATAAGTCTTCAATAGATTCTTTATGTTTTTCTTTAAGAGTTTCCACATTATCATGAAGCAAAACTTTTCCCTCATTAATAAATACAACTTCATCAAATAGTCCTTCCACATCATTTATCAAGTGAGTACTTATAAGGATTGAACTATCCTTGTCAAAATTGTTAAGTATAATCTTAATTATCTTATCTCTCATAGATGGATCAACTGCAGCAAGAGGTTCATCAAATAAAAAAAGTTTTGCTTTTCTTGAAAAGATTAAAGATATATTTAATTTTTCTTCCATACCTTTTGACAGGGAATTTATCTTTGAATTTAAATCGAGTTCTAAATCATATACTATTTTAAGAGCTTTTTCATAATCAAAATCTTCAAAGAAGTTTTTAAAAAATTTTAAGGCTTCCTTTATAGTCATCCATCCATATAAAAAGTCTTTATCAGGCAAATAAGCAACTATTTTTTTCGTTTTTACACTAGGTGCCTCACCATCAATTAAAATGCTACCATCATTATAGCTTAAGAGTGAAGCAGCAGTTTTTATAAGCGTAGTCTTACCAGCTCCATTTGGCCCTAAAAGTCCAACTATCTTTCCTTTTTTTATTTTTAAATTTAAATTGTTTAAAGCTTTTTTTCTTCCATATTTTTTAACTAAATTTTCGCATTGCAATAAATATTCCATAGATACACTCTCCTGTTCTTTAACTGCAATTGATAATATAAATATTTATTCTTTTTCTATGATTAGCATCTTAAAAAAACTTAAAATCACATTATTCCATTTAGGAATCTTTAATATAGACTTCAAATTACCAATTGCAGTTTCTTTAAATTTCAATTTAATTTTAATAATCAGTTTCTAAGCAGTTATAAAGAAAATATTAAGAAAGTCTTAAGTTGAAAAATAGTAGTTATTTAGATAATTTTTTATAAATAAAAACCATGCATACAAGGAAATTTGCTTTCCTATTTATGCATGGTTTTTATTTAGAGGATCTATTGACTTTACATCATTATCCTTATTTTAGTTCTAAATTTTTAAATATAAATGCTCCTACTAATGTTGTAATTATAATTAATATACTGCAATTTAATATAATACTATACAAATTTATTTGTAACATACATATTTCTATAAACATAAACATAGGCATATGTTTAAAAAAATCGTTAAACTGAAATAAGTAACTAACTTCTATTATCATACCTATTATAGATAATACTGCAAATATAGATTTATTTCTTATGATTACAGCTAAACATATATAAATACTTGCCAAACTAAAATATACTAATGTTATTGAAATTGTGACTTTCATCATTTGTATAAAAAGGTTAAAACTAAAGGTTCCATTCCATCCACTTATAAAACTCCCCATAATTGCTGTACCAAATAGTAATAAGATTATTAAAATAAATATACTTAAACATATTATTATTAATTTTGATATATATATTTTTACTCTTTTATGACCATATGCAGCTATGTTTTTTATTGTACCTTCAGTATATTCATCAATAACAATACTTCCTACTAAAAATATAACTAATATTGATATAACAGGACAAAATCCAAAGGCAGAATAAAAATATTCTATAAACTTAGGATGAACTCTATCCTGAAAATTGTTAATCAAAATTCCAAATTCTCTTCCTTGAAAATAATCATTT
Source organism: Clostridium muellerianum (assembly GCF_012926525.1). GTDB lineage: Bacteria > Bacillota > Clostridia > Clostridiales > Clostridiaceae > Clostridium_AM > Clostridium_AM muellerianum. The sequence goes on from NZ_JABBNI010000016.1 coordinate 46,638, forward strand.
ATCTCCTTAATAGTGTGATTATTATACAAAGATAAATAAATACACCAAATAATTGAAAATGCTGTAACTATAACTGAGCTTATAAATGTTTTATTATATTTTAATTTATACATTTCAAATTTTAATAAGTTATACATTAATATGTACCCCCTATTAAACTTTTAAAATAATCCTCAAGATTATCTCCACTTGGCATTATCTGCTCAATTACAATACCTTCCTTAAAAATTTCAGTTGAAACTACTCCTGGCTTATCTACATATTCATAAATTCTTATAGTTCCATCTGGCAAAACTTTAAAATTACTTATGTTTAATTTTCTTTCTAGAACCGTTAAAGCTTTATTTAAATTATCAACTTTTATATTTAAGCTTCTTCTGCATTTTTCATTTAATTGTTTTAATGTAAGTTCTTCTAAAAGCTTCCCCTTATGAAGTATTCCATAAGAAGTTGCAATCTCATATAATTCTCTTAAAATATGGCTTGAAATGAGAATAGTTGTATTTCTTTCTCTATTTAATCTTTTTAAAGCTTCCCTTACCTCCGCTATTCCTATTGGATCTAATGCATTTATAGGTTCATCTAGTATTAAAAATTCTGGATCTTTGAGTAGTGCTAAAGCAATTCCTAACCTTTGTTTCATTCCAAGTGAAAGGTCTTTTACTTTTTTATTTCTTATATCATGAATTTTTAAAAGTTCTAAAACTTTTTCTACACTCTCCTCTCCTGGAATTCCCTTTTGCAATCTAGAAGCTTGTAAATTTTGACAAACCGTCATATTGATATATAAAGCAGGCTTTTCCACTAAAACTCCTATTCTCTTTCTAAGCTTTTCTAGTTCATTTTCTCTATTTTTACCAAATAGTTCAATTGAACCGTTTGAAGGTGATGTAAGTCCTGCTATCATACGAAAAGTTGTAGTCTTTCCAGCTCCATTTTCTCCAATAATGCCATAGATTTCTCCCTGTTTTATGTTAATATTTACACCATCAACTACTAAATTATTTTTATATTTTTTGCTCAAATTTATAGTCTTTAAAACATATTCCACATTAACTCTCCCCTAATTAAAGTATCTTTGGCAATTATATAATTTAATTAATAAGCAATTATAAAGTAAATATTAAGAAAGTCTTAATTTTAACTATCAAGCTTGTACCCTATACCCCAAACAGTTTGTATATAGTCTCCTGCACCTGCTTTTGATAATTTATTTCTTAAATTACTTATATGAACAGTAATTGTATTATCATCACATATATATTCATTTCCCCATACACTTTCAAATACATTTGACTTTGAAAAAACCTTTTTAGGATAACTCATGAAAAGCTGTAAAATATCAAATTCCCTAGTTGTCAAAATAACATTAGTGTTATTTACAAGTACTTCTCTAGTATCTTTATTAAGAGAAATTTCCCTATAACTCAATATGTTTTCATATGTATCCTCTGAAAACTCTTTATACCTTCTTAGATGTGAATCTATTCTAGCTGACACTTCATCTATATCAAAAGGTTTAGTAATAAAATCATCTGCTCCTATTCTCAAAGTTTCTATTTTTACATTTGTTTCTTCCTTAGCTGAAATTATTACTACAGGCATATGACTAATTTCTCTTATTTTAACCAAAAGCTCTTCCCCATTCATACCCGGCAGCATTAAATCCAGCAAAACCATATCCCAATTTCCCTGTTCTAAATATATTAATGCTTCTGTTCCAGAGTAAGCAGACTTAGTGCTATATCCACTCATGTTAAGCATATCACACAATAATTTATTTATATCATTGTCATCTTCTACTACTAATGTTTTTATATCTTTTTTCATATATTTTAATCCTTCTCCTATATTAAAAAACATTATATGAATTATTTTTTTATTAATTCCCTGTATTTCTTATTTTCTTTTCCTCTAAACATTCTTCCGCTAGATTTACTATTTGTTATATAAAATAATTGCTTAGCTAAGCTCATTTCCCCTTGCTCATAAGCTAATCTACCTGCTATAAATTCTCTTGTGCCATCATCTACTCTTTTTAAACCTGCAACAAACAGTAAACTAATATATTTATTTGCTAAATCAAATTTTTTAGTTTCAATATATATGTTTATTAAGTCCTCAACTAATAGATAAAATAAGTCCTGTTCAACTTTAGGTTCTGGAAACCACTCCCACACTTCCCAAAGTAATTTTAAAGCTCCATCAATATCTCCCTCTTCAAACATATCCATATACTTAAATTTATTCTTAAAAAATTGATCTTCCATTTGTTTTAACAACTTATTATTTTTAACAAGCTTGTCTTTTGATTCCTTAACTCCCTTTTCATTTTCAATAGACTTGTCTTCCACTTCTTTTAATGACTTATTATTTTCAATAAGAGCATCATCTTTTGTTTCTTCAGCTGAGTTTAATTTAACATGTTCCGATACTAATTCTTCTATTAAATCAAAGTATTTGTTGTCATCATTATAAAATAAATCCATACCATCTAACATATAAGTTTTTATAAGATATTCTTTAGCTTTTTCAAAGTTATTCTCCATATAAAAACATTTTCCTATACTAAATAATATATATGGATTACCTATTCCACCAACACAATTTAACGCATCAAAGTAATAATTTCGCGCTTGCTTATGATCGTCTTCTATAAACATCAAATCTCCCATGGATACAAGAATTAGTGATGATATTTCATATTCCTCTATATCCCCCGGTATTAAATCTAATGCTTCTTCATATTTATCAAATGCTTTTTCATTCTCACATCTTTCTTCATATTCTTCTGCTTCATTACACAATTTTACTATTTCATCATATATGTTTTCATCTAAATCCATATCCTATTACCACCTTATATTATTTTAAAATCACATTTGCGTATTGTTAGCTAGAAATAGTCTATTTACTATTTCAACTGAATTTTGTAGGTTTTATTATATTTCACTACAATATTCTAGAAGTTTTTCATTACAATTTTTTCACCAAAAGACCAAATTTTAAAAATAAACATTCATCCAAAAATACTTTATTTATATGTACTGCATTTCGAAGATATACTTCAAAACCAATAATAGTACCTAATTATGTGCCTAATATAAAATTCAATTTTCTAATATCATTCTCCTGCAAGTAATTTGTTATTTTATCAACTTTACCATCAATAAATAAAAAATTTGAATTTTTCTTTGCAAAATATCCATCTGTGAAAAAATTTATATAAAAAATTAGTTTTTCCGTTATACATGTACATCATCTTATATTATACCAATATTATTAATACATTTCACTATTATACAATAAAATTTATTATATAATAATTAATAAATTCTAAAAAACCAAATGTAAAATACATTACTAACTTTTTAACCTTTCTTGTTATTTTATAAGGAAGATACCTTATATTCTCTACTTCCATTGCCTTATAAAAATCTTTTCCTTCAACTTCAATATCATATAAGCAAGTTTAAAATACAATAAATTTATTAACTTTAATAAACTCTGTCATAATATACTTTTTCAATAACTATTTCTTCTTAATAAATAAGTTGTATTTACAATTAACCATATTTTCAATATAATTATAATATTACATAAACTAGGCAAACTAACTATTAGAAAGTCAGTTTAGCTGTTAATTACAAAATTTTAAGGGGGACTAGACATTATGTTAAAAAAGAAAATTAGTATTCTATTATCTATCGCTTTAAGTACTTCTATCATGCTTTCACCTGTTGTTACTTTTGCCGCAGCTCCACAAACACAAGTAGTTGCAACATCCCAAGTCACATCAAACTATACTCAGAAGGACTTAAATGAACAGGATGTAATGGCATTACTTTGGATGCAAACTTCCGCAGAATATAGGGAGCTTTGTTATCAAGCTTATAATGCTGGAAAAATGCAGGTAGACGCAGCCCTAAAAAATCATAAAAGCGGAGATAAACCTTTAGCTATAATTACAGACTGCGATGAATCAGTTATAGACAATACCGCTTATGATGCAGGTCACACAGGTCATAATACTGCTTATGCCAGCGATAGTTGGGCAAAGTGGGTTGATGCAGCAAAAGCTGATGCCATGCCTGGCTCTAAAGAATTTTTACAATACCTTTCCAGCAAAGGTGTAGATGTATTTTATGTTACTAATAGGGATGCAAAACATGGAATGCAAGGTACCATGAAAAACTTAAAAGATTTAGGATTCCCTAATGCAGACGAAAAACATCTTCTCCTTCAAACAGATAAAGGTAATAAGCAGGGTAGATTTGATGCTGTTGCCAAAGACTATAATGTAGTATTTTATATGGGTGATAATGAAAATGATCTACCTATAGGTACTTATGGTGTCAGTCTCGATCAAAGAAATGCTGCTGCTGATAAAAATAAAGATTCCTTTGGAACAAAATTTATTGCTCTTCCAAATCCATCCTATGGTGACTTTGAATCTGCTGTAGCTTCTGGTTATTGGGGACTTAGTGCGGCTAAAAAAGATGAAGCTAGAAAAGCTCCTTTTAAAACTTGGAGAGCTGACGGTGCTCCAGCTATAAAAAGTGCTTCAGATTCAAAGACTACTCAAGCTCCAGCTGCTCCAATAACAACAACTACTACTACTCAAGATACTTATACTGTTAAACCTGGCGATAATTTATTTAGAATAGGTTTAAAATTCTCTATGGATTTTAAAGCACTAGCTAAAATCAACAATATTTCCAATGTTAATTTAATCTATGTTGGACAGACAATAAAATTATTACCAAAAACAGTTCAAACAACTACTCAACCACAAACAACTCCTGCACCTTATTCTCAAAAAGATTTAAATGAACAAAATGTAATGGCCATATTATGGATGCAAACTGCTGCAGAATATAGAGAATTGTGCTATCAAGCTTACAATTTAACTAAAATGCAAGTAGATGAAGCTCTTAAAAATCATAAATCAGGTGATAAACCTTTAGCTATAATTACAGACTGCGATGAATCAGTTATAGATAACTCTGCTTATGAAGCAGGTCATACAGGCTACAATTCTGCTTATTCTAGTGACAGCTGGGGAAAATGGGTAGATGCAGCAAAAGCTGATGCTATGCCTGGAGCTAAAGACATGTTGCAATATCTTTCCAGCAAAGGAGTACATGTATTTTATGTTACTAACAGAGACGCTAAAAAAGGATTACAGGGTACTATGAAAAATTTAAAAGATTTAGGATTCCCTAATGTAGATGAAAAACATGTTCTTCTTCAAACAGATAAAGGCAATAAGCAAGCTAGATTTGACGCTGTTGCAAAAGATTATAATGTTGTAGCTTATATGGGTGATAACGAAAATGATTTACCTATAGGCACTTACGGTGTAAGTCTACAGCAGAGAAATGCTACTGCAGACAAAAACAAAGATTCCTTTGGAACAAAATTTATTGCTCTTCCAAATCCATCTTACGGCGACTTTGAACCAGCTGTTGCCTCTGGCTATTGGGGACTTAGCCCTCAGCAAAAAGATGCTGCAAGAAAAGCTCTGCTTAGAACTTGGAGAGCAGATGGAAACAACTAAAGAAATGAGGAATTTTTATGAGTTTTTTAGAAACAAAAAAGTTATACAGAATTGAAATAACAGAAATATGCTATTATTATCCGCCTCTATATGGAACAGGTACTGCAATGCCATCCTTTGAATCAGTTGAAAAAAACGGTAATTGGGGTTCAATCCCTAAAGGTATTACAGGATGGGTAGTTGAAAAATTCGGTAAAAAATATTTTAGACCAGATGAAAATCAAGAAGGAATAGAATTATTTACACCTGCCGATCAGCCAATTGTTTTAGTTCCTTATATCAAAATAGATGGACATTATAAAAAAATATAGAAACTAAGTAGTTATATTAAAACCAATTGTAAAGACATTGTATTTGCAATTGGTTTTAATATTATATGTTTCTAATGGTGCTAAAATTAAAAATGATATATAACCCATCATCAAAAATAACCTATAAAACCTGAAACTTTTCTATATTACATTGATACTACTAACCTAGTTACTAAAGATATGAATTTATCCTTATCCCATTTTAAAATGGATTCTACATAACCTAATGTGTCTGCATTATAAATTCCTATTATCCTTTGATTCGTTAAAAGTTTAAAAACCTCAGATCCATTTATGCTTAAAGGTGAAAGATTAGAAAGAAACAATACTCCTGCTGCTGTAGGCTCTTTAAGAGTTCCATCTTTATTATAGAGCTTGGATAAATACTCCTCATCTCTTATGGATTTAAGATCTATTATACCTTTCAAATCTTTATTTTCTGATTTTACACTTACTCTATAAAAATTTTCATATACAGCGTTATATACATTTTCAATACTAAATTTATCATAATCAAAAACAAGTTCTGCTACATTTCTTTTGAAAGAATAAATATAATTAAAATAATATCCTCCACTGCCTCCTGAAGCTATAGATAAAAATACATATGGTATGCTACTTTTTTCATCAAACCTTCCTATAAATAAGTTAGGCTCATAACCTGAATTTTCTTTTGGCTTTACTTTTATATTTAATCCTGTTTTTTCATTTTTTACAGTAAGCGTTATATCTTCTATAAAACCATTTTCTCCATAAGGTTTCTTTCCTGTAATTATTAAAGTTTCAATATAACCATCATTATTCACATCTGCAAATTTTTTATCTATAATGTATACTTTATCTTTATTTTGTATCAAATTTTCAGGAAATCTAAAAAACATATATTAAGCTCCGTAATTATTAATTTAATATTATTTTATTAATAATTTAATCTGTTGTGCTTGTTAAATTTCAAAGTCATTAAAAAATCTATAACACCTTGTAGTAATTATTTATTTAATTTTAAAATTCCTATATACTATTAATTCTATATGGTACTAAAATTAAAAATGATATATAATTTGTACTATATATTTTTGAAATGGAGTGAAAAAGCATGTTCAAAATTGGAGAGTTCTCAAAACTCACTCAAGTATCTGTAAGAATGCTGCGTTATTACGATGAAACTGGCCTTTTGAAGCCTGCTGAAGTAAACAAATACACTGGATACCGACTGTATTGTTCAAAACAAATACCAACCTTAAATAAAATATTATTTTTAAGAGATACTGGTTTTACTGTTTTGGAAATTGACAATGCACTTAAACACTGGGATGCTAATTATATTAAAGAACAATTAAAAATAAAAGAAAAGGAAACTAAAGAAAATATAAACTTAGAAAATCAAAAATTGACAAAAATACGTACTGCAATGAGTGATATAAATAAAAAGCAAATAGCAATTCACTGCAATGTAACATTAAAATCGATCTCCAGTTATGATGTTCTTTCTTTAAGGAAAATCATTCCGAATTACTTTTGCGAAGGAGACCTATGGAAGGAATTATGTGATTACATAAAAGTGGAAAAACTAAACATTTCAGAAGATAACTACAGCTTTGCCATTTACCATGATACGGAATTTAAAGATAAAAATGTGGATGTAGAAGTGTGCATTATAACAAATCAAAAAGGACTAAATAAAGGTAACTTTATCTTTCACCAAACAGAGCCTTTAGAAAAAGCAGCTTGCTCAATGGTTTATGGCCCTTATGAAAATATATCACCCGCTTATAAGTCTTTTGTACATTGGCTCGAAGAAAATAATCAATACGAAATCACAGGAATTAGCCGACAAGTATGTCATAAGGGTCCTTGGAATGAAACTGATCCTAGCAAATACCTTACTGAAATACAAATTCCTGTTAAACTAAAAGAAAAATTCTAACCTTTTTATATTGACTCTCACACCGTGGTAGGTATTATTATTAATTCCAACGACATAAAAAAAGAGGTGTATTTATATGAATAATAAAAATTACTATAATTTATTTCCTATTGGCAAGATAACAAAGCAAATTGATAAAAATGTAATATCAATTTATAAAAATTATTCAGATGGACTTAAATTTTTATCCTTATTCAGTCATGCAATAATTTTTTATTCTAAAATCAGAAAACCTAATGTACCCTTTTCCAATAAAATTATAAAAATAACTAATGTAGATGAAAAGTCTGGTTTAATCCTTTTTTACGATAATCCTTGTTTTTCTGAAGGTGATTTTATTTATGATATTAAGCCTTACTTTCCCTGTGAAGACAGGGTAAAAGACTGCTCTATACCAAAAGATTTTACCAAGCTTGAAAATGAAAAACTCCAAAGTAACCTAACAAGCGAAGAACCTTCAATTCTATCTAACAAAATTCAATCTATAGGAAGTATTAAGAAGCTACAAGGTGAGTTTATTATACAATTATTTGATGACAACTCACTTTTTGAAAAATTTGAAGGCTATTCTCATATAAAAATTTTTTGGTGGTTTAATAATTTTGATAAGGATAAGTACCGTAGAATAACACAGTGTCAGCCTCCTTATGAAAACGCTCCTAAAACTGGCGTATTTGCTTCCCGCTCTCCAGTTAGACCTAATCCCATTGCACTTACTACTGCAAAAATTATTGATTTTAATAAAAGCCTAAGACAAATTAAAGTAAGTACTCTGGATTGTTTTGACAATACACCTGTAATTGATATTTCACCTTACATACCATCAAATGATCGTATTTTAGATTGTAGGGTTCCAGACTGGCTTTCTCATTGGCCAAAATGGTTAGATGATTCAACTTTAGATTTTTCTCAAAGTAAAGTTGAATTGAAAATACCCCCTATTTTTAATTACATATATAAATATTCAAAATCAAATAATAAAACTACAGATTTTTTTAAAGAAGATAAAAATAATAAAATTAAGCAAAGTAATAAAATTATTATAAAAGGTGCAAGACAAAATAATTTAAAAAATATAGATGTGACCATTCCATATAATAAAATAACTGTAATTACTGGAGTAAGTGGCAGTGGTAAATCCAGCCTCGCCTTTGATACTATTTTTGCTGAAAGCCAAAGAAGATTTATGGATAGCCTTTCTACCTCCAAACGATCACTTTATGAACAAATGGAAAAACCTGATTTTGATAAAATCTCTGGTCTGCCACCTGCAATTTCAATATCACAAAAAAACATTGCACGAAACCCACGTTCTACAGTAGGAACCATTACAGACATACATGACTGCTTACGTACACTATTTTCAATTATTGGTGTACGACACTGTCCAAATTGTGGAAATGCAATAATCCCTTTAAATACAGATGAAATTATCCAAACACTCCTTAAGCTTGTTCCAGGCACCTTAATAAAAATAGAACCCTTTAAAGCTAATACTCCTTGTTATGAATACTTATTACCTGAAAACAATAATTCAAATGATCTTTTATCAAACTACATAAAAGAAAGCTTAAAAGTAGGTAAAGGTGCAATTTATGTAACAATTAATAACAAAGATAAAATTTTATTTCAAACAACGCAAATGTGCTATCATTGTGATCATATACTATTTGAATTAACTCCATCTACCTTCAGCTTTAATAATGTCGAAAGCATGTGTCCTGTTTGCAATGGACTAGGTATCAAAATGGAGGTATCCCCCAATTTAATTATATGTAATCCCAATTTATCAATACTTGATGGTGCTTCAAATTGGTGGGGAACTTTAAGAAAGTTTAGAGACAATCCAAACGCAAACTGGATGAAAGGAGAAATACTAGCACTAGCAGAAGATATGAATGTTGATTTAGAAAATCCCTGGATTGAGCTTCCAAAAGATTTTAAATACCAAACCCTTTGGGGATCTAATGGAAGAAAAGTCACTTTTACCTACGAAAATAAAAATGGAAGAACCGGACATATTACAAGACCAGTAGAAGGTGCTTGTAATTGTATTAAACGTATTGTTTCTTCTAATAACGGTGAAGCTTCAAAAAAAATTGCAAAGGAATTTATGGAACAGTCCACTTGTGATTACTGTCATGGTGAACGTCTTGCAAAAGAAGGGAGAATGGTAGATATTGCAGGCACTCGTTTTCCTGAAGCTGCATCAATGACAATAACTGCATTAAAAGAATGGTTAGAAATTCTTCCATGCAAATTATCAGATTTCCAATTATCTACATCATCTTCTATAATAAAAGAGCTCCATAGAAAACTATGTAATTATATTAAGATTGGTGTTTCCTATCTTAACTTAAATCGTTCTGTTACAACACTATCTGGTGGAGAATTACAAAGATTAAAGCTTATAAAGCAGTTAGAAAGTGGCATTAGCAACATACTTTATGTATTAGATGAACCTTCTACCGGACTTCACATAAAAGATCAAAAAAAACTCATAGAAATTATAAAAGAGCTTAGAGATTATGGTAACACAATAATTATTGTTGAACATAATGCCAATCTTATATCTATGGCAGATTATATTATAGATGTTGGCCCCCACGCTGGTACCTTTGGTGGTCAAATAGTAGCGCAAGATACTCCATTAAAAATTATGGAAAATGTTAATTCAGAAACAGGTAAATATCTTTCAGGCAAAAAACGTGTATATATAGAAAAATCACACATATCAGATGAATGTAATTATGTTAAATTAACTGGTGCTAACTGCAATAATCTTAAAAATATCCATATTGCTTTTCCTACTGGCTCAATTACCTGCATAACAGGGGTCAGCGGTTCAGGAAAAAGCAGCCTTATTTCAAAGTGTTTATATCCTGCCATAGAAAACCGAATTCATGGAAAAAAAGATGTAAGCAGATATTGCCGCAGCCTAAGTGGTGATGAGTATTTTGATAAAATTATATATGCAAGTCAAAATGCTATTGGCCGTACTCCACGTTCAACTCCTGCCACTTATACTGGAATAATGGATGAAATAAGAAACATATTTGCATCTATAAAAATATCAAAAGAAAAAGGCTATAAATCAAATAATTTCAGTTTTAATAGTAAAGAAGGTCAATGTGATACCTGCCATGGTGAAGGTAACATATGTACCCCTGTATCATTTATGGCAGATATATGGTCCAAATGTCCTGTTTGTGAAGGTAAAAGATATAAAAAAAATATTCTGGAAGTGAAATATAAAGATAAAAATATTTACGATGTTCTTGAAATGAATGTAAATGAAGCTTTGAACTTTTTTATAGATCAGCCTAAGTTAGTACACATTTTAAACATTATGTCTGAAGTTGGGCTTGGATATTTAAAATTAGGACAAAATGCAGCTACCTTGTCTGGAGGAGAAGCTCAAAGAATAAAACTAGCTAAAGAACTCAGTACAAATTCAACTGGAAAGACACTTTATATACTTGATGAACCTACCACTGGACTGCACTTTTCTGATACTCAAAATCTTTTGATATTACTTGAAAAGATGAGGAATTCAGGAAATACAATATTAATCATTGAACACAACTTAGATATAATTAAAAATTCTGATTGGATAATAGATCTAGGACCAGAAGGTGGACTTAACGGCGGTTATGTTATTGCTCAAGGTACCACCCAGCAAGTATCAAAAGTAAAAGAAAGTTATACAGGTAATTTGCTTAGTCATTGTAATCTATAATAATAATTTTCCCTCAATAAATCTTCAAAACCCTGTTTAGTGCAATACCAAACAAGGCTTTATACTGTGAAGCAAAAATATACTGCTGCTCCACTTAGGAATATAAAAGAAAATACCTAGTCAAAGATGTTAGTATATTGACTAGGTATTTTTTCTAATGTGCCTTAGCTACATTCTGATTATTTTCTTTTTATCGTTCTGTAACTGAACAAGTCTTATATTTCAGATCTTCACGAAAATATTTTACAATTTCATCAACAGATGTCCTGACTTCCGTTCGTGAACCAGTCAAAATTAACGTACCACTAAAACGATCCAAAAATCCAATAAAAACATCTGCACTTTTTACAGCAATATCAGCAGCAATTACTGTAGACTCCGGTGGAGTAATATTTATAATGCCAATAGATGAACCTGTAAAATCCTTTCCAGCATTAGTACCAATATCCAAACCTAAATTTTTATAAACAGATTTATCCGAAACACCGATAATATGCGCTAAAGTAATCTCTTTACCAGCTACAGCTATCTGAACAATACGTGTTTTTCCATTCTTTGCATATTTGTATGCCTTTGAAAAAACCTTCTGCATTGCTGCCTGTCCTGTTAATTTCTCTGTCATTTTATTACACCCTCATTTTACAGAATTATAATCATCTAAAAATTCTCATTTTTATTTATATAAATTTTCATAGCAAAAACTATATAATTATAACTATCATCTAAAGCTTATTTTTTGAGCCTCCATGATTTCCTCTAAGGATAGTATTTTCTTTGGCTCATTTAAATATTGTTTAAGTTCTTCTATTCCCTTACCAGATATACTGCTAACTGGGAAAATCCTTTCGCATCCAGCTTCTTCTAACCATTGACGTACCATAGGTACATTGCCATCTTCACAATCAATTTTCGTAATAATACCAATTAGTGGACGATTACAAGCAGCTGGAATACCAGGAGGAAATAAATTAAAAGGTTCATTAGCACCACATAGTAATCCAATGACATCTGCCTCATATGAAAAGCAGGAAAGTGCTTGTAGTGTCAAATTCTTGCTTTCCACATACTCACCTGGTGTATCAATAGTAATATCCCAATGATTTACATACTGAGTCTTATGATATTTAACTGGCTCACCTTTTAAAGCTTGTGTAAGTGATGTTTTACCAGCTTCACTTCTTCCACATAAAAACAATTTTTTCATAATATCACCTTTTAGTAATTGGGCATACAACGTAACCTAAAGCATTATGAAAATAATCAACAATCTCAGTAATAGCTGCATTTACCTCTGAAAGTTCACCAGTAATAATAAGTGTACCACTAAATCTATCAGCAAAGCCTAAATAAATATTTCCACTCTTCACCGCAATATCAGATGCAATAACAGCTGACTCTGGAGGCGTCATATTCATAATGCCAATAGCAGATGAACTATAATCAACATCTGGGTTCAATCCTAATTTTTGATAAACAATTGGCAGCGGTCCACCAATAATATGTGCTAACGTAATTTCCTTACCTGCAACCGTTTCCTGAACAATACGTACTTGTTCATCATTTTCTGGAAAAACAGAGTTTTCCTCTTTCATTTGTACCACCTCTATCTATGTCTTCTTCATATTAATAATAAAAAATCTCAATAATTTAATTATAATCCTTACCCTCTAGGTTAATGTCAACAACCTAATGTGAATTTTTCTATTTAATACATATTAATCCAATACCTTCTAGAATCAACTTTACTTATTGGCTTGTACACCTCTTTACATCAAAAAATCAGCTTTAATATTTTAAGGAACTTAAATATTATCTTTTTTAACTATTTAGGCATTTGCTATTTAAAATACAAAAACATTCCCCTGAAAGGGAATGTTTTTAAACACTCTACATATTTTTAAAATTGAACTAAACGCAGTAACAACAACCTGCCTATATGGAAATTCAATAAAAACTCTATTCAACCTCATTGTTTTCTTTTATTTCAATTCCAGCTAATTTCATTAAATATAAAGCATTTCTTGTAGGAGAAATTCCAGCTTTCAATTTGTAATCAAAATAAATTTTATTATCTCTATAGTACTCAGAGAAATGATAGTTTCTAATTTTTGAATTTTTATCCTTTGCCATTTCACCTAATTCCAGGTCATGAGTGGATATAAATCCCAAATTTCCAGTTCTGCTTAATTGCTTTACTAAGATCATAGCTCCAGTATGTCTATCCCTTGAGTTAGTTCCTTTAAAAATTTCATCTAATAAAAATAGTACTTTTTTACCTTCCTTTGAGGCCTTAACAATATTTTTAATTTTTAATATTTCTGCGTAAAAGGAAGATATACTTTGCCCTAAATTATCACTTGTTCTCATACAACTATAAAGGTCCATAATAGTACAGCAAAATTGATCTGCACATACAGGAGCTCCAGCATATGCCAATATAACATTAATTCCTACAGTTCTCATAAATGTACTTTTTCCTGACATGTTAGATCCCGTTATAAGCATAACTTGATATGATTCTTCTACACTTAAATCATTACATACCCTTTTTTCTCCTAAAAGTGGATGTCCCATATTTTTTGCTGTAATCATTGATGCTCCAGTTATAATTTCAGGCATACTCCAATGAGGATTGTCATATTTAATATTTGCAATACTGCACAATGCCTCTAGCTCTCCTATTATGCTAAGCCACTTCTCAAAGTCATTACCCGCTTTTGTCTTCCATCTTTCAATAGAAATGGTCCAGTGATATTCCAACATGAGAATTGAATTTAAAATTGGATATAAAGTATTACGTCTACTTACTATAGATTCACAAATCTTAGAAAAAGTATCTATTTGTTTATATGCACTTTTGGCATCATTATCACAAAGCATTTTACACAAGTCTATAATGTACTTTGACTTAAATTTATGCTTTTCTATATGCTTAAGCATATTTCTATATGTTTTTATATTATAATTATATTTTTCTGCGATAATTAAATTCTTCATCCTATCTTCTCTTTTTATTCTTAAAATAACACATTGAATAAAAATCAAAAAAATAGGAACATAGTATGGAATTATATAAAATATTTTTGGTGCACTTCTGCTAGTGTCAAGTAAAACAGCTATGACATAATCAATTATTCTAACTATCAACGTTAAGCTAGTTATCCCAGTCACCATTGAAAGAACTCTTAAAATCCAAACTTTTTTCTTTTCTAATATATAGTCATTCCTTTCTTTTATCCATGAAAAAAGTTCCTTGGTATCCTGTTTATCATTACAAATTATTTTCCCTTCTGCCTCAAGTCTCTGTCTAAAATGTATTTTAGGTCCAAGTTCTATAACTGCGCACTGTCTATTATTTATACTCTGTTTATCTTCAGGTTTTTCCGTTAATATTTCCTTCAACCTTTGTCTTCCAATATAAGTGCGGCATATATTTATCCATTGAAACAGAGAACCTTTTCCAAAAATATCAAGATCGTAGGAATAATTATGATTCTTATCTATAAATTCTTCTCCACTATCCTGAAAGTTTTTCCATTCTCCTTTTAATCTTTTTATTGAAGTTTCATTCACTTCCTCTAGTGCAGCTATATATTTCTTTTTATTTTCTATGTTTTTATGCAAATAAGCTAAATAGCAAAACAAAATAATCATAACTAAAACTACAGAATCAAATAAAAAATATAATTTTACCATGTACATTCTTATTAAAATTACAAGCCCTAGTACAAAAACAGCAAGCCTTAAATTGCTTAAATTATCCATGTATTTTTGGTGTTTTTTTAGCAATATGTTATATTTAGCTTTTCTCTTTTCATATTCTTTTAATGGTGATCTCAACTTATAGTCCTCCTACCTTGTATTATCATAAAATTGTTTATTTATGTTCTTCCCACAAACACTCTGTTATCTTCATTTCGGTAAATATAGCCTTAAAAGAATTTTTGCTTTTTTAGAATTAAATTCAAACATACTAGTCCTCCATAAAAAATCAATTTAATTTTCAATATATTAATTTACTAATTTCCTCCATAATTATTTTCCCAAGCTTACTTAAACCTAATAAGCAAATAATCATCATAGTGCTGAAATCCCAATGCAGTATATGCCTTCACAGCAGGTATATTGTTCTTTCTAGCAGAAAGAGTAGGTATTTTTCCTTTATCAATAATTCTCTTACATATTTCAGAAACCACAGCCTTACAATAACCTTTACCTCTCTCAGATTCCAGTGTATAAACACCTCCAATTTGACAAACTTTAGAAGTATATGTCTGCACACATGCTTGAGCTACCATTTTATCATCATTTTGTACAATAATAAATTCCTCTTCTTCTTCTCTTTGTATTAAAGATTTCTTAATGTCTTTCCAGTTTATATCTTGTTGAAAACCATTTATATAAGCGTGTAAAATAAAATCAACTACTTTATCACTTTTTACTTTATCTGCATTTATAAATTTTATTCTATCTAACACAAATGGTTTAAATTTCCTGTTCATAAAATATGAACTTTCATCATATGATTGAACTTCTTTATATTCCTTAATGTTTTCATATAAAGGTTTTACGATTTTAAACATTCCTAGTAAAAATTCAAATTTTCGCTCTTTCATAAGCTTTGCAAATAAAGGTACAGCTTTCTCTGACTCATAGTGAGGTATACAACTTCCTAAATTATAAAAAGGAAGTATTCCTTTAAGTAATTCTCCATCAAAATATCCATAGTAATCTGCACATCTTCTTATATCTTGCCTATTGTCAACACCAAATTGTATAATATTTGCATATAAGAATGATGTTTCAATTTCATTTCTTTCAAGATATTCTAATATAATTTTTTTATCATTCTGTGTAAGTAGTCTAATCATTAATACCCCCCCCAATTAAATTGTAGCCATATAACATATTAACTGTAATTTGTTTAATTATATACCATATTATTGAAATTTTTCAAGCATTAATATTTATTTAATCAGACAAGTAAAAAACAACTTATACTTGATTTTCAAATTTTTTCACCACCTACTACCAAAAGTTACATTAAGCAACAAAGAACGTATATAGATTTATACAAATCCATATACGTTCTTAAAATTTAAATATAATTTTCTCACCTTGGAATCTATAAGTACTTTATCTATTCTCTAAACCTAGTATATACATATGTCTTACTTAATTAACTGACATATATCATTTGCAAATTGAACTGGATCTTCTATTGAAAGACCTTCAATCAATAATGCTTGATTATATAGAAGATTTGAGTACATTTTTACTTTATCCTTATCTTCCTCAAATGCCTTTTTAATAGCAGCAAACATTTCATGATTTGTATTTATTTCTAGAATCTTATCAGCTTTAAGATTTGGATTATTGGGCATCATATTAAGTACTTTTTCCATTTCAATAGAAAGTTCACCTTCATTAGCAAGACAAACTGGATGAGTCTTTAATCTCTTTGATGCTTTAACTTCTTTAACTTTACCACTTAAAGCTTCTTTCATGAAATCAAATAAGTCTTTATTTTCCTGTGTTTCCTTTTCATTTTCTTTTTCATCAGATTCAATACCTAAATCTCCACTAGAAACAGATTTAAATTGTTTTTCCTTATAATTCATAAGTACTTTAATTGCAAATTCATCAATATCATCAGTGAAGTATAATATTTCAAAACCTTTATCTTTAATTAACTCAGTTTGTGGTAATTTTTCAATCTTTTCTACACTTTCACCAGTTGCATAATATATGAATTTTTGATCTTCCTTCATACGTGAAACGTACTCATCAAGACTTACAAGCTTCTTCTCTATTGAAGAATAGAACATTAATAAATCCTGAAGCACTTCTTTGTTAGTTCCAAAATCAGCGTAAACACCATATTTAAGCTGCTTTCCAAAGTTTTTGAAAAATTCATCATACTTTTCACGATCATTTTTAAGCATTAATGAAAGTTCGTTTTTTATTTTATCCTTTACTTTCTTTGCAATGAATTTAAGTTGTCTATCCTGCTGTAAAAGTTCTCTTGAAATATTTAGAGAAATATCAGCAGAATCAACTAAACCTTGTACAAAACTAAAGTAATCTGGTAATAAATCCGAACACTTATCCATTATTAAAACGCCATTAGAATAAAGTTCTAAACCTTTTTCAAATTCTTTTGTATAGAAATCATAAGGTGCTTTAGCTGGAATAAATAATAAAGCATTGTAGCTTGCTAATCCTTCAACACTAGTATGGATTGATTTTAGAGGTTTTTCATAACCAAAATGCTTATCCATATAGAATTGATCATAATCCTCTTGTTTCAATTCATTTTTATTTTTTCTCCAAATTGGCACCATGCTATTTAGAGTTTCATCTTCATAATAGTCTTCATATTCTTTTTTGTCGTCCTCTTTTTCGCTGCCTTCTTTTACCCTATTCTTCTTTACCATCATTTTAATTGGATACTTAATAAAATCAGAATACTTCTTAATTAAAGCTTTTAATCTATATTCATCTAAAAATTCATCATAGTTTTCATCCTCAGTACTTGTTTTTATCTTTAATATGATTTCAGTTCCCACTGTTTCTTTATCCGTAGGTTCAATATCATAGCCTTCTACACCCTTTGATTCCCACTTATATGCTTCATTTGAATCTACAGAACGGCTTATTACAGTAACTTCGTCTGATACCATAAAAGCTGAATAAAAACCAACTCCAAATTGACCTATAATGTCTACGCCTTCTTTTGCTTCATTTTCATTTTTAAATGCTAATGAACCACTTTTAGCAATAGTACCAAGGTTATTTTCAAGTTCATCCTTTGTCATACCAATACCTGTGTCAGTAATAGTAAGAGTTCTATTTTCCTTATCTGCAGTAATTCTAATATAAAAATCATCTTTGTTGAAACTTATATTACTGTCAACAAGTGAACGATAATAACTCTTGTCAATTGCATCACTTGCATTTGATATAAGTTCTCTTAAAAATATTTCTTTGTTTGTATAAATTGAATTAATCATTAATTCAAGTAGTCTTTGAGACTCTGCTTTAAATTGTTTTGTAGCCATTTATATCATTTCCCTTCATTGAAATTTTTAACATATTAAAACCACACCTATAGAGTAGGTGCGGTTATTTTTAAATTAATCAAGCCACTTTTCTACTCTTAATCCACTATGGTTTTTCAAAATAACAAGCCAAATTGATTAAGAATGCCTACTGTAAATTCCCGATTTTTTTAAATTTCTATTTATTATTGTTCGTTTCTAAAACATCTGTTAAAATTATTTTTGTTAGCACTCCTTGTTGTTGAGTGCTAACTATATTTTAGCAATTATATTTTTTTTGTCAATACATTATTTAAATTTAATTACAAATATATTAATTTTCATGAGGTATTTGAATATTACGGTTAAAATTGACTTTTAATGCGGAAATTCTATAACTTTTTTAATAAAAATGGCACTATATTATGAAAATTTATAATTTTAATTTTTCAGCATACCATTTATTGTAATTAAAAAAGTTTTTTTCCTCTAAATTCATATAATAAATTATCTACATATTCATTCATATTTATCTTCTTTTGATATCTACTTTACGACACTACTAAATTCATAGAAAGTAAAAAATTTTTTTAAAATGAACTTTTCCCATACCTTAATACTCTTATATATAGAATCGAGGTGCTAAATGAATATAGAGATATTAGTTAAAAAGGCAAAGCAAGGTGATAAAGAAGCTTTAGTGCAACTTTTAATGACACAAAAAAAGGATTTTTATAAATTAGCTTATTTATACATGAAAAACGAACATGATGCCTTAGATGCTATGCAGGACACTATTGTAATCTTATATGAAAATATACACAAATTAAAAAATGCTGATGCTTTTTACAGCTGGAGTAAAACAATTCTGGTAAACTGCTGCAAAAAACTTTTAAAAGAAAATAAAAAAATAGTTTCTCTAGATCATATTAAAGAAGATTTTTCTGAAGAATGCTTTGATAAGAAAGATGAACAGATTGTACTTAAAAAGCATCTGGCAAATTTAAAGGAAAAATATCAAGAGGTACTAAAGCTTCATTACTTTTTAGATTTGGACAACGAAACTATAGCAAAAATAATCAATATACCTGTTGGAACGGTGAAATCCCGTATATTTAATGGTTTAAAAAAACTTAAGGAAAGCCTTGGAGGTGATGAATAGTGAATGATATAGAAAAGCTGTTAAAAGAAAATAAATTAAGTTTTGATAGACTAGAAGCTCCAGAAGCTTTAGAAGATAAATTAAGAACTGCACTTAAAGATAAAAATATAAAAGCCCCTCGCAATAAAATTTTAAAAGTGAAAATTGCTGCTATATTCATTTGTTTAATATTAGCAGGGTATAATTTTAATACTTTAGCTTACTATTCTGAAAAAATTACAGGTTATGATAAAGTCATGGATACAAATTTAAAAAAACTTAATGAATTAGGAAAAGGACAGACTGTAAATAAAAGCTTTATCTTTAAAAACGGATTAATTTTCACCTTAGATGGCATAATGGTGGATGATAATAAACTCTTAGCTTTTTACACAATAAAAAATTCTAAAGGAAACATTAAAAATTCAGACGTAGCACTAAAACTAAGTGGAAAATTTGGAAGCCATCTATTTACTAATTCTTATGGAACTATCAATGATACCGAAACAGAAATAAAGTCTACTGCAAATTTTATTCCTCCTTCAATGTTTGACAAAAATCTAACATTAAATATAATTTCTAAAGGAACTACGGAACTGGGAAAAATTTCATTTACATTAGATAAAAATAAGGCTATGGGGCACAGTATAAAAAAATTTTTAAATAAAAATATAAAAACAACGGACACTAATCTCCGATTACAATATATTTCCGCTTCCCCTACTACTACAGTAGTTAAAGGAAGATTAGACAATATACTAGAAATGGCTATAAAGAGAATTGATGGTATCACCTTTTTACCTAGCAATTTAGATATAAAACTCATTGCTGATGGAAAAATTATTGAAAATCAGGAATCAGAACTAAATTCAAACATTGATGGGGTTACTTTTAAATATAATTTTAAGACTTTACCTGATAATTTTAAAAAACTTCAAATTCAATTTTCAAGCCTAACCTCTGAGCACATTATAAATAAAAGCTTTAAACTAAAAAAAGAATTTCAAAATGAAAGTATTAATGTGGAAAATAGAAACATCAAAATAGAAAAAATTTATAAAGCTGCTGGAAACACTTATATTACAATTTCTACAGATCCAGATGTGGTTTTAACAAAAGTAAATTTGATGATAGATGGTAAAACTATTCTCCTTAATAAAACTATTAAAGAAAACAATACTAAAAATCCTTATACTAGAACCTTAGAATTTACTGAAACAGGTAGTAACTTAGAACTAAATATCCAACGTATGATTTACAGAACAAATTATAATAAAACTGTAGATATAATTTCAAATTAAACAATAAGGATCACTAATTTTAAAGCACTTTGGATTAACATTCCAAAGTGCTTTTCCCATACTTTTGTCCATATATCCATTTTTGCCTTAAACCATTCTAAAATAAGCTGAGCAGTAAATAAAACATTTTTTGAAAATTGTTTTACATTTTGTTAATTTGTTTTTTTCTTATACCTATAAACATTAAAGGTATTGTTGCTGCTACAACAATTAATGTTAGCATAAACACATCATCTATTGCCTTCATATAAGATTCTGCATATACATATTTATAAGCTAAGTATAATACTCCTGTTTTAGCATTTGCCACTGCTGTGCCCTTTTGCAGTATATAGCTTTGAACTGTATTAGTAAAGTTTGAAGTTACAGGGTTAAAAGGTGTTAATTGTTCAGCTAATCTATAGTAGTGTAAACTCTTTCTATTTTGTAAAAATACTGTAAGTATAGTTGTGCTTAATGAACCTGCCACCTGTTTTACTGTATTTTGGAGAGCTGAAGCTCTACTTATAAGCTCTGGCGGTACCTGTGCCATACTCATAGTAGTTGCAGGCATCATACATAATCCTACACTAGCTCCTCTTATAAACAATAAAAATTTAAGTGTTGAATTACTCATATCTGTACTTAAAAAATATAATTCATAAGTTGATATAATCATTAAAACTATACCTACAATAATAAAGGGTTTACCTCCTATTTTATCTGACATTTTTCCAGCTATAGGCATAGTAATTCCTGAACCTATTGCATAGTACAACATAATAATACCTGATTGCATAGCATTGAGTCCGGATAGATTTTGCAAAAATAATGGTATAAATACAAGCACCCCATACATAGCAAACACTATTATATTAATTAAAATTGTATTAACTGAATAGGGAAGTATTTTTAACACCCTTAACTCTAATAGCGGATTTTCTATAGTAAACTCATTAAATATAAATATTGCAAGATTAAAACATCCAAATACGATTAATAATGGATATTTTATATCTCCCCAATCTATTTTAGACCATTCACTTACTACATATAAAATACTTATAAGTCCTAATGTAGAAGTTAAAACTCCAATAAAATCTAACTTTTTGTCAACTTTTTTTACATCTTCCTTTAATATTGCTATAGCAAGAATTGTTCCTATAATACCAATAGGTACATTAATGTTAAAAATTAAATTCCAGCTTAAATATTGAACTATATATCCTCCTAAGGTTGGTCCAATAGCAGGAGCTACCATTATTGATATACCATATATACCAGCTGCTAATCCAATTTTTTCTTTTGGAATTACTTTGTAGAGCGTAGACATGCCAACTGGCATAATCATACCTCCACCTATAGCTTGTAAAATTCTTGCCAGTATTAATACATCTATACTCCAGGATACTCCGCACAAAAATGAACCTATAGTAAATACTACTATTGCAAATATATATACTTTCTTATAGCCTAAAACCTCTTCTAAATATCCTGTTAAAGGTATAACAGCTCCTGCAGCAAGCATATAGCCAGTTAAAACCCATTGACCAGTATCTAAAGAAGTTGAAAAAACAGACATTATTTTAGGCAATGCTATATTTACAATACTAGTATCAAGAAATGCCATAAAAGTTCCTATAATGATTACCATTAAACAAAGCCATTTATAAGAAGCTGCTTCTTTCTCTTCCATTTGTAAACACCTGACTTTCCAAAAATTATTATTTCATATGAATTCTTACCACTGCATTAATTCCAGGTAATAGTTTAACTTTTCCATAACTATTTAATTTGATTTTTACAGGAACCTTTTGAACAACCTTAGTAAAATTAGCACTTGTAGAGGTTGGCAATAATGAAAATTCAGAAGCTGAAGCTTCACCAATAGACTGTACTACTCCAGTAAATTTTTTACCTTTATATTTATCTATTGAAATATCTACCTTTTCACCTTCTCTTAATTTAGTCAACTTTGTTTCTTCTATATTTGCTGTAATATAAACTTTATCTGGATCTACTACATACGCAAGCACTTGACCAGCAGTTATTATTTCACCTACATTTACTGCTTTTTTTATAATTGTACCTTTTATAGGTGCACGCAAAACAGAAGTATCTAAATTAGAATCAGGTTGTCCAGCTAATTCCTGCTGACCAACTATCTGTTCTTTATCCACCATAGTTCCTTCTTCTCCATTAAACTCTAAAAGTTTGCCAGATATTTGAGAACTTATCTTATATAAATCGCCATCTACCTTTGCATCTTCTGTGGAAACAAAATATGTACCATTATACCAGTAATATATACCAATAATTGTCATGCACATAACCATTATAAGCAGCATAGCAATCATTACAATCTTTCTTTTTGATTTCACAATATTCACCTTCTTTTACTTATTAAAACCTATTTGCGCAATCATGCCTTGTTTTAAAACATGACATTCGTCTTTTAAAGTAACTCTCACTACATTTTTATTGTTAGAATTCATTATTGGATTTATAACGGATATTTCACCCTTAAATCTCTTTTCAGGCATATTTGATACTTTTACAATTACTTCTTGTCCAATCTTAAGTTCTGAAAGTATATCTTCTGGAACATATCCATCTATGTATAATCCATCATTGTTTACCACAGTAACTAAATTAGCACCAGTAGCAGCAATTTCCCCTTCATGTATATTACAAACACTTACTACTCCTGATATGGGTGATTTAATTACTCCATTACCTAATTGAGTTTTATAAGAATCCACAAAAGTTTCTGCTTCTTTTACAGCTGCCTGAGCTACATTTATCTCCTGCTGAGTTGAACCATTTTTTAACTTACTTAAGTTTTCATTATCAGAAGTCAATGTATTCTTGGCTGCGTTTAAAGTTGCTTCTACCTGTTCAATATTTTGCTTTGTATCATATCCTTTATCATAAAGCTGCTTTACACGATTATAACTGCTTTCAGCATTTTGGAGAATCTTGTCATCACTGGCCATCTTGGCTTCTGTTATAGCAATATCCTCAGGCCTAGCTGCACTTTCAACCTTGCTTAAATTAGCCCTTGCTGTATTTACTTTTGCTTCTGCCTGTTTTACCTGCTGGTCTAAATCTGTAGTATCTAAATAAATAATTGGATCTCCCGCATTAACCTTACTTCCTACGTCTACAGCAACCTTTGAAACTTTAGTAGGTGCAATTTTAGAAGCTAAATTTGTTGAATCATTAGCCTGAATTTTTCCTGAAAATATAAATACCTCTCTTGAAGCTGCTTGAGCTTTATAATTTTCACCTACTTCTGTTTTTGCACTACTGCAGCCGCCCAATAATAAAGAAAATACTAAAATAAAGATTACTTTTTTCATTTTATACCTCCTAACACTTCTTTCTAAATGAGAATATTTAAATTAGATTTTTAACATAAACCTGAAACATATTTCATATTCAAATTATATGAAATATGTTTCAGGTTTGTCAAGAAAAACATGAAACTTTTTTCACATTCATATTATCCTTGACTGAATATTTTTTTTATACTAAAATCATCTTAGGTGATGAAATTGATAAGAGAAATACGAATACCTCGTCAAAAGAGGTCTATTGAAAAGAGAAATAAAATTATTGATGCTGCTTATGAGATATTTAATGAAAAAGGATATAATAATACAACTACTGTGGATATAGCAAAAAGAGCAGGCATCGCCACAGGTTCTGTGTATGCCTACTTTAAAGATAAGAAAGATATATTTATTCAAGCTTTACTTAAATATGGTAATATTATGCAAGAACTTGTAATTAACAAATTCAATCAGATACCTATGGAAGAAGATTTATTAAATGTGATTAAAGAAGTTATCAACATATTAATTGAATCTCACAATATATCTAAAAATCTTCATAACGAAATTATGTCTTTAAGTTTTCTCGATGAAGATATAAAAAATCATTTTAAAACTCAACATGATGAAATAACAAATAGAATATTTAAGCAATTAGAAAGAAGAAATATTATTATTAATAACTCAAAGGAAAAAATGTTCCTTGCATTGAACAGCGCTGATGCTCTTTGCCATGAATTAATTTTTTCTTCCGATACAAATTTTGATAGAGAAATTGCTATTGATCAATGTGCATATATGATAAAATGTTTGCTGACTTATTAGCAGCAAACATTTTCTATTAATTTTCAATATTATAGTCATTTGAATGATGTAATTCAATTACTTGAAAATGGAACAATTTTCATATAAAGCAATTTGAAATATTGTTTTATATTCTACATTTTCAGTAATACCTATTTTGCCTCCATGCAATTCTATAATCTTCTTTACAATTGAAAGTCCTAACCCTGTCCCTCCATCATTTTTTCTGCTTTCATCTTCTCTTACAAAAGGATCGAATATAATATCTTTATTTTTTATTCCAATTCCATCATCACAAACTGTTATAAATACTACCTTTTCATTTTTTTCTATACATTTCCCATCTATTTCATCCTTACTTAACTCTATTTTTATCCTAGTACCTGGCTTATTATATTTTAGAACATTATCCACTAAATTACCTAAAGCTCTAAATAAATTTATCTCATCTATTTGCACATATATTTTTTCCTCTGGAATAAAAAATTCTAGTTCCATTCCTTTATTTTTTATGTCATCATAATATTTTACAATTAGCCGTCTTAAAACCTCACAAATATCTTTTTTTTGCATATTTAACTTAAAATCCGGTGTATCCATCTTTACATATTGAAAAAGTTCATCTATCATTTCTACTACTTCATCAGACTTTCTATTAATCACTTTATAATATCTATCTTTATCCTCATTGTCTATCCTTCCTTCAACTAATGCCTGTGAAAACCCTTTAATTGAAGTAATAGGACTCTTTATATCATGAGTTAAATCTGCCAACAATCTTTTTTTACTATCTTCTAACATTCTTTTTTCATCTTCTGTTTTGCTAAGTTTGTCTAAAATTTCATTAAAAGTATCTTTAATTACATCAAACTCTTTAGGACCATTAAATTTAAGTCTATCTTTATAATTTCCGTTTCCAATAGAAACAAGACCTTCTTCTATCTTCTTTAATGGTTTCCCTAACCTTATAGATATTAAGTAACTAAACAAACCTATACTAAAAATTACTATTGATATAAACAAAATAAGGCTTATTATCAATTTACTTTTTATTCCTTTGAACAAATACATATACTTACTAGAAAACTGAAAATTTAATTTTATATTATTAGATGGCAAGGTTATTATAGATATATACTTTTTCCCGTTATTTGATATAAAACCATTTAATATATGTAACTCTTTGCTACTTTCAATAGAAGAAAGATAACTAAGCTTTAAAAGTTCCTCTTGAGTGTATGTTTCTTTCTTTTTACCTATATTACCTTTTCTAAATATAACTTTATTATTTTCATCTATTACTTCAAAACCTCCACCCATTTTTTCAAGTTCTCTAGCATCAAAAGTTTCATAACTTTTTCCTATTTTGTCATATACACCTATATTAGGTAATGTACTTTCTGTTAGCTTTCCAAAAAAGAAACTTACAAGCACCAGTAATAATATCAAACTAACAACCAGTACACATACAAGCTCAATATATGTTTTAATAAATAAATAAAATACTGTTTCAGTTTTATTAGACTTGTTTTTCAAATTTATACCCCAATCCTCTAATAGTTTTTAAATACACAGGCTGCTTTGGATTTTCTTCAATTTTTTCTCTGAGCTTACTAATATAAACCATAATAATATTATCATCAGTTATGAAATCTTCTCTCCATACCTCCTCAAATATTTGTACCTTAGTTAATATGATTCCTTTATTCACCATTAAATACTTTAACATTTTAAACTCTATGGATGTCAATATGAAATCTACATTTCTCACTTTTAATATAGCTTCTTTTGTATCTAATTCAACATCACCAATTCTTATTATATTATCCTTTACTTCACAATTTGTATGACTTCTTCTAAGTTGTGCTCTTACCCTTGCAGCAACCTCTAATGGATTAAATGGCTTTTTGATATAATCATCAGCTCCTAAATCTAAACCTAAAATAACGTCATTATCATCACTTTTAGCTGTTATAAATATAATTGGTATATCCGTAAATTTCTTAGCCTTTTTCATTACCTGATATCCTGTAATCTTTGGCATCATAACATCTAATAGACAAATATCAATATTACCTTTTTTTAAAATATCTAAAGCTTCTTGACCATCTTCAGCTCTTAATATATCAATATTATCCTTTGCTAAATAAAGTTCAAGCAAATCAATTATATCGTTATCATCATCACATATAAGTACTCTTTTCATATTTATTTCCACCTTTAGTATTTTTCTTTATTTTATCACACATTAAATTAAAATACTGTTCATATTAGTAAATCTAAAAAATACTAAACATTTCAACTATAAGGCATCTTCAAAAAAAATAACAAGTCCATATGCTATTCTATTTTTCGTAATACTGAGTCCACAGAACCCTTAGGTAGCTTAAACTTCTGGGGAACCTTTCTCCTTGTCTTACAAAAAATATCCGTGACTTATTGGACTTGTTATTTTCTTTTAGATGCCTAAATTAAACATTGCTATAATAGAAGCTACTATGTTAAAGCATCCATGAAGTAACCAGCTAGAAATAATAGACCCTTCTGATTGTTTTTCATTTATCCATCCCATTAAAAGACCTAAGAAACCAGTAAAAAAAACTATGACTATTGTATAAAACAATGCTACTTTTGACATAAATAAAACTCCATGCATTGCCCCAAATAATAAGCCTTGTATTATATTTCCTACTTCAAATCCAAACTTATGTATCAATCTTTTTGTCAAAAATCCTCTAAAAAATAATTCTTCTGAAAAGGCTGTTTGTAAAAAAGCATAAATAAAAGCTGGAATTAATGCTGCTACACCTTGTCCTGAAAATTGATTTGTAGCCATAATAGATTTATCTACAAAAATTGGAATAACAAAAATTGATAAAATTATCAAAAATATAATTATCAGTATAAAAGTCATTAAATATTTAGCTTTGTTCTTAATAATAGGTTTTTTTATGCCTAGCCATCTTAAAAATCCATATTTTTTACGATCACGAACCGCCCACCAGATAAAAGGAATAATTGAAAACATTAGTATTTGTATAACGGAACTAAGTAATAAATTAATAATTTGCATAGTATAACCTCCTTACAAATACATACTAAAAAAGAAACATGAATATAAAATATATCTAACCTTAATGTATCCTTAAATTCAATTATTCTAATGATATCAAAATCACCTGCAATAATGTTTTCACTCATTGTTATTAATAAGAATGCCAAAAACGTATTTCAAGGTATTGTGAAAAACTTTTTTAAAAATATAATTATATTGCTTACCTCTTGTAGAATCCTAACTTGTTAAATTTATACCATTCATCAATTTTTTCTACAGACTTAAGCTTTAAATACAGCATAATTTCTCTAGCAAATTCTAAAGAAGCTGTACCATTTGCAGTTATGATATCCGAATCACAAACTGCTTGTTTTTGAAGAAAATTGCTGTCGCCCTTGTAGTGCGGCGCTTGTGATTTCATATACTCTAGCGTATTGCCAGAATGTCTGATAGTATCCAAATATCCGTTCTCTGCCATAAAATTTGCTGCATTACGAATTGCTGCTACTGAAATATGATGCTTTACAGCATGCTCTACCACAGGCAGAATGGCATTATTTTTCTGTTTCATCCAAGCATAACCTCCAATTAAAAGCAACATACTGAAATTTTTTGGGTAATCACTTATATCATAATCTGGAATAATTCGAAAACCCCCCATAGAAATTTTAGGTTCTTTATCCAAGCTTAAAGTTTTTACAATATAATCCGTTTCTAATTCATTAAGTTCTGAACAAATATAGGCACTTTCCCAATCTGCATATCCATTAAAAATAAATACAAGTACTTCTTTTTTCATTGTAACACTTCCTTTCTTAAGTATTGTACAATGAAAAAGATGACACCTATATGTCATCTTTATAAAGTTCATTTATTCTTTTTATTCTGACTTTTACTGCTTCTTTTAATTCAAAATGAGCTATAACTTTAACTTTATCCTGCAGGCTGAAAACTAAATTAGAAGTCCATTCCAAATCAGAAACAGAAAATATAATCTGCCCCTTATCTTTTATACTGCTCATTCTATGGAAAAATTTCGCATCTATCTTATCTATTAGGAAAAATTCATTAGTAATATCATATTCTAGTATAACTTCAAACAATGGTTTCTGATTTTCTGAGGAAAACAGTCCAACACCAAAATCCTTTTTGAAATCTATTTTTTCAACTGTCTTATAATTAAAACTTGCATCCATAATTTTGTAAGCAGCAATCCTACTTACCTTAAACAATCGAAACTCCTGACTGATTCAGGGTATCCAAATCTCGAAAAACTGTGCGTTTGGAAACTTCAAACCTTTCCGCTAATTCTTGTATTGTAATTCTATCTGTATTTGCAAGGACACTTAAAATTCCCAGTAATCTATCAATCTTCACAATAATACACTTTCTCCATTTCTAAGTAATAAAATACAATAATTTTTTAGTTAATCATACTTCTTTTATAAATAGGAGTTATCCAATCCTGAAAATTTTGTGAAATAACTTCTGTTCCACCTATCAATTGTTTATCAGTATTTAACTTTGCATTATTTTTAATATAAGTTACAGCATTCTCTGTTGCAGTAGACAAATCTTTGTCTATTAATAAAAGAGGTGCTGAATATTTTCCAGATATGGCTGAAGCTACAAGTGCATCTGCATACATGTCATCTGGATCTGAAAATTCAGCACTTGCAATATACATTTTATCAAAATTTAAGTCTCTCCAAAATGCATTTAATATATTTAAGTTAGTATCAAACCTATCTTTTCCTCCATCTATTCTTTCAGATGCCCCAAGAACATTATAAATTTTATCATTTACTACTTTATCAGTTCCAATAATTGTAACTTTTGATTTAGTACCCTTTAAAAAGCTAATTGCTGATTTAATTGAAGCTTCATCATTATTTACTAATAATAATATTTCTCCCTTTGCAGCAGCTATCGGTGCTGCCGAAATTGCATCTGAAAATCCTTCACCAGAAACAGCTAAAACATTGTCAGGATTAACACCTAATTCAACTAATTTGTTAGCTACTTTTACATTGGTTTCATATCTTGTGTTTCCACCTAACTCTATTATGTTGTATTTATTTTTAAGATTGTTTCTTATTTTTTCAGAAATTGAAGCAGTTCCACCAACAATGTATATATTCTTTGGTTTTAACATACTAATTGCATTTTCTGCATCTTTACTTAACATATTAGATGTACTTAAAAGTATTGGTGCATCTAATTTTTTAGCTAATGTTGAAGCACTTAACCCATCTGCATATCCTTCTCCTGATGCCAATACCACATTATCACTACCATTTTCCCAATTAGAATTAGCAACTGCAGCAGCTGTACTATACCTATCTGTTCCACTTGTCCTAGTTGTTTTTCCTACAGCTGCTTTAACTGAATTGGTCGATAAAACTGTAACTAAAACTAAAGATGCAACTGCTGCACTTACAAGTGCATTTTTTACTTTAATTTTCATATTATATTCATTTTCCTTTCTAACCTTTTTAAATTAGTTTAATATAAAAAATTTTTTAAACCAATATATAAATATTATATATTTATCCAAAATATATTTCAAATATTAACAAATATGGTTAGAATAAAACAAATCTTAATTGAGTTAATTTTATAATTTAAGGATACCTTTACCTTCTCTTAATCTAAACGTCCCTATTATTAAATTCATACAATCCAACTATTGTAAAGACTATAAACACAACAATTGATATTATATACATATACATTGGACAATAGAAGCTCATACTTCCAGCATTTAATAATACTCTACCAGGATAAGTCCAGGGAAACAGCATCCAATATTTAGTGTTATTAATAAGAATAGATGGAATGGAAAATGCTAAACCAACTCCTAATGGTACAGCAATATTTTTAAACTTCATACTTAAGTAGTATTGAACTCCTATAACAGGTAGCGAAGCTATAATACAAAGTATTGGTGTATATATCAATTCAATTGGCATACTTTGATTACTTGGAGCTATAATTACACCTGCAGAGATGATAAGCAGCATAAGTAGAATAAGATTTAAAGCTACTATACCACATGCCACAAATAATTTAGCTATATATAAATCACTTCTTTTTATAGGTAATGTAAGTATTCTCTTGAAATTGTCATCTGCATTTTCTATTCTAACTAAAATAGCTATAATAATGGTTATAAATAATGCTATAATAAATAATCCATAAAACATAGAACTTTGAGTGTACACCTGTGACCACACATTTTGACCTTTTTCTGTAAAAAGCTGTCTATATCTTAAAAAGTTTGTAAAACCCAATATTACAAAAAACAGTGGAAGAAATATTACTATATTCAATATTTTCGAATGTCTTAACTTTAATAATTCCACTCTGAATACATTTTTCATTTTATTTAACCTCCTACTTTATCCAAATACAAAAATTATTTACTTAATTCTTGCACATAAAATAATTTAACTTAATATAATCATAATTTTTAAACTATGAAATTAACTTATTTAATATCTCTTTTATTAAATTCTATAATTCCTATTACAAGCCATAAAACACCAGATGCTATTCCAAAAAAAGCTGCTGCTTGTGCATCCTTATTTCCTTCTGAAGGCAGTGCTAATATCACATTAGCATAGGGAATTATATACGAAAGTAATTTACTTTGTGCAAACATATAAGCTCCTATACTCCCTGCAAAGCCTACAGCTGCTGATGCCAGCGAATTTTTCATGTAGCAACTTATAAATTGTTGAAAACTTACTACACCTAAAACTGTACACATTTCTAATATTTTATATTTAAAAATCAATGTAGAGTCGCCATTAATGCCAAAGAAATTTTTCACAACCATTATGGATACTCCATTTAAAACTACTAAAATAATTGCAGCTATTAATACTATAATCCATTTTGATATATAAATTCTTCTTCTTTCAACTGGTCTTGCTATTATTTGTTTCCAAGTATTTTCGCTGTATTCCGTATAATTCACAATAACTGCTACTACAACTATAGATAAGTTTATAAGCATAAACCACAAGGTAGCAAGATGATTTTCATAAAGTAAAGCCTCAAGCTTACCATAAATTCCAATCTCAGCTAGGTGCTTTATATGATCATTTGACATTAAAAAACTACCTCTAATATGTAAATCTGCAAATAACATAGCAAACGAAAGAATTGGAATTAAAAAGACTCCCTTCCACAATACTGATCTTTTATATTTCATTAACTCAGATTTTAAAATTGATATGAAGCTCATTTAATTTCTCCTCCTTCAGTAAGGTCAAGAAATATTTCTTCAAGTGACTTTTGTACTTCTACAAATTTAAATATTTTATTACCATCTAATACTAACTGTTTTAAAATATCATCTGCTTCCCTGCCTTCAGGCTTCAAGAAAATATCTTTATCTTTTAACTTAAATTTGCATCCATAATTATTTAATGTATCCATAGTGCCTTGTAAATTCTTTGAGCCTATACAAATTTGCCCCTTACTTTTTGCATGTAATTCATCAAGGGTTCCTTGAAACAATATATTTCCTCTATTTATAATACCAATGTCATCTGCTATGAGTTCAATTTCGCTTAAATTGTGGCTAGATATAATTACTGTCATATCATAAAGTTTTGGAAGTTCCTTAATGAGACCTCTTATTTCATGAATTCCAGATGGATCAAGTCCATTAGTAGGTTCATCTAATATTAAAAGCTCAGGTTTTGATATTAAAGCCTGTGCAATTCCCAATCTCTGCTTCATACCCAATGAAAATTTATTTACCTGTCTATTTTTCCATTCAGTAAGCTTTACCACTTCTAAAACTTCATCAATGTACTTATGGTCAAGTTCTAAAAGTTCTGCCGTTACCTGAAGGTTTTCGTAAGCTGTTAAATTTCCATAATAGGATGGTGCCTCCACCATAGAGCCCACCTTTCTCAAAATATCTATTCTATTTTTTCTCAAATCCATACCAAAAATCTTAACTTGCCCCTTTGTAGGTTTTATAAGTCCCAAAAGCATTCTTATAGTTGTTGATTTTCCTGCACCATTAGGTCCTAAAAAGCCATAAACCCTTCCTTTTTTAACTGTTAAATTTATACCATTTACTGCTTTAAAATCTTTAAATTTCTTTGTCAAATTTGCTGTTTCTATAATTTTTTCTGACATTATTATGCCTCCTTTAATTAACTTGGCATCTGAAAGAAAATAATTAGTCCAGATGCAACGGATATCTTGAGTCAGGCAAGGAAGCAGGTTCCAGAGATAGTTGAACTCTATCTAAGGGTTCTGCCGACGCCGCATGACAGAAAATAGACTAGTAGGTTGACTTATTATTTTTTTGAAGATGCCTTATATGTTTATATACTAAAGGTCCAAGCTTAAATTTCATTTATGGCAACCTTAACGGAACCTTAAAATTTTTCTACTTAATTAAAAAATATGTAAACAATGCTATAATTGTAGTGATTATAATTGGTGATTTAATTAGAATTGAACAATGTTATAATATAAATTTGTTTACAGGGAAAATAATACAAGCCACTAATAACAATGAAATAGCTTTTATTATTTATTAATGTAATTTATGAAAAATAGAATGAAAGGAAAGGAAGTGAATTTTAGTGAGAATGGAATACTTATTCTCATTAAAATATACATGTATAATATTTTAGATAGAAAAATTCTTTTAATTGATGATGAAATAGAACTATTAAAACTTATGGAAACAGTTTTAAAAAAAGAAGGTTTTAGAAGAATATCTAAAGCCACAAATGGAACAGATGGCATAAAAACATGTAAGATAGAAAATCCAGATATAGTAGTCTTGGATGTTATGCTGCCTGATATAGATGGGTTTGAGGTATGTAAACGCATTAGAGAGTTTTCCTTTGTTCCAGTCATTTTTTTATCTGCAAAATCTGACGATGTTGATAAAATTCTTGCTCTTGGCTTGGGTGCAGATGACTATGTAACTAAACCCTTTAGTCCTAAGGAGGTTGCTTTCAGAATAAAGGCACATTTAAGAAGAAATATATACATAAAAAATGAATTGTCTTTAAAGGAAGATAAAACATCCTTTGGTGATATCGTTATTGATTTTCAAAAAGGAGAAGTATTAAAATTGGGCGAAAATATAGTACTCACCCCTAAAGAATATCATTTATTATGTTATATGGCTCAAAATGCTAATCAAATATTAACCAAGCAAATGATATGTAATGAAGTTTGGGACGACGACTATGAAGGATATGACAATACCATAATGGTTCATATGAGAAAACTTAGGCAAAAACTAGAAAAAGATCCTTCTAATCCTGAATATATTACTACAGTTAAAGGACTTGGGTACAAGCTTCATATATCAAAACAATAAGAATTTAATTATGATAAGAAAATTACGCATCCATTTAAAAAGTCCACTTTTATTTTTAAAAAGTCCAATTTTACTTTAACCTTTGAGGTGAAAATATATGAAAATTTTAAATAGAATCAGAACCAATTGGTCCCTTACGACAAAATTTTTAGCAACACTAGTATTTATAATTATAATTGAATTCTTTGTAAACCTTCTTTTTTTAAGATTTACAATTGTATATACAAAAAAAAATTTCAATGCACTTACTTCTGAAGGTTTTACATTAAATTTCTCTGAATATATAGATTTTAAGGATAATAAGCCTTTTGTAATTGAAGATGGAAAAAAGCAAATCTTAGATAATAATACCTGGATTCAAATAATAGATGAAAATCTTAAAGAAGTATACTCCTTTAAGAAGCCAAAGGAAGTTCCTTCCACCTATAAGCCAATAGATTTAGTTCATATTCATAAGTATGATATAGCAAATAGTTCTGTATTTATAAGTGAAAAAAAGTATAATAGTAAAAGTTTTGCTTATATTATAGGCTTTCCTCTTAATCGCGTTGCAAAATATACTTTAACTTTTAATCCAAGTGAGATTAAAAGCTTTTTAGGAGGTGAATTTATTGTTTTAATAGCTATAAACATACTAATTGCAACAATAACCTCCTACTTTATATTTGGAA
The DNA here is from genome assembly GCF_012926525.1 of Clostridium muellerianum. Lineage (GTDB taxonomy): Bacteria > Bacillota > Clostridia > Clostridiales > Clostridiaceae > Clostridium_AM > Clostridium_AM muellerianum. Next base: position 81,868 of record NZ_JABBNI010000016.1, read on the forward strand.
AAAGAATGGCTAAACCTCTTGATAACATAATAGATGGCATTAACACACTTTCTAAAGGAAACTACGAAATAAATTATTCAGAATATGGAGTTTATAAAAATGTATTTATCAATTTAAATAATTTAAGCAAAACTCTTAAGGAAAATAAAGCTAAAAGAGAAGAAATAGAAAAAATGCGTGAACTCTGGATTTCTTCTATATCCCACGACATAAAAACACCTTTATCTTCTATAAAAGGATATTCTGAAATCATGAAAGACCCTGATTACATTTTTTCCAATGATGAAATTGTTGAGTATTCAGAAATAATATACAATAAATCTGCATACATTCAAACTTTAATAGAAGATTTAAATTTTACTTACAAACTAAAAAATAAAGTAATCCCCCTAAAAAAAGAAAAAATAAATATTACTCTTTTGCTTCAAAATATAATTATAAGCATTTTAAATCATCCTTGTTATTGCAATAGAAATATAAATTTTCACTTTGAAAAAGAAAATATACAAGCTTTTGTGGATGAAAAACTATTTAAAAGAGCATTAAGTAATTTAATCTTTAATGCCTTAGTTCACAATGATAAAAATGTTCAAGTGGATATATCCATTTATGAAAAAGAAAAAGTATATATTACACTAAAGGATAATGGTAAGGGTATAGCTAAAAAAGATTTAGATTACATTTTTGAAAAATACTATAGAGGTACAAATACTAATACATCAATTGAAGGTTCTGGCTTAGGCATGGCAATTTCCAAACAAATAGTAGATGCTCATGGAAGTCAAATATACGTAGAAAGTATTTTAGGTGTAGGTACTACTATATGTATAATCCTGTAGTTTTATGTATTTTTATAAAAATTAGCAGCATTGTATAGAATGACATTTTTGCAAGTCCAAGTCCAATTTTAACCTTATTGGCACCTAAATTGGCCTTTTTAACATATAATTTTAGTATTTTTGAAATAATCAATATATACTCTTGCAATTTTGTGTTTATTTAATTATAATATATTTATGGTTAATAATAAATATAAATACGAGGTGAGGCTTATGTACATTATTTCTGATTTTAAATTTCAATTGAATAAAACTAAGATTATTAATGCAGTTAAGTCTTATTGCCAAACACCTCCTTATGAGGAATTGAGCAAAATCTACGATGACTTACTTCCTATGTTAAGAGAAATTTCTAAACCTATTGGTATTTTTAAAATAGATAATCAAAATGAGGAACTAAATTCAACTGTGATCAATAAATGTTCTCATATAGTTTATTCTTTAGTAACCATTGGAGAAGGTTCTGTAAAAAAAGTGGATAACTTTTTTGAAGAAGGTAAATTTTACGAAGCTGTATTACTAGATGCTATGGCTAGTTCTTACCTTTTCAATGTAAGCTCAGAACTTTTTAATTCTATATATAAAACCACTAAAGACATGAATTTAGGTCTTACTTGTAAAATTGCTCCAGGGGATGGAGAAATTGATTTAGAATACCAAAAAAATATAGTAAATAAATTCAATAATGAAGATATTCATGGCATAAGTGTCATTGATAAATATATGCTTTATCCTTCTAAATCCATGTCCTATGTTTATGGTGCTGATGCAAGTATAGCTTTTAATCGCAAAGATCATTCCTGTGCAAACTGCTATAATACTTTCTGCACTATGAGAGATACTTCAGGTAGTATTAAAGGTCCCTTTTTAAAAGAATCAAACTGCGCTTAAAAAATTTGAGGATGGAAAAATTTTCATTCTCTTTTATACTTCATTTATTTTATTATTTACTGCAGCTATTTTTATTTTGAATTTTCTATTTCAGTAATCATCTTTTTCTATTCTTCTACTATAATTCTTCCATCGTTTACAATCATATCCTTTACAATTATCAAAAATACTCCTGTTTGCTAAAGCATGCATTACAAATATTGGGACAGACAGCGTATTAAGCATTATATAAATAGCTTCCATAAAAGGTTTAGTTCCTAAATCAGTTACCAAAACGTGAATATGAATTATCTCCCAACCCGCTGAAAATGCAACCCATTTTATAATACTCTCATTATCTAACTTTTTAAGAGTAAACTTAGTTTTATATACAATAATAGAAGCTATGATTGAAGATAGAATAGTTAAAGTAACACATCCTAATGTAATCCACCCTCCTTATGCATATTATTGATTTTTTATGAAAAACTTTCACGTATTATCTACTTTCTTATGTAAAATAGCCTTTTCTACCTCATCTATTAATGCATCTTCATCAAAAGGTTTTATTACAAAACCTCTAGCACCTAATTCTATAGCTTCCTTTATGAAAGCTTTTTGTCCCATAGATGAGCATACAATTATTTCTGCCTTAGGATCTATTTTCATAATTTCCTTTATGGCTTCTAACCCTGACATTTCATTCATCATTAAGTCCATGGTAACTACATCAGGTTTTAATTCTTTATATTTAACTATAGCTTCCTTACCATTAGCAGCTTCGGCCAGTATATTTATTCCATGCTTATTGAATATTTTCGTTATTAAACTTCTCATAAACATAGAGTCATCTACTATTAGTACACCCATAATAAAGCTTTTCTCCTTCAGTTTTCTAGTTTGTTATATCCACATCATTCTTCCAAACTTATATTTTAACCTTCCATAATATATTAAAACAAATTTCAAATTTTTTCAAATATCACTTTTATTTAATTATTATCTACCAATAACTGTATTTAACAGTCATCTATCATCTATTCTTTTTTCTGTTTTTATGCTACAATTTATATTATCCTAGTTATTAACTACTACTGTTAAACAAATGGAGTGATGAAAAAATGGATAACTTAATAACATGCATAATTGGAGCTTTTCAAATTACTCTTTTAGACATAGTGCTTAGTGGTGACAACATAGGCGTTATAGCTTTAGCCACTAAAGATTTACCTGAAAAATATGCTAAAAAAGCTTCTGCTATAGGAGTATTTGCTGCAGTTACACTACGAATAATATTTACATGTTTTGTAACATACATTCTCTTAATAGAATGGCTTCCTATAAAATTAGTAGGCGGACTTCTTCTTATTAAAATAACCTGGGACTTTATAAAACCCAGCGATAATAATGAAACTGCTCGCGTAAACCATTCTAATAAATTTATTGGTGCCATTTGGAGCATAATCATAGCAGATGCCACTATGAGCTTAGATAATGTGCTTGCTATTGCCGCGGCAGCTAATGGCAACATAGTACTTGTTATATTTGGACTTATACTCAATATACCAATTATATTTTTCGGGAGCCAATATGTATCAAAGCTAATGAAAAAATATCCTATTGTCATATATCTAGGTGGTGCAATTCTTGCTCATACATCTTTTAAAATGATTTTGCAGGATAAGCTTTTAATCCCTTTTATACCTAATATAATTGCACTTTTAATTCCAAATATTGCTGCAATTTTAACTATACTTTATGGATTTTACATAGTAAAAAGAACAGTAAGCAGTAACTAGATTTTATATAATAAGAGGCTGACGCATTAAGAAATTTATATACAATATATTGCTTTGAAAATTAATGACAAACGCAATATGTTGTAATGTTTATTCTCAGTGCCGCAGCCTCTTATTATCCTTATATTTTAAATATTAAACTTTTCTACTAGAGAATTTAGTCCATTAGCAAGCTTTTCCAACTCTAATGATGCTTCTACTACACTTTCAAGTCCCAAAGCTTGTTCATGAACAGAAGCAGTTACTTCCTCTGTAGTTGCTGCTATTTCCTGAGACACAGAACTTACATTTTCCACTTGAGTTAAAACTGAATCTTTATGTGAGTTTATTTGTTTTAATGAATTATCTACAACTGAAACACTTTCTTCCAGCTTCTCTATAGAACCATATATATTCTTAAATGATTTATTAGTTAATTCCATAGTTTCACCTACTGTTTTACCTAATGATACTGTACTTTCCATCTTACTTAGAAGCTTACTTACATTTTCCTTTATTTCAGTTATAACTTTACTTATTCTAAGTGCTGATTCTTCAGACTGCTCTGATAGATCTTTAACTTCACCAGCAACAACAGCAAATCCCTTTCCAGCCTCTCCTGCACGAGCTGCTTCGATACTAGCATTTAAAGCTAAAAGATTAGTTTGCTCTGTTATAGAAGCTATAGTTTCCGTTATCATACTAATCTCATTAGACTTTTCTGCCAATCTTTTTATTTGCTCTGCTACTTCTTCATTGGATTTAGAAGTTGCCTTAAAATTATCACTCAATTCACGAACTACTTTGGTTCCATCTTCAGTTGATTTCTTTACATCCCCAGATATTTTCACCATATGGTTAGCTTTTTCCATTGAGATTTCAACTTCATTTCCAAGCTTAATTGTTAGAACTTCACTTTCATTCATAGATTGTGCTTGATTAACTGCCCCCTCTGATATTTCGGAAACTACTTTTGATATTTCTTCTCCCGCTTTATGAGAAGTTTCAGATATATGTTTAAGAGCATTTGATGATGTATTAATATTACCAGAAACATTTTTTATATTACTTATTATATCTACCATCTCGTCCCTAAGCACATTTACACTATCTGTTATAATTTCAACTTCATATATAGTATTTTTTTCTTTAATTACCCTACATGAAAAGTCTCCATCCTGCATTTTATTAAGTACTTTTTCTAATTCTATAAACGGATTAGTTATTGACTTTGAAAATACACTTCCAACAAAGGATAAAACTAAAAATGAAATTAAAGAAATTAAAACTGTAATATTTCTTACATGATTAACTCTTGCAGTTAATTCACTTTTAGGTATAAGTGCTGCAGTTACCCATCCTGTAGAACTATCCTTCATAGTGCATATTCTAAAACTTGAGCCATTTATACTGTCCTCATATATATTATTATCAGGATTTAACATAACCTTAGAAATCCATGGTAAATCTTTAGCATTTTTCCTAAACAGCGATTTATCCTTACTTCCTATAACATCTCCCTGACTATCTAATAATAAAGTATATCCACCAGTTCCAATTTTCTTATCAGAAATTAATTTTGACAGATTATCCAGCTTTATATCCATTGCAGCTACCCCTAATGTTTGTCCGCTAGAAGGGTCTTTAACTACCTTAGCAAAAGTTACCTCTAAATTTCCCTTTTGGGCAGCATCTTCATATGGGTCTGTTATAGCAACCTTTCCATCTTTACTTATTGCATTCTTATACCAATCCCTATATCTTGGATCAAAGCCTTCTGGAAGCTGTTGAGAAGGTGCTAATATCATACTACCTGCAGCATTTGCCATATAAGCATTGGTTACATCCTTATGAGCTTTTACAAATCCATTTAAATTTTGAAATAAAATTTTTCCGTAATCTGGATTTGAAGCAGTATTATAATCATTAGCTTCATTTATTATCATTTCCAGGGATTCCATATTTTTTTTACTTTCTTTATTTATAATGCTGCTTATTTCTTGAGAATTACTTTTAAGTATTGTATCAAAATCCTCCTCAAAAGATTGGCTTTGAGATATGTAACTATAAATACCTACTATTAACAATGGTATTAATGTAGCAAAACACAATAAAGTTATAATACTTTTTCTAAGGGTTTTTTTGTTCATGATATACCTCCTTATTAGCTGTTAATTTGAAAAAGTCTGAATTTTGTAATATTTTACATTTTTTTATTAACTACTATTATATCAAAATAAAAAAGTTTTACAAATTATATTTTTAAGTAAAATATATTTAATTGTGTTTTCTATTGGTACTAATAACACTATATACATGCCATAAAAACTTATCTATATTCAAAATATATAGGTGAGGTAGGTGATTTTCTTGAAAAAAAAATTTATTACATTATGTACATTTGTGTTTCTATTGGTAGGCTGCAGTAAAGCGTATGCTCAAAATACAACCTATACTGTACTACCAGGAGATAGTATGTGGAAAATTGCAGTTAAATTTGAAGTTGGATTAAGTGAGATTATATCTTTAAATCCTCAAATTAGCAATCCATCTATGATTTTACCAGGACAAAAGCTAACTATACCAAATATTCAAGATGTAAAAACTATTGAGAATAAAGTTATATCTTTGGTAAATGCAGAAAGATCAAAATCTGGATTGCAGCCTTTTAAAACCAATTGGGAGCTTTCAAGAATTGCAAGATATAAATCCCAAGATATGATAAATAAAAATTACTTTTCACATACATCGCCAACTTATGGTTCTCCATTTAATATGATAGAAAACTTTGGCATAAAGTTTTCTGCAGCTGGTGAAAATATAGCTATGGGTCAAAGAACTGCTGAAGAAGTTATGAATTCCTGGATGAATTCTCCAGGACACAGAAGCAATATTTTAAACCCTACTTACACCGAAATAGGTGTAGGACTAGCAAAAAATGCAAATGGTCAGTGTTATTGGACCCAAATGTTTATAAAACCTATGTACTAATTAAATACTCAACTTTCACAAATTGAAATCTATCCAAACTGTGAAAGTTGAGTTATAAATATGATTTTTAACTACATACTTTCATCATTACATCTAAAATTACATCATCAGTATTAGACATACCTTCATTAGATACTCTTCCTAAATTTTGTATTGTCTTCTCCGCTGATTTATCTAATATTCCATCATTACATGGTATAAATATATTTTTCATTGCCATTTTAGCTGCATCTAATGCTGCTGTTACTGATATTGAAAGCTTATAAGAACATCCTATTTTAGCACCATCACATATCATACCTGTGATACCTGCTGACATATTCTTTATTGCTCCTTCTATTTGTTTTAAACTGCCACCCCACATATAAGTAAGTCCTGCTGCTGCACCTACTCCTGCAGCTACACCGCAACCACATACTGGTGATAATGCTCCTGTATAAGTTTTTATATAAACAGTTACTAAATGACTTAAAGCTACAGCTCTAACTATTTTTTCTTTTTCTATTTTTTGACCTTCTCCCATAATTGCTATTGGAAGTATAGCTACTAATCCATGATTTCCGCTTCCTGCACTACTCATAACTGGTAAAGGGTGTCCTGTCATTCTAGCTTCTGAAGCTGCTGATGTTATAGCTTTAGCATAGGTTTCTAAGTCCTGCTTGTCTCCCTTAAGCATATTTCCAAGACCTATTCCTAAATTATACTTTAAATCTTCCTCTCCAACTCTCTTGTTCATTACTATTCCTTCGTTTATAAACTCTATATCACTAAAACCTACTGTATCTACAAATTCTTTCATATCTCCAATAGTAAATTCTCTTATTCTATCTCTTAAAGAAGGTTTGGCAGTTTCTTCTTTTTCTTCCTTTTTAGAAATACATTCGCCATTTTTCTCTACTAGTACTACATTTAAATGTGTTTTCTTAATAACTACTCTTGAAGTATTATTTTTTCCTTTAGCTACTATTTCAATATAAAGCCCTGAAACATCCTTCTTTAAACTCAAAGTAATCATATTTTTATCTATTAATTCTAATGCCTTATCTAAACTTTCATTTGTAACTTCTTTTAAAACTTCAAGCTTATATTCTGATTTTCCTACAATTAAAGCTAATGCAGCTGCAACTACATTTCCTTTTTCACTTGTTCCAGGTATTCCTACTTCTTTTCCATTTTTTAAAACATTTCTATCTACATAAATATCTAATGATTCCACTTGTTCTTCTAGTGTTTCTTTAGCTATAGCTGTAGCATAAGCAACAGCTGTTGGTTCTGTGCATCCAAGAGCTGGAACCACTTGATCCTTCAAAATACTTATTAATAATTTATCATTTTTCATATTAAAATACCTCCTAATGTACAATTACTTATTTATTAAGCAAATATCATTCCAAACTTATTATATTAATTTAAAACATAGGAAATTAAGTGTTTTCAACATTAGCAGGTATTGATAATTTTATTTACAACTTTTTGTAAACCCTTTTTTCTCAAAAACAAGAATTAAAAGTAACCGTAAATGTAAACGGTATTACATAAATAAATGTTTAGTTTGTATATAGCTTAAATTTCACCTTTATTTCATCTGAATTTATCCATGCATAAAGCCATTTTCAATGTTTTACAATATTATACCAAACGTTTGTAAAATAGACATTTTTTTATTTCTCAAAAATGATAATTAATTATTATTTTTGAGAAGCCTATTATTCTTCTAATTTTCTATACAATGTTGCAGTACTTATTTTTAACTTTTTCGCTATCATTTTTTTTGAATCTGTATCAGATCCATAATGCTCTATATATTTATTTATTATTTTTCTTTCATAGTCATCTACCATTTCCTTAAGTCCCTTATCTTCTATATCTGTATCATTATCTTCTATCATTCTTTTTTTGATTGTATCGCCAGTTATATATTTAGTTCTTTCAAAATTAATAGCATACTCAATTAAGTTTTGAAGTTCCCTTACATTTCCAGGCCATGAATATGATATTAAAGCTTTCTTTGCTGATTCTGAAAATCCTTCTATCTCCTTCCCATATATCTTATTATATCTATTTAAAAAGTACATAGAAAGTTTTAAAATATCAGAAGATCTTTCCCTTAATGCAGGAATATTTATAGGAATAACATTTAACCTATAAAATAAATCCCTTCTAAATTCATTTCTCTCTACCATTTTATATAAATTTTTATGGGTAGCTGCTAAAATTCTAGGATTAACTTTTATAGTGTTTACTCCCCCTACTCTAATAAGTTCTTTTTCTTCAAGTACCCTTAAAAGTTTGACCTGCATATGAAGTGGAAGATCTCCTATTTCATCTAAAAATATAGTTCCATCCTTAGCTATTTCAAACTTCCCCATTTTGCCATTATTGCTAGCTCCAGTAAAAGCTCCTTTTTCATACCCAAACAATTCGCTTTCCACTAAACTATCAGGTATAGCTCCACAATTTATAGGCATAAATATTTCATTTCTTCTCTGGCTTTCAAAATGAATAGCTCTTGCAAAAAGTTCCTTTCCTGTACCGCTCTCTCCTAATAGTAATACCGGTACATCCTGTTTTGCTATATGCTTTGCCTGATCCTTAACTGCCGAAAATATATTACTATTACCTATAATATCATCAAATGAAAATACAGAATGTTTTCCACTAATTTTCAAAACAGATTGTTGCAGTTTATTAAAGTCCTTAAAAGTAATTACAGCTCCTGAAACTTCATTGTTTACCTTTATGCACTTAGATGTTACGAGAAAATTGTATCTTAACTTTCCAATACTTATACCTACAGATTCTTCTTCTAAATAATATTCAGCTCCTATAAATTTATTTATAAACTTATCAGGAAGTATTAAGTTTATATTTTTGCCAATTATATCTGAAGACTTCAAATTAAACTTATCAATAATATAAGTATTTAAATTTAATATTTTATTTTCCTTATCTATTATAATTATTCCTTCATTTACGGAGTTAATTACAGTTAAAAGTTCTTTTGATTTATATTCTAATTTGTTATTAAAAGTTTTTTCTTTTATTCTAGATGATATAAGATCTCCTAATCTTTTTTCAAAGTCCTTATAAATATCCTGCTTTTGCAAAAATGCTTCTTTTTGTTCTTCCTCAAAGATAATCATACCTATGACGCCTTCTACTTTATCATCAATTATAATTGGAAAACAAATTTCTGCTTTTTCATCACACTGTTCTTTAGAGCTGCAGATTGTACATTCACTACAAAGCTTAGGATCATCAACAAAATAAGGCTGTCTTGTAATTATAGACTTTTGAAAAACGGAATTTTTAGGCACTTTGTGTCCTATTTTATCCTTAAATTTTCCTGTACCTGCTATTCTAGATAAATTTTTATCCATAATAGTTATATCAATGCCAATTACTGCCTTTATAACTTCAGCAATTTCTTGAAGTTCATCTTTTATTTGATGTATCATAAAGTTTATTCACTTCCCCTTTCAGAATAGCATAAAAATATCATCTTATTTATATATATATTGTTCAATAATTATTCTCGATTAATGCTTACTGTAATTGATTCATTTACAATTATTATGCATTATACAGTATAACACTTATTTTGACTAAAAATAACCCAATTTGTCCAAAAAATGCTATTTGTGAAAAATAAGCTTTAAGTCTTTTGATATTTTACTCTGTTAGAAACCGTTAAAATTAAGTTTTGTTGTGAAAAATAAAAAATTCTTATATAATAAAAATAAACTACTGTTTTATAAGTATATTTAAATACTTATAAAACAGTAGTTTTAGTTTACTACTTTAATTAAACTTATTTATATATATCATATCCAAACCACTTAATTGAAAGTTTTGTAAGAGTTCCATCTTTTTTTAATTCATCTAAAGCTTTTTGAAGTGCATCTTTAAGTTCTTTATTTTCCTTTTTAACGCCTATTCCTTCTGGTTCTTTAGTTAATTTTTCAGTAAGTATTTTGTAAGTTCCTGCTTCTTTCTTAGCATAATATCCTCCAACTTGGCCATCAACTATTAATGCATCTACTCTTCCTATAGATAAATCGTGGAAAGCTTCTGTTACCTTATCATACTTTTTAACTTCTTTAGATCCTTCAATTTTATTAGCTGCCTGCTCACCAGTTGATCCTAACTGAGCTGATAATATCTTTCCCTTTAGATCTGCCTTTCCCTGTATAGCACTACCATTTTTAACTATAATTATCTGACCACCATCTACATAAGGTCCAACAAAATCTATTTCCTTTTTTCTTTCATCTGTAATACTCATAGCTGCTATTATAGCATCAAATTTTCCTGATTTAAGTGCTAATACTATTCCATTGAAGTCTGTAGTTACAGGCTCATACTTAACACCTAACTTTTTAGCTAGTTCTTTACCCATATCTATATCAAAACCAACTAATTCATTTTTCTCATCTCTAAATTCCATTGGTGGATAAGAATCATCTAATCCTATCTTTAAAACACCTGAATCTTTAACTTTTTGAAGTGAATCTGTTTTTTGAGTAGTGGATGTACCACTATTAGTTTTCGAGCATCCTGCAAATAAAGACATAGTCATTATTGCCGTTAAAATTATTGCTGATACCTTTTTCATAATTATATCCTCCTCTTAAAATATATCATTTAATTTGTATTAAAATATATTATCTACTTTTTATAAACATCATATCCAAACCATTTTATTGAAAGTAACTACATTAAAAATATATTCAACAATAATTACTGCGGATTTTTTTCATAATAAAGCTTCTAATGTTTATTTTTTTATAATTATACAAGAATTATTATAATTATGCAATATATTTTTATAAATTTATTTTTAGACAAAAAAATAAACTGGTACCTAAAATACCAGTAACCCTATTCAATACCATAACCCCCTGTACTTTACATGATCTAAAGTGCATTAGGGTTTTAATTTAACTACATAATCACTTTATAAAAATATTTTTAATATACAATATTTTATGAAAAAGTATACATTAGTATTGCCTATATATAATATTTTTCATTTTAAATTCCTTTTGGAATAAAAGCTACATTATAATTTATAGATGCATTCTTTAAGAGGGGTTTGTCTACAGTTACATTCTTAACTTCTTCTAAGCTTTTAGCTGAAAATACTACTGTTCCACCTTTTCTATTATAAAATCCTCCACCTATTAAATACTTATTACCGCTTACCTTACCATTATTAACTCTAGTTCCACCAGGTTTTACTTCCTCTTTTTTTGATTCCACCGATGTATAATTAATTCTTACAAAAACATTATATTTATCCATAATTAATCCCCCGTTCCTTTATTGGGTAATTCCACTTCAATTAAGTTTCTTAATATATTTATATTATAGCGAACGTTTGTTCGATAGTCAAGTTTTTTATATTATTTTGCGACAATAATGCTTACCCTATGCCTAAATATTAGAATTTTCCTCATAATTTGTTCAATAATTGTCTGTTGTAATACTCAATATTCTTAATTTAAATATTAAAACCATTATCATTTACAACCATTATATGATTTCAAAAACAAATTTATGCTATAAATTATTTTTACCATAGCTTTTATTCATAACATTTCCATCATACATAATAAAAGTGATTTAGAATTTTTATGTTGTGCTAATATATGATACACCCCTTAATAGATTATTCTAAGACTCGGATTAAGAGATATATTTATCTTCATCAAACTCCGACTAAATGTAATAATTACTTGATTAAAAATGTATTTTAACAAAAAATAACATAGCTTTTTATTTCTTTTTTGATAAAATGTACTTATATTTATTTTTAGGGGGGGTTTTATGTTCGGTACTATCGTTAATTTTTTTGCTATAATAATTGGAAGTATAGTAGGAATGGTTTTAAAGAAAGGAATATCCGAAAAAGTAAGTACTACAGTAATGCATGGTTTATCTCTATGTATAATTTTTATAGGAATTTCCGGTTTCATAAAAGTATCTAACTTCATTCTTATTATAATATCCATAGCATTAGGTACTCTTATGGGAGAACTTATTGATTTGGATAACATGATTAAGAAATTAGGAGATGTCATAGAAAATAAGTTTAAAGGAAAAGATGTAAAAATATCAGAGGGGTTTGTAACTTCAAGTTTATTATTTTGTATAGGTTCTATGGCTATAGTTGGATCACTAGAAAGCGGTCTTCAGGGAAATCATAAGATACTTTTTGCAAAATCCATAATTGATGGAATATCTTCTGTTATTTTTGCATCTTCTCTTGGGTTTGGAGTATTACTTTCATCCTTCTCGGTTCTACTTTATCAAGGTAGTATAACAATTGCGGCTTCTTTTTTGAAACCTCTTTTAACTCAATCAGTAATTACAGATATGACTGCCATAGGAAGTATTCTCATCATGGGATTAGGCTTTAATATGCTTAATATAACAAAAATAAAAGTAGCAAATTTACTTCCCGCAATTTTTATTCCAGTTCTATACCAGATTATCATGAATGTAGTAAAGTAAAAATATTGCGAAACAATATTTTTAGATGACAAAGGACAGAGTATAATGAAGTAGGAAAATTCACCTTCATTGTTCTCTGTCCTTTGTCAATTGTACTTTAAAAAGTTGTGTAGTAAATACAGCACTTTTAATTATGATGAATTGCTTATTTTATACATTTACAATTTATCTACAATCTCAGTACCAACCACAGCACTGCATCTATAAAATCCTTCATTTTTATTTTCTATATAAAAATACTTTTTATAAATATTTTTTGAATCCTTTGACAACATCGTTATTATATCCTATGGATTCATAAAATTTATGAGCACCTTTTCTGCAGAAAGCCGATACTAGCATTGTAAAATAACAGTCTTCCTTCCTGGCAATATCCTCAATAAAACTCATTAGTGCTTTTCCAATTCCCATTCTCCTACAGTTACTTTTTACTATTACATTATCAACAACCATAAATGGCTTACAATCACCTGCAATATCTTGGCAAATAATTCCTAACAATGAACCAACTAGATTATTATCGTCATCTTTTGCCCCAACTAGTATATAGTTCTTATTTGAATCAATAAATTCAAACTTATTCTTAAGCTTTTTAGAATCTGCCTTTTTATTCAAAAGTTGTTCATATAAATTGTTTAAATCATTTAAATCATGGTATGTTATTTTACCTATAGTAATCAAGTTTATTTCACATCCTTTTCTCAATTCTCATCTCACAATATATTATAATTTAGGACTTTAGATTTTTTATTGCTTTTACTGCTATAGATATTGAAAAAAGTGCTTTTATGTAATATTTATAAAATTCTTCTAATCTTCTACATAAATTGTTTATATAAATATGCTTTTTACGTTATCATCAATTGATAAAGCATTTTTTGATCTAATAGAACTGCTTTCTGAAATAAAAAAAATAGAGCTATATAAATTATAGTTCTAATTTCACATGCAATTTTAAATAAAATCATATAAACTTATAATACATTTCTCCAGTTACATCCTTAAACCCATACTTTTCATATAATTTTCTACCATCATCAGTTGAATTTAAAGTAACTTTCTTATAACCTAATTTTTTTGCATACTCCATAATATTAATTAGAAGTTTGTTTGCTATACCCTTATTTCTATATTTCGGAACAGTATACATGTCTGTAATTAATGCCTTTTTTCCATCTAAGTTGAAAAGTGACGGACAAATATTATAGAAACACATAATACTCACTGCAACAATATTTTCGTTTTCCTCATCTAAAAATGCTGCAATTTTTCCATTTAATAAATTTTCATTATAATAACATTTTAACACTTGCGAATATTTTTCCCAATTGTAATTTTCAATATTCTTTTTTGCTTCTTTGAGCAATTGTATTCTTAATTTTACAAGGTTATCTATATCATTAATCGTTGCTGTTCGTATCACCTATATTCCTCCTATAAAATTCATGTTAATTAGTCGCTTGCGGAATTCCGCAAGCGCTGATTTTCCTAACTTTTTAGCCGTTAGGCTTTTATATTTTCCTCCACTATGAAATAATAAATGTTATCACCCAAAATAATAGAACATAGAGGAGGAGAAC